>JBIKLC010000024.1:0-46683 GCA_044360025.1 Rubrivivax sp. | reverse complement strand
GCCAGCAGCACCAGGCTGAAGACCATGCCGATGCTCTGTGCCCAGTCGGGCAGCGCGGTGTAATGCAGGTGGTGCGGGCCCGCCCACATGTACGTGAAGATCAGCGCCCAGAAGTGCACGATGCTCAGCCGGTAGCTGTACACCGGGCGCTCGGCCTGCTTGGGGATGTAGTAGTACATCATCCCGAGGAAGCCCGCCGTGAGGAAGAAGCCCACCGCGTTGTGGCCGTACCACCACTGGATCATCGCGTCCTGCACGCCGGCATAGGCGCTGTAGCTCTTCATCGCGCCCCAGGGGATGGCGGCGCTGTTGACGATGTGCAGCAGCGCCACGGCGATGATGAAGGCCCCGAAGAACCAGTTCGCCACGTAGATGTGGCGGACCTTGCGGATGCCGATGGTGCCGAAGAACACGATGGCGTAGCTCACCCACACCACCGCGATCAGCAGGTCGATGGGCCACTCGAGCTCGGCGTACTCCTTGCCCTGGGTGTAGCCCAGGGGCAGGCTGATGGCTGCCGCCAGGATGACGAGCTGCCAGCCGATGAAGGTGAACATCGCCAGTCCCGGCGCGAACAGCCGCGTCTGGCAGGTGCGCTGCACGACGTGGTAGCTGGTGGCGAACAGCGCGCAGCCGCCGAACGCGAAGATCACCGCGTTGGTGTGCAGCGGCCGCAGGCGGCCGTAGCTGAGCCAGGGAATGCCCAGGTTGAGCTCGGGCCAGGTCAGCTGGGCGGCGATGATGACGCCGACGAGCATGCCGACCACGCCCCACAACACGGCGGCCAGGGCGAACAGCCTGACCACGTTGTCGGCATAGACGGCCTGCCCGGATGCGGCAGCACGTGTGGTTGACATCGAACGGACTCCTCGGATGGGCTGCAACGCCTGCAGCCTGTCCGGGCATTCTTCCGTTCAGTCCTCGCGGCGGGCTTGACCGGCGTCAAGCGGCCCGGGCTCGTCTGTCAGGATCCGTTCACCTTCGCGCTCGAGGTCCTCGAACTGGCCGCGGTTCAGCGCCCAGCCGAAGACGGCGATGATGCCCAGCACGATCAGCGCCGACAGCGGGATCAGCAGGTACAGGCTTTCCATGGGGCCCGCCGTCAGCGCGCGGCGCGCTGGGCGTTGACGATCACGACCAGCGAGCTCAGCGCCATGCCCAGGCCCGCGGCCCAGGGCGGCAGCCAGCCCACCAGCGCCAGCGGGATGCACGTGGCGTTGTACGCCGCCGACATCACCAGGTTCTGCTTCACGATGGCCACCGCGCGGCGTGCGCGCGCACGCGCGCGCACGATGTCGTCCAGGCGGCTGGACGTCACCACGGCATCGGCCTGGGCACGCGCCACCAGGGCACCCTGCCCCATGGCCAGCGAGGCGTCGGCACGCGCCAGCACCGGCGCGTCGTTGACGCCGTCGCCCACCATCACCACGGGCCCGTCGGCAGACTGCAGGGCGGCCAGCGCGGCCAGCTTGGCCTCGGGCGAGGCACCGGCCTGCACGCGCACGATGCCCAGCCGCGCGGCCAGGGCCTGCGCGCGCGCGGCACGGTCGCCACTGAGCAGCGTCACCTGCACGCCCTCGGCCTGAAGCCGCGACACCGCCTCGTCCGCGCCCTTGCGCAGGGTCTCGTCGAAGTCGAAGGCGGCCTGCGCCACGCCGTCGCAGGCCAGCACCACGGCGTCGTCGCCGCCCTCGCCCGCAGCCCAGGCGGGCGAGCCCAGGCGCCAGGCGCGGCCCTGCGCATCGACGCCCTCGACACCCGCGCCGGGCACTTCGCGAACGCTCACCCAGCCCGCCGGGGCCTCGCCCAGGCCCGCGACGAGCGCGCGCGACAGCGGGTGCTGCGACCAGCCCGCGAGCGACGCCGCGTGTTGACGCAGCGTGGCCGCGTCGGCAGCCGGCTGCGCCAGCGGCCGCAGCCGCACGCCGGCCAGCGTGGGACGGTCCTCGGTGAGCGTGCCGGTCTTGTCGAACACCGCGTGGCGCGCGCGGGCCAGCACCTCGATGGCATCCAGACGCTGCAGCAGCACGCCCTCGCGCGCCATGCCGCGCGCCGCGGCCACCAGCGTGGCCGGCGCCGCCAGCGACAGCGCGCAGGGGCAGGTGACGATGAGCACCGACACCGCCACCCACACGGCGCGCGACGGATCGATCAGGCTCCAGGCCGCGGCACCGCCCGCCGCCAGCAGCAGCACCGCCCACAGGAAGGGCGGCGCCCAGCGGTCGGCCAGCCGCGCGGCGGCCGGGCGCTGCGCCAGCGCGCTCTTCATCATCGAGACGATGCCCTCGAGCCGCGTGTCGCCGCCAATGCGCTCCACGCGCACCAGCACCGGCGAACCCACGTTCACGCTGCCGGCCACCACCGGGCTGCCCTCGGACTTGGCCACGGGCGTCGACTCGCCGGTGAGCAGCGACTCGTCGGCCTCGGTGCGGCCCTCGTGCAGCACGCCGTCGGCCGGGAAGGCCTGGCCCAGCGGCACGCGCACCAGGTCGCCCACGTGCAGGCGCAGCGTGCTGACGGCGGTCACGGCGCCGTCGGGGCTCACCCGCCAGGCGGTCTCGGGCAGCCGGGCCATGGCGCGCTCGAGCTGCTCGGCCGCGCGGCTCCGGGCCTTCAGCTCCACCCAGCGTGCACCGAGCAGGAAACTCACGAACATGGTCAGCGAGTCGAAGTAGACCTCGCGGCCGAACGGGCCGCCGGGGTCGAAGGTGGCGCCTGTGCTGGCCACGAACGTGATCAGCAGGCCCAGCGCTACGGGAACATCCATGCCGATGGCGCGGGGGTCGAACAGGCGGCCCCGCCCGGCCAGCACGCTGCGCAGCGAGCGCCAGGCACCGGCGAAGAAAGGTGTTGCCGAGAAGGCCATCACCGGCAGCGTGAGCATCCAGCTGCCCCAGTTCAGCAGGCGCAGCATCTCGGTGCCGAGCTCCTCGGGCGTGGCCACGTAGCTGGGCCAGGCGAACATCATCACCTGCATGGCGCAGAAGCTGGCGACGAACAGGCGCCAAAGGGCCTGCCGCGCCTCGCGGCGCCGCATCTCGCGCGCCGGTGCGGCGGCGTCGGGCACGGCGTCGTAGCCGGCGCGTCGCACGGCCGCGATCAGCGCCGAGGGACGGGTGCGCTCGGGATCCCAGGTAACGCTGGCACGCTCGCTGGCGGCGCTGACCTGCACCGCGGCCACGCCGTCGACGCGCGCGAGCGCGTTCTCGATCAAGCCGGCGCAGGCTGCGCAGTGCATGCCCGCCAGCTGCAGCGAGCTCTCGGCGCGGCGCTCCCCCGCCGGGCCGCTGACCCAGCGCGTGAAGCGGCCGAACTCCAGCGGGTCGTCGACGACGTCGACGGCCACTTCGGACGGGGAGGACAGGGACGCAGCCACACGATAATCTAGCCGGCACATCCGGCACGTTCCATGACATCGATCAAGCGCATCACCGCCCTGGCCCCGATCCTGGCCGTCCTGGCCGCGGCCCCTGCCGCCGCGCAGACCGGCCCGCAGCCCAAGCTGCCCATCACGCCGCTGACCATCGGCATCCACGTCGTGCAGGCCGAGCTCGCCGTCACGCCCGAGCAGCAGGCCACCGGCATGATGTTCCGCACCAGCATGGGCACGAACGAGGGCATGCTGTTCGTGAGCCAGGAGCCCGGCGTGCGCTGTTTCTGGATGCGCAACACGCTGCTGCCGCTGAGCATCGCGTTCATCGCTGACGACGGCACCATCGTCAACCTGGCCGACATGACGCCCAGGTCCGAGCAGTCGCACTGCTCCGAGCGGCCGGTCCGCTTCGCGCTCGAGATGAACCAGGGCTGGTTCGCCAAGCGCGGCATCCAGCCGGGTGCGCGCTTCAGCGGCAAGCCGTTCAGCCGATAGTCGGGCGCCTGAGAACGGAACGGCTACCGCACACGGGCTGAAGCGTGTGCTTTGGCGTGCTGGATACGGCGTGAAGCACCCCCCGGCCGCGTGGTGCAGCTGGCAGGCGGTTCAGCGTAGCCTGGTCTATGTAGTCGTCATTAGATGGAAGGTTGAAGCGGTATGGCATACACCAGCTCGCCCGTCTCTGCTGCTCCGGCGGCCGGGCTGTCCGCTGATGGCCTTCTACGCAGTCTTAATCTCCAGAGCCCAGCGACGCCGGTCCCGGCTGCTCTCACGCTACCTCAGCAACTTGCACCGGAGCATCAGGTGGCGGCGTTGCCCCTAGCCGCCGTCTTACTGGCAGGTCTGAGGGCGGCGTTTTTGGCGATTCGTAATCCTCGGGTGATGAGCGCAGTGGGCAATTGGATCCAGCAGCGGGCTGCGTCACAGATCGCGACTCACTTCGTCGGGACCAGCAAAAGTGCGACAACGGCTTGCCACCAAGCCTGCAGAATGGCAATAGAAAAGACTTTGGGTCAGGCCCCCGGAGCGCTGGGCAAGGCGCGAACTCCAAGGCAATTTTTGGACAAGCTGAGATCTATAGCTGAGAAGGAGCTGTCGGTTGCGTTGAAGGATTTAGATAAATCGGTAGCCGATACGATCAAAGCCGCATACAAGGATGCCCTTGAAAGCTTGATTAATCGCGTTCTGGGAACGGCCAAAGACTATGCAATTGCTGGTTTTACTGGCGCGACAGGAATCAAGATCTGGGAGTCTTTATTCGACAAACCGGGGGGGAATGGAGATTCGAAAAAAACAAAGCTACCTTCGCCGGAGCAGTTAAGAAACTTGGCGAACGAGCTAGAAGCGAAACGAAGTAGATCAAGCGGTCCCTAGGGCGATGTCCCGCTCGCTGTTGAACCGTGAGGCGGCCCGTGCCGGCCTTGATCGACACCGCTTCCGCAGACCTCCGCGTCGCCTGCGGCCGGGCGATGCTGCGCGCCCGGTGGGCGCGGCGTAGCCGGATGAGGGTCAACCCTGAGACTGAGGCGGCCGATCAAGGCCAGACGAGACCCAGGGGGAGCGGCGAGACGGTCCGAATGGGCGCGGCTGCCACGATCTGCCACGATCTCACTGCCGCAGTCGGCCCTTCTTGGCTGGCTGGCTGGCCTCGGTCTGGTCGTCAGGCTTCAGGGGGCGTTTGAACTTCCTATGCGCAATCTGCGCCAGTTCGGCCTCGGCATTGACGAAGTAGAAATTGCCGTGAATTGCAACCGGCAAGACGAGCGTGCCGGCGCTGCGCCACAGAGTGGCTCAATCCGGCGTCGCGGCGCCAACAGTGCAGCGTCTCACTCAGGGGCTGGGAACCATGTCCACGCTCATGATAAGCCGCCGGCCACGACCGGGTTGAGGGGCGGTTGCCCGCGGAGCGCCAGGCGAAGTTTCTACATAATCAACACCGTTCCCAACTCGAAACCTCAGGGTCGGTATCACGCCATGCGGGACGGCCCGATAGTCGACCGGATAACCTTGCTGACGCAAAGAATTAACGCTGTCCATGAGAGGGGCTATGGTCCAAGGCCAAGGCTGATCTTTCTTCTTGGATCTTTGCCAAAGAGTACCAGCAAAGAGGGCGCCCTTGGATTTATCCAGCGTGATTGAACTAGGTTCCCGGCGGTCGCCAAGCGGAAAAAAAATTGTCGGTGTGCCCTCTGCGGACAAGCGCCGAATATAGCGAAAGAAAACTCCATCACGATGAATGTCCAAATGGACATCCGCTGGCGTCATAGTGAGTTTTATTGAATGTAAATCAAGGGCAAGCCCCGTGATATGCCTTGTCGCCTCCACGACCCATTCAGCCTCTTTGCGCAATTCATCCATAAATTTCGGATGATAAGAGTCTTGATTAAAGAAGAAGGTATATGAACTATCGATCTCGTTTTCTTGCCTTCGCTCCTCAAGAAATTTGACGATCTCCTTTTCCTTCTTCGCTGTGAATGGTGGTCTCCGAGCATGGCTCGCATCTGATTCGATCAACACACCGTCCCGCAGGAGTCGGGCGTTCAGATCCTTGGGCCATTCCAGGCCGAACATGTCGGTCATTGGCAGCGCATGCCGCCCTGTGATGCCCTGGCTGCCCATCCCCGCCCTGACCGCTTGCCCCTCAGTGCCCGCAGGTCCTTGCGGCGTCTGCAGGTAGTTCTGCAACTGGTTGTACGTCACACCCATCCGGGAGAGCTGGGATTGGTCGTAGAAGTTTCTTTCTCGTTGCGCTTGGTCTTCCGGGCTGCCGCCGGCAAGCTGGGTGCGTCTACTCTCAGCGATGTGTCGCTGGACGCGTTGCAACTCCTCGGCGACCTGTTCCAGCCGCCGCTGCTCGACCTGCTCTCGCGTTCCGACACCTCCGGTATGACTCACTTGAGCGCCCGGCGCACCGGGGCCCGAAGGCACTGCGGTGGTCGAGCCGCCGCCAAGCTCAGGTAACCGAGCCTGCTCCTGCTGCTTCTGCTGTGCCCGCTCTGCCGCGCGCGCAGCCTGCACAACGGACGCCGCCGCGCCTTCCGGCGGCGGCACAGCGAGCATCAGCGCCGCGCCTTGAGCACCGGCGGCCGCACGCGCCTGCGTAGCCGTCTGCGCCGCCTGAGCCCACTGTTCCAGCGCATGGACGCGCTCGTTCAGGTTGGTACGCCAGAGCTGGCCGCTTTGGACCCATTTGCCCACCTGGCCCAGCGTTTGCCGCGTCTGCGGCGACAGACCCATTCCGCCAGACTCATGCTGGAGTGCCTGCAGCTTCTTCTGCTCTGACTTCAGCTGTGCCAGCGGGTCGTTGGATTGGGCGTACGCTTTCCGCAGCGCTTGGATGCTGCCCTGCAGTTGAGCGAGCGCCGCGTGCAGGCGGGGTGTAGCAGCCTGCCCGCCGGCCGCCTGCCAGTAAAACTGCGCCATCTGGTTTTGCGCCGAGTTCCAGGCGTCTTGCGACGCTTGCATCTGCGGCACCAGCCTTTGATTCAGAGACCCGGCTTCCCTCAGCGCGGATGCAAAGCGCTGTCGTGCCCTGGCAGCGGGGGGGTCGACGGCAGGCGCCGCAGCAGGGCTCGCAGCCCGTGGCGACCGCGGTGTGACTGGGTCAGGCTGCGCGGCGGACGGCGGCGCCTGCCGCTGGTCCGACGTTGGCCCCATCAACTCGCCCTTCAGCCAGCTGACAAACCCGTCAAAGGCAGTGGCACCGCCTTTGAGCGCCTTGTTGAACTCCGACTTGATCGATTCATAGCGCGCGGCGGTTACCCCGGGAACGCACCGCAACTGATGTAGAAGCTCCTTCTGAAGCTGCTCCGTCTCCGCGCGGCTGGATTGCGCCGAACCGTTGAGTGCCTTGGCCAGCTCTATCGCCAGATAAACGACCACCACCGGCGCAACGGGGACGACGAAGGAAACGTCATACGGCGGCGGCGGAGCGAAAGTGCCGTTGCTGACGTCTGGCGGGGGCAGTCGCGCTGAGGAGGCAGCGGGCGCCAAGTTCGTGCCTGGCGCAACTGGACGCTGGAACGACGATTCACGAGAAATCATGGTGGATCTCCTGGCACCTGCAACTGCCAGCGCTCAACGTTTGAGAGTACGGGACCGATCGTCCCCTGGAGACCAAGGCAGCGCCCCTGCTCTACACGGGAACGCGTTGCCGGGGCGAGACGGGGCAAACGACGAAACCAGCTTATCCGTAAAAATTGTTGATCGTCAACGACTGGCACGTCGCGCCGCGCGATCAACGCCCGGCAACTTGCCGGTCGGCGCCGGCGCCAGCAACCGGCTTGCCGCTTCCGCAGACCTCCGCGTCGCCTGCGGCCGGGCGATGCTGCGCGCCCGGTGGGCGCGGCGTAGCCGGATGAGGGTCAACCCTGAGACTGAGGCGGCCGATCAAGGCCAGACGAGACCCAGGGGGAGCGGCGAGACGGTCCGAATGGGCGCCGCTGCCACGATCTGCCACCCGAGTTCAAGCGGGAGGCGTCGAGCCCGCTCGGCGCGCCTCACATCAGCTTGGTGTTGCGGATGAGGCCCACCGCGATGCCCTCGAGCTCGAAGTCGGCCGTGTCGGGCGGCACGTGGATGGTCTCGAAGTCGGGGTTCTCGGGAATCAGCTCGATGCCCTTGCTGGTGCGGCGCAGGCGCTTGACGGTGACCTCGTCGCCCAGACGCGCCACGACGATCTGGCCGTTCTTGGCGTCCTTGGCCTTCTGCACGGCGAGCAGGTCGCCATCGAGGATGCCGGCGTCGCGCATGCTCATGCCGCGCACTTTGAGCAGGTAGTCGGGCCGGCGCGCCCACATCGAGGCCTCCATCAGGAAGCTGGTGTCCACGTGCTCCTGCGCCAGGATGGGGCTGCCGGCGGCCACGCGGCCCACCAGCGGCAGCGTGAGCTGCGCGATGGCCGGCAGCGGCAGCATGTACTGCTTGCCGATGCCGTCGAGCCGGGCCTGGGCCAGCGCGCGCAGCGTGTCAGACTTCAGCCGGATGCCGCGCGAGGTGCCGCCCACGAGTTCGATGACGCCCTTGCGCGCGAGGGCCTGCAGGTGCTCTTCGGCGGCATTGGCCGACTTGAAGCCCAGCTCGGCGGCGATCTCGGCCCGCGTGGGCGGTGCGCCGGTGCGCTCGATGGCGCTCTGCACGAGGTCGAGGACCTGCTGCTGTCGGGCGGTGAGCTTGGGGCTTTCTTGCATGGCGGCGCCCGCGGCGGCGCGCAGGCTGTCAATCTATCCAGGGCTGTAGTTTCATCCAGAAAGGCGAACATGCCAAGTCCGAATTCCCTCGTCGTGGTCATCGGCACCGGCGGCACCATCGCTGGCGTCGTGGCCGACGCTGCCGCGTGCCCCAGCGCCCATCTGGGCTACCAGGCCGGCGCGCTGGCCGCGCAGGCCCTGGTGGACGCCGTGCCGGCGCTGGCCGGCCGCGCCATCGAGGCGCACTCGCTGGCCCGGCTGGACAGCAGCGACATGGACCACACCACCTGGGTGACCCTGGCGCGCGCCGTGGCCGGCCACCTGGCGCGGCCCGAGGTGCGCGGCGTCGTCGTCACCCACGGCACCGACACGCTGGAGGAGACCGCCACCTTCCTGCACCACGCCGTGGCGGCGAGCAAACCCGTCGTGCTGACCGCGGCGATGCGCCCGGCCACCGCGCCCTCGCCCGACGGCCCGCAGAACCTGCTCGATGCCGTGACGCTGGCCGCCTGGCCGGGCGTGCAGGGCGTGCTGCTGGCCTTCAGCGGCGCGGTGTACGCCGGCACCGAGGCGCGCAAGGTGCACGGCTATCGGCTCGAGGCCTTCACGGGCGGCGACGCCGGGCCGCTGGCACTGTGGCAAGACGGCCGGCTGCGCGTGCTGCGCGCCTGGCCCGCGGTGGGCGGCGATGCGGCCGCCGCACTGGCCGTGCCGGTGGCCGATTGGCCGGTGGTGGACATCGTCACCAGCCACGCCGGTGTGCGCGGCGAGAGCCTGGCCGCGCTGGTGGCGTCCGGCGCGCGCGGCATCGTCATCGCCGGCTCGGGCAACGGCAGCGTGCACCTCGCGCTGCTGGCGGCGGCCCGGGCCGCGCAGGCGCAGGGCGTGCGCGTGTGGCGCGCGTCGCGCTGCGTGGCCGGTGGGGTGGTCGAGGGCGGCGGCCGCGCGGCCGATGCGTTGCATTCGGCCGGCGACGCCACCCCAGCCCAGGCGCGCGTGCGGCTGCTGCTGGAACTGCTGGGCGCCGGCTAGGAGCGTGGGCTACAGAAGTCCAGCCTCGAATGCCGGTATCGGCGACCAGGCAAGGCGCCGGCAGCCATGCCCGTCCAGCGCCGTGGAGCCCTCGAAAACCGATCCTGAACCCGCGCCGTTCAGGCGGCCCCGCGCATCCGCCGACGCAACGCCAAGCCGGCCAGTCCGGCGGCCATCAGTGCCCAGCTGCCAGGTTCGGGGATCGGTGCCGATACGCCCGTGGCACGCAGCTCCACCCGCGTGTAGGCCTCGCCGTTGAAGGCGGTCGCCGGGGTGCCGAAGGTCGTGATGCCGCCCAGGAGCAAGCCGTTGTTGTCGGCGTAGCCATAGCTTCCGTAGATCAGCTGGCTACCCGGCGCACCGTGCGAGAGGGACAGCACGAGCATCGCCGCGCCGAGGGGTGCGGCCACAGGGGCCGAGGCCAGGTCGGTGATGGTGCCCGCCGCGAAGTCCTGTTTGCGGAGCAAGATGACGCCGTTGCCGGCAACGCCGGCCCAGAACAGTTCCACGACATCGTTGTTCGCGGCGTCGATGCCGCCGTCGCTGAACCGCAGGCCGAACGACTGGCCGGGGTCGGGCGCGGCCAATAGGGTTAGGCTCAACGTGGCGGCAAAGCTGCGCGACACGTTGAGGCCGGCGTTGGGGTCGGTGATGTTGGTCAGCAGGCGCAGCCGCAGCGAGGTGCCCGACTGGCCTGCCGCATGGCCTGACACCAGCCCGAAGTTCGGGGCCAGCAGCAACTGACTGCTCTGCTCGCGTGCGGCCTGGCTGACCGTTTCGGGGCTGGCTGCCCCCAGCAAGACCTCGTTGGCCGGGTTGTACGACCTTGACTATGGCAGCGTTCGGGCCACACGGAAGCCCAAGTTGCTGATGCGGTTGGAAGGTGGGCTCGGGAGGCGGCTGGCCACACGCAGGAACCGGGCAGAAAAGTAGTAACTGCCGCCTCGCATCACCCGCTCGCGGCAAGGCGCATCCTCCCTTGAACTGCCGTCCACTGGGGTGCCATTGAGGTTGTCCGCGTAACAGTCCTGCACCCACTCCCACACGTTGCCGTGCATGTCGAACAGACCGAAGGCGTTCGGCTCCAGCAGCCCTACGGGCTGGGTCTTGCCAACGCCCGAGCCTGCGTAGTTGGCATAGTCCACCAGGCGGTTCTCGTCCTCGCCAAAGTGCCATCGCGTGCTGCTGCCGGCGCGCGCGGCGTACTCCCACTCGGCCTCAGTGAGCAGCCGGTACGTCTTGTTCGTCTTGCGGCTAAGCCACCGCGTATAGGCCCGTGCCTCGGTCCAGTTGACATGGATGACGGGGCGCTTGCCCCGGCCCCAGCCCTTGTCGTCGGGCTTTTCGGAGCACCCTTGATCGGCCACACACGCGTCGTACTGCTCAAAGGTGATCTCGAAGCGCCCTACGAAGACCGGCTGAGCGATGGTGACGCTGCGTCGTGGGCCTTCATTCTTGAATCGGCCAGGTTCGGAATCGCGGCTGCCCATGACGAAGCTGCCAGCCGGCAACAGCACCATCTCTGGACAGACATTGGGGCAGTCCCTCAGCACGATCACCGGGTTCTGTGCGGCGGCCAGCGGCGCGGCCAGCGCCACCATGACGGCAGCCAGTCGTACGGTCAGCAGCGGTCGACACTGGGGCAAGACGGCGTCTCCTTGGGTGGGGGCAGGGGAGCAAGCCCAGCCTGAATTCTCTTGCTGTCTTCAGGCCCGTGCCAAGACGCCGCGGGCGCCCCGATCGAGCCCGGTGCGCGGCCCGGGCGGTCAGCTCTCCTCGGCCAGCAGCGCCTGAACCTCGGTCTGCAACTCCAGCCAGCGGTCCTCGAGCATCGCCACCTCGGCGCCCACGTGGGCCAGTCGGCGGCCCAGCTCGGCGTAGTCGTTGCCCGGCGCCGCCAGCGCGGTCTCCACCTCGGCCTTCTCGGCGGCCAGCCGACCCAGCCGTTCGTCGATGCGCGCCAGCTCGATCCGCAGCGGCCGCGTGCGCTCGGATTGCTTGGCGCGCGACTGCTTGGCCTGCTTGGTCTGCTGGCGCGATTCCCGCGTCGGCTGCTTCGGGGCGGGCGGCGGGGGTGGCGCGGCCCTGGCCGCCGCGCGGGGCCCGGGTTCGGCGACGGCGGCCTTCGGCGGCTCCGGCGCCGGCTGCCCGCGCGCGGCGGCGCGGCTGACCTCGAGCAGCCAGCGCTGGTAGTCGTCGAGGTCGCCGTCAAAGGGCTGCACGCGGCCACCGGCCACCAGCCAGAACTCGTCGCACACCTCGCGCAGCAGCGCACGGTCGTGGCTCACCAGCATCACCGTGCCCTCGAACTCGTTGAGCGCGATCGACAGCGCCTCGCGCGTGGTGAGGTCCAAGTGGTTCGTGGGCTCGTCCAGCAGCAGCAGGTTGGGCCTCTGCCACACCAGCATGGCCAGCACCAGGCGCGCCTTCTCGCCGCCACTGAGGCTGCCCACGGCCTGCGTGACCATGTCGCCGGTGAAGCGGAAGCGGCCGAGGAAGTCGCGCAGCTCCTGTTCGCGCGCGGCCGGGCCCACGTCGCGCGCCAGGCGCACCAGGTGCATCAGCGGGCCGTCGTCCAGGCTCAGCACGTCGAGCTCCTGCTGCGCGAAGTAGCCGATGACCAGGCCCTTGCCCTCGGTGACGCGGCCGCCCAGGGGCGGCAGCGCGCGTGCGATGGTCTTCACCAGCGTGCTCTTGCCCTGGCCGTTGGCGCCCAGGATGCCGATGCGCTGGCCGGCCAGGACGCTGCGGCTGAAGCCCTTGACGATGGGCGCGGCGCGGCCGCCGCCGGGCCGCCCCAAGGCGGGCGCCGCCCCCTTGGGGGGCAGGTCGGCGCTTGCGCCGGCCGTGGGGGCTGACAGGTACCCGCAGTCCAGGGCGTCGAAGCTGAGCATCGGGTTGGGCAGGCTCTGCGGCTCGCGGAACTCGAACTCGAAGTCGCTGCTGGTGAGCACGGGCGCGAGCTTTTCCATGCGCGCCAGCGCCTTGACGCGGCTCTGCGCCTGCTTGGCCTTGGTGGCCTTGGCCTTGAAACGGTCGATGAAGCGCTGCAGGTGCGCGATGCGCTCCTGCTGCTTGCTGTAGGCCGCGGCGGCCAGCTGCAGCCGCTCGGCGCGCTGCTCCTCGAAGGCCGTGTAGTTGCCGCCGTAGCGCGTGAGCGTCAACTCATCCAGGTGCACCGTGACCCTGGTGACCGCATCGAGGAACTCGCGGTCGTGGCTGATGACCACCAGCAGCCCCTCGAAGCGCTTGAGCCAGGCCTCCAGCCACACCAGCGCGTCGAGGTCGAGGTGGTTGGTAGGCTCGTCCAGCAGCAGCAGTTCGGCCGGGCACATCAGCGCGCGCGCCAGCTGCAGCCGCATGCGCCAGCCGCCGCTGAAGCTGTCGACGGGCGCGTCGAGCTGCGCCGTCCTGAAGCCCAGGCCTAGCAGCAGCGCCTGCGCCCGCGCGCGCGCATCGAAGGCTCCGGCCTCGTCCAGCGCCAGGTGGGCGTGCGCGATGGCCTCGCCATTTTCGGCCGCCTCGGCCTCGGCCAGCGCGCGTTGCGCCGCCACCAGCGGGACGTCGCCGTCGAGCACGAAGTCGGTGGCGCCCTGGTCGGTCTCGGGCATGTCCTGCGCCACCTCGCCGATGCGCCAGCGCGGCGGGATCTCGACGTCGCCGCGGTCGGCCGCGAGCCGGCCCGTCAGCAGCGCGAACAGGCTCGACTTGCCGGCCCCGTTGCGGCCGATGAGGCCGACCTTCTCGCCGGGCTGCAGCACCAGGCCCGCGCCCTGCAGCACCACCTTGACGCCGCGGCGCAGCGTGATGTCGCGCAGCGTGATCACGCCAGGAACCGCAGTGCTGCGGCCTCGATCAGCAGCACCTGCTCGTCGCCCGCGCTGGTGGGCAGGCCGACGATGGGCAGGCGCGGGAAGGCGCGGTGGAAGTGCTCGATCTCGTGGCCGATCTCCAGCACCAGCACGCCGTCGCGCGCCAGGTGCGGGGCCAGGCCGGCGAGCAGCGGCCGGATGAAGTCCATGCCGTCGGCGCCACCCGCGAGAGAGATGGCCGGCTCGGCGCGGTACTCCGCCGGCAGCGCCGCCATCGAGCGCGCATTCACGTAGGGCGGGTTGCACAGGATCAGGTCGAAGGGCTCGGGCTCGCCGAGCGCGTCGACCGCGGCCCAGCCATCGCCCTGGGCCAGGCGGATGCGGCCTTCGAGGCCATGGCGCTGCACGTTCAGCGCCGCCACGGCCAGCGCGTCGGCGCTCAGGTCGGTGGCCAGCACGTCCACCTCGGGCCAGGCCATCGCGGCCAGGACGGCGAGGCTGCCGTTGCCGGTGCACAGGTCGAGCACGCGGCGCGTGTCGGGGTGCAGCCAGGCGTCGAGCGCGCCGTTGCCGTCGGCGTCGGCCACCAGTTCGGCGATCAGCGAGCGCGGCACGATCACGCGCTCGTCCACCGTGAACGGCACGCCCTGCAGCCAGGCCTCGCCGGTGAGGTAGGCCGCGGGCCGGCGTGTGCCGATGCGCTGCTGCACCAGCGCGTCCACCGCCACGGTCTCGTCGGCCATGAGCACGCGCGCGGCGTGCTCGTCCAGCGCGTCAAGCGGCAGGCCCAGCCGCCACAGCACTAGCCAGGCCGCCTCGTCGACGGCGTTGGCGGTGCCGTGGCCGAAGGCCACGCCGGCGCCGTCCAGCCGCGCGGCAGCCGCGCGCACGGTCTCGATCAGCGTGCTCACCCCAGCAGCGCCTGCAGGGTGCGCCGGTAGACGCGGGCGAGCGGCTCGATCGCGTCGACCTCCACCCATTCATCGACCTGGTGGGCGCTGGCGTTGCGCACGCCGAACTCCATGACCTGCTCGCACCAGGTGGCGAGGAAACGGCCGTCTGACGTGCCGCCCGTGGTGCTGAGCACGGGCCGGACGCTGAACTCGGCCTCCACCGCCGCCACCAGCGCGTCGCACAGCCAGCCCGGCTGCGTCAAAAAGGGCTCGCCGCCGAGCTGCCATTCCACCGCGAACTCGAGCCCGTGACGGTCGAGCAGCGCCTCGAAGCGCTGGCGCAGCGAGACCGCCGTGCTTCGGGTGCCAAAGCGGAAGTTGCAGTCCACCACCACCTCGCCGGGGATGACGTTGCCCACGCCCGTGCCGCCGTGGATGTTGCTGACCTGGAAGCTGGTGGGCAGGAAGTGCTCGTTCCCCTCGTCCCACACCGTGGCGGCGAGCTCGGCCAGCGCCGGCGCCACCTGGTGGATGGGGTTGCGCGCGAACTGCGGGTAGGCGACGTGGCCCTGGAGGCCGCGCACCACCAGCCGGGCCGAGAGCGTGCCGCGGCGGCCGTTCTTGACCATGTCGCCCACGCGCTCCACCGAGGTGGGCTCGCCCACCAGCGCGGCTAGCGGCTTCAGCCCGCGGGCGCGCAGCACCTCCACCGCATGGGCCGAGCCGTCGTTCGACGAGCCTTCCTCGTTGGAGGTGAACAACAGCGCCACGCTGCCGGCATGCGCGGGCCGCGCCGCCACGAAGGCCTCGGCGGCCACAGTCATGCAGGCCACGGCGGCCTTCATGTCGGCGGCGCCGCGGCCGTGCAGCCGGCCGTCGCGGTGCGTGGGCACGAAGGGATCGCTGGCCCAGCGTTCGTGCGGGCCGGACGGCACCACGTCCACGTGGCCGGCCAGCACGATCATCGGCCCGGACTGCGCGCCCTCGTGCACGGCCCACAGGTTGGCCACGCGCGCGTCGCCCTCGCCAGCGTCGAGCCGCTCGCAGTCGAAGCCCGCCGCCGCCAGGCGACGCTGAAGCAGTTCGATCGACCCAGCCTCCGCGGGCGTGACGCTGGGGCAGGCGATCAGCGCCTCGGTCAGGCGCAGCGCATCGCTCACGCCCTCATCCAGGGCGGATTGGCCAGCCGCGGATCCTCGGGACGCACGTCGATGACCATGTCGGTGTAGGTCGCGGCCTCGGGTTCGTCCTTCTTCGACGCCGAGCGCAACATCGGCGCCTGTTCGTTCTGCAGGCGCCACAGCAGGTTGGTGGGCGAGTCGGCGTGGCTCAAGCCCTCGTCGCGCGAGACGATGCCCTCGTTAATGAGGCGGCAGAGGTCCTGCTCGAAGGTTTGCGAGCCCTCGGCCAGGCTCTTCTCCATGGCCTCCTTCACCGAAGAGAGGTCTCCCTTCTCAATCATCTCGGCGACGAGCTTGGTGTTGAGCAGCACCTCGATTGCCGGCACCCGACCGCCGGCGTTGGCACGCAGCAGACGCTGCGAGATGATGGCCTTCAGGCCCGAGGCCAGATCCGACAGCAGCGTGGGCCGCGACTCGGGCGAGTAGAAGCTCAGGATGCGCCCGAGCGCGTGGTAGCTGTTGTTGGCGTGCAGCGTGCTCAGCACGAGGTGGCCCGACAACGCGTACGACAGCGCGGCGCTCATGGTCTCGCGGTCGCGGATTTCGCCGATCAGGATGCAGTCCGGCGCCTGGCGCAGCGCATTCTTCAGCGCGACCTGCAGGCTCTGCGTGTCGCGACCCACCTCGCGCTGGTTGACCACGCTCTTCTTGTTGCTGAACAGGAACTCGATCGGGTCCTCGATGGTGAGGATGTGCCCCGTCATCTGTTGGTTGCGCCACTCGATCATCGAGGCCAGCGAGGTGCTCTTGCCAGTGCCGGTGGCCCCCACCATGAGGATGAGGCCGCGCTTTTCGGTGACGATCTGGCTCATCAGCGGGGGCAGGCCCAGCGTCCCGAGGTCGGGTATGGCGAAGGGGATGCAGCGGAACACGGCCGCGATCGAGCCGCGCTGCTTGAACGCCGAGAGTCGGAAGCTGCCCACGCGCGCGATGCTGATGCCGACGTTGAGCTCGCCGGTCTCCTCGAGCTCTTCCATCTGCTGCGGGGCGAGCAGTTCGGCGAGCAGCTGGCGCGTCTGGTTGGTGGTCAGCAGTTGGTCCGACAGCTGGAGGATCTGGCCGTGGATCTTGATGAGGATCGGCGTGTTGGCCGCCAGGTAGACGTCGGAGGCGTTCTTTTCCGCCATCAGGCGAAGCACGCGTTCGAGGTTGTTTGCCATGGCCGGGGTCCTCGTCGGTGGGTCGGAATCGCGTTCGGGTCGGGCCCGTACGAATCAGGCTCTCAAGAGCTCGTTGATGCTGGTCTTGCTGCGTGTCTGCGCGTCGACGCGCTTGACGATGATCGCGGCGTACATCGAATATGGCGTGCCGTCGGCGGCGGTCTTGGGCAGCCCGCCGCTGACCACCACGCTGCCGCTGGGCACGCGGCCGTAGCTGATCTGGCCGCTGGCGCGGTCGAAGATCGGCGTGCTCTGGCCCAGGTACACGCCCATGCCCAGCACCGAGTTTTCCTCGACGATGACGCCCTCGACGACCTCGGAGCGCGCGCCGATGAAGCAGTTGTCCTCGATGATGGTCGGGTTGGCCTGCAGCGGCTCGAGCACGCCGCCGATGCCGACGCCGCCGCTGAGGTGCACGTTGCGGCCGATCTGGGCACAGCTGCCCACCGTGGCCCAGGTGTCGACCATCGTGCCTTCGTCCACGTACGCGCCGATGTTCACGTAGCTCGGCATCAGCACCACGTTGCGGCCGATAAAGCTGCCGCGCCGCGCCACCGCCGGCGGCACCACGCGCACGCCGCTGGCGCGCATCTCGGCCTCGTCGAGCTGCGAGAACTTGGGCCTGACCTTGTCGAAGAACGCCAGGTCGCCCGCGTGCATGGGCTGGTTGTCGGTGAGGCGGAAGCTCAGCAGCACCGCCTTCTTCACCCACTGGTTGACGGACCACTCGCCGACGCCGCGGCGCTCGGCCACCCGCAGCCGGCCGCCGTTGAGCGCGGCGATCACCTGCTCGACGGCCTCGCAGACCTGCGGGGCGTTGGCGGCGTTGATTTCGGTGCGCCGTTCCCAGGCCACGTCGATGGTGGTCTGCAGCAGGGCGAGGTCGGTGGTCATGGCTCGGTGTCTCGGTAGGTGCGGGTGAAGGCGGCGATGCGGCGGGCGGCCTCAAGGCACTCGGCCTCGCCGGCCACCAGGGCCAGCCGCACGCGACCCCGGCCCGGGTTGACACCGTTCACGGCGCGCGCCAGCAGGCTGCCGGGCAGCACGTGCACATTGTATTGAGCGAGCAGTCCGCGGGCGTAGGCGATGTCGTCGCCCGGACCCGCGCCGCGTGAAGGGACACCGGCCCACAGGTAGAACGCGGCGTCGGGCAGCTTCACGTCCAGCACCTCGGCCAGCGCCGGCGTGACGGCTGCGAACTTGGCGCGGTACAGGGCCCGGTTGGCCACCACGTGGGCCTCGTCGTTCCAGGCCGCGACGCTGGCGGCCTGAACCACCGGGCTCATGGCGCTGCCGTGGTAGGTGCGGTACAGCAGGAAACGCCGCAGCACCGTGGCATCGCCCGCCACGAAGCCCGAGCGCAGCCCCGGCACGTTGCTGCGCTTGGACAGGCTGGTGAAGGCCACGAGGCGGCGGAAGTCGTGGCGGCCCAGGGCCTTCGCGGCCTGCAGGCTGCCCAGGGGAGCCTCGTCGCCGAAGTAGATCTCGGAGTAGCACTCGTCCGACGCGATCACGAAGCCGTGGCGGTCGCTCAGCTCGAACAGGCGCTGCCACTCGGCCAGGGGCATCACCGCGCCCGTCGGGTTGCCGGGGCTGCACACGTACAGCAGTTGCGTGCGCGCCCAGGTGGCCTCGTCGACCGCGTCCCACACGGCAGCGAAGTTGCGCGCCGGGTCACCGGGCACGAAGGCGGTCTGCGCGCCGGCCAGCAGGGCTGCGCCCTCGTAGATTTGGTAGAAGGGATTGGGGCAGACGACGGTGGCGCCGGACTGCGTGGCGTCGATCACCGTCTGCGCGAAAGCGAACAGCGCCTCGCGCGAGCCCGTGACCGGCAGCACCTGCGTGGCCGCGTCCAGCGCCACGCCGTAGCGGCGGTGCACCCAGCCGGCGATGGCCTCGCGCAGCGCCGGCTCGCCCAGCGTGGCCGGGTACTTCGACAGGCCCGTGAGGCTGCGCACGATGGCCTCCTCGATCAGCGCCGGCGTGGCGTGGCGCGGCTCGCCGATGCCCAGCGAGACGGGCGCCAGTGCCGGGTTTGGCACTATGCCCTGCGTGAGCTCGCGCCAGCGTTCGAAGGGGTAGGGATGCAGGCGGTCGAGCAGCGGGTTCATGCGGCGAGGATTATCCCGGAGCACCCGTGGCGGCGCGCGGTGGATGGTGGATGATCCGGCGATGCCGTGGATCGAAAGCCGCTTCGCCATCGCCTGGCTGCTGCCGCTGGGCACCGCCGTGGCCGCCTGGGCCTCGCCCTGGGCAGCCTGGGCCTACATGCTGGGCTTCATGGGCCTGGTGGCGCTGTCCGAGCGCGTGCCGGCGCTGCAGCGCTCGCCCGCGCCCAGCGGGCACACCGGCTGGCACCGGCTGTGCCTGTTGCTGCACCTGCCGCTGCAGCTGGGTCTGCAGGTGCTGGGCGTGGCCGTCGCGGTGGCGCAGCCGGCTGATGCCGCCGGTGCCGCGGCCGTGGTGGCGCTGGGGCTCGGCGTCGGCGGCGTCAGCGGCAGCCAGGGCATCACCGATGCGCACGAGCTGGGCCACTCGAAGCGCCGCCTCGACCGCGCCGTCGCCTGGCTGCTGATGGGCAGCGTGCTGTACACGCACTTCATGGTCGAGCACTACCGCGGGCACCACGTGCGCGCCGCCACGCACGACGACCCGGCCACCGCGCGCCGCGGCGAGAGCCTCTGGCGCTTCCTGCCGCGCACGCTGGCCGGCAGCTGGGCCAGCGCCTGGCGGCTGGAGGCCGCGCGCCTGCGCCAGCACCGGCAGGGCTGGGCGCAGAGCCCGCTGCTGGCCGCCGTGGTGGTGCAGGCGCTGGTGCTGTGGCTGTTGGCGGCCGCCTTCGGGCCCTGGGCGCTGCTGTTTTGGGTGGTGCAGTCGGCGCAGGCCGTGCTGCTGTTGGAGACCATCAACTACATCGAGCACTACGGCCTGCAGCGCCGGCACGATGCGTCGGGCCGCGCCGAGCCCTTCGGCGTGGCGCACGCCTGGAACGCCGACCACTGGCTTACCAACGCCACCACTGCCAACCTGCAGCGCCACTCCGACCACCACATGCACGCCTGGAAGCCCTTCGGCGAGCTGCAGGCGCTGCCCGGCCCGCAGCTGCCCACGGGCTACGCCGGCTGCCTGCTGCTGGCCAGCGTGCCGCGCTGGTGGTTCGCGCTGATGGAGCCGCGGCTGGGCGCTACACCGCCACCGGCGCCTTGATGGCCGGGTGGTGCTGGTACTCCAGCACCTCGAAGTCCTCGTAGGCGTAGTCGAAGATCGACGCCGGCCGCCGCCGGATGTTCAGCACCGGGTAGGGGTAGGGCGTGCGCGCGAGCTGCGTCTGCACCTGTTCGGTGTGGTTGCTGTAGATGTGGCAATCGCCGCCGGTCCAGATGAACTCGCCGGGCTGCAGGTCGCACTGCTGCGCCAGCATGTGCGTGAGCAGCGCGTAGCTGGCGATGTTGAAGGGCACGCCCAGGAAGATGTCGGCGCTGCGCTGGTACAGCTGGCACGAGAGCCGGCCCTCGGCCACGTAGAACTGGAAGAAGGCGTGGCAGGGCGCCAGCGCCATCTTCGGCAGCTCGGCCACGTTCCAGGCGCTGACGATGATGCGCCGGCTGTCGGGGTTGGTCTTCAGCTGACCCACGACCTCGGCGATCTGGTCGACGTGGCCGCTGGATCCGTCGGCCTGGGGGGCCGGCCAGCTGCGCCACTGCACGCCGTACACCGGCCCGAGCTCGCCGTCCGCGCGCGCCCACTCGTCCCAGATGGTGCAGCCGTGCTCTTGCAGCCACTTCACGTTGCTGTCGCCGCGCAGGAACCACAGCAGCTCGAGGATGATGCTCTTCAGGTGCACCTTCTTGGTCGTCACCAGCGGGAAGCCCTCGGCGAGGTCGAAGCGCATCTGGTGGCCGAACACGCTGCGCGTGCCGACGCCGGTGCGGTCGGCCTTGGGCACGCCGTGCTCGAACACGTGGCGCATGAAGTCTTCGTACTGCGATCGGACGGGGCGGTTCATGGGTGCATCGGGGCGAGCCGGGGTTGGTCGGGGCGGGGCGCCGGGGCGCCGGCGCCGAACTGCATGGCCGCCAGGCGTGCGTACAGCCCGCCGCGCGCCACCAGCTCGGCGTGGCTGCCGATGTCGACGATGCGGCCGCCGTCCATCACGACGATGCGGTCGGCCTTGAGCACGGTGGCCAGGCGGTGCGCGATGACCAGCGTGGTGCGGTCCGCCATCGCGGCCTCCAGCGCCTGCTGCACGACGCGCTCGCTCTCGGCGTCGAGGGCGCTGGTGGCCTCGTCCAGCAGCAGAAGCGGCGGGTTCTTCAGCATGGCGCGGGCGATCGCGATGCGCTGGCGCTGGCCGCCGGACAGCCGCACCCCGCGCTCGCCGAGGTAAGTCTCGTAGCCCTCGGGCAGGGCGCGGATGAAGTCGTCGGCGAAGGCCGCCTTCGCGGCGGCGTGCACCTCGGCGTCGCTGGCCTCGGGGCGACCGTAGCGGATGTTCTCGAGCGCGCTGGTGGAGAACACCGTGCTGTCCTGCGGCACCAGGCCGATGCGGCCGCGCAGCGCGGCCAGGCTCGCGTCGCGCACGGGCACGCCGTCCACGCGCACGGTGCCCTGCTGGGCGTCGTAGAAGCGCAGCAGCAGCTGGAACACGGTGCTCTTGCCGGCGCCGCTGGGGCCCACGAGGGCCACGGTCTCGCCGGCGCGCACGGCCAGCGAGAAGTCGGCCAGCGCCGGCGTGCCCGGGCGCGAGGGATAGTGGAAGCTCACCCCCTCCAGCGCCAGCGACGAGCCGCGCAGCGCCGGGGGCAGCGCCACGGGCTTCGCCGGCTCCGTCACGGGCGAGGTCGCGGCCAGCAGCTCCATCAGCCGCTCGGTGGCGCCGGCGGCGCGCAGCAGGTCGCCGTAGATCTCGGACAGCACCGCCACGGCGCCCACGAAGATGATCACGAAGACCACCGTCTGCCCCAGGTGGCCCGCGGTGATGCGGCCCTCGATCACGGCCTGCGTGCCCTGGAACAGGCCCCACAGCAGCGCGCCGAAGGTCGCGGTGATCATGAAGCCCACCAGCACCGCGCGCACCGTGGTGCGACGGCGCGCCGTGGCGAAGGCCTCCTCGGTGCTGCGGTTAAAGCGCGTCGCCTCGCGCGATTCCTGCACGTGGCTCTGCACGACCGGGATCTCGCTGAGGACCTCGGCGGCGATGGCGCTGCTGTCGGCCACGCGGTCCTGGCTGGCGCGGCTGAGCTTGCGCACGCGGCGGCCCCAGTACAGGCTGGGCAGCACCACCAGCACCAGCAGGCCCAGCACCTGCGTCATCACCCAGGGGTTGGTGACGATCAGCGCGATCAGCGCCCCCGCGCCCATCACCACGTTGCGCAGACCCATGCTGAGGCTGGAGCCGACCACGGTCTGCACGAGCGTGGTGTCGGTGGTCAGGCGCGACAGCACCTCGCCGGTGCGCGTGCTCTCGAAGAACTCCGGGCTCTGCCGCAGCACGTGGCCGTAGACGGCGTTGCGCAGGTCGGCCGTGATGCGCTCGCCCAGCCAGCTGACGGTGAAGAAGCGAAGGGCCGAGAACACGCCCAGCGCCAGCGCCACGCCGAACAGCGCCAGGAAGTGCCCGCGCAGCGCCATCAACTGCTGCCCGGGCTCGGCGGCGACGAAGCCCTGGTCGATGAGCTGCTTCAGCGCCACCGGGAAGGCCAGGGTGCTGAGCGCGGCCAGCACCAGGAAGACGCCGGCCAGCCCCACCACGCCGCGGTAGGGGCGCACGAAGGGCAGCAGGCCGGACAGGGACCGCGGCGACCGGGCCGCCGGGCGTGAAAATTCCTCGGGCATGGCGGGAAGTCTATGCGGCGGCCCCCTCGCTCTCCGCTCTCGCTCTCCGCGACGCCGCCGCACCCCATGCCCGCGGGTGGGGGGGCGATCGGCCGCAAACCGGGCCTTCAGTTCGCGCCGGATGTGGTCGAATAGGTTCTCGTATTGGGATCATGAGCCTGACGCCCCCGCCCAACCCGCCGGCCGTGCTGCCGGCGTCCCCGCCGCCTGTTGCTGCATCGTCGGTGCGCTTGCCCATGGCGGCGGCGGTGGCGATGGTGGCCCTCGGCGCGGCGCTGATCGCTGCGTTGGTGTCATGGGCCTTGACCGTCGGCCTGGGGGCCTCGAGTTGGGCCGCTCCGATGGGTGCGCTGCTCGGCGTGGCCGCCTCCGTGCTGCCCGCGGCCCTGCTGCTGCAGCGGCTGATGACGCGCCAGGATCGTCAGTCGCTCATGAGCGGTTCGTTGAACACGCCGTTGGGCGCCGCCCGGCCGCTGTTTCTGGAGCTCGCCGGCCGTGAGTGGGCGCGTGCGCGACGTTACGGCAGCGGCGCCGCGGTGCTGCTGGTGGACGTCGACCGCTTCGCGCGCCTGACCGAGTCGAGCGGCAGCGAGGCCGCCGACGCGGTGATGGACGAGCTGCTGCGACAGACCGCCCCTACTCTGCGCGGCGCCGACCTGATCACCCGTTTTGGCGAAGCCCAGATGGCTGTCTTCCTGTCCCATGCTGACCCCACTGGGGCGCTCGATGTCGCCGAGCGCATCCGGGACAGGGCTGAGCAGCTTGAGGTTGCGCTGCCTCAGGAGGCCACGCCCAAGGCCCTGCGCCTGACCGTGAGCATCGGCGTGGCGCAGCTGCGCCCAGCGCACCTCAACCTGCAGTCGCTGATCGACGATGCCCAGGACGCCGTGCTGGCTGCGCGCCAGGCCGGCGGCAACTGCGTGCGCGCCGCCCCGGTCGACCTGGGGCGCCTCAGCCCCACTGGCGGCTGGCGCACCGAGCCGCGGGCGCGCCCGTAGGCCCTCGGCGGGCGGCTACAGGCGCAGGGCGCCGCCGTAGCCTGTGAGCTCCAGGTAGCCCAGGCCGACGCGGCGGCCGGCTTCGTCCACCAGTTCGGCCAGGCCCTCCCAGTACAGCGCGCCGGTGCTGGCTCGGCTTTCGAGTTCCTGCGCGTCGGCCAGCGCGCGCACCTCGTGGCGGCCGGCGGGCGTGCTGACGCGCCACTGCACGGGCCAGCTCACGCCGGTGGCCGGGCTGCGCCAGCGCCGCACGGCCTCGAAGCGCACCGCGCCGGGTTCGAAGGCGCGCGTTGCAGCGCCCGCGGCGCGGTGGCTGCCGCCGGCCCACAGCGCGCTGCCGTCGGCTCGTCGCAGCTCGAAGGCCGTGAGCGCGCCGCCATCGAAGAGGTTGATGCCGATCCAGTCCCAGCCCACGGCCTGCCGGTGCAGCAGGGACTCGCTCCACTCGTGGTCCATCCAGGCGCGGCCGACGGCTTCCGGCCCGCTGCGGCCCTCGAGGGCGATGCGCGCCCGCACGGCGAGCTGCGGGTCGGTGACGTAGTGGCTGGCCTGGGCCTCGTCGGGGCCCTTGCGGCTGAAGCCGGCGTCACCCTGTAGCAGCAGCGGCTGCGTGCGCGTCATGTCCAGCTCCAGCGTGAAGTCGCGCGCGGCGATGCGGCTCGTCCAGCGCCGACCGTCGCCAGCGCCTTCGAGCACCAGCCGCCAGTCGCCGATGTTCACGCGGGCCGTGTCCAGCGCGGCGGCGGCCAGCGGGGCGGCCGGGTCGCCGCTCCAGCGCACGATGCGCTGGTCGTGCGCGTGGCGGCCGCCGTCGGGCCCGAGCGTGGTGACGGCGGCGTGGGCGAACAGCAGCTGGCGCGCCGCGAATCGGCTGGGGTGCCCCTGCGCAAGGCCCGTGCGGGTGCGGAAGAACGTGACCTGGAAGCCGCCGGTGGGCTGCGCCTCGGTGCCCAGCCAGCCCGTCACGTACCACCACTCGGTGCGGCAGCCAGGGTGGGCGCCGTGGTCGCGCGGGAAGCGCAGCACGCGGCCCCGGCGCGGGATGTCGTCGCCGGCCGCCACCGTCGAAGCCGCCGCGGCCCTCGGCGCGAGCGCGCCGAGGCCGGCGAGCCGGGCCAGCCAGGCGCGGCGGGCGGGGTTCACCAGTCCTCCCGAACGGCGCGCACCGCCGGCGCGCGCGCCGCGTTGCGCGCCGTCAGCGCCGCGGTGGCCACGCCGGCGGCCAGCACGGCCAGCGCCAGGGCGGCCAGCCGGGCCCACGGCAGCACCAGGTCCATGGTCCAGTGGAAGCTCTGCGGATTGACCACGAACACCAGCACCAGACTGATGGCCACGCCCAGCGCCAGCCCCATCAGCACGCCGGCCGACACCCAGGCCAGAGCCTCGGTGGCCACCAGGCGCACGATGTCGCCGCGCACCAGCCCCAGGTGGGCCAGCAGGCCGAACTCCTTGCGCCGCGCCAGCACCTGCGCGCTCAGCGAGGCCGCGATGCCCACCAGCCCGATGGTGATGGCCACCGCCTGCAGGTAGTGCGTGACGGCGAAGCTGCGGTCGAAGATGCGCAGCGACAGCTGCCGCAGCTCGGCGCTGCTGGCGAACTCCAGCAGGCCGGGGTCGGCCGTGCCGCGCAGCGCCTCGCGCAGGGCCTGCTGCACGTCGGCCGCCGCGGCGCCGGGGGCCAGCCAGAGCGCGAGGTCGTTGACGCGGTCGTCGCCGCCGAGCCGGCGGAAGTCGGCCGCGTCCATCACCACGGTGCCGAACTGGCGCGCGTAGTCGCGCCACACACCGCGCACCCACAGCGTGCGCGGCGTGCCGGCCACCGGCATCACGAACGGCCGGCCGGGCGCCGCGCCGTACAGCGAGACCAGCGCCTCGCTCACGAACACGCCCACGGCGCCCTCGGGTGCGGGCAGGGGGGCGGCCAGCAGCGGCAGCACGGCGGCGGGGTCGCCCAGCGGGCGCGCCACCAGCACCACGGCGGGGCGGTTTTCGTCCAGCACCACCGGCTGCACGCGCGCCGGCTCGACGCGCAGCACGCCGGGCACGGCGGCGGCGCTGGCGGCGTAGCCAGGCGGCAGCCAGGCCTGGTCGGCGCTGGCGCTGCTGGCGGCGGTGCGCGCGTACAGGTCGGCCGGCAGCACGGTGTCCAGCCAGCGCGCCACGCCGTCGCGGAAGCTGGCCACCATCACCGTGATGGCCACGCTCAGCGCCAGGCTGGCCACCACCCCGGCCACCGCCGCCGTGGCGGTGGCGCGCTGGTGGCGCGCGCGCTGCAGCGCCAGCAGGGCCAGCGCACCCTGCGGGCGGGGCCAGCGCGCCAGCAGCGCGTGCACGGTGGCCGGGATCAGCGCCACGCCGCCCACCAGCAGCAGCGCCACCGCGGCGTAGGCGGCCAGCGGCAGCCCGGCCACGGGCGGCGCCAGCGCCGCCAGCGCGCCCGCGGCCACCAGGGCCAGCCCCGGCCAGGCTGGCGGCGCCGCCCCGAGCCCGGTGCCCAGGCCCTTCAGCGCCTGGGCGGGCGCAAGCTGCTCGGCCTGCCGCGCCGGCCACCAGCCGCCCACCAGCGCCGACACCAGGCCCAGCGCGCCGAACACCGCCACGCCCAGCGGGCCCACCTGCAGCCGCGGCGCGATGCCGGGGAAGTAGCCGCCGCCCAGGTCGCCAGCCATCCAGCGCAGGGCGGCCGCGGCCATGGCCGTGCCGGCCAGCAGGCCCAGCAGCCCGCCGGCCGCGCCCAGCGCCGCGCACTCGGCCAGCACCAGGCCGCGCCGCTGCGCGGCCGACAGGCCCAGCACGCCCAGCAGGGCCAAGGCCGGCGCGCGCTGCGCCACGCCCAGCGACACGACCGAGAACACCAGGAAGGCCCCCACGAACAGCGCCACCAGCGCCAGCACGGTGAGGTTGACGCGGTAGGCGCGCGACAGGTTGGACACGCGCTGCTCGTCGGCCCCCGGCGTGGCCACGCGCACGCCCTCGGGCAGGGCCAGGCGGCGCGCCCAGGCGGCGGCGTCGGTGCCCGGGGCCAGCCGCAGGTCGATGCGCGTCAGGCGGCCGAGCGCGCCGAAGTGGCCCTGCGCCCCGGCCAGGTCCATCACCAGCACGGGGGTGCCGCCGGCGGCCACGCTGCCGGCGTGGCGCAGCCGCACCGTGGCCGGGCCGCTCTGCAGCTCCAGCGGCCCGGGCTCGGCGCTGCCCAGGGCGGCCAGCGCCGCGGCGTTGGCAAAGGCCGCGTCAGGGTCGAAGCCGGCGAGGCGGTCCTCGCCCTGGCGCAGGCGCGGCAGCAGTTCCGGGGCCAGCGGCGCGGCCCGCAGCAGGTCCAGGCCGATCACGCGCACGGCCACGCGGCGGCCGTCGGGGCGCTTGAGCAGGGTGTCGATCTCCAGCACCGGGCTGGCCAGCGTCACGGCGGCGTCCTGCGCCACCTGTTCGAACAGCGCCTCGGGCACGGCCGCGCCGCGCAGCGACAGGTCGGCGTCGCCGTTGGCGGCGCGCACCGCGGCGCTGAACTCGGCCAGGGCCGACTGGTTGATCAGGTGCACCGACCACGCCAGCGCCACGCCCAGCGCCACCGCCAGCAGCGCCGTGGCGTGGCGCCAGGGGTGGTGGCGCCATTCGCGCCACAGCAGCAGGCGCAGCAGCGCGGGCGTCATGGGCGCTCGGCCTGGGTCGGCGCGGCCGGCATCAGGCGACGGCGGCCTCGATGCCGCCCGGCGTGAGCCGCAGCACGCGGTCGGCCGCCGCGGCCGCCGCCGCCGAGTGCGTGACGAGCAGGCAGGCCGCGCCGCTGCCGCGCACCTGCTCGCGCAGCACGTCGAGCACGCGGGCGGCGGTGGCGGGGTCGAGGTTGCCCGTGGGCTCGTCGGCCAGGATCAGCCGCGGCGCGTGCACCACCGCGCGCGCGATGGCCACGCGCTGCAGCTGCCCGCCCGACAGCTGCGCCGGCAGCCGCTCGCCCAGCCCCTGCAGGCCCACGGCGTCGAGCAGCGCGGCCACGCGCGCGGCCATGGCCGGCGCGGCCTGCCGGCCCAGCAGGCGCAGCGGCAGCTCCACGTTCTGCGCCACGGTCAGGTGCGGCAGCACGTGGAAGGCCTGGAAGACGAAGCCCAGGCGCTCGCGGCGCAGCGCGGCGCGGCCGGCCTCGGGCAGTGTCGACAGCGCTACGCCGTCGAGCAGCACCTCGCCGCCGTCGGCCGGCTCCAGGCCGGCGATGCAGTTCAGCAGCGTGCTCTTGCCCACGCCCGACTCGCCCAGCAGGGCCACGAACTCGCCGCCCTGCAGCTGCAGCGAGACCTCGCTGAAGACGGGCACCCCGGAGAATCGCTTGGACAGGCGGTGCAGGCTCAGCATGGCGCGGCCGATGATGCCGCAGCCGCTTCGGGCGGCCCGCGGCAAGGCGAATACCGGGCGTCGGCGGGGCCTCATCGCGTGCGAGGCGGCGTGCTGATCCTGCTATCGTGCCTCGGCATGGGGCGTATTCCAGGCCCCGACGGACGGACATCGAGGCAGGCATCCATGGCGTATTCGATCGATCTCTCGGGCCGCGTGGCCTTCGTGACAGGGGCTTCCAGCGGGCTGGGCGCGCAGTTCGCGCGCACGCTGGCGGCGGCCGGCGCCGGCGTGGTGCTGGCCGCCCGCCGCGTGGACCGCCTGAAGACGCTGCGCGCCGAGATCGAGAGCCAGGGCGGCGACGCCCACGTGGTGACGCTGGACGTGACCGACACCGACAGCATCGCCGCCGCCGTGGCCCATGCCGAGACGGAGATGGGCGCCATCGACATCCTCGTCAACAACAGCGGCGTCGGCAGCACCGAGAAGCTTGCCGAGGCCACGCCCGAGGGCTTCGACCGCATCTTCGACACCAACGTGCGCGGCGCCTTCTTCGTGGGGCAGGCGGTAGCCAAGCGCATGATCGCGCGCAGCAAGGGCGAGGCGCCGGGTACCTTCACCGGCGGGCGCATCGTCAACGTCGCGTCGATGGCGGGGCTGCGCGTGTGGCCCGGCATCGGCGTGTACTGCATGAGCAAGGCCGCGGTCGTGCACATGACGCGCGCGATGGCGCTGGAGTGGGGCCGCTACGGCATCAACGTCAACGCCATCTGCCCGGGCTACATCGACACCGAGATCAACCATCACGTCTGGCACACCGAGGCGGGCCAGAAGATGATCAAGGGCTTCCCGCGCCAGCGCGTGGGCAAGCCGGCCGACCTGGACGCCGTGCTGATGATGCTGTGCGCCAACGAGAGCCACTTCGTCAACGGCGCCGTCATCACCGCCGACGACGGCCAGGCCATCTGACCCGGCGATGCGGACGCTGAGCGCGGCCGAGGGCCGCATCCTGGGCGTGCTGGTGGAGAAGGCGGCCACGGTGCCCGACACCTACCCGCTGAGCCTGAACGCGCTGGTGGCGGGCTGCAACCAGAAGACGGCGCGGCAGCCGGTGACGGAGCTGTCGGAGCACGAGGTGCTGCTGGCGCTGGACGAGTTGAAGCGCCTGAGCCTAGTGGTCGAGGTCAGCGGCAGCCGCGTCGTGCGCTTCGAGCACAACGCGGGGCGCGTGCTGGGGCTGCCCTCGCAGAGCGTGGCGCTGCTGGCGGTGCTGCTGCTGCGCGGGCCGCAGACCGCCGCCGAGCTGCGGCTCAATGCCGAGCGGCTGCACCGCTTCGCCGACATCTCCTCGGTCGAGGGCTTCCTCGAGGAGCTCGCGGCCAAGACGCCGCCGCGCGTGGCGAAGCTGGCGCGCGCGCCGGGCGAGCGCGAGGCGCGCTGGGCGCAGCTGCTCACCGGCGAGGCGCCGCCGGCCGAGCGCCCGCACGCGCCGCCCCCGCCCGCAGCGGAGGCCCCGGCACCGCCGGCCGCGCCCGCCGGCGGCCTGCGCTTCGTGCTGCCCACGGACGCGCGGCGGGTGCACGAGATGGTGATGCCGCTGCGCTGGGGCGACATGGACGCCATGGGCCACGTCAACAACACGCTCTACTTCCGCTACATGGAGGTCTGCCGGCTCGACTGGATCTTCTCGGTCGGCGTCGACCCCAAGCTGTCGACGCAGGGCCCGGTGATCGTCAACGCCTTCTGCAACTTCCTGCGGCAGCTGGAGTTCCCCGGCGACGTGCGCGTGACCATGAGCGTGGCCAACCCGGGCCGCAGCAGCTTCGACACCTTCCACACCATCGAGCGCGTCGACGAGCCCGGGGTGGTGTACGCCGAGGGCGGCGCGCGCACCGTGTGGACCGACTACGCCGCGAAGCGCTCGGCGCCCATGCCCGACTGGTTCCGCGCCCGGCTGGGCGGCGGTTGAGCGCCGGCGTTCAGGGGATCACCGAGTATGGCCCGCCCGCGGCCAGCGCCAGCTGGTAGGCCGGCCTCGCCTGGCAGCGCATCAGCCAGGCGTGCAGCTTCGGGTGGCTCTGCGCCGTGAAGCCCGCGCGGCCCGCCGCAGCGGCCTCCAGCGGGTAGCTCATCTGCACATCGGCCGCCGTGAAGGTGTCGCCGGCGAACCACTCGCGCTGCTGCAGTTCGGCCTCCATGAAGGCCAGCAGGTTGTTCACGTTGGGGTCGATGTAGGCCTTGTGCACCTGCGCCGCGATGCCCTTGACGATGGGTTTCACGAAGAAAGGCAGCTTGGCGCCTCGTACCTTGGCGAAGATCAGCGCCACCAGCAGTGGTGGCATCAGGCTGCCTTCGGCAAAGTGCAGCCAGTAGGTGTAGCGCCGCGCCTCGGGCGTGCCCAGCGACGGCTTCAGGCGGCCGCCGCCGTGGGTGTCGACCAGGTACTCGACGATGGCGCCGCTCTCGGCCACCACGGTGCCGTCGTCGTCGATGACCGGGCTCTTGCCCAGCGGGTGCACGGCCTTCAGCTCGGGCGGCGCGAGCATCGTGACGGGGTTGCGCGCGTAGCGCTGGACGGCGTAGGGCGTGCCGAGCTCTTCGAGCAGCCACAGCACGCGCTGCGAGCGCGAGTTCTCGAGGTGGTGGACGGTGATCATGGGTCGGTTGCAGCGGACCGTGCAGCTGCCATTTCAGCCTGCACCGTGTCAGCTTCCGATTCTGAGCCCGCCGCGGCACGCGACGCCTCTTTGCCACCAACGGGGTCGGCGCCCGGCCTCGTCCAGGCCCGAGGCCAAGGCGCGCAGCTCAAGGCCTGCAGCGCATGGCCCTGCGCGCCATTCATCCAGCAGCGCTGCAGCGGCGTGAGGCTCTTATCGTCCCCGTGCTTGTTGATCTCCAAACCGTGGTCATGTCGGCCAAGCCGCGGTATCCCAGGTCGACGACAGAGCTCTTGGGCGCACGGTCCTGGTGCTTGAACTTCGGCACCCGCGCCACTTCGATTGCCAGTCAGGGCGGCGCCTGGCCTACACCAGCCGCGACCACCCGCGCGTCCGCGTTGGTCCGATCGGTCGGTTCGTGGCCCCCTTGGTCGCGGGGGGTACGTCGGATGGACTACCGCAACGTCGCCACCTATGCTGCACCACCCGGGGTGTGGTGTCGCCGCGGGCGGTTTTGCCGTCGGCGCGGAGCCTGTCTTTGCCGAAGCTTCCTTGGTCGAGCATGGCTTTGAGCCTTTCATCCCCGCGATCACTGTTGTTCTCCTGCCGCCGATCACCGAGGCCTTGCGGGAGCGGCGGCGGGCGCGGAGTACCCCGAATGCCCATGGCGCGCCCCGAACACCTAGCAGCCGCACAACCCCCCCTCTCTCCCAGTTTTCGAGGGGCCCCCTCCGGCGGATGAGTGCGCGTCCTGACGCATACCCGTTCGCACTCCCCCTGGACCCCTCGAGCAGCGTTTCTGCGCGGCGAAGGAAGTGACGCGATGCCTCCAGTTTCAACGATTCCGGGCCAGACGGTCCCAATTAAGCCGCAGCTGAATTTCACGGCGGCGGCCTCCGCGGCTGCGGACGGGGCGCCGGGAGGGGAGCTCGGCGTAAGCCGAACGACAGGATCCACGACGACGCTCCCCCCACAAGCACCTGGGGCGACCACCACCCGCACCGACACCCAAACGATCAGCCTGCAGGCTGGATATCAAACGGATGGACCGTCCGTCGGCGCTGGCGTCAATCGGGCATCCGAAATCCTCAAGACCTTCCAAGGCGTGCCGTACGACCGAAAAGTTCGCTCATTCGGAGTTGGTGCAGGCTTCGCAACGCGCGGCCCCGCGGCCTCGGTCTCATTCACTAATTCCCGGCGAGGCCTGGACCCGAGTGAGTCATACAGCACCTCGGCAGCGGCTGGATTCGGACCCGCCGGGCCGAACCTTAACTTCACGAGGCATTCTCCAAGGCTTTCAATTCAGCTGGGTGTCAACAATTTCAACGTCGGTCCCGTCCCTGTCGGATCATTGATCCCCGGGTCGTGGGGCGCTGTGGTTACCTTCCGCTCCAAAGACGAGAGTCACCAGTGGTTTCTCGACAAGGCAACTCAATCGCTCGTCTTTTACGGCGAGGGTGAGGGGAAGGCTGCGTTTTCCGTCGGTGCTGTTGGCGTTGGCTCGGTGGGGATTCCGTTTGCCATCCCGGGTCGAGATGCCGTCCCGCAACGGCGCCTGCAACTCCCCCCCGCGGTCATTCAGGCCTTGGACGCCTTTGAGCAAAGCGGTATCAGTTCCAGCCACCTCGGCGGCCGAACCCTTGAAACAGTCCGCCAAACTCTCCACGGCTTTCGCACCGACCTGTTCCGCAAGTTCGAGGCCGAAACCGGCGTCTCGGCGCTCCAGGCCGATGGCACACCCAAGGCTCGAAAGCAGCTTGAGGCCGAGCTCTGGGAAGCGTATCGAGGCCAACATTCCGATACCGTTGCGCCGCTCGAAAAAGAACCGCCACCGCAGGATGCCCAAAAACAGCTTGCCGCGCTCCGCGAAACCGCTCTTCGACCGATCAGTCAACTCGAGACGGCCCTCACGACGACCGTCATGCCGGCAAACGCCTCGGTCCATGTCTTTCCCCCGGGCGCGATGGCACAGCAGACCGAGCTGCTGAAAAACTTCGAGCAGGTCACCGGCGTCTCCCCGTTCAAAGACAACGGTTCGCTGAAGTCACCGAAGGAGCTCAACCGAGCGGTGTCGGAGTGGTTCGAGAAGAGTAACAAGCCCCTGTTCGATTTCCTGAGGGAACGTCAAGGCCCCAGCGATCCTGCCGTCGCACGCGACGCGACCCAACGCATTCAAGCGCTTCAGAAGTTCGCTCTCGCCCAGGTTGCCCCACCCACGATCCCCAGCCCTGACCAGCTCCGTGCCTCCATACGGGAACAACAGCAGCGAGAACTGCAAGGGGTTCGAGGAGGGCCACAAAAGCCCTGGGAACAGCGCTCGGAGCAAAACCTGATCGGTTATCGCACACCGTATGCCCACCAGTTCAATCTCGACGCCAACCATTCGGTCAGCGTTAACTCGGTCGACGGACAAGCGACCGCGACAAGTCGCCTCACCCTCGCTGTGACCACCCCCGATCACTCGGCCCCCCGCTCAACTGTTGAACAGCGTACGGGGGGCCGTCAGATTCCGCAGAAGACATTCCGCGTCGAGTACGAGCAGCAGTTGGCACTCAATCCGGAAGTGCCGGCGTCCGTGAGCCGGCACCGGATCAAGGAGGGTCTGAAGGCGGACGAGACCCGTTTGCTTCAGCAATTTCACCGCCCACTCTCCGCCGCCGCGCGTCAGGGCGGCTCGGTGGATGAAACCGTCCAATCCCTCATCGCAAGTCTGCCGATCGGCGACATCTCGCCGCGAGGCGAGGTCACGTCGCAGCAACTCTCTCTTCGGACACCGAAGGGCGCCCTTGCGATACGCGCCAGTCACACCGTCGAGATCATCAGGCCTGAGAAAGGCGATCCGTTCGGCATTGCTCAGATCGTGCTCGAAACCAATCTCCCCGGAGCGCCTCGCTCAACCACAACATTTGAACAGAGGGTTGATCTTGACGCGAGCGCTCCCGAGGCAGCTGCAGCCGCCGTTCGCGCTGATCTGTACCGCAGGATCGTCGGCGCGGGGCAGACGGAAGGCATTCTCCGCAACGGCTTAGGGGCTCTGTTGAGCGGCCAACCACTCCCAGAAGCGCTCGCGCCCGGCTTTCGCTTTGTTCCGCTCGGTCCAGGCCAAACCGCGGAAGACCGACTGATATCGCTGCGTCAGCCGCGGTTATAGGGGTAGGGTGCCTGGCCCCTGAAGGGCGCACTCCAGAGCTGAGGATGCGATCGCTGCCATGCAGCAGGCGGGGTGAGCAAGCAAGACGACCAACGCGGCAGGGCGATGGATACGCGGCAGTGACCTTGCCATCACGCTGCGGACGAGCGTCGTCCTCATGGGAAGCCGGGACCGACCGCGCGGGCACCTACTTCGGCGCCAGCCGTATCGCCCCATCCAGCCGGATCACCTCTCCGTTGAGCATGTCGTTCTCGATGATGTGCTGGGCGAGCTTGGCGTAGTCGGCCGGCGTGCCCAGGCGGCTGGGGAAGGGCACGCTGGCGGCCAGCGCGTCCTGCACCTCCTGCGGCATGCCGAAGAGCATGGGCGTGCCGAAGATGCCCGGTGCGATCGTCATGTTGCGGATGCCGTTGCGCGCCAGGTCGCGTGCGATCGGCAGGGTCATGCCGACCACGCCGCCCTTGCTGGCGCTGTAGGCAGCCTGGCCAATTTGCCCGTCGTAGGCGGCCACGCTGGCGGTGCTGATGAGCACGCCGCGCTCGCCCGTGGGCTCGGGCTCGTTCTTCGACATCGCCTCGGCGGCCAGGCGGATCATGTTGAAGCTGCCGATCAGGTTGACGGTGACCGTCTTCGTGAACAGGGCCAGCGAGTGCGCGCCGTCCTTGCCGACGGTCTTGCTCGCAGGGGCGATGCCGGCGCAGTTGATCAGGCCCATGAGCTTGCCGAGCTTCAGCGCCGCGGCCACGGCGGCCTGGCCGTCGGCCTCGACGCTGACGTCGCACTTCACGAACACGCCACCGGTTTCGGCCGCGACCTTCTCACCTTTGTCGGCGTTCATGTCGGCCACGACGACCTTGCCGCCGCTGGCCGCTAGCAGCCGCGCCGTTCCCTCGCCCAGGCCCGAAGCACCACCGGTGACGATGAAAACCTTGCCTGAGATGTCCACGATGCCGTCGTTTAAGCAGAGGGTGAGGGAATCAGGCCCCGAGCGCCGCCATCACGCGGGCGGTGATCTCGTCGACGCTGCCCGTGCCGGCGATGCGGGCGTAGCGCGGCGCGCCGGCCTGGCCGCCCGCCGCCCAGCCGGAGTAGTAATCCACCAACGGGCGGGTCTGACTGTGGTAGACCCGCAGCCGCTTGCGAACGGTCTCTTCCTGGTCGTCGTCACGCTGAATCAGCGGCTCGCCGCTCACGTCGTCCAGTCCTTCGACCTTCGGCGGGTTGAACCTCAGGTGGTACGTGCGGCCCGAGGGCAGGTGGGCGCGGCGACCACTCATGCGCTCGATGATGGCCTCGTCGGGCACGTCGATCTCGAGCACGTGGTCGAGGTTGACGCCAGCGGCCTTCATGGCGTCTGCCTGCGGAATGGTGCGCGGGAAGCCGTCGAACAGGAACCCGTTGGCACAGTCGGGCTGTGCGAGGCGTTCCTTGACGAGGCCGATGATGATGTCGTCGCTGACGAGGCCGCCGCTGTCCATCACCTGCTTGGCCGCCAGACCCAGCGGCGTGCCGGCCTTGACGGCGGCGCGCAGCATGTCGCCGGTGCTGATCTGGGGGATGCCGAAGTGCCGGCAGATCACGGCGGCTTGCGTGCCCTTGCCGGCGCCAGGAGCGCCCAGGAGGATCAATCTCATCGCGTGCCTCGTTCTGTGTTGTCGTGCGCCGGTCCCCTCGAATCGAGAATAGCACGCGGCCCTCCGCGTCAAGCTGACGCGGCGGGGCTCCTGTTCTCGCCCTCGAACAGCGTGCGCACCCTGGCCAGGTCGGCCGGCGTGTCGATGCCGGGCCCCGGCTCGTGGTCGGACACGTGCACCGCGATGCGGTGGCCGTGCCACAGCACGCGCAGCTGCTCCAGCGCCTCGGCCTGCTCCAGCGCCGCCGGCGGCAGAGACGGAAATGCGCGAAGGAAGCCCGCACGGTAGGCGTACAGGCCCACATGGCGAAGCGGCGGCGGATCGTGTGGCGCAGCGCCGCCGCCGTCGCGCCACCAGGGCAACGGCGCGCGGCTGAAGTACAGCGCGCGCGATGCGGCGTCTAGCACCACCTTGACGACGTTGGGGTTGGTGTACTCCGCCGTCTCAGCCAAGTGGTGCGCGGCGGTGGCCATGACGCAGTCGTCGCGTTCCACCAGCAGCGCCGCCACCGCCTGTACGAGGGCAGGCTCGATCAACGGCTCGTCGCCCTGCACATTCACGACGACATCGTCGCCGGCCAGCCCCAGAAGCTCGCAGGCCTCGGCCAGGCGGTCGCTGCCGCTGGCATGGTCGGCGCGGGTGAGCACGGCCTGCACGCCGTGGTGGGCACAGGCGCCGACGATCTCGGCGTCGTCGCAGGCCACCACCACGGCGCGGGCGCCGGCCAGGCCCGTCACACGCTCGGCCACGCGCACGACCATGGGCTTGCCGGCGATGTCGGCCAGCGGCTTGCGGGGCAGCCGCGTGCTCGCCAGCCGCGCCGGGATCAGGACGGTGAAGGCGCCGGCGTTCACGGGACGGGCGCGGTGTCCAGGGGCGGTCCGTCCAGGGGTTGGGCTTCGCTTTCCAGCATCACGGGAATGCCGTCCCGGATGGGGAAGGCCAGCCGGTCGGCGGGGCAGGCCAGGTCCAGCGGACGCCGCTCGGCGTCGCGGCGCAGCTGCAGCGGACCCTTGCAGACGGGGCAGACGAGCAGTTCGATGAGGCGTTGGTCCAGGCTCATGGCGTTGGGGCGTTCGCGGGGCGGGGGCCGAAGAGCTCGGCATGCAGCGCATCGAGCAGCGTCTTGGGCACGTCCAAGTCTAGCGGCAGCACCCACACGGGCCGCCCGGCGGCGCGGGCGGGATCGATCTTGACGGCGTCCTTCTCGGTGATCAGCACGTCGCAGCCGGTGGCGGGCCAGGGCAGCGTGGCGTAGGGGTGGTGGTCCGGCAGCGGCAGCGTCTGGACCTGCAGGCCGGCCTCGCGAAGCATGGCGAAGAATTTCCGAGGCTCTGCGAGGCCGGCGGCGGCCAGCAGGGGCCGGCCCTGCAGCGCTGCCAGGGGCACGGCGGATGCGGCGTCGCCCGCGTGCCAGGCGGCAAGCGGCCAGGCGCGCTGAAGGCGGCGGGTGGCACAGGCGCCGGGTAGCGGCGTGCTCGCTGCGCCCGCGGTGTACAGCAGGTGGCGGCCGGCGGCCAGCTGCCGGGGCAGGGGCTCGCGCAGCGGGCCGGCCGGCAGCAGCAGGCCGTTGCCCGCGCCGCGCTCGTCGAACACCAGCAGCTCGGCCCGGCGGGGCAGGGCGTGGTGCTGCAGGCCGTCGTCGGCGACGATCACGTCGACATCCGGGTGGGCCTCGAGCAACAGCCTGGCGGCGGCCACCCGGTCGCGCCCCACCACCATCGGCACACCGCTGCGGCGCGTCAGCAGCAGCGGCTCGTCGCCGACGTCGCACGGGCTGTCGGCCGGCACCACGAGGCGCGGGCCCGATCCCGCGCGCCCGTGCCCGCGCGACACGATACCCGGCCGGTGCCCGCACCGCGCCAACCACGCCACAACGGCTATCACCGTCGGTGTCTTGCCCGCGCCACCGACGACGACGTTGCCCACCACCAGCACCGGCACCGCCAGAGCCGCAGCGGGGGCCGAACGGCGTGCATGCCGGCGCTGCAACACCCCGTACAGGGCGGCCAGCGGCTGCAGCAGCCGGGATGCCGCGCCGGGCCGAGGTGTCCACCAGATGCGGCGGAAGAGTTCCTCGAGCGCGCCCGGCACGCTGCGGCGTGGGTCAGCGGGGCGTCGCGCCCGCGGTCTGGGCCGCGAACGTGATTCGCGACAGCCCGGCTCGCCGTGCGGCGTCGAGCACGTTGATCACGGACTGGTGAGCTGCCAGCGCATCGGCCGAGATGATGAGCACCGCTTCCGGCCGGCCACCGGAGGCCGCGGCCAGCGCGGCGGCCAGCGTCTCGACGCTGCGGCCATCGACTGGGCGTTTGTTCACGACATAGCGTCCGTCGGCCGCCACGGACACGATGACCTCGGCCGGACGATCTCGCAGCCGCTCGGCATCGGCCGCTGGCAGGTTGATCTGCAACTCGGTGAAGCGCGAGTAGGTGGTCGACAGCATCAGGAAGATCAGCACCACCAGCAGCACGTCGATGAACGGGATCAGGTTGATCTCCGGTTCCTCCTGGCGGCGGCGGTCGAACTTCATGCGGCGAGCGCCTTCAGCCGGTCTTGACCGAGAAGCGCATGAGGTGCGGCACCATGCGCTCGGCAGCGAGCTCCATCGCCAGTGCGTAATCGTCGACGCGACGTCGGAAGTGCCGGTGCACCATGAGCGCGGGAATGGCCACGATGAGCCCGAACGCCGTGTTGTACAGGGCAATCGAAATCCCGTGCGCCAGCTGCTGCGGGTTGCCGACCGTGCCGGCCGTGGGTGCCTGCGAGCCGAAGATTTCGATCATGCCAATCACCGTGCCCAGCAAGCCCAGCAGCGGCGCCGCCGAGGCGATGGTGCCCAGGGCGTTGAGGTAGCGCTCCAGGCTGTGCACGGCGGCGCGGCCCGCGTTCTCGAACTGTTGGCGCAACGCAGGTTCGGTGATGCGCGGCTCGGCGATCACGCAGCGCAAGCCGGCAGCCAACACACCGCCGAGCACCGAATTGGCAGCAAGTTTGTTGACGATGTCGTTCGAAGGCAAGCTGGCGCGCGTCACCCCGAGGACCTCGTCGAGCAGCGTGGGCGGGGCGACCTGCGAAGGGCGCAAGGTGTAGAAGCGCTCGATCGCCAGCCACAGCGCGACGATGGAACACACGAGCAAGGGCCAGATAGGCCAGCCAGCGGCTTGTATGATGGCGAACACCGGGGTCTCTACTCTCTCTCGCGCGGTCTTGCGCAGTGGCATTGCGGGGACAGCTAAGGCCATTATGGCCGATGCCTTTGGCGGGCCTCATGACCGCCGCCACACCACAGGCCATCCGGCATTCAATATCCACGCAACCTGTGGACAAAGTTGTGGGCAAGGCCTGCGTGGCCATCGCAAGTGGGCGTCGCAGCAGGCCTGAATTTCCGGCGCCTAATTTTTCAGCATGAAAATCTCCATGCGGATCAAGCACTTGGAATCCGATATCGCTTTCGTGACAGCGGGTTCGGGGGTCTCCCCCTGGCCTGCGGGGTGCTGTGGACTGCCGGGCTTTTCCTGATGGCGGAACTGCCCATGCGGGTCCCCTGGGGCGTGGCTGCGCTGCTGCTGGCCACGACCGACGCGCTCGCCGCCCGCTTCGGTGCGGTGGCGGTGTGCGGCGAGCTTTCCGGCCTGGCACGCGCCGCCAGCGGCCACGTGTACTTTTCGCTGAAGGACGCCGATGGCGCGCCGGCCCTGCTGCGCTGCGCGATGTTCCGCAGGGCCGCGACCCTGCTGGACTTCATGCCGGCCGATGGCCAGCGGGTGGAATTGCGCGGCCGCCTCGGCGTCTACGAGGCCCGCGGCGAGTTGCAGCTGGTGGTCGAGTCCATGCGTCGCGTGGGCGAAGGTGCGCTGTACGAAGAGTTCCTGCGTCGGCGCGCGCGCCTGGCGGCGCAGGGCCTGTTCGATGCCGCCCGCAAGCGACCCCTGCCGCCGCAGCCGCGCGCGCTGGGCGTGGTGACCTCGCTGGCGGCCGCAGCGCTGCGCGACGTGATCACGGCGCTGCAGCGTCGCGCGCCCCAGGTGAGCGTGGTCATTTACCCGGCTCCGATGCAGGGCGCCGAGGCGCCGGCCGCCCTCGTCGAGGCGCTGACCCTGGCAGGCCGCCGCGCCGAGGTCGACGCGCTGCTGCTGGTGCGCGGCGGCGGTTCGCTCGAGGACCTCTGGGCATTCAACGACGAACGCGTGGTGCGCTCGATCGCCGCTTGCCCGCTGCCCGTGGTGTGCGGCGTGGGCCACGAGACCGACGTGACCCTGGCCGACCTCGCCGCCGATCTGCGCGCGCCCACGCCGACGGCCGCTGCCGAGCTGGCTGCGCCGGCGCTGGCCGAACTGCGGGCGCAGCTGGACGCCCAGGCCGACCGCGCGCGACGCGCCGCGGAGCGCATGCTGCAGCGCCTGGCCCATCGTACCGACACGCTGGCCGCGCGCCTGGGCACCCCGGCGCGTGCGCTCGCGGCGCAGCGCCAGGGCCTTGAGTCGCGCGCCCAGCGCCTGGCGCGGGCGCCGCTGCTGACCCTGCGGGAGCGCCAAGACGTGCTCGTCCGCTTCGGCGAGCGTGCCCGGCGCGCCCTGCGCGAGCGGCTCAGCACCGAGCCGCTGCGCCTGGCGGCCGCCGCGGCGCGGCTGCAGGCACACGACCCGGCCCGCGTGCTGCGCCGCGGCTACGCCTGGGTGCAGACGCTGGATGGCCGCCCCATCGTGTCGGTGGCCGGCCTGCGGGCAGGGCAGACCGTGCGCGCCACCTGGGCCGACGGCACGGCCGAGGCCGAGCTGCTGAGCATCGAAGCCCTGCCGTCGTCCCCCTGAAGGGGCGTTGCCTACAATCCCGCGAAGCCAGTAACCGACACCCTTTCAGGAAGCAAGAAACGCCATGGAACACACCCTGCCGCCGCTGCCCTACGCCATCGACGCCCTGGCCCCGCACTACAGCCGTGAGACGCTGGAGTTTCACCACGGCAAGCATCACAACGCCTACGTGGTGAACCTGAACAACCTGCAAAAGGGCACCGAGTTTGAGAGCATGGCGCTCGAGGACATCGTGAAGAAGAGTTCCGGCGGCGTCTACAACAACGCCGCGCAGATCTGGAACCACACCTTCTTCTGGAACTGCATGACGCCCAGCGGCGGCGGCGAGCCCACCGGCGCCCTGGCTGCGGCCATCAACGCGAAGTGGGGGGCCTACGCCACCTTCCGCGAGGCTTTCGTCAAGAGCGCCGTCGGCAATTTCGGCAGCGGTTGGACCTGGCTGGTGAAGAAGGCCGACGGCAGCGTCGACATCGTCAACATGGGCGCTGCCGGCACGCCGCTGACCACCGGCGATACCGCGTTGCTGACGGTGGACGTGTGGGAGCACGCCTACTACATCGACTATCGCAACCTGCGCCAGAAGTTCGTCGAGACCTTCCTCGACAAGCTCGCGAATTGGGATTTTGCGCAGCGCAACTTCGGCTGATGCAGATGATCGATAGACCGCCCATCGCGTAGCACCGGCCCGGCCGGGAAAGCGGGGTGCGCCGTGCGTTCACGCCTGTGGCGTACGTCGGCTTCGTTGGAGCGGTCCACTCGTGGTGGTGAGCACGGCTGTGGGTGACGGGTCAACGTGGGGCGGCTGGACCTCACCATCGCGTGCTGTCACCGCGGCGCTCGCAGGCAGCCACCGGTCCAACAGCGGACCGACAAACTCCCGCCCCAGCATGTGCCCGGCCCCTGGCACCACCGTGACCAGGATCCCGATCGGTGCGGCAAAGCCCAGGCCATAGGCCGGCACGCTCTGCCAGTCCAGTTCACCCACGTGGATCTCGCAGCGGGCCGGTGGCGTGTAGTGCCCCCGGTCGGCCAGGCGCGCCAGGTGCTCGGCCCGCGGCGGGACGAAGTGCTGCATGCGTTCCACAGCCTCGAACGCGCCGACGATGGGCGACAGCAGCAGCACACGGCCGGGGTTGGCCGGCATCTGCGCCTGCGCATGGAGGAAGAGGTAGGCGCTGACGTTCTGCCCGTTGCTCGAGCCGGAAGGTTTCCAGTGGAAAGCCTAGGTGTACTGCTCCAACAAGGGCCGCAGCACGCTGTCCTTCAGCCAGTACACATGGTTGCGTCAGCCGTCCGTTGCGATACCGAAACCCCAGTCGAACTGCAGGCCACTGTGCATGCCCAGCAGATAGCGCGGGTGCTCTCCCACAAGGTCCACCTCCAGCGTCAGGCCGCCCGCACCAGCACTCTGCGCAATCGCCTCGAAGCTGCGGCGATAGGCCTTGCCTTGCGGATCCTCTGGGCCGAAGGCTTTGGTACCCACCACCAAGCGATGTCCGCAACCGACACGCCGGCGACCAAGCCTGCCGCCACCGGCAGGGCGGCAACCTCGGTTTGCGGCGCGGTTTGCCAACCGGCAAGACCCGCCAGAGGACCTGCGGCTGAGCCTGGCCCCAAGGACGACGGCCCTCCCGAAGGTCCATCACTCCTCATCATCCGCAAGCCAGTCATGCTTCACGCCTCTGAATCACTGGAAGCCGCCATCCGTTCGACCCAACCCGCAGCTGACCCGCGCATTGGACGCCGCCGGACGCCAACAGGTGCGCCGCCCACAAGTCCGCTGAACGGCGAGGGGGCTCGCGCGACGACACGCCCCTCCCACAGCGCACGGCAGCACGTCGACCTTGCAAACCCGGAGCGAACATGCCAGCCCCCGGGTCGGGTGCCGCCCCGCTGAACGCGGTCGCTGGCGGGCGTAGCCGCGCTATGCGGTGAGAACCGGCTCGCCGCGCTCCTGCTGGGGCGCGTGGCCGCCATCCACGGGCGGGAAGTCGAACTTGATCTCTTCCTCGCCGTCGGCGGTGGTCTCGATGTCCACGCTGACCTTGCCGCCGTTGAGCACCCGTCCGAAAAGCAGTTCGTCGGCCAGCGCCTTGCGGATGGTGTCCTGGATCAGACGGACCATCGGCCGCGCGCCCATGACGGGATCGACGCCCTTACCGTTCGTTGGCGCTGCCCGCGGGCCGTGGCCTCACGACAGCATCTGCCCGAGCCAGGCCTCGAGGTCGCGTACCTCCTCCAGGCACACCGAGTGCTCCATCGGGTACTGGAGCCACTGCACGGGCTGGCCCAGGGCCAGCAGGGCGTCGCGGCTGGCGCGGCCGCGGGCCGGCACCACGACACCGTCGCGGCTTCCGTGCGCGGCGAACACCGGCGTGTCGGCGTTGGCGGCCTGGCGTTCGGCCGCGGTGTGCTCGGCCAGCGGCAGGTAGCCCGAGAGTGCGGCCAGCCCCGCCAGCCGGCGCCCGTAGCGCAGCCCGGCACCCAGCGTGATGGCGCAGCCCTGCGAGAAGCCCGCCAGCACGATGCGCCCGGCCGGCACGCCGCGCGCCACCTCCCGGTCGAGCAGGGCGTGCACGCCCGCGAAGCTGTCGCGCAGGCCGGCCTCGTCTTCGTCGCGGCTGAAGGGGTCTGCCGGGCCGGTGCCCGGGTAGATGTCGTACCAGGCGCGCATGGCATGGCCGCCGTTGATGGTCACGGGCCGCACCGGCGCGCGCGGGAACACCCAGCGCACCGGGCCGACGGCCTCGAGCCTCATCTCGTCGGCCAGAGAGAGAAAGTCAGTGCCGTCGGCACCCAGGCCGTGCAGCACCACGATGGTGGCGCTCGGCGCGGCGGCGGGGTGCAGCTCGATGGTTTGCAGTGGCGTCGTCATGGCAATCGTGGGTATGGGTCCATCCAGCGGCCGCCGTGGAACCGGCTCTGCCGGGCCACCGGCGGCGCCCCCTCGAGGGGGGGGCGAAGCCGCTCCGGGGGTGATCAATAGTTCAGGCCCATGGCGGTGCGCACGTCCTTCATCGTCTGCCGTGCCACCGTGCGCGCGCGCTCGGTGCCCATCTCGACGATCCAGTGCACCTGCTTGGGGTTGGCCAGGTACTGTTCGGCGCGCTCGCGCCAGGGCTGCTGCTCCTTCAGGATGGCGTCGATCACCGGCTGCTTGCAGTCCAGGCAGCCGATGGCCGCGGTGGTGCAGCCCTGCTGCACCCACTGCTGCGTGGTGTCATCGGAGTAGACCCTGTGGAACTGCCACACGGGGCACTTCGCGGGGTCGCCGGGGTCGGTGCGGCGGGCGCGGGCGGGGTCGGTGGCCATGGCGCGCACCTTCCGCGTCACCTCGGCCGGCTCCTCGCGCATCAGGATGGCGTTGCCATAGCTCTTGCTCATCTTGGTGCCGTCGGTGCCCGGCAGCCGCAGCACCTCGGTGTGCAGGGCCTGCGGCTCGGTGAGCACGCTCTTGCCGCTGCCCTTCAGGTGGCCCAGCAGCAGCTCGCCGTCGTCGGGCGTCCAGCCGCTGACGGCCACCGCGGCCTTGCGCACGAGGCCCTCGCCCTTGGCCCAGGCCTCGGCGCTGCCGGTCTCGCCGAAGGCCTTGCGCTGCTTCTCGAAGTAGCGCTGGTCGTCCTTGGCCAGCTTGGCCAGCGCGGCAGCGACCTGGACGTCGAAGTCCTCGTGGCGCCCATAGAGGTTGTTGAAGCGGCGCGCCACCTCGCGCGTGAGCTCGACGTGGCTGCTCTGGTCCTCGCCCACCGGCACGTGGTCGGCCTTGTAGATCAGGATGTCGGCTGCCTGCAGCAGCGGGTAGCCCAGGAAGCCGTAGGTGGCCAGGTCGCGGTCCTTGAGCTTCTCGATCTGGTCCTTGTAGGTGGGCACTCGCTCGAGCCAGCCCAGCGGCGTGCCCATGGCCAGCAGCGTGAACAGCTCGGCGTGCTCGGGCAGCCGGCTCTGGATGAACAGAGTGCAGCGGTCGGGGTCCAGGCCGGCGGCGATCCAGTCGATCACCATCTCGTAGACGTAGCGCTCCATGACGTCGCGCTCTTCGTAGTGCGTGGTCAGCGCGTGCCAGTCGGCCACGAAGAAGAAGCACTCGTGCTCGTGCTGCAGACGCACCCAGTTCTTCAGCGCGCCGTGGTAGTGGCCGAGGTGCATGGCGCCGGTGGGGCGCATGCCGGAGAGGACGCGGGATCGCATGGTCGCGGTGTGTGTAGCTGCGGAGGCGGCGCGGATTGTCTCAGGCGCCGCGGCCGCGACAATGCCCGCCCATGACGCAGCGCATCGCCATCCTGATCTCCGGCCGCGGCTCCAACATGGAGGCCATCGTGCGCGCCTGTGCCGCCGAGGGCTGGCCGGCGCGCGTGGTGGCGGTCGTCGCCAACCGGCCCGACGCCGCCGGCCTGGCCTTCGCCGCCGCGCACGGCATCGCCACGGCGGTGGTGGACCACCAGGCCCACGGGGCCGGCACCGCGGGCCGCGAAGCCTTCGACGCCGCGCTGGCCGGCGCGCTCGACGGCTTCGCGCCCGACGTGGTGGTGCTGGCGGGCTTCATGCGCATCCTGGGCGCGGCCTTCGCGCGGCGCTACGAGGGGCGGCTGCTGAACATCCACCCCTCGCTGCTGCCGGCCTTCCCGGGGCTGCACACGCACCGGCGGGCGCTGGAGGCCGGGTGCAAGGCCGCGGGTGCGACGGTGCACTTCGTGACGCCCGAGCTCGACCACGGCCCCATCGTGATGCAGAGCGTGGTGCCGGTGCTGCCGGGCGACGACGAGCATGCGCTGGCCGCGCGCGTGCTGGCCACCGAGCACCTGATCTACCCGCGCAGCGTGCGCTGGTTCGTGGAGGGGCAGCTGGCGCTGGAAGGCGGCGTGGTGCGGCAACGGCGCGGCGAGCCGCAGTTGCTGTTGGCCGGGGGCTGACCCGGCCGCCCTGCTCAGTCGCCGATGCGCTCGAAACGGGGGCGCGCCACGCCGTCGATCGTCACCGTCTCGAAGAACATGGCGTGCGGCCGCACCCAGTCGCCGCGGTCGCCGTACAAGGGGCGGTACAGCACCAGCGGCTCCAGCGTCTCGGAGTGGCGCACCGCGCCCAGCAGCCGGTACTCGCCGCCCTTGTAGTGGCGGTAGCGGCCCGGCGGGGGCAGGGCGGGAAGATCGGATCCGGCGTCGTCGTGCATGGCCGGCAGTATCGGGCCCGGCCGGGATAATCCCAGCGATGCACCCCAACGCCCTCCTGGACCTCGCCACCGAGCTGCTGCGCTCGGTGCTGAAGTTCGACGCACCAGCCGACGGCCTGGTGTCGATGTTCTTCCGCAAGCACGCCAAGCTCGGCGCGCGCGAGCGCCACACGCTGGCCGAAACCGTGTACGCGCTGCTGCGGCAGCGCCTGCTGTTCCAGCACCTGGCACGGAGCGAAGGCGACCCAAAGGGTTCGGGCGGCAACGGCCTACTGGAGCGCCGCCTGGCCATCCTGGCCTGGCAGGGCAACGCCGGCTTCCTGCGCGGCGCGCTCACGCCCCCCGAGCAGGCCTGGCTGGAGCAGGTCAACGCCATCGACCGCGCCGCGCTGCCCGAGAAGCTGCGCCACAACCTGCCCGATTGGCTGGCCAACCCGCTGAAGGAATCGCTGGGCGCCGAGTTCTGGCCGCTGGTCGACGAGCTCTCGCGCCCGGCGCCGCTGGACCTGCGCATCAACACGCTCAAGGCCCGTCGCGAGGACGTGCAGCGCGCACTCGCCGAGGCCGGCATCGAGGCCACGCCCACGCCGCACTCGCCCTGGGGCCTGCGCATCGAGGGCAAGCCGGCGCTGAACAAGCTGCCGCTGTTCACCGACGGCTGGGTCGAGGTGCAGGACGAGGGCAGCCAGCTGCTGGCCCTGCTGACGGACGCCAAGCGCGGCGAGATGGTGGTCGACTTCTGCGCCGGCGCCGGCGGCAAGACGCTGGCGCTGGGCGCGGCCATGCGCAACACCGGGCGGCTGTACGCCTTCGACGTGTCGGGCCACCGGCTCGAGCAGCTCAAGCCGCGGCTGGCGCGCAGTGGCCTGTCGAACGTGCACCCGGCGCAGATCGCCCACGAGCGCGACGACCGCGTCAAGCGCCTGGCCGGCAAGATCGACCGCGTGCTGGTGGACGCACCCTGCTCCGGCCTGGGCACCCTGCGCCGCAACCCCGACCTGAAGTGGCGCCAGAGCCCGCAGGCCCTGGCCGAGCTGCAGGCCAAGCAGAGGGCCATCCTGGCGTCGGCCGCGCGGCTGCTGAAGGAGGGCGGGCGGCTGGTCTACGCCACCTGCAGCCTGCTGCTGGCCGAGAACGAGGCCGTGGCCAAGGCCTTCACGGCCGCCGAGGGCGGCCGCTTCGAGCCGGTGCCGGTGCGTGAGCTGCTGCAGGCCGCCCACGTGGACGGCGCCGAGGCCCTGGTGTCGGGACCCTGCCTGCGCCTCTGGCCGCACCGCCACCACACCGACGGTTTCTTTGCTGCCGCCTGGATAAGGCGTTGAAACGCGCTCTTTCGTCGCCATCTTCGGCCAAGTGCGTCGTCTTGATGCGGGTCAAGCGCGCCACCTGAAGCGCCCCGAGAGGCCATTTCCGGCCATTGCCTGACGGCGGGCGAGAACTACAATTAGGTCGCCGGCAGTT
>JBIKLC010000052.1:0-13537 GCA_044360025.1 Rubrivivax sp. | reverse complement strand
GCGCCACACTGCGGCCGCTGCCTCGGCCTGCGTGAAGGTCGCCGCAAAGGTCTGCGCCCACAGCGCCTCGGGGCTGGGGAAGCCCACCACGTCGCCCTCGGCGCCCGTGGCCATGTCGATGCCGTAAATGGCCTGCCCGTTGGTGCTGTAGGTGAAGCGCACCGCCAGCTTGGCCGCGTAGCTCTTGGCCGGTGCCACGCCCTCGGTGTGCGCCTGCGCCCAGGCCTTGGCCTCCACCACCGCGAGCTTGGTGTTGCGGTAGACCAGCACGTAGTCGGCGATCTCCGCGCGCGGCGGCCATTGCCGGCGCCGACCCCCGCACCCTGGGCCCCGGGCTGCAAGCGCCCGAGCGTGATGCCGTGCTCGCGCAGCACCCGGCTGCCCTCGACCACGCCCCAGCCGGCAGCCTTGAGCGCAGGGTCGATGTGCTCGGCGCGGGTTTCGGCTTCGTTCATTCGATCACCGCCACGCCCACGGCAGGACCGTCGAAGGCGGAGTGCAGCGGCGAGCGCTTCAATGTTCCTCCGGGCCCGGGTTCGGATCGGCGAAGTACAGCTCGACCAGCGCCGTCGTCCAGGTGGCGACGCCCGTTCCGAAGAAGTCGCGGTCCTCGGTCCAGATGGGGCACTTCAAAGCAAGCGCGCAGGCCAGGATGGGCCAGTCATCGGGGTCCCGCGAGCTGATGCGCGCCAAGGCCGCCGGCTTCATGACCTCGTACTCTGAGGGGTCCACCACCCGCACGGCCAGACGAAGTCTCGCCAGCTTCTCCAGGGCAGGCTGCAGCGCGCGCGGTTCGCCACGTTGGGTCAGTACGCTGGCCAGGTGCTCGTGCACGTCTTCGAACGCCACCTCGGGCGCCAGGAAGGTTACCTGCGAGGCGAAGCGTTGCAGCAAACGGTCCACCCTGCGGCCGAGCACGGCGCGCATCAGCACGTTGGCGTCCAGGACGATGGTCCGTGGGGTCATGTCTGTGTGCGTCGGCGTGCGGCTGCGCTTTTGCGCAGGGTGTCGAAGTCCCGCACCGCGGCCTCGACCTCGTCCTCAGACAGCGACATCACGGCTTCGAGCTTGTCAGCCGCGTCGCGCAGCGCCTGCAAGTCGGCCTGCGAGGGGCGGGCCGTGGGGATGAAGAAGCCGACGGTCTGGCCGTGCCGCGTCACGGCGACAGGCTGCTTGTTGTCGATGAACTCGGCCAGGCCGGCGCGGAACTCGCGAATGCCGACAGACTTGGTTTCCATGGGGTGCTCCAGGAGAGGGGATAGGCCACCGGCCCTGAAGCCAAATTGTGAATCACTGTGTACACATTGGCAAGCCGTGTCCCCGGGGGCGGTCGCAGGCACTAAGACGACAGGCGGCCGCTGAAGGCCTGGTGGAGGAGGGATTGCTTGAGTTCGTCGAGGGCGGCGAGTTTGCGTTGGTGTTCTTGAAGGTCTGCTCGAACACGGGGGATCCGCTCCCTGGGTGACTGCTGGCCCGGCGCTGGCGGCATGCGGGGTGCCGCCGCACGCCGCCAGACAACGGCGATTCTCAAGGAAGGGGCCGCGCGGGCCCCCTACTTGCCGATGCAGAAGCGACCGAAGATGGCGCCCAGCAGGTCTTCGGTGCCGTACTCGCCGGTGATGGCCATCAGCGCGCGGTGGGCCAGGCGCAGCTCTTCGGCCAGCAGGTCGAGCGCGGCGCAGCGCACGGCGGCGTGGGCCTGCGCAGCCTCGAGGTGGGCGCGGGCCTCGCGCAGCGCCTGCACATGGCGCGTGCGCGCAATGAACAGGCCCTCGGCCGCGGGCTGCCAGCCGGCTTGCGCCAGCAGCGCCCGGCGCAGCGCGTCCAGCCCCGCGCCGGTGCGGGCCGACAGAGCCATCGCCTCGTCCGGCACGTCGGCCGCGGCGGCGTCGGCCTTGTTCCACACCTCCAGCCGCGGCGTGGCGGCGGGCAGCAGCGCGGCGATCTCGGCATCGGCGGCATCGTAGGCCGGCTCGCCGCGGCGCGACAGGTCGCGCAGGAACAGCACGACGTCGGCGCCGGCGATCGCCTCCCAGCTGCGCGCGATGCCGATGCGCTCCACCTCGTCGGCGGCCTCGTGAGGCAGGCGCAGGCCGGCGGTGTCGGTCACGTGCAGCGGCACGCCGTCGACCTGGATGGTCTCGGCCACGCGGTCGCGCGTGGTGCCGGGGATGGGCGTGACGATGGCCAGCTCAGCGCCCGCCAGCGCGTTGAGCAGGCTGCTCTTGCCGACGTTGGGCTGCCCCGCCAGCACCACGCGCAGGCCCTCGCGCAGCAGCGCGCCCTGGCGCGCCCGCCCCAGGCAGCGGCCCACGGCGGCGTGCAGCGCGTCCAGCCGCTCGCGGGCGCGGGCCTTTTCGAGGAAGTCGATCTCCTCCTCGGGGAAGTCCAGCGTCGCCTCCACCAGCGTGCGCAGCTCCACCGTCTGCGCCGCCAGCGTGGCGATCTCGTCGCTGAAGGCGCCGGTCAGCGAGCGTGCAGCGCTGCGCGCCGCCGCCTCGGTGCTGGCGTCGATCAGGTCGGCCACGGCCTCGGCCTGCGCGAGGTCGAGCTTGTCGTTGAGGAAGGCGCGCTCGGTGAACTCGCCCGGCGCCGCCAGGCGCAGCCCCGGCAGGGCCTGCAGGCAACGCGCCAGCAGCAACTGCAGCAGCACGGGGCCGCCGTGGGCCTGCAGCTCGAGCACGTCTTCGCCGGTGACGCTGTGCGGCGCCGGGAAGTGCAGCGCCAGACCGCGGTCGAGCACGCTGCCGTCGGCCGCCCGCAGGGGCAGCAGCACCGCCTGCCGCGGCGGCAGCGCGTCGCGGCCGCAGACGGCGCGGATCAGCGGGGCCAGGTCGGCGCCCGAGGCGCGCACGATGCCCACCGCCCCCCGCCCGGGAGCGGTGGCGATGGCGACGATGGGGTCCCGGGGCCGGGACGGGGGGGCCGCGCGCATGGAAGGCTCATTGTCGGCGCGGCCAGGAAGATGGCGCGGGTGGAGCGACCCGGCGGTGATGCTGAGTCAGAGCTCCCGAGCCGGCCTTTCGTGGCCGGGTCACCCGCATGGAACTATCGTCGTCTGCGCTGCCCTCGGAAGCAAGCGCAACCCGATGTAAGCCCCCGGGGCGCTGTGCCTCAGTTCACGCCACGCCCAACTGCTTGTTGATGGTCCACTGCTGCGCGATCGACAGGATGTTGTTCGTCAGCCAGTACAGCACGAGGCCCGCTGGGAAGAAGAAGAACATGAAGCCGAAGGCCAGCGGCATGATCCACATGAGCTTGGCCTGCACAGCGTCGGGCGGCGTCGGGTTGAGCCACACCTGCAACAGCGATGAGGCTGTCATCAGCACGGGCAGGATGAACCAGGGATCGGGCTGGGCGAGGTCGGTGATCCAGCCCAGCCAAGGCGCCTGGCGCATCTCGACGCTGCTCAGCAGCACCCAGTACAGCGCGATGAAGAACGGCATCTGCACGAAGATGGGCAGGCAGCCGCCCAGCGGATTGACCTTCTCCTCGCGGTAGATGCGCATCATCTCCTGCTGCATCTGCTGTGGCTTGTCCTTGTAGCGCTCGCGCAGATCGTTCACCTTGGGCGCCACGGCCTTCATCTTGGCCATGCTGCGGTAGGCGCTCGCGTTCAGCCAGTAAAAGGCAATCTTCAGCAGCACCACCAGCGCCACGATGGCCCAGCCCCAGTTGCCGATCATCGAATGCAGCTTGTCGAGCAGCCAGAACAGCGGCTTGGCCAGCACGGTGAACCAGCCGTAGTCCTTGACGAGCTCCAGGCCCGGCGCCAGCGCGGCGAGCTTGTTCTCCTCCTGCGGGCCGGCGAAGAGCACGGCGTCGTGCGCCTTGGTGCTGTCGGGGGCCAGCTCGCCCAGCGGTAGCACCATGGCCACGGTGAAGTGGTTGTCGGCCACCTTGGCGGTGCGGAACTCGCGCGGGCCCGGCGTGTTCACCAGCCAGGCCGATGCGAAGTAGTGCTGCACCATCGCGATCCAGCCTGCGTTGGCGGCCCGCTCGTAGCCGGCGTCGCCCTTGGCGATGGCCTTGAACTCGATCTTCTGGAACTTCTTGGCCTCGGTGTAGACCGCCGGGCCGGTGAAGGTGAAGTAGAACGAGCTCTCGCCCTCGGGCGGATTGCCGTCGCGCGCCAGTTGCAGGTACAGCTGCGGGCTGATCGGCGCGGTGCCGCGGTTGACGACCTCGTGACGCACGCCCACGGTGTACTCGCCGCGCTTGAAGGTGTAGGTCTTGGCCAGCTGCACGCCGTCGACCACGGGTGATTCGAAGCGCAGCGCGATCTCGTTGGCACCCGCGGCCAGCGTGCGCTCGCCCGGCACGGCCTTCATCGCCGTGAAATGGTTGGGCAGCGCCACGCCCGCGACATTCGTGACGAGACCGGTCTGCGCCGCGTACAGCCGCTTGGGGCTCTGCTCGAACAGCAGCACGTTGCGGGTGGCGTCGTTGTTGTCGCGGTGCGCCAGCAGTTCCAGGCGCACCAGGCTGCCGCCGATGCTGTCGAAGGTGGCCTTGACGCGGTCGGTGGTCACGGTGACCTGCTCGGTGACGGGCGGCGTGGCCGCGACCGGCACCGCCCCGGCAGGCGCCGTGGCCGCCGGCACCGCGGCAGTGGTGGCCGGCGCCGGCACCGCCGACGGCACGCCCGCCGGCAGCTCCGTGGGCGCCGAGGCGCTGCCCGGCGCCGCGCCGGCGGCCTTGGGGGCCTGGCTGGTGGGGGCGCCGAACATCGTCGGCTGGCCGGTGTGGCGGTTCCAGGCGTCCCACAGCAGGACGAGCGACATCGTGAAGACCACCCACAGCAGGGTGCGGCGCATATCGGTCATGGGGGGCGATCAGCGGGAGGTTCGGGGCTCGTCGGCGGCGCGGGCACCAAGCCCAAGGCGCGAGAAAAGAGCGGGAGGCACGGCGGGCACGGGGTCGTGACCGCCGTCGCACCAGGGGTGGCACCGCGCGATGCGGGCCGCTGCCAGGTAGCTGCCGGCGGTGGCGCCGTGGCGCTCGAGCGCCCGCAGCGCATAGGCCGAGCAACTGGGCTCGAAGCGGCAGTCGTTGCCGATCCAGGCCTTCAACAGCAGCCGATAGGCCTGCACCAGCCCCATCAACAGACGCCGGGGCATGGCCTTGGTGATGTGGAGCACTGTGTGCATCGTCAGGGCTCAGCGCGGTCGGGCCGCGTTGGTGAGCAGGCGCTCCAGTTCGCACCGCACGGCCTCGGCCAGCGCGGGCGAGCGGGCCGACGGGAAGTCGGCCTTGGGGAAGCCCGCATGCAGGCGCAGCAGCCACAACCCCATGGGTAGTGCCGCCGCGTGGCGACGGAAAGACTCGCGCATCTGGCGCCTCACCAGGTTGCGGGTGACGGCTCGGCGCGCCTGGCGCTTGGGCACCATGCAGCCCAACCAGTGCGCAACAGGCTGGTTATCAACAGGAAGGGTCATGATCCGCGCATCAGCTGTGGATAACTCTGCCGTCCGGGGCTGGCCGCGATGTGGCGCGACCGGCGCAGGCGCTTCGTTCACGTGATGAACGGCGAAGTGAGCACTACGCCCGCGCGAGCGGGTGGCGAGCAGCCGTTCAAAGTCGGCCTTGTGCACAAGGCGTCAGGGTGGTGCAGGGCAACGGCCGGCGTGCAGCCGTGGGCCCGACTCAGACGGCCAGACGCTTGCGGCCCTTGGCGCGGCGTGCGTTGAGTACGGCGCGACCGCCTCGCGTCTTCATGCGCACGAGGAAGCCGTGTGTGCGAGCGCGGCGGATCTTGGACGGCTGATAGGTGCGCTTCATGGCAGACCTGCTGGGTTGGAGCGGCCTTGGCGGCCTGGGCAGCGCCTAGGTGGCGCCTGGGTGGCGAGCAATTCGGGAAACCCACGATTACAGCAAAAATGCCCTTTCCGGTCAAACACTTGCATGGCGACTGCTGTAATCCGGCGGGGATTGACAGCCGTGGCCAGGTTGTGGATAACCACGGTCCGCCGCTTCGGAAGAGTGCTTGCAGCGCCGGCTCCAAAAGAACATGTCCACACTGTGCCCCGACCTCTGGCAGCGAGCCTGCGACCGCCTCGCACTCGACCTCCCCGAACAACAATTCGCCACCTGGATCCGACCGCTGGCTGCAGCGGTCACCGTGTCCGAAGGCGTTGCCGACGCTGGCGAACCTGGCCCCATCGCGGTCTCGGTGCGCGTGCCCAACCGTTTCAAGCTGGACTGGATCCGCACGCAGTACGCACACCGGCTGGAAGCCGCGCTGAGCGAGGCGGCCGCGGGGCCCGTGAAGCTCGAACTGTCGGTGGCGCCTGCGCGCAGCGAAGCAGTGGCGATGCCTCTGCGGCGCACTCAGCCGCTGGCGGCCGCCACGCTGGCCCTCGATGCGCTCGCACGGGCCGGCTCTGAACCGGGCCCCGCCGCACCGCCCTTGGCCCGACCGCTGCCCACCAGTTCGCACCGGCTGAACACCGCACTGACTTTCGACACCCTGGTGGCCGGCCGTGCCAACCAGATGGCGCGCACCGCGGCGCTGCACGTCGCGGGGGCGCCGGGCGCCATGTACAACCCGCTGTTCATCTACGGCGGTGTCGGCCTGGGCAAGACGCATCTGGTGCACGCGGTGGGCAACGCGCTACTTAAAGACCGCCCGGACGCCCGCGTGCTGTACCTACACGCGGAGCAGTTCATCTCCGACGTGGTCAAGAACTACCAGCGCAAGACCTTCGACGAGCTCAAGGCCAAGTACCACGGCCTGGACCTGCTGCTGATCGACGACGTGCAGTTCTTCGCCGGCAAGGACCGCACCCAGGAGGAGTTCTTCAACGCCTTCGAGGCCCTGCTGTCTAAGAAGGCCCACATCATCATGACCAGCGACACCTACCCCAAGGGCCTGGTCGACATCGACGAGCGGCTGACCAGCCGCTTCGACAGCGGGCTGACGGTGGCCATCGAGCCGCCCGAGCTGGAGATGCGGGTCGCCATCCTGCAGCGCAAGGCGCTGGCCGAGGGCAACGAGATGCCCGAGGACGTTGCCTTCTTCATTGCCAAGAACGTGCGCGCCAACGTGCGCGAGCTCGAAGGGGCGCTGCGCAAGGTGCTGGCCTACAGCCGCTTCAGCCACAAGGACATCAACATCGCGCTGGCGCGCGAGGCGCTGCGCGACCTGCTGAGCATCCAGAACCGGCAGATCGGCGTCGAGAACATCCAGAAGACGGTGGCCGACTTCTACAAGATCAAGGTCGCCGACATGTACAGCAAGAAGCGGCCGGCCTCGATTGCGCGGCCGCGGCAGATTGCCATGTACCTGGCCAAGGAGCTGACCAAGAAGAGCCTGCCCGAGATTGGCGAGCTCTTCGGCGGCCGCGACCACACCACCGTTCTGCATGCGGTGCGCAAGATCGGCGCCGAGCGCGGCACCAACTCCGAGCTCAACCAGCAGTTGCACGTGCTCGAGCAGACGCTCAAGGGCTGAAGCGGCCCTAGCAACCGGCGCCCGGACAAGCCTGTGGACAGAACCCGCACAAGCTTGTACTTGCCCACAGCCGGTGGCCAAGGCGGCGACTTGTCCCCAAATGCGGCGGGCGGCCCGGGCCCTCGGCACACAGGGTTCGCAGGCTGCTAAACCATTGCCGGAAAAGGCGAAAATAGCCTTGTCCCCAGGATCGGTGGCGCTCTATCTATGACCACCAGACGAAAAAGAGAGGTAAGAACATGATTGTTCTGAAGGAGGCGCAGGCCAAGCTGCTCGACGCGCTGCAGGCGGTGGCCGGCATCGTGGAGCGCCGTCACACGCTGCCCATCCTGGCCAACGTGCTGATGCGCAAGAACGGTTCCTCAGTGGAGTTCACCACCAGCGACCTCGAGATCCAGGTGCGCACCACGTCCGAGCTCGGTGGCGACGCCGGCCAGCTGGCCACCACGGTGGGCGCGCGCAAGCTGATGGATATCCTCAAAAGCCTGCCGGCCGACCAGGTGGTGACGCTGTCCAGCAGCCAGAACAAACTGACGCTGTCAGGCGGCAAGAGCCGCTTCACGCTGCAGACGCTACCGGCCGAGGACTTTCCGCTCGTCAACGAGAGCGTCGATTTCGGCCCCACCTTCGCGGTGCCCATGAAGACGCTGAAGGGCCTGATCAACCAGGTTCACTTCGCGATGGCGGTGCACGACATCCGCTACTACCTGAACGGCATCCTCTTCATCGCCGAGGGCAAGACGCTCACGCTGGTGGCCACCGACGGCCACCGCCTGGCCATGGCGCAGGCCCAGCTCGAGGCCGAGGTGCCCAGCAAGCAGGAGGTGATCCTGCCGCGCAAGACGGTGCTGGAACTGCAGCGCCTGCTGAAGGACGAGGACGCCGCCATCGAGATGCGCTTCGCCAACAACCAGGCGAAGTTCCAGTTTGCGGGGCTGGAGTTCGTGACCAAGCTCGTCGAGGGTAAGTTCCCCGACTACAACCGCGTGATCCCGCGCAACCACAAGAACGCCGTTGTGCTGGGCCGCGCGCCGTTGCTGGCCAGCTTGCAGCGCGCCGCCATCCTGACCAGCGACAAGTTCAAGGGCGTGCGCGTGAACATCGAGCCGGGCCTGCTGAAGATCGCCAGCAGCAACGCCGAGCAGGAAGAAGCCAAGGAAGAGATCGAGATCGACTATGCCGGCGACCCCATCGAGATCGGGTTCAACGTCACCTACCTCATCGACGTGCTGGCCAACAGCACGCAGGAGATGGTCAAGCTCGAGCTGCAGGACAGCGCGGCCAGCGTGTTGTTCAGCTTGCCCCAGCAGCCGGGTTTCAGGTACGTGGTGATGCCGATGAGGATCTAGCAGCGACGACCGATCGCCAGCGAAGGCGGGCCTCGGCCCGCTTCAGCGTTTTGAAGGGGCCGCGCCGCTGCGCCCCACGACCCCGAAAGAGCCGCGATGACCGACCCGAAGAAGCCCGACGACGGCGTGACCCGCAAGGACGTACCTGCCGAGCAAGGCCCCGCTATCGACAGCGGCAACGCCGCTAGCACGGCCTACGGCGAGAGCAGCATCCAGATCCTCGAGGGCCTGGAGGCCGTGCGCAAGCGCCCGGGCATGTACATCGGCGACACCTCCGACGGCACCGGCCTGCACCACCTGGTGTTCGAGGTGGTGGATAACTCGATCGACGAGGCCCTGGCCGGCTTCTGCGACGACATTGTCGTCACCATCCACACCGACAACTCCATCAGCGTCACCGACAACGGCCGCGGCATCCCCACCGGGGTGAAGATGGACGACAAGCACGAGCCCAAGCGCAGCGCGGCCGAGATCGCTCTGACCGAGCTGCACGCCGGCGGCAAGTTCAACCAGAACAGCTACAAGGTCAGCGGCGGCCTGCACGGCGTAGGCGTGAGCTGCGTGAACGCGCTGAGCGTGTGGCTGCGCCTGACGGTGCGGCGCGACGGGCAGGTGCACTTCATCGAGTTCAAGCGTGGCGTCACGCAAGATCGGCAGCTGCAGCAGCGCGACGGCTTCGAGGTGAGCCCGATGAAGGTGATCGGCGCCACCGACAAGCGTGGCACCGAGGTGCACTTCCTTCCCGACGACACCATTTTCAGCAACGTCGACTTCCACTACGACGTGCTGGCCAAGCGCCTGCGCGAGCTGAGCTTCCTGAACAACGGCGTGAAGATCCGCCTGGTGGACGAGCGCAATGCGAAGGAGGACAACTTCGCATTCGCCGGCGGCGTGAAGGGTTTCGTGCAGTTCATCAACCAGGGCAAGAAGGTGCTGCACCCGAACATCTTCCACGCGATGGGCGAGAAGCCGAGCGAGCAGGGCACCACCATCGGCGTGGAGGTGGCGATGCAGTGGAACGACGCCTACGCCGAGAACGTGCTGTGCTTTACCAACAACATCCCGCAGCGCGACGGCGGCACGCACCTGACGGGCCTTCGAGCGGCGATGACGCGCGTCATCAACAAGTACATCGACGACAACGAGATCGCCAAGAAGGCCAAGGTCGAGATCGCCGGCGACGACATGCGCGAGGGCCTGGCCTGCGTGGTGAGCGTGAAGGTGCCCGAGCCCAAATTCAGCAGCCAGACCAAGGACAAGCTGGTGAGCTCCGAGGTGCGCGGCCCGGTGGAGGACATCGTAGGCAAGCTGCTGACCGACTGGCTGCTGGAGAACCCCAACGACGCCAAGATCATCTGCACGAAGATCGTCGACGCCGCGCGCGCCCGCGAGGCCGCGCGCAAGGCGCGCGAGATGACGCGCCGCAAGGGTGTGCTCGACGGCCTGGGCCTGCCCGGCAAGCTGGCCGACTGCCAGGAGAAGGATCCCAGCCTGTGCGAGATTTACATCGTCGAGGGGGACAGCGCCGGCGGCAGCGCCAAGCAGGGCCGTGACCGCAAGTTCCAGGCGATCTTGCCGCTGCGCGGCAAGATCCTCAACGTGGAGCGCGCGCGCTACGAGCGGCTGCTGGGCAGCGACAGCATCGTCACGCTAATCACGGCACTGGGCACCGGCATCGGGGCGGAGGACTTCAACGCCGACAAGCTGCGCTACCACCGCATCATCATCATGACCGACGCTGACGTGGACGGCGCGCACATCCGCACGCTGCTGCTGACCTTCTTCTACCGGCAGATGCCGGTGCTGGTGGAGCGCGGACACATCTACATCGCGCAGCCGCCGCTGTACAAGGTGAAGCAGGGCAAGCACGAGGAGTACCTGAAGGACGGCCACGCGCTCGACGGCTTCCTGCTGGGCGTGGCGCTGGACGGCGCGGCGGTGTACCCCGAGGGCACGCACGAAGGGGCCCGGGCGCCCATCACCGGCGAGGCCCTGGCCACGCTGGCGCAGGCCTACCTGACGGCCAACGCCGTGGCCGAGCGCCTGAGCAACTGGATGGACGAGGAGGCCGTGCGCTCGATAGCCGGCGGCCTGACGCTGAACCTGGACACCGCGGCCGACGCCGAGGCCAGCGCCGTGGCGCTGCAGGCGGCGCTGAAGGACGCCGTGGTCGAGGCGCAATTCGACGCGCGCAGCGACAAGCACCTACTGCGCATCGGCCGCCGGCACCACGGCAACACGCGCAGCAGCGTCATCACGCAAGACTTCGTGCACGGCGCCGACTACGCGGCGCTGGCACTGGCTGGCACCAGCTTCAAGGGCCTGCTCGGCGCTGATGCCGTGGTGCGCCGCGGTGAGGGCGACAAGATGAAGGAGCACAAGGTGGCCGACTTCCGCGCCGCCATGGCCTGGCTGATGCAGCAGGCCGAGGGCGCTGTGAGCCGCCAGCGCTACAAGGGCCTGGGCGAGATGAACCCCGAGCAGCTGTGGGAGACGACGATGGACCCCACCGTGCGCCGCCTGCTGAAGGTGCAGATCGACGACGCCATCGAGGCCGACAAGGTGTTCACGATGCTGATGGGCGACGAGGTGGAGCCGCGGCGGGAGTTCATCGAGAGCAATGCGCTGAGGGCGGCTAACATCGATGTGTAGGTGTAGGCGTTGCGCGCAATAGTTGTTGAGACTTGCGCAGAAGTAATGAGACTGGCGCGCAGGAGTTGCTGAGACTGAGCTGCGGCTTGCCTATGGAGCGTGGCTTCCTGGGCTCAGGGTGTGTGCGAGCGATGCTGTGGTGCGAGGGGCAGCCGTGCAGCGGCCGCTGCCGGTCGCCCTCGCAGTCTCTACGAACGGTGTCTGCCACACAGCGGTTATCGGATCGGCGCTTGTCGCGGCCGCTCAGCGACCGCTCAAGGATGTACAGCCGACGTCGCGAGCTCAGTGGCCCTTTGAGGCCTTCCCCACAGCAGATTGCGCCGCGTCCTGGGGTCCGCGTCCAGCAGTGCCGCGGCCACCTCCTCGGGCTCGGCTCGCAGCTCTTCGCGCCGCACGTCGTCCATCGCCTGGATAGCCATCGCAATCACGTGGAAGCGGTCGTAGCTGATGGCCGCCGCCGGCAGCGCCTGTGTCGCGCCCTTGGCGTACGCCGCGCTCATGTCCATGCAGACGTGGCGCACTTCGGCCGGGTCGCCACCATGGGCCCTGAGGTCGGCGGCGAAGTCCAGCACCGTCTGGTGATCCCGGCCTTCGGTGGCGAAAAGCAGCCGCTTGGCATCCAGGTCGTACTGGGCTGCAGGCCGTGTTCGGCGCAGAACTGCTCGACCGCGAGCTGCGACAGCTCTGATCTCGCCGCCCAGTCGCACTATGCGCCGGCACCCAAGTTGAACATCCAATGCACACCACAGGGACGGCGCTGCAGCTCGCCTGGGGCTAGGACGACCCGGCTCCCGTTGCTGCAACTACTTGTTTCCGCCCTGGAGTAGCCGCATCAGCGGGCTGGTCAGCGCTCTCAATAAGTCAGATGCTGCCCTTGTTGCGGCATTGCGGAGCCGATCCCCTTCGTTCGCGGTCTTGTCGATGGCTTCCTGGTATGTGCCGGCCTTGGGATTCCGCTGCCTTTGGTCGATGAAATTATTCACGTCGAAAGCCACCTCGACACGACCGGGGCTGCCGGCAGTACTAGACACGGTGACTCTGTCGGGCTTCATGTCGCACCTCCTGTATTCGGGCAGGCCTGCAATCCAGCTCATCCTGATGCGGCGCCCCATGCCTGGACGGACCGCCATAAATCCATCCCACGACCTCGACGGTACCCTAACAGTCAGACTTTTGGCTTTGTTGCTCTTTTGCCTGACTTTGCAGCGAAAGCCTTGCAGCGCATGGGCGGCGCGCCTCGATACCGCCCTGCCCCAGGGGCTTTGATGCGCCTAGTCCCTGAACTCGCGCGGCGACACGGGCTCGTCCTCGCGCTCGTGCATCCACGCCGTCAGCAGCGTGTAGCCCACGGCCAGCGCCACCGGCCCCACGAAGATGCCCACCAGGCCGAAGGCGAACAGGCCGCCGATGACGCCGGCGAAGATCAGGATCAGCGGCAGGTCGGCGCCCAGCTTGATGAGCACCGACCGCACGACGTTGTCGATGGTGCCCACGATCAGCGCCCAGACCGCCAGCGCGATCGCCCAGCCCAGGCTCCCTTCGCCCCAATACACGTAGGCCGCCGCGCCCAGCAACACCGGCACGGGGCCGATCTGCGCGATGCACAGCATGAACATCAGCGCCGTCAGCAGCGTGGCCGCCGGTACGCCGGCCAGGGCCAGCCCCAGGCCGCCGAGCAGCGCCTGCACCAGGGCCGTGCCGCCCACGCCCAGCGCCACGCCGCGGATGGCGCCGCCGGCCAGCAGCACGGCGCTGTCGCCGCGCTCGCCGGCCAGGCGCTGAGCGAACAGCCGCACCTGGCGCGCCGCCTCCTCGCCCTGCGCGTACATCACGGCGGCGAGCAGCACCGTGAGCAGGAACTCCCGAGTTCGACACTAACCGCTGTAAGTGCTTGATCCATATAGGCCAGGCCTTGGAAATTGCCACTACAGCAGCGGCATCTGGGCGTCGATGGTTGGCTTCTTGACGTTGAGCGCGGCCAGGGCTGCGGCCTGGCGTGGTTGAACGGTGGAGACGCCGTGGATAGGGGCGCTGCGGTCAATGGTGACCGTGTGCCGCTGGATGCGACCCAAGTCCGCCAAGG
>JBIKLC010000075.1:0-4292 GCA_044360025.1 Rubrivivax sp. | reverse complement strand
TGAACACGCTCAAGGCGGCCATCGACCAGGGCATCCGCTACGTTACCCAGGGCAACGGCTCGGGGGCGGCTGCGGCCATCCTCGATGCGGTGCAAAAGCACAACGAGCGCAACCCCGGCAAGGAGGTGGTATTCCTGAACTACGCCGCCGTCGACCCCGCGCTCACCAACGAGCGCTGCTCGTTCTGGCACTTCCGCCTCGATGCCGACACGTCCCAAAAGATGGAGGCGCTCACGAGCTACATGAAGGAGGTGCCGAGCGTCAAGAACGTCTATCTGATCAGCCAGAACTACGCACACGGGCAGCAGGTCAACCGCTACTTCAAGGAATTCATGGCGCGCAAGCGCCCCGAAGTGAAGATCGTCGGCGAGGATCTGCACCCGCTGGGCCAGGTGAAGGACTTCGCGCCCTTCGTCGCCAAGATCAAGGCCAGCGGCGCGGACAGCATCGTCACCGGCAACTGGGGCCAGGACCTGACGCTGCTCGTCAAGGCCGCCAAGGACGCCGGCCTGAACGCGGCCTTCTACACCTACTACGCCGGCGTCAGCGGCACGCCCACCGCGCTGGCCGCCGGCGTGGGCGGGCCGGTGCGCGTCGTGGCCTACGGCCACACCAGCCTGCCCGACCCGGTCAAGCGCATGCAGGACGACTTCAAGAAGCGCTTCAACGACGACTACTACACCTACGCCACCTACAACGGCATCGCGATGCTGATCGAGGGCATCGGCCGGGCTAAGTCCACCGACCCCGTCAAGGTGGCGTCGGCCATGAGCGGCCTCAAGTTCCGGGGCTTCAACGGCGAAGTCGAAATGCGCAAGTCCGACCATCAGCTGCTGCAGCCGCTGTTCATCACCGAGTGGCGCAAGTCCGACGCGAAGAACCCGTACAGCGTCGAGAACACCGGTTGGAACTTCCAGCCCGTCAAGCAAATTGCATCCTTCCTGGCTGCGACGCCGACCTCGTGCCAGATGAAGCGGCCTTGATGCCCCTGCGCGACTGAGCCGTCCGGCGCGGCGCCCTCGGGCGCCGCGCTTGCTTTCCCAGCGACCCCGGCGCGCCCGATGCCGGCGACACGATGGACGCCAGCTACTTCCTGATCTCGCTTCTCAACGGCCTGTCGGTCGGCCTGCTGCTGTTCATGCTGGCCTCCGGGCTGACGCTGATCTTCAGCATGATGGGTGTGCTGAACTTCGCGCACGCGAGCTTCTACATGCTCGGCGCCTACGTCGCCTACACCATCACGCAGGCCGTGGGCTTCTGGTGGGGGCTGCTGATCGCGCCGCCCGTCGTCGGCGTGCTGGGGGCCCTGTTCGAACGGTTCGCGCTGCGACGGGTGCACAAGTTCGGGCATGTGCCGGAACTGCTGATCACCTTCGGCCTGAGCTACATCATTCTCGAGCTCGTGCAGCTCGTGTGGGGACGCCAGGCGCTGAACTTCCTGCCGCCAGAAAGTCTTCGCGGGCCGCTGTTCACGATCGTGGACCTGCCCGACTCGCTGTCGATCGCCTGGGGCGACAAGCCGCCCGTCTGCGCCAGCGTCGCCGGGGCCATCTGCACCAACTTCCCGGCCTTCCGCGCCTTCGGCATGGGGGTGGCGGTGCTGATGCTGATCGCGCTGTGGCTGGTGCTGACGCGCACCCGGCTCGGCCTGGTCATCACCGCGGCGCTGACGCATCCCGAGGCCGTCGAGTCGCTGGGCCACAACGTGCCGCGCGTGTTGATGCTCGTCTTCGGCGGCGGCACAGCGTTGGCGGCGCTGGCCGGCGTGATCGGCGGCGCCCTGCGCGTCACCGAGCCGTCGATGGCGCTGGCGGTCGGCGCGGTCGTGTTCGCGGTAATCGTTATCGGCGGCATGGGCTCGCTGGCCGGCGCCTTCGTCGCCAGCGTTGGCCTCGGCGTGATCGAGAGCTTCGCGGTGGGCAGCGACCGCAGCATTGCCGACGGCCTCAAGGCCATCGGCATGGCCGTCACCCCAGAAACTTTCGGCTACGCGGTGTGGGGCGTCAAGATCAGCCAGATCGCGGCGATCCTGCCCTTCCTGCTGCTGGTGCTGATCCTGATCTTCCGGCCCAAGGGCCTGTTCGGCACGCGGGAGGGTTGAGGCGATGGCGCGCATGCACGAGGGCCGTCCCCACTACCGCTTCCGGCCCTGGAACGTCGGGCGCTGGATCGTCTGGGGCGCCTATGCGTTGATCCTCTGCGTGGCACCGCTGCTGTGGACGAGCAGCCTGTCGCACACCATGCTGTCGCAGATGGGCATCGCCATCATAGGCTGCCTGGCCTTCAACATGCTGCTGGGGCAGGGCGGGATGCTCAGCTTCGGCCACGCGGTCTACTCGGGCCTGGGCTCGTTCTTCGCGATCCACACGCTGAACCTGGTCTCGGCCGGCAAGCTGGCCGTTCCGGTGAGCATGATCCCGCTGCTGGCCGGCCTTTTCGGCATGCTGTTCGCGGTGCTGCTGGGCTGGGTGACGACCAAGAAGGCCGGCACGCCGTTCGCGATGATCACGCTCGGCGTCGGCGAGCTCGTCTGGGCGATGTCGCTGATGTTCCCCGGCTTCTTCGGTGGCGAGGGCGGCATCAGCGGCAACCGCGTCGCGGGCGACAAGTTCCTGGGCATCAGCTTCGGGCCGCAGATCCAGCTGTACTACCTGATCGCCATCTACACCTTCGTGTGCACGGCGGCCATGTTCGCGTTCACGCGCACGCCGCTCGGCCGCATGCTCAACGCGGTGCGCGACAACCCTGAGCGCGTCGAGTTCGTCGGCTACAACACGCAGTACGTGCGCTACACGGCCTTCATCGCCAGCGGCTTCTTCATGGGCATCTCGGGCGGCCTGGCGGCGCTGAACTTCGAGATCGTCACCGCCGAGGTCGTCAACGCCGCGCGCTCCGGGGCGCTGCTGCTGTTCACCTTCCTGGGCGGCGCGGTGTTCTTCTTCGGCCCCATCATCGGCGCGGTGCTGATGGTGCTGGCCCTGGTGCTGCTGTCGGAACTGACGCTGGCCTGGCTGCTGTGGCTGGGCCTGGTCTTCACCTTCATGGTGATGTACGCGCCGGGCGGCATTTCGAGCCTGATCATGATGAACCTGCGCGTGGCCGCCTTCGGCAAGCTGCGGCCGCTGCTCGGCAGCTACCTGGCACTGGCGGGCACGGGCTTGGTCGTGCTGGCCGGCTCGGGCGCGATGATCGAGATGGTCTACCACCTGCAGCTCAACCAGGCGCTGGGGCCCGAGCTCAGCTACATGGGCGCCAAGCTCAACGCCAAGAGCGTGGACAGCTGGTTCGGCGCCGCCTTCGTGCTGGCGGTGGGCGTGGCGCTGTTCGAGCTCACGCGGCGACAGTTCGTGCGCGAGTGGGACGCCACGCAGGAGTGGATCGAGAAGGAAGTGAAGCGTCGGGAGGCCGCCCTGTGACCGAGTTCGCCCTCGAACTGCGCGATGTGCGCAAGCGCTTCGGCAAGACCGAGATCATCCGCGGCGCCAGCCTGCAGGTTCGGCCCGGCGAGCGCGTGGCCATCATCGGCCCCAACGGCGCGGGCAAGAGCACGCTGTTCAACCTGATCAGCGGCCGCTTCGGCAGCACCAGCGGCGACATCCTGCTCGGTGGCCGCAAGATCGACGGCCTCAAGCCCTACGAGATCAACCGCCTGGGGCTGGCCCGCAGCTTCCAGGTGAGCAACCTGTTCACGCGCTTGACGGTGTTCGAGAACCTGCGCTGCGCCGTGCTGTGGAGCCTGGGCTACCGGTACTCGTTCTGGAAGTTCCTGGCCGACGCGCACGACGCCAACGACCGCGCCGAGGAGGTCATGGACATGATCAAGCTGCACAAGCGGCGCGACGTCCAGGCCATGAACCTCACCTATGCCGAGCAGCGCGCGCTGGAGATCGGCATCACCATCGCCGGTGACGCGCGGGTGATCCTGCTCGACGAGCCCACGGCCGGCATGAGCAAGAGCGAGACGGCGCGCTTCGTCAACCTTATCCGCGAGATCACGGTGGGCAAGACACTGCTGACGGTCGAACACGACATGGGCGTGGTCTTCGGCCTGGCGGACAAGATCGCGGTGCTGGTGTACGGCGAGGTGATCGCCTTCGACACGCCTGACCGCGTGCGCGCCAACGAGCGCGTGCAGGAGGCCTACCTCGGCAGCGTGCTGGCCGAGCAGCAGGCCGCGGGAGCCCACTGATGCTGCAGGTCGACAAGCTGCACGCCTTCTACGGCAAGAGTCACGTCCTGCACGGCGTGAACTTCCAGGTCCGCGACGGCGAGATCGTGGCCCTGCTCGGGCG
>JBIKLC010000023.1:0-49171 GCA_044360025.1 Rubrivivax sp. | reverse complement strand
GAGTTCAAGCACCTGGAGTTCTTCTACTTCCACAACTGCGTCTACGACTTCGTCTGGAAGAACAACCGCCGCCGCTTCGGCGAGAAGACCGCCACCTGGGACCTGCTGCGCACCTACAACCGCGACTGGAAGCTGGTGTTCGTGGGCGACGCGACGATGAGCCCCTACGAGATCCTGCAGCCCGGCGGCAGCGTCGAATACAACAACGAGGAGCCGGGTGCCGAGTGGCTGCAGCGGCTGACGCACGCCTTCCCGCACCACGCGTGGATCAACCCCGAGCCGCAGGGCGTGTGGGGCTACCGGCAGAGCATCGCCCTCGTGCAGCAGCTCGTGGGCCAGCGCATGTTCCCGCTCACGCTGGCCGGGCTCGAGGGCGCGATGCGCTTGCTCAGCAAATGACGCGCCCGGCCTGGGCGTGGCGGGGCGGGCTGCGGGTCCGCCTCTACTCAAGGACCATGGCGGCGATCCTGGTGGCGGCGCTGGCCTCGGGCTGCGCCGGCACGCTGCCAACGTCGTCGCCGTCGGTGGCCGGCTCGGGCGGCACGTTCTCCCTGCTGAGCGGCCAGGAGTTCGAGCAGCCATCGCCCACGCTGGGCATTCGACTGGAGATCGATGCCCCGGCGGCGCTGAAGGCCCTGCTTGAGCGCCATCTCGACCTCGTGCGCCTGGGGGCGCTGGCCGGCGACGACGTCGACAACACCGAATGGGCCCGCCTGGTAGACGCCAGCCCGGCCCAGGTGCGCGACCTGCTGCAGACCGAGGGCTACTTCGCGCCGGTGGTGCGCGTCGAACGCACGCCAGGCCGTTCCAGCGGCCAGCCCGACCTGGTGCGCCTGCGCGTCGAGCCCGGCCCGCAGGTGCGCGTCTCGCGCACCACCCTCGAGGTCGAGGGCCCGCTGGAGCGCGCCGCCAGCGCGGGCGACCCCTACGCGCAGGAGGTGCTGGCGTCCCTGCGCAAGACCTGGGAACTGCCGGCCGGCAGCGGCTTCCGCAACGGCGCCTGGGCCGATGCCAAGGCGGCGGCCTTGTCGCGCCTGCGCAGCGCAGGCTTCGCGTCGGCGGTGTGGTCGGGCACGGGCGCAGCCGTCAACGTCCAGCGCGGCGAGGTGCGCCTGTTCCTGGTGGCCGACAGCGGGCCGCTGTACCGGCTGGGCACGCTGCAGGTGGAGGGCCTGGTGGCCCAGGACGCCGAGACTGTGCGCAACCTGGCCTACGCGCGCCGCGGTGTGCCCGTGACGGAGACCCTGCTGCTGGACTTCCAGGAGCGGCTGCGCAAGTCGGGCCTGTTCGAGACGGCCGCGGTCACGCTGGACACCGACCCGGCGCAAGCCGACGCCGCAAGCGTGCTGGTGCGGGTGAGCGAGACGCCGCTGCAAAGCTACACCTTCGGTGTCGGCGTCAGCGCCAACACCGGGCCGCGCTTGTCGGTCGAGCAGCAGTTGCGACGGCCCTTTGGCCTGGCGCTGTCGGGTACGACGCGCGTCGAGGTCGGCCAGAAGCGGCAGGCCTGGGATATCGAGTTCAGCACGCGGCCCACCGAGCGGCTGTACCGAAACCTGCTGGGTGCCGCGGGCGAGCGCCTGCGCTCCGACAATGACGTCGTGCTGTCGCAACGCCTGCGCCTGGGCCGCACGCAGGACACGCGGCGCGTCGAGCGCCTGGGCTTCGTGGAATGGGAACGCTCCAGCCGCCGCACCAACGCCGGCGAGCGCACCGACGCCGTGGCCGTGTCGCTGAACTTCCACGGAGGCTGGCGCGACCTCGACAGCATCGTGCTGCCCACACGCGGCGAGACGCTGTCCACGCAGTTCGGCGTCGGCCGCAGCAACGGCACCGAGGCCAAGACCGGCGTCTTCAGCCGCGCCTACGGCCGGCTCACGGTCTATCGGCCGCTGGGCCGCACGCTGTACGCGCAGGCCCGGCTGGAGCTGGGACGCGTGTTCCTGGAGCCGGGCATGGTGGTGCCGGAGTCGCTGCGCTGGCGAGCCGGCGGTGACGAGTCCGTGCGCGGCTACGGCTTCCGTTCGCTGGGGCCGATCATCGATGGCGCGGTGGGCAGCGGCGAGACGCTGCTGACCACCAGCGTCGAGATCGCGCGCCCGTTCCTGGCCAGCATGCCGTCGCTGTGGGGCGCGGTGTTCGTCGATGGCGGCAACGCCGCCACCAGCTTCTCGGCGCTGCTCCCCGTCTGGGGTTATGGCTTCGGGGTGCGCTGGCGCAGCCCCGTGGGCCCGCTGCGCGTGGACCTGGCCTGGCCCGAGCGCATCACCAAGCCGCGGCTGCACTTCAGCATCGGCATCGCGTTCTAGGGCGGCCCCTTGACCGACTTGCCGCTGCCGCCCCCACCGCCGCCTCCGCGCCCGCCGGCCGCGCTGCACGCCAGCGGCGCAGCGCGGCCGTGGCTCACCATGGCCTCGTTCGGCGTGCCGCTGGCTTGGGTGCTGGCGCTGGCGCTGCTGGTGCTGGGCGGCGTGGCGGCCGCGCTGCACCTGCTGCTGCAGCGCGAGGCCGGCGCGCGCTGGCTGCTGCAGCAGGTGCCGGGGCTCAGCGTGCAGGGCTGGCAGGGTGCGCTCCTCGGCGACCGCTGGCGAGCCGAGCGGCTGCGCTTCGAGTGGGACGCGGGCCGCGCAGCCTTCGAGCTGCGCCAGCTCGATGTCGGCACGCTGCGCTGGCGCTGGCGGCCGGGCCCCGACGCCTGGCTGGGCCTGGCGATCGACGAGTTGCGAACCGCCGAGATCGTCGTCGACACCGGGCCGTCGACACCGGGCCCGGTGCCCATGCCCAAGCACATCGCGCCCCCGGTGGCGCTGGAGCTGGCGCGTGCACACGTCGGCACGCTGCGGGTCGACGACCTGCCGGCGGCCCGCGAACTCGCGCTCGAGGGCCTGGTGATCGACCCGCGCCCCGGGGGCGCGCACCGCGTCGCTCGTCTGACGGGCACCGTGGCTGGCGTGGCGGCTGAATTCGGCGGCCGTGTGGGAACGGCCGCGCCCCTGCCGCTGGACGTCCGCGCCACCGCATCCCCGGCAGCCGGCAGCACGCTGCCGCCGTGGACCGCTACCGCCACGCTGGGCGGCAACGTGCTGGCCAGCTCGCTGCAGGCCCGGGTGCAAGGCTCGGCCGGGCCGGGGCGGGCCGCCCAGACGGCCGAGCTGACGGCTGCGCTGCGACCGCTCGAGCCGTGGCCGCTGCAGAGCCTGGCCTTGCGCACGCGCGAGCTCGATCTTTCGGCGCTGCACGCCAGGGCACCGCGCACGCGACTGGCTGGGGAGGCCCAGTTGCGGCTGGTGGGCCATGACGCGCCAGCCTCGGCCCGCGTGGCCTTCACCAATGGGTTGCCCGGCACTTGGGCGCAGGGCCGCCTGCCCATCGCCAAGCTGACGGCCGACCTGAGCGGCACACCCAAGCGGGCCGACCGCCTGCAACTCGTACGTGCCGAGGCCCTGCTCGGCGACGGCAAGCGCAGCGCCGGCCGCGTGCAGCTGCAGGCCCTGTGGGAGGGCACCGTGCTCGAGCTGCAGGGCCGGCTCGACGAGCTCGCCCCGGGCCGGCTCGACCCCCGCGCGCCGGGCATGGTGCTGTCGGGGCCGTGGCAGCTGCGGCTGACCGGCGTTCGGTCGCCCGACCCCACGGCCGCCGCACCGGCCGGCGCACTGGCGCTGGGCTGGCAGTTCGACCTGACGGGCCAGCTCGACGCCATGCCGCAGCCGGTGCGCCTGAGCTCGCGCGGCGAGGCCGACGCCCGCCGGCTCGACATCGAACGGATTCGCGCCGCCGCCGGGGGCGCGCAGGCCGACGCGCAGCTGCGCCTGGCGCGCAGCGGCCCTGGTGAACGCGCGGACTGGACGCTCGCCACCACGGGCAGCGTCGTCGAGCTCGATCCCACGACCTGGTGGCCTGGCGCCGCCGACGCGGGGTGGCGCCGCGGCCCGACCCGCCTCTCGGGTGGCTGGCAGTTCGACGGGCGCCTGCCCGCCAACGCCGCCAGCCTGCCGCCCCTGGAACTGCTGCAGCGACTGGCCGGCAACGGCCGCCTGCGGATGCAGGACTCGCTGCTGGTCGGCGTGCCCGTGGCGGCCGACGTCACCCTGGGCTACACCGCGGACGCCGTGGACGCCAGAGCGTTGCTGCGCGCGGAGCTGCGGGCCGGCGGCAATCAGCTGCGCGCCGAGGGCCGGCTGGATCCTGTGGGCGAAGGTCGCGGCGACCGCTGGAACGCCGAACTGCGCGCCGATGCTCTGCAGACGCTGGCGCCGCTGTTTGCGCTGCGGCCCGAGACCCAGCCCTTGGCGCCGCGCCGCGGCGCCGTCACCCTGGCGCTGGGCGCGGAGGGCCGCTGGCCGGTGCTGCGCACCGCCGGCACGGCGCGGCTGTCGCAGCTGCAGATGGGGCCGCTCAGCGTGGCGCAGGGTAGCGCGCAGTGGCACTTCGAGACCGTGGGCGAGCGATCGCTGCAGGCCCAGGCCGAGGTCGGCGGGCTGGAGTGGCGAAGCGACGGCGGCCTGCGCCGCGCCGACCACCTGCGCGTCAAAGTCGATGGCACGCTGGCCGAGCACCGCATCGACATCGGCGCTGCCGCGCCGCTGCTGCCGCCCCCGATGGTGCAGACGCTGCTGGGCGCCGGCCGCGAGACCGGCACGCGCGCGCAGCTCGTGGCCCGCGGGGCCTGGCGCGGCCGCCCCGACGGTGGCGGCCGCTGGCAGGCCCGCGTCGAGCGCGTGGCGCTGGGGGCCTGGGAGGGCAACAACACCGACGTTCCGCCCGCCGTGACCTGGGCGCAGGCCAGCGGCCTGGACGCGGCCCTGGACTTCGGCCCCGATTACGGCCTGCAGGCCGTGCGCGCCGACGCCGGCCGGCTGCAGCTGGGCGACGTGCTGGCGCTTCGCTGGGATGCCTTCGAGCTCAAGCTGGGCGAGGCCCGCACCGACCTGCGCCTGCGCGCCGACATCGAGCCCTTCCGGTTGGCGCCCTTGCTGCGCCGCGTGCAACCGGGCATCGGCTGGGGCGGCGACCTGCGCCTGGCCGCCACGCTGGACGTGCGCGCCGGCGAGCGCTTCGATGCCGACCTGGTGTTCGAGCGCCGCGACGGCGACCTGCACATCGACAGCGGCTCGGGCCAGCTGCTGCTGGGCCTGACCGACGTGCGCCTGGGCCTGAGCGCGCGAGACGGGCGCTGGACGCTGGCCCCGCTGTTCCGCGGCCGCAGCCTCGGTGAGATCTCCGGCAGCATCGTCGCGCAGACCACACCGCAGAGCCGTCACCCCCCCGACACGGCCCCGCTGGCCGGCGTGCTGCAGGCACGGGTGGCCGACCTCGGCATCTGGAGCCCCTGGGTGCCGGCGGGCTGGCGCCTGGCGGGCGAACTGGACCTGCAGGCGGTTCTGTCGGGCACGCTGGGCCGGCCACAGCTGACCGGCGCCCTCAACGGCCGCCGCATCGCCGTGCGCAACCTGCTGCAGGGGGTGAACCTCAGCGAAGGCACGCTGGCCGTGCGGCTGGACGGCGACCGGGCGCGCATCGAGCAGCTCAGCATGAAGAGCGGTGAGGGCACGCTCAGCCTGACCGGCGACGCCGAGCTCAGCCGCGAGCCGCGGGCGCGGCTCGCGGTGGAGGCACGGCGATTCCGGGTCATCGGTCGCGTCGACCGCAACGCCGTGGCCAGCGGCAGCGCGGTGCTGCAGCTGACACCCGAGCGCGGCCAGCTCGACGGCCGCTTCAAGCTGGACGAGGGCCTGTTCGACGCCAGCCGGCGCGATGCGCCCTCGCTCGACGACGACGTCACCGTGCAGCGTCCTGGCCAGGACGAGGTGACCACGGGCCAGGAGCCCGAGGCGCGGCGCAACTTCGCGCTCAACCTCGAGCTCGACCTGGGCGAGCGCTTGCGCGTCCGCGGCCGCGGCCTGGACACCGGCCTGCGCGGCGGCCTCAAGCTCACCACCCCCGGGGGACGGCTGGCCATCAACGGCAGCGTGCGCACCGAGCAGGGCACCTACGCTGCCTACGGCCAGAAGCTCGAGATCGAGCGCGGCATCGTCAGCTTCACCGGCCCGCCCGAGGAGCCACGGCTGGACATCCTGGCGCTGCGGCCGAACATCGACGTGCGCGTGGGCGTGGCCGTCACCGGCACCCTGCTGTCACCCCGAGCGCGCCTGTTCTCGGAACCCGACATGGGCGAGGCCGAAAAGCTCTCATGGCTTCTGCTGGGCCGCGCTCCCGACGGCCTGGGCCGCACCGACACCGCGCTGCTGCAGCGTGCCGCGCTGGCGCTGCTGGCTGGCGAGGGCCAGGCGCCGACCGACCAGTTGCTGAGCCGCCTGGGCATCGACGACCTGGGCGTGCGACAGGGCGACGGCGAGGTGCGGGAGACGGTGATCACGCTGGGCAAGCAGCTGTCGCGACGCTGGTACCTGGGCTACGAGCGCGGCGTCAACGCCACCACGGGCACCTGGCAACTCACCTACCGCATCGCGCAGCGCTTCACGCTGCGGGCGCAGAGCGGGCTGGAGAACTCGCTGGACGTGATCTGGACCTGGCGCTTCCAGGAGACGCCGGCCGATGCGGCCATGCGAAAATCGGTTCACGTGCCGCGTTGATGGCGCGGCGAGCACACCCGCCGTAGTTCAATGGATAGAACGGGCGCCTCCTAAGCGCCAGATGCAGGTTCGATTCCTGCCGGGGGGACCACCCGCCGCCCCAAGGTCCCTTCGGACCTTGGGGCGGCGGGTGGATGCTCGCGCATGCTTGCGCGAGCCAGGGAGCGAGAGCGCTACCCCGTGCGCATCGTCCTCACCAGCTCCGGATCCGCCCACAGCTCGTCGACCCGGCCGTAGTGCCCCTGCGCCACGTCTTCGCGGCCGATGATGCGGTCCTGTGTGCCGGGGCGCGAGAGGTCCAGCCGCTGCGGCGTGATCGGCATGGCCGAGCGCAGGCTGTAGAACACCACCACCACCGGCGCCGTCAGTGCCGCCTCGTTCTGTTGCGCCACCACCGCGATGCGCTGCGATTCCAGCCGCACCAGAGAGCCCGTGGGGTAGATGCCCAGGCTCTGCACGAACGCCGCGAACAGCGTGGTGTCGAAGTGGCCCTTCCAGCTGGCCATGCGGGCGATGGAGGTCGCCGGGTCCCAGCCGGCTTTGTAGGGACGGTTGGAGGTGATGGCGTCGTACACGTCGCAGATGGCGCCCATGCGCGCCAGCCGCTGCAGGTGTTCGCCGGACAGGCGGTGGGGGTACCCGGTGCCGTCGATTCGCTCGTGGTGGTGCAAGGCCACGTCCAGCGACGCGGCCGTGGCGGCCCGGCCCTGCTGCAGCAGCTCGTGGCCGCGCACGGGATGCGAACGCATCACCGAGAACTCGGCGTCGGTCAGCTTGCCGGGCTTGTTGAGCACCTCCAGCGGCATCAGCGCCTTGCCGATGTCGTGCAACAGTCCGGCCTGGCCGGCATCGCGGCACTCGGCCTCGCTCAGACCGATGCGGCGGCCCAGCGCCACCATCAGCGCGCACACGGCCACTGAGTGCATGTAGGTGTAGTCGTCGCGCGTCTTCAGGCGTGCCAGGCTCACCAGCGCACCGGGGTTGCGCATCACCGACTGCGTGATGTCTTCCACGAGCGGCAGGCAGGCCTCGGCATCGAGCGTGCGGCCCATGCGCGCCTCGCCGAACATCGCGCTGACAGCGCGGCGGCTGCGGTTGCACACGGCCGCGGCCTCGCGCAGTTCGGCCTCGAATTCCTGCGTGGCGGACGCTGCAGGCCCAGCGGCAGGCACGGGTGCGGATGCGGGTGCGGCGGTCGCAGTCTGCGACGGTGCCTGGTCGCAGCCGACGTCCAGGCCCAGCGCCGTGTTGATCCAGCACTCGCGCACGCCCGACTCGCGCACCTGCAGCAGCGTTCGCGGGTCGTCGATCACGAAGCGCGAGCGCCAGAACGGGTGGTTGATCCAGGCGCCCTCCAGGCGCAGCAGGTGCATGCCCACGCGAAGCTCGGAGACGGCGATCTTCTTTTCCATGAACCCTGACGGCGTTCCGGAATGACGCCTTCACCCCGTCATGTCGGCGCTGCCGCCGCGGGCTTGAGCCCGCCGGCTCGACCACCCCATCAGCCCGTCACGAAAGCCGCGTGAAATAGACCTGCTGAGGCATCCGACGTCTCCCCACCCATTCGAACCGCCGCGTGGCAGCCCTGGTGGCGGGCATCAAGTGGCGTGCGCCGTCAACGACGCGGCCCGAAGCGCCGGCCGCGGGGACATCGCCGCCAGGTACTCGCCCTCGACCTCGCGCGCGATGCGCCCCCAGTCGAGCTTCAGCGCGGCCAAGCGGGCCTCGTTGCCCAGCGCGCGCGCTTCGCCCAGGGCGCCCGCCAGGCGGGCCGCCGTGTCGCAGAAGCCGGCCTCGTCGCCGACGCGGGCGAGCAGGCCGTTGTGGCCGTGGCGCACCAGCTGGCCGGCCGCCGCGCAGTCGAAGGCCACCACCGCCAGCCCGCTGGCCATGGCCTCGGGCAGCACGTTGCCCCAGGTCTCGGTGACGCTGGGAAACAGGAACACGTCGGCGCTGGCGTAGTGCGCCGCCAGCGCCTGCCCGCGCTGCAGACCGGCGAAGTGCGCCTGCGGGCAGCGCTGCTGCAGGGCCGCGCGCGCGGGGCCGTCGCCCACGAACACCAGCTTCACGCGCGGGTCGCGTTGCTGCATGGCGGCGTGGGCGGCCAGCAGGGTGTCGAGGTTCTTCTCGGGGGCGATGCGGCCCACGTGCACGGCCACCATGTCGCCGGGGCCGGCGCCCCAGCGGCGGCGCAGCTCGTCGCTGCGGTGGACGGGGTCGAACAGGCCGGTGTCCACGCCGCGCGCCACGACGCGCAGGTTCTCGAAGCCTTCGGCGTGCAGTTCCGAGCGCAGGGCCTCGGTGGGCACCATGGTGCAGGCGGTGCGGTTGTGGAACTTGCGCAGGTAGCCCACGATGGGCCGCTGCAGCCAGGCCACGCCGTAGTGCCGGCTGTAGGCGTGGAAGTTGGTTCGGAAGTCCGACACCACCGGCAGGCGCAGGGCCTGCGCCGCCTGCAGCGCGCTCCAGCCCAGAGGCCCCTCGGTGACGATGTGCACCACGTCGGGCCGCTGCAGCCCCCACAGGCGCAGCAGCGTGCGCCGCGAAGGCAGGCCCATTTTCAGCTGCGGGTAGCGCGGGATGGGCAGGCCGCGCATCAGCACCTCGGCGTAGCCGGGCTCGTCGGCGGCGGTATCGCCGTGCTGCTGCCGCGGGCGCAGCACCTGCAGCTCGTGGCCGCGGTCGCGCAATTCGGCCACCACGCGCGCGGACGTGGCCGCCACGCCGTTGACCTCGGGCGGCCAGGTTTCGGTGACCACCGACACGCGCAGCGAGCGCCGCGCGGGCAGGCCGGCATCCACGGTGGGATCGTCTTCTCGGGGTGTCGTCATGCGCGGATCGTGAGTCGGCAGCGCAACAGCCTGATGACAACTGGGGTGACTCCTCGCCGACATCGAATCGTCACCCCGCTTTCACCACCGACGGTCACCATCCCGTCACCGATCCACTGCCCCGGAGAGCGTCGCCGTGAGTGCCTTCCTCGAGACCCTGAAGACCCAGCGCTGGGACGACCACCGCTACTACCACCAGAGCCGCATCAACCAGTCGCTGCACTTCGTCAGCGCGCTGAGCTTCCTCGTGGCCTACGTCGTGGTGTTCTTCGACCCCGCAATGGCCGCGCTAATCGGCTGGGGCATCGGCATGACGACTCGGCAGTCGGGCCACTTCTTCTTCGAGCCCAAGGGCTACGACCACGTCAACGACGCCAGCTTCGAGCACAAGGAGGCCATCAAGGTGGGCTACAACCTCGGCCGCAAGGTGGTGCTGCACGCGGTGTGGCTGGCGATCCCGCTGGTGCTGTGGCTGGCACCCTCGCTGGGCGGCCTGATCGAGCCTGCGGTGGGCTGGCAGGGCTGGCTGCACGACGTGGGCATGGCCTGGTTCGCCTTGGGCGTGGCCGGGCTGCTGTTCCGCACGGTGCAGCTGTTCTTCATCCGGAACGTCACCGAGGGCCTGGCCTGGGCGACGAAGATCCTGACCGACCCCTTCCACGACTCCCTGCTCTACCGACATGCGCCTCTGGCGCTGCTGCGCGGCGAGCTGATCGACCCGATGCACCACGTGCACGGCCCTCGCTGAGCACCCGGCGACCCCTGGGGCCGTGGCGCTCAGCCCACGCCCAGGCGCCGGGCCAGTGCCTCGCGCAGCACGCTCCGGCGGATGGCCTTGTTGCTGGCCGCCTGCCCGCGCCACCACCAGCCGTCGGCCTGCATGGCCTGCGCCGCGGCCACGAAGCGGCGGACCGCCTCGTCGAACTCGGCCTCGCTGAAGTTGTGGCTGAAGATCAGCCGCCCGCTGCCCACCCAGCTCAGCAGCAGCCGCTCGCGCCGCAGGTAGAACTGCAGCATCCAGTTGTAGCGGCTGGGCTCGGTGTAGGTGACGGTGAACACGCTGGCCAGGTGGGCCACGCGCACCGGCACGCCGGCCTCGGCCAGGCGGGCGTTCAGGCGGGCGGCGCGCGCGTCCCAGGTCGCATCGATGTCGGCCAGCATGGCCTTGACGGGCGCGCTGTGCAGCCGCTCCAGGAACACCTGCATCGCGCCCATCACCGCCGGGTGGGCGTTGAAGGTCCCGCGCGCGAAGCAGATGTCGGCGGGGCGCTCCTCGCGATAGCGCTTCATCAGCGGCGCCTTGCCGCACACCACGCCCACCGGGAAGCCGCCGCCCAGTGTCTTGCCGTAGGTCACCATGTCGGCGCGCACGCCGAAGTAGGCCTGCGCCCCGCCCACCCCGAGGCGGAAGCCCATGAACACCTCGTCGAAGATCAGCACGATGCCGCGCTCGGTGCACACCTCGCGCAGTTGCTGCAGCCAGGCGATGGTCGCGGCCTTGTCGTAGCCGGCGGCGCGGCCGCTGTCGATGAGGCCGCTGTCGCCCGGGGCCGCCTTGTTGGGGTGCAGGGCCTGCAGCGGGTTCACCAGCACGCAGGCGATGTCCCGGCGGGTGCGCAGCACGCGCAGCGTGTCGGCGTCGCGCTCCTTCAGGGTGTAGACGTTCTTCGGCGGCATCGGGTTGCCCGGGCCGGGCTGCACGTCCTCCCACCAGCCGTGGTACGCGCCGCAGAAGCGCACGACGTGCGTGCGCCGCGTGTGGTAGCGCGCCAGCCGCACGGCCTGCATCACGGCCTCGGTGCCGCTCATGTGGAAGCTCACCTCGTCCAGGCCGCTGATCGCCTTGAGCTGCGCCACGTTCCAGGCCACCGCCGGGTGGTAGTGGCCGAGCACCGGGCCCAGGTCGGCGGTGCGCGCCAGGCCCTCGGCCATGCAGGCCTTGTAGAAGTCGGCACCGAACAGGTTGACGCCGTAGGAGCCGGTGAGGTCGGTGAAGACCTCGCCGTCGAGGTCGGTGATCGTGACGCCGTCGCTGCGCTGCACGAAGCTGCCCAGCGAAAGGTGCTCGCGCAGGTAGGGGCTGAACGGGAAGGGCACGCGGTAGGCGCCGGTGAACTGCAGGTCCGACAGGGCCTCGCGCGCCTGCTTCGTGAGCGCGATGCTGCGCGCGTGGCGCGTGTTCAGCGCCAGGGCCAGCGCCTCGAAGCCGCGGCGGCGCTGCGCCACCACCTCGGCCGGCGCGTCGTCGGCGGCGAAGAAGCGGGCCTCGTCGTAGGCGTAGCCGGGCAGCAGGCGCGCCACGCGCTGCGCCATGCGCGCGTGGCCGGTGAGCGAAGGGTGCTTGGCCAGCGACAGCTGCAGCCGGCGGTGTGCCTTGGGCACGGCGGCCACGGCGGCGGCGGCCGCGGCCAGCCAGGTCAGGGTGAGCGCGTCGGTCATGGTGCTGTCACGCCTCTTTCGCGAGGCCGTCGAATGCGATGGGCAGCATCGTCGTGTCGAAACCGCGACAAGCCGATGAACGCCACACGACGACTGCGCGACAGCCTGCTGCTGCAGGAAGACCTGAACTTCCTGCTCACCAACCGGGTGCCGCGCCACGCCCTCACCCACCTGATGGGCTGGTACAGCCGCCTGCGCAGCCCGGCGCTGGTGCGGTTCAGCCTCGCCGTCTGGCGCCTGTTCACCGAGCTCGACCTGAGCGAGGCGAAGAAGACCCGCTTCGAGACCCTGCACGAGGTCTTCACGCGCGAGCTGAAGGACGGCGCCCGCACCGTGGATGCGCGGACCGAGGTGCTGGCCAGCCCCTGCGACGCCATCGTCGGCGCCAGCGGCACGGTGCGTCAGGGCCAGGTGCTGCAGGCCAAGGGCATGCCCTACCCGCTGCACGAGCTACTGGGCAGCGCAGCGGCGGCCGCAGCCTGGGAGGGCGGCACCTACGTTACGCTGCGGCTCACCTCCGCCATGTACCACCGCTTCCACGCGCCGGCCGACGCCATGGTCGAGCACGTGCGCTACATCAGCGGCGACACCTGGAACGTCAACCCGATCGCGCTGGCGCGCGTGCAGCGCCTGTTCTGCCGCAACGAGCGCGCCGTGGTCGACCTGCGCCTGGCCGAGGCCGCCGGCGGCCATCGACTGGCCCTGGTGCCCGTGGCCGCCATCCTGGTGGCCAGCCTGCGGCTGCACTTCCTAGACCTGCGGCTGCACCTGCGCTACGGCGGTCCGTCGGAGCTGCCCTGCCAGGCCCCGGTCGTCAAGGGCCAGGAGCTCGGCTGGTTCGAGCACGGCTCCACCATCATCGTCTTCGCGCCGCCCGGCTTCGCGCTGGCCGAGGGCATCGTGGAAGGCGCCCGCATCCGCATGGGCCAGGCGCTGATGAGTTTGCCCGCATGACCGCCGTCGACCTGGTGTGGTTCAACGCCGGCGGCGGCCACCGCGCCGCCGCGCTGGCGCTGGAGCAGGTTCTGCGCGAGCAACGGCCGCACTGGCGGGTGCGCCGCGTCAACCTGACCGAGGTGCTGGACCCGACGGCGCTGTTCCGCCGCACGCTGGGCTTCGAGCCGGAGGACCTCTACAACAAGCGCCTGGCCAGCGGCTTCACGCTGGGGCTGGGGCAGGAGCTGAAGTTGCTGCAGGCCGGCATCCGCCTGGCGCACGCGCCGATGGTGCAGCGGCTGGCGGCCCACTGGCGCCGAACGCAGCCCGACCTCGTGGTGTCGCTGGTGCCCAACTTCAACCGCGCGCTGCACGACGGCCTGGCGCTGGCCCGCCCCGGCGTGCGCTTCGCGACGGTGATGACGGACATGGCCGACCACCCGCCGCACTTCTGGATCGAGCCCACGGTCGCCCAGCACCTGGTGTGCGGCACGGCGCACGCCGTGCGGCAGGCCCTGGCTGCCGGGGTGCCGCCGCATCGCGTGCACCGCGCCAGCGGCATGGTGCTGCGGCCCGAGTTCCACGCTCCGCCGTCAACCGACCGCACGCTGGAGCGCGCCATGGCGGGCCTGGACGCGCACGCGCCCACCGGGCTGGTGCTGTTCGGCGGCACCGGCTCGCGGGTGATGAAGACCATCGCCCGCCAGCTGCCCGAGGTGCCGCTGGTGCTGATGTGCGGTCGCAACGAGGCGCTGGCCGCCGAGTTGCGCGCGCTGCCTGCGCCGGCACCGCGCATCGTGGTGGGCTTCAGCACCGAGGTGGCGCGCTGGATGCAGCGCTGCGACTTCTTCATCGGCAAGCCCGGCCCCGGCAGCCTCAGCGAGGCGGTGGCCCAGGGCCTGCCCGTCATCACGACGCGCAACGCCTGGACCATGCCGCAGGAGCGCTTCAACACCGAGTGGGTGCGCGAGCACGGCCTGGGCCTCGTGTTGCGACGGTTCGCCGAGGTCGACGAGGCCGTGCCTCGCCTGCTGGCCGCGCTGCCGGCCTACCGCGCCCGCGTGGCCGCCATGCCCAACCGTGCCGTGTTCGAGCTGCCGGGCATCCTGGACAGCATCCTGCGTGCCAACGTGGCGGCGTGATCAGGCTGACGTCATCAGGCTGACGTCATCAGGCTGACGTCATCAGGCTGACGTCATCAGGCTGACGCGGCGACGTCACGGCACGGTCGCGCAGCCGGGGCAGGATGCCGCCATGCGCCGTGACGACTTCCCCGCCATCGACGCGCTGCAGCCCCGCGGAGGTGCCCTCGATGCCGATCCCGAGGGCGACCCCGAGGGCGACGGCCCTCCAGAGCGCCTGCACGTGCGCACCGTGTGGATCTCCGACGTGCACCTGGGCACGCCGGGCTGCCAGGCCCGGGCGCTACTGGACTTCCTGCGCACCGTGGAGTGCCAAACGCTGTACCTGGTGGGGGACATCATCGACGGCTGGCAGCTGCGCCGCAGCTGGTACTGGCCGCAGGCGCACAACGACGTTGTGCAGAAGCTGCTGCGCAAGGCGCGCAAGGGCACGAGGGTGATCTTCGTGCCGGGCAACCACGACGAGTTTGCGCGCCGCTACGTGCTGCACAACTTCGGCGGCGTCGACGTGGTCGAGGACGCCATCCACGAGCTGGCGGACGGCCGCAAGCTGTGGGTGACGCACGGCGACTACTTCGACGGCGTGGTTCAGTGCGCGAAGTGGCTCGCGTACCTGGGTGACTCGGCCTACGAGTTCACGCTGCGCATGAATCGCCACCTGAACTCGTTGCGCGCCCGGCTGGGCCTGCCGTACTGGAGCCTGAGCAAGTACCTCAAGCTCAAGGTCAAGCGCGCGGTCAGCTTCATCGGCGACTTCGAGGCCGCGGTGGCGCGCGCGGCGCGCGAGCGCGGCGCCAACGGCGTGGTGTGCGGGCACATCCACCACGCCGAGATGCGCACGATCGACGGCGTGCTGTACTGCAACGACGGCGACTGGGTCGAGAGCCTGACCGCCCTGGTGGAGCACGCCGACGGTCGGCTAGAGATCCTGGACTGGGCGGCACGCGCCCGCGCCGCAGCGGCCGCGGTCAACCCGCCGGCAGTGGCCGTAGCCTCTGGCGCCTGAGGTGTCACCTGCGGCCCGGACGGTGGCACGATTGGGGCTCCGCCCCGGACGCCGCCCCGGACGCCGCCCAGACCGTCACCATGTCCGCCCACTGCTGCCCCACGCCCGCCGAGCCCAGCGCCGACCCGGTCTACCGCCTTGCGCTGTGGGTGGCCCTGGTGGTCAACGGACTGATGTTCGTGGTCGAGGCGACGGCCTCCTGGAGTTCAGGCTCGCTGGCGCTGCTGGCCGACAGCATCGACTTCCTGGGCGACGCCGCCAACTACGCGCTGGCGCTGGCCGTGGTGGGCATGGCGCTGGCCGTGCGCGCCCGGGCCGCGCTGCTGAAGGCGGCGTGCATGGCCGGCTTCGGCGTGTTCGTGCTCGGGCAGGCGGCTTGGCGCGTTTCCGGCGGCACGGCGCCCGAGGCCTTCACGATGGGCGTGGTGGGCTTTGCCGCGCTGCTGGCCAACGTGGGCGTGGCCTGGATGCTGTTCCGCTTCCGCGGCGGCGACTCGCAGATGCGCTCGGTGTGGATCTGTTCCCGCAACGACGCCATCGGCAACCTGGCGGTGATGGCCGCCGCGCTGGGCGTGTTCGGCACCGGTCGGGCCTGGCCCGACCTCGCGGTGGCCGCCGTGATGGGCGGCCTCGCGCTCGCCGGCTCGCGCACGGTCTGGCAGCACGCCCGGGCCGAGCTGCGCGGGGCCGAGCCGGGCCCCGCCTCGCACGGCCACCATCACCCGCACGGCTGAGGGGCGCACGCCGTCCGGCCGGGCTGTGTGCGTCCGGCGTCGCTTTGAACGTATCGAAGACGCAACGTTTGCCCTGGCACAATTCTGAATTGGACTCGTTCAGCAAGGAGAAAGCATCTTGTTGCTCCCGCATGGTCGTATCGCGCCTTGGCGTCGTCTGCTGAGAGTTTCGGTGATCGTGTCGGCGGCCGGCGCTAGCACCCTGGGCTGGGCCCAGGGACAGGCACCGCAGCAGGCACCGCAGCAGGCACCGCAGCAGGCACCGCAGCAGGCACCGCAGCAGGCGTCCTTGCAGGTTTCTTTGTGGGCCGCCAGCTGCATGGCCTGCCACGGCGCGGAGGGTCGGGCCGAGGGAACGGGCCTTTCGCTCAGGGGCCGCCCGGCGGATCTGCTGCTGTCTCGTCTGCTCGATTTCAAGAGCGGTCGACTGCAGGCCACCGTGATGCACCAGCACGCCAAGGGCTACAAGGACGAGGAACTGCGCCTCATCGCGGAGTACTTCGCGAACCTGAAACGATAGGAGGATCAGCATGCATCGACGTTCTCTCATGCGATCGGGCATCGCACTCGGTCTGGCCTCCTCCATCGGCCCCTTTGCCAAAGCGTCGACCGCCAGCCCCTCCGTCGTCGTCGTCGGCGGCGGCTTCGCGGGGGCCACCTTCATTCGCTACCTTCGCCGCTGGCTCCCGTCGGCGAAGATCACGCTGATCGAGCCGTCGAGCAGCTTCACCATGTGCCCGCTGAGCAACCGTGTGCTCGCCGGCGGGCTCTCGATCAAGAGCCTGACCCAGCCGTACAGGGGATTCGTGTCGCGACAGGACGTGCGATGGTTCAACGCCGCCGCCACCGGCATCGATACCGACCGGCGCGAAGTCGTGGTCGGCAAGGAGCGCGTGAGTTACGACCGTCTGGTCGTAGCCCCTGGTGTGGATTTCGTCTACGACTCGCTGCAGGGCCTGCAGACGCCGGAGCAGCAGCTGATGGTGCCCCACGCCTGGAAGTCGGGCGAGCAGACGATCCGTCTGCGCAACATGCTCCAGGCCATGCCCGACAACGGCGTGATGGCGATGCACATCCCAAAGGTTCCGTACCGCTGCCCCCCGGGCCCCTACGAGCGGGCCAGCCTGATCGCCAGCTACCTGGAGCTCGCCAAGCCCAAGGCCAAGCTGCTGGTGTTCGACGCCAACCCGGAGGTCCAGTCCAAGAAGGGGCTGTTCGAGTCGGTCTGGAAGCAGCGTTACGCCAAGTACATCCAGTACGTGCCCGATGCGGAGTTGACGTCGGTGGATTCGGACTCCGGGACGCTGAACTTCACCATGCAGGGCCGCGTGAAGGCCGACGTGCTCAACGTGATCCCGCCACAGCGCGCCGGTGCGTTTGCGCGCAGCGCGGGCTTGGCCAACGTGCGCGATCGGTGGTGCGGCGTTGACTTCCTGACCTACGAATCGACGGCCCAGAAGGGCATCCACGTTCTGGGCGACTCGATCATGGCCGCGCCGTCGATGCCGAAGTCCGGGCACATGGCCAACCAGCACGCCAAGGTCTGCGCCGCCGCCATCGCCTCGGAATACTCGGGCCTGCCCATTCCGGACAATCCGATCCTTGCGAACACCTGCTACAGCTTCGTGTCCCAGAGAGAGGTCATCCACGTGGCGGCGGTCTACCGCTACGACCCCGAGAAGAAGACCATGGTGCCAGCGCCCGGCGCTGGCGGGCTGTCAGAGGCACCCTCCACCGTGGAGGCGATCTGGGCCATGGCCTGGGCCACGAACATCATGAACGACACGCTGGGGTCTTGAGGGCGGTGCCGCAGGTTCGCCAGACTGCGGCGCCATGATATTTACGAAGACGTGCACATCGCTGCAGCCATGACGGCCAAAGACCAAGGCGACGCGCGGCGGGGTGCAGCCGCAGGCCGCTCCGCTCCTTTCGCAAACTTCACCGCAGGCCGCGCCGATACTTGTCGAGAACGCGGTTGCGCAAATCGTCCTCAGGACTTGGCCCAGTGGCTTTCTTGGAGGCCCCGGCTGGCGGCGGGGTCGGTTCTCCCGCATTTGAGGCCTGGGGTGGTGGTGTGGCGGCGACTCGCGCAGACAGCAGGCGCTCGCTGACGTACCGTGCGTACTCCAGCAAGCGTGCATCGCGACTTGTCAACGCCTCCTCGATCAGCGTGTGCGCGTAATTGCTGTCGCGCATGAACTGCTGCACGTCCAGCTGCCGGCCAAACTCGCGGCGCATGGGCACCACCATGCGCACGACGTAGTCCAGTATCTGGCTGTCGCCGAAAGGTCCTGCCATGCGCGTCACCATCGCCGGCTCAAGCGTTGGGAGCAATCATCTCGCCATGCTCGGAGATGTCCAGGCCCACCCGCTCTTGCTCGGCGTCCACGCGAAGGTTCATGATCAGGCCTAGCACGCGCAGAATGGCCCAGGTCGCCACCATCGCGTAGACGGCCACCGCCAGTGCACCCGCCAGCTGCGTGCCGACGTTCGCAGTGACCGGGGCGATCACAGCGCTGGCGAACACTGGCGTCAGCACCGTACCGACGATACCGCCGACGCCGTGCAGCGCGAACACGTCCAACGAATCGTCAATGCCGGTGCGCGCCTTGAAGTTGACGACGCAAAGGAAACACACCACGCCGCCACATCCGCCGATTGCCATGGCGCCCAAGGGCGTGACGAAGCCACTGGCGGGTGTGATGGCAATGAGGCCCGCGATCGCACCCGTCATCGTGCCCAATACGCTCCACTGCCCGCGGTGGATGTGTTCACAGACGCCCCACAGGATGGCGCCACTACACGCCCCGATCTGCGTAACCAGCAAGGCGCCGGCCGCTCGATCGGTCGCTGCGAAGGCCGAGCCGGCGTTGAAACCGAACCAGCCCGCCCACAGGAGCCCGGCACCGAGCACGGTGACCAGCAGGTTGTGCGGCACCATGGGCTCCTTACCGAAGCCGCGACGGGGTCCGAGCATCCAGGCCGCCATCAGGCCGCTCGCTCCCGAGGCGATGTGCACCACGGTCCCGCCGGCGAAGTCCATGTGCCCCATGGCGGCGAGCCACCCCGTCGGATGCCAGACCCAGTGCGCCACCGGCGCGTAGACCAGCACGGTCCAGGCACCGGCAAAAACGACCGTAGCACCGAGGCGAATGCGCTCTGCCGTGGCCCCGAGGATGATCACGAAGGTGATGATGGCGAAGGCCAGCTGGAACACAAAGAACGCCGCCTCCGGCACCGTGGGAGCGGAAGGATGCGGTGCCGTCGAGCCGCCGACGATGCCTTCGGCCAGCGCCCGGCCCATCCCGCCGAAGAACCCGTTGCCAGGGGTGAAGGCCAGCGAATAGGCCACCAGCGCCCACACCAGGGTGACCACCGCCATCGAGGCCACGCCCTGCGCCACGATGGACAGTGCGTTCTTGCCCCTGAGCATGCCGCTATAGAACAGGATGACGCCGGGGATCGTCATCAGCAGCACAAGCACGGTACACAGCAGCATCCAAGCGGTGTCTCCGCCGCTGATGGCCGTTGGCGTTGCCGCCGGCGCCGACGCCGCCTCAGCAGCAGCCATAGCGCGACCCCCCAGCAACGACATGCAGATGCCCGCGGTGAACAAGACGAGGCGCTTCATGCAGAGCACTCCCTGACTGGCCTGAGTTGAAAGGCCTGATGTAAATAGTGTCCTTGATTCAACGACGGCGTGCGCGCTGGGAACTGTCGCCAAATGCACCGCACCGTGACCAACTCCGCACGACGATCGCCAGGGGCAGTCAGCCGAGACCCGCATGGCGGCGCCGCAGCATGGTCCGGGCGCCACCGGAGCCCTCGGCACCGCCACACCGCGCCCGGCGGCCTTCGCGCAGGTGCTGCCGGCCGTTGGCGGGCACGAATCCACGGCGCGGCTACCCCAGCCCGGCACGGTGTCTCAAGGTGATTCGGCCCTGCCGGTCGCCTTGATCCCCCGCGGGGGGCGGGCTGGGCGCAGCCCGGCCCTGAGGGCGCTCAGACCGTGCGGCCGCCGTCCACCGGGAACTCCACGCCAGTGATGAATTCGGCGTCGTCGCTGGCCAGGTACAGCGCCGCCCGGGCGATGTCCTGAGGCGTCGACAGCCGGCCCAGCGGGATCGTCGCCAGGAACTTCTTTCGGTTCTCGGGCTTGTCGGGCATCCCCATGAACTGCTCGAGCAGCCCGGTCACGCCCATCACCGGGCAGATGGCGTTGACGCGGATGCCGTCGGGGCCCAGCTCGGCGGCCAGCGACTTGCTCAGCAGGTTCACCGCGCCTTTGGAGCCGTTGTACCAGGTCAGCCCCGGCCGCGGCCGGATGCCGGCGGTGCTGCCCACGTTGAGGATGACGCCGGCCTTCTGTGCGCGCATCAGCGGCACCACCGCGTGCACCATGTGGAAGATGCTCTTCACGTTGACGGCGTAGACCTTGTCGAAGGTGGCCTCGTCGACGTCGAGCAGCGGGCCGTTGCGGTGCGTCCAGCCGGCGTTGTTGACGACGACGTCGATGCGGCCGCCGAAGGCCGCCCGCGTGGCGGCCACCAGCACGTCGATGTCGGCGCGCTGCGTCACGTCGCAGCGCACGGCGATGGCCGCGGGGCCGATGCTGCGCGCCACGGCTTCGGCGCCGGGGCCGTTGATGTCGGCCGCCGCCACCCTGGCGCCCTCGGCGGCATAGAGGCGCGCGATGCCCTCGCCGAAGCCGCTGGCCGCACCGGTGACGATGGTGACCTTGTCCTTGAGTCGCATGCTGCTGTCTCCTCGTGGGACTCAGAAGCTGTGAATAAACCCGGCGCGTCCGAGCGGCGCGCCAGGCGTCGCTGGAAAGAGGCGCAAACCGCAGCCATATCGAGCGGTATGGCGAGGATTTGCAACGAAGTGCCGGCAGCGCGTGGCGTGACGAGCGGACGTGTCGGATTTGTTCACAGCTTCTCAGGCCCCGTGGTACTGGACGATGGTCTTCACGGTGCAGAACTCCTGCAGCGCGAGAAACCCCTTCTCGCGGCCGTGGCCGCTCTTCTTGACGCCGCCGAAGGGCAGTTCCACCCCGCCGCCGGCGCCGTAGCTGTTGATGTAGACCTGCCCGCACTGCAGCGCGCGCGCCACGCGGGTCTGGCGGCCACCGTCGCGCGTCCACACCGCGGCGATCAGGCCGTAGTCGGTGGCGTTGGCCAGCTCGATGGCGTCGGCCTCGTCCTCGAAGGGCATCGCGGCCAGCACGGGGCCGAAGACCTCGTCGCAGGCCAGCTCGTGCGCGCGCGGCACGGCGCCGAAGAGGGTGGGCGCCACGTAGAAGCCGCCCGGGTGCACGCCCTCGGCCACGCGGCCCTGGGCCAGCACCGGGATGCCGGCGGCGCGCGCGCGGTCGACGAAGCCCTGCACGCGGCGCTGCTGCGCCTGGTTGATGAGCGGGCCGCAGTCGCGGTCCTGCTCGGGGGTGCCGGCCACGGTGGCGCGGAAGCGCTCGGCCACCATCGCGGTGAACTCGTCGTAGATGCGCCGCTGCACCAGCAGCCGGCTGCCGGCGCTGCAGGTCTGGCCGGCGTTCTGCGTGATGGCCTTGATCACGAAGCCGGCGGTGCGCTCGAGGTCGGCGTCGTCGAACACGAGGTGCGGGCTCTTGCCGCCGAGCTCGAGCACACACTTCAGCGTGCGCTCGGCCGCTGCCTTCTGCACGAGAGTGCCGACCTCGGGGCTGCCGGTGAAGGTGACGAAGTCGATGTCGCCATGGCGCGTGAGCGCGGCGCCGGCCTCCTCGCCCAGGCCGCAGACGACGTTGAGCGCGCCGTCGGGCAGCCCGGCCTCCTGCGCGATGCCGCACAGGGCCAGCGGCGACAGGCAGGCGTCCTCGCTGGGCTTGAGCACCGCGGCATTGCCGGTGGCCAGCGCCGGCACCACCGAGCGCCCGAACATCTGCGCCGGGTAGTTCCAGGGCAGGATGTGGGCGGTCACGCCGTAGGGCTCGTGCACGACGACGACGTGGAAGTCGTTGAGGTAGGGCAGGTGCTCGCCGTGCAGCTTGTCGGCCGCGCCGCCGTAGAACTCGCAGTAGCGCGCGGCCACGGCAATGTCGTTGCGCGCCTGGCTCATGGGCTTGCCGGTGTCGCGCGCCTCCAGCCGGGCCAGTTCATCGTGGCGCGCCAGGATCAGCGCGCTCATGCGCAGCAGGATGCGGCCGCGCTCGGCCGCCGTCATGCGACCCCAGGCACCGCGCCGCGCGGCGCGGGCGGCGCGCACCGCGGCGTCGATTTCGGCGGCGGTGCCACGAGGGATGGTGTCGAAGGGTTCGCCGGTGGCGGGGTCGAGCACCGGCAGCGTCTGGCCGCTGCTGGCACCGACCCAGCGGCCGCCGATGAAGTGCTGGGCCATGGGGGTGTCTCCTCGGGTCTTGTGAACGGATTCAGCCAAGAAAAAAGCCACCGCATGATGCATGCGGTGGCTTTGGAATGCTTGGCGGAGTGGACGGGGCTCGAACCCGCGACCCCCGGCGTGACAGGCCGGTATTCTAACCAACTGAACTACCACTCCAGCGGCTTTGGCCGGTGACCCAGGCGTTGCGCGCCTTGAATCGCCGTCCCAAGTGCCATCCAGCTGCGTTGCCGCCGCCGGACCAACTTGGCGTCCCCTAGGGGATTCGAACCCCTGTAATCACCGTGAAAGGGTGGTGTCCTAGGCCTCTAGACGAAGGGGACAGAACTGGTTCCGTCTGAACAGCGCCTTGTCGATGGTGGTGGAGGTAAGCGGGATCGAACCGCTGACCTCTTGCATGCCATGCAAGCGCTCTCCCAGCTGAGCTATACCCCCGTTGCACTTTCGTGCCCGAAGACTTCGGTGCTGTTCAAGCAGAGCCAGAAATTATAGCCCAGGTTTCAGGCGTGTCGCAAGGCAGCGAGCACACGATGCCGCGGGAACAGGGCCAGCACGGCGTCGATGCTCGGCGTCTGCGCGCGGCCGCACACCAGCACGCGCACGGCCGGGGCCAGCTGCGGCATCTTCAGGCCGCACTCGGCCAGCACGGCCTTCATCGCGGCAGCGATGCCGGCCTTGTCCCAGGGCGTGGCGACCTCGTCGGCCAGCCGCTCGCGCAGCGCGCGAAGGCCCGGCAGGACGACCTCGGTGACGTGCGCGGCGAGTTCGGCCTCGGGCGGGGTGACGGCCACGAACAGCATCTCGCACCAGTCGGCCAGCTCCACCGTGGTGCTGCAGCGGTCCTTGAACAGCGCCGCAGCCCGCGCCAGCAGCGCCCCGTCGTCGGTGACCACGCCGCGCGAGGCGAGCTGCTCGCGCACCAGGTCCGCCAGCCGCTCGTCGGAGGCCTGCTTCAGGTGGTGCGCGTTCACCCACGCCAGCTTGGCCGGGTCCCACTGCGCGGGGCTCTTCGCGAGGTGGCTGCCGTCGAACCACTGCACCATCTGCTCCAGCGAGAACAGCTCGTCGTCGCCGTGGCTCCAGCCCAGCCGCGCCAGGTAGTTGAGCATGGCCTCGGGCAGGTAGCCGGCGTCCTTGTACGCCGTGACGCTGACCGCGCCGCGGCGCTTGCTGAGCTTGGTGCCGTCCTCGCCCAGGATCACCGGGCAGTGGCCGAAGAACGGCAGCTCCACGCCCGGGCCGCCGATGGCGCGCCAGAGGTTGATCTGCCAGGGCGTGTTGTTGATGTGCTCGTCGCCGCGGAACACGTGCGTGATGCCCATGTCCATGTCGTCGACGACGACGGCGAAGTTGTAGGTGGGCACGCCCCACGCGGCGGCGCCAGCCGGCGCGTTGTCGGGCGCGGGCCGCAGGATGATCAGGTCGTCGATCTCCTCGTTGCGGATGGTGATCGGGCCCTTGACGAGGTCGTCCCAGGTGACGGCGCCGTCCACCGGGTTGGCGAAGCGCACCACCGGCTGCACGCCCGGCGGCACCGGCGGCAGCCGCTTGCCCGGGTTCAGCGGGTCGGCGGGGCGCCAGCGCCGGTCGTACAGCGTCTTGTCGCCGCGCGCGCGCTGCGCCTCGCGCATGGCGTCGAGCTCCTCGGGCGTGGCGTAGCAGCGGTAGGCGCGGCCCTGCGCGATGAGCTGCTCCACCACCGCGTGGTAGCGCTCCAGGCGCTGCATCTGGAAGAACGGGCCCTCGTCGTGGGCCAGGCCCAGCCAGCGCATGCTCTCGAGGATCTGATCCACCGATTCCTGCGTGGAGCGCGCCACGTCGGTGTCCTCGATGCGCAGCACGAAACGGCCGCCGTGGTGGCGGGCGTAGGCCCAGGAGTACAGCGCGGTGCGCGCCGTGCCCAGGTGCAGGAAGCCGGTGGGCGACGGTGCGATGCGCGTGCGGACGGGTTTGCGGTCGGTCATGGTGTCAGCGGTCCAGGCCCGAGAGGCCCCGGTCGAGGTCGGCCTGGATGTCGGCGACGTGCTCCAGCCCCACGCCCAGGCGGATCATCCCCTGGCCGATGCCGGCAGCCGCGCGTTGCGCCTCGTTGAGCCGGCCGTGCGTGGTGCTGGCCGGGTGGGTGATGATGCTGCGCACGTCGCCGAAGTTGGCAGCGATGCTGCACAGCCGCGTGGCGTCGATGACGGCGAAGGCCGCCTCGCGCCCGCCCTTGACGTCGAAGCTCAGCACCGCGCCGCCGACGCCGCCCTGCTGCTTCATCGCCAGCGCGTGCTGCGGGTGCGAGGCCAGTCCCGGGTGGTAGACGCGCTCCACCGCCGGGTGGGCCTCGAGCCACTGTGCCAGCGCCAGCGCGCTCGCGCTCTGCGCCATCACGCGCACCGACAGCGTCTCCAGGCCCTTGGCCACGACCCAGGCGTTGAAGGGGCTCAGGCTCATGCCGGCGCTGCGCATCACGGGCACGAACTTTTCGTCGATCAGCGCCTCGTCGGCGCACAGCGCGCCGGCGTTGACGCGGCCCTGGCCGTCGAGGAACTTGGTGCCGGAGTGCATGACGATGTCGGCACCGAAGGCCACCGGCCGCTGCAGCGCCGGCGAACACAGGCAGTTGTCCACCGCCAGCAGCGCGCCGGCCTCGTGCGCGATGTCGGCTAGGGCCTGGATGTCGCACACCTCGCAGGTGGGGTTCGTGGGCGTCTCGGCGAACAGCAGCCGCGTGTTCGGCCGCATCGCGGCCTTCCACTCAGCCACCTCGGTCTGGCTGACGAAGCTGCTCTCGACGCCGAACTTGCCAAACTCGCCCTGCAGCAGCTTGATGGTGGCCCCGAACACGCTGCGCGAGCACACCACGTGGTCGCCGGCCTTCAGCAGCCCCATGAACATCAGCAGGATGGCGCCCATGCCGCTGCTGGTGCCGATGCAGCCGCTGGTGCCCTCCAGCGCCGCCAGGCGCCGTTCCATGATGGTGACGTTGGGGTTGGAGAAGCGGCTGTAGACGAAGGCGTCCTCCTCGTTGGCGAAGCGCCGCGCCGCGGTGGCCGCGTCGGGGTGCACGAAGCAGCTGGTGAGGAACAGCGCCTCGCTGTTCTCGCCCCAGGCGGAGGCCGGCAGGCCTTCTCGCACGGCCAGCGTGTCCTGGTGCGTGCCGGGCGGGAAGCTCTTCTTCGGGATCATGCGCGCTCCCCCAGCCCCTGCTGAAGCGCCAGGCGCGAGCGGCCCTCGCCGTCGTCCTCGTCGAACTGCAGCCGGCGCTGCGCGCGCAGCGCCTCGAACTCGCCCTCGGTGACGTCGCCGGTGATGTAGTGACCGTCGAAGCAGCTGGCCTCGAAGCCCTGCACCTGGGGGTTGAGCGCCGCCACCACGCGCTTCATCGCGTCGACGTCCTGGTAGACCAGCGCGTCGGCGCCGATGAAGGCGCGGATCTCCTCGAGCGTGCGGCCGTGGGCGATGAGCTCCTCCTTCGTGGGCATGTCGATGCCGTAGACGTTGGGGTGGCGCACCGGCGGCGCCGCGCTGGCCATGTAGACCTTGCGCGCGCCGGCCTCGCGGGCCATCTGCACGATTTCCTTGCTGGTGGTACCGCGCACGATGCTGTCGTCGACCAGCAGCACGTTGCGGCCGCGGAACTCCATGCCGATGGCGTTGAGCTTCTGCCGCACGCTCTTCTTGCGCACCGACTGCCCGGGCATGATGAAGGTGCGGCCGACGTAGCGGTTCTTCACGAAGCCCTCGCGGTAGGGCTTGCCCAGACGGTGCGCCAGCTGCATGGCGCTCGGGCGGCTGCTCTCGGGGATCGGGATGACGACGTCGATCTCGCTGGGCGGCAGGGTGTTGATGACGCGCTGCGCCAGCGCCTCGCCCAGGTTCAACCGCGCCTGGTAGACGCTGATGCCGTCGAGCACGCTGTCGGGGCGGGCCAGGTACACGAACTCGAAGATGCAGGGGTTCAGGCGCGGATGGTCGGCGCACTGGCGGGTGTGCACCTGGCCCTGCAAGTCGATGTACAGGGCCTCGCCGGGGGCGAGGTCGCGCACAAGGCGGTGGCCGGTGCCCTCCAGCGCCACCGATTCGCTGGCGACCATGAAGTCGCGCCCGTCGCCGGCGACGGAGTCGCCGAAGCACAGGGGGCGGATGCCGAAGGGGTCGCGGAAGGCCAGCAGCCCGTGCCCCGCGATCAGCGCGATGACGGCGTAGCTGCCCTTGACGCGCCGGTGCACGCCGCTGACGGCCTTGAACACGTGCTCGGGCATCAGCGGCAGGTCGCGCGCCACCCGTTCGAGCTCGTGCGCCAGCACGTTGATCAGCACCTCGGTGTCGCTCTCGGTGTTGATGTGGCGGCGGTCGATGTCGAACAGCTCCTCCTTCAGCGCCTGCGCGTTGGTGAGGTTGCCGTTGTGCACGAGCACGATGCCGTAGGGCGCGTTGACGTAGAAGGGCTGCGCCTCCTCCTCGCTGTAGGCGTTGCCGGCCGTGGGGTAGCGCACCTGGCCCAAGCCCACCTGACCGGGCAGCGCGCGCATGTTGCGGGTGCGGAAGACGTCGCGCACCATGCCGCGCGCCTTGTGCATGTAGCACTTGGTGCCCTGCATGGTGACGATGCCGGCGGCGTCCTGCCCGCGGTGCTGCAGCAGCAGCAGCGCGTCGTAGATGAGCTGGTTGACGGGGCCGGTGGCGATCGCGCCGACGATGCCGCACATGGTGGGAGCCTCAGGTTCGGATGTGCCGTGAAACGGCCTCGGGCAGCAGCGGCTTCAGCGCCGCCAGGCCTTGGTGCAGCCAGCGCGCACCCTGCGAGCCCTGCCACGCCGCGGATTGTGAGGCCGGCGTGAGCGCCAGCACGGTGGCCAACGCCAGCAGCAGCACGCCGCCGCGCAGCGCGCCGAACAGCGCACCGAGCAGGCGGTCGGGCAGCGACAACGGCGTGGCGTGGATCAGCAGCCGCATCAGCCGCGCCAGCAGCGCCCAGGCCAGCAGTGCCCCCATGAAGGCCAGCCCGAAGGCGACGCCGGCATTGAGCCCCGAGCCCGGGGCGCCCACCGACAGGTGCGGCGCCAGTTGCGGCGCGGCCCACTGGGCGGCGAACCACGCCACCACCCAGCCCGCCAGCGACAGCAGCTCGAACACGAAGCCGCGCACCAGACCGACGATCACCGAAGCCGCCAGCACCGCCAGCAAGACCCAGTCGACGAGCCCGAGGTCCGGCATCGGCATGGCCCGGCGCGTGTCAGAAGTTGTGAACAAATCCGGCGCGTCCGAGCGGCGCGCCAGGCGTCGCTGGAATGAGGCGCATACCGCAGCCATATCCAGAGATATGGCGAGGATTTGCAACGAAGTGCCGGCCGCGCATGGTGTGACGAGCGGGCGTGTCGGATTGGTTCACAGCTTCTCAGAGCGCCAGCACCGCGGCCTGCAGGCCGGCGGTCTTCACGCGCGCCGCCACGGCGTCGGCCTCGGCGCGGGTCTTGAACGGGCCGACACGGACGCGCGTACGCTGGCCGGTGGGCGAATCCACGTCCTGCGTGTAGCTGGCGAAGCCCAGCAACTGCAGCTTGGCGCGCGCGGCGCGCAGGCGCTCCATGTCGTTGTAGGCGCCCACCTGCACGACCCAGCGCCCGTTGGCGGGCGTCGGCGCCGCGGCCGGGGCCGGCGGGCTCGCGGCCGGTGCGGCCGGCGGCGTGGCGGCCGCCGGCTTGGGCCTGGAGGCGGCCACGGAAGGCGCAGGCGCCGCCGCGACCACCGCCCGCGCTGCCGAGGCGGCAGGCGGCGAGGCCTGAGGCGCCGAGGCCACGGGCTCCACGCCTGCATCGGCTGGCACCGCGGGCAGCACCGGCGCAGGCGCCGGTGCTGCCGCACCCACGCTGCCCGCCGCCCGCGTGGCCGGGGCCGTGGGCGGCAGCACGATGGGCGTGTCCTGTGGCAGCGGGCGTGGCTGTGTCTCGAACAGCAAGGGGAAGCCGATCACGCCCACGGCCAGCAGCAGCACCGCGCCCACCAGCCGCCGCCGGGCCTGGGTTCGCGCTGCCGCGATAGCGGCGTCTTCGGGGGCGGCGTCTGCCGCGGGCGACCGCTGGGGCCGCTGCGGAGGCTTCGGTTCGGGGGCCGTGTTCTTGCGGCGGAAGAACGGCAGTCGCATGCGGTGCGGGCGGGGTCGGGGGCGGTGTCAACCGGCGGCGGCGGCCGGGGGCGACGCGGCGTGTGGGGCGCCGAGCCGAGGCAGGCCGGCCTTGAGCACGCCGCCCACCGTGTAGAAGGAGCCGAAGACCACGATTCTATCGGCGGGGTCGGCGGCGGCCACGGCCGCCGCGAGGGCCGCGGCAGGGTCGGCGTGCGTGTGCACGGCCGGCTGCCCACCGATGCGACCCTGCGCTGCCGCCGCCGCCAGCGGCACCAGCGACTCGGCCGTGGCCGAGCGCGGTCTGGCCAGCGTGCACAGGTGCCAGCCGTCCACCAGGCCGGCGATGCGCGACAGCAGCCTAGGGATGTCCTTGTCGGCCATGGCGCCGAACACGGCGTGCGTGCGCGGGTAGAAGCCCATGGCGTCGAGGTTGGCCGCCAGCGCGGCCACCGACTGCGGGTTGTGCGCCACGTCCAGCACCAGCGTCGGCTGCCCGGGCACGATCTGGAAGCGGCCGGGCAGATCCACCAGCGCCAGGCCGGTGCGCACGGCCTGCGCGTTGATCGGCAAGCGGTCCTTCAGCGCGATCAGCGCCGCGATCGCGCCGGACGCGTTGATGAGCTGGTTGGCGCCGCGCAGCGCCGGGTAGCTCATGCCGCTGTAGCGGCGGCCGCGGCCCGACCAGCTCCACTGCTGGCGGTCGCCCTGGTGGTTGAAGTCGCGCCCCACCAGCCAGAGGTCGGCGCCGATGGCTTCGCCGTGGCCCACCACACTGGCCGGCGGCAGCGGGTCGCTCACGACGCAGGGGCGGCCGGGACGCATGATCTGCGCCTTCTCCAGGCCGATGCTCTCGCGGTCGGGGCCGAGCCACTCCATGTGGTCGAGGTCGATGCTGGTGATGACGGCGCAGTCGCAGTCGAAGGCGTTGACGCTGTCGTAGCGCCCGCCCAGGCCGACCTCGAGGATGACCGCGTCGACCTCGGACATCGACAGGCAGCGCGCGATGGCCAGCGTCGTGAACTCGAACTGCGTGAGCGTCGTGTCGCCGCGCGCGCGCTCCACGGCCTCGAAGTGCGGCAGCAAAACGGCCTCGTTGACCGGCTGCCCGTTGATCTTGCAGCGCTCGATGAAGTGCACGAGCTCGGGCTTCTGGTACAGGCCCGTGCGGTAGCCGGCGTGGCGCAGGATGCTCTCCAGCATGGCGCAGGTGCTGCCCTTGCCGTTGGTGCCGGCCACGGTGATGACGGGCACCTCGAATCGGATGCCCAGGCTGCGCGCCACCCGGACCGTGCGCTCCAGCGACAGGTCCATGGTCTTGGGGTGCATCGCGGCGCAGTGCGCCAGCCAGTCGGCGAGTGAGTTCATAGGCGGCAATGAATGGCCAGGCTACCCGCGCGGAACCGGCCCCGCCGGGCCGCAGCGGGGCGCCCCCTCGGGGGCAGCGACCAGAGGGAGCGAGGAGGCTCCAGGTTCTACGCCACGGCGTCGGCGGACTGCCGCTGCAGCAGCGCCAGCAGCCGCGCGATCGTCGGGCGCAGCTGCCGGCGGTCGCAGATCATGTCCAGCGCGCCGGTGCCGAGCAGGAACTCGCTGCGCTGGAAGCCCTCGGGCAGCTTCTCGCGCACGGTGTTCTCGATCACGCGCGGGCCGGCGAAACCGATCAGCGCCTTGGGCTCGGCGATGACCACGTCGCCCACGAAGGCGAAGCTGGCCGACACGCCGCCCATGGTGGGGTCTGTCAGCACGCTGACGTAGGGCAGCTTGGCCTTGGCCAGCCGCGTGAGCGCGGCGTTGGTCTTGGCCATCTGCAGCAGGCTCAGCAGGCCTTCCTGCATGCGCGCGCCGCCGGTGGCGGTGAAGCTCACGAAGGGCAGCTTCTGCTCCAAGGCCGCCTCGACGCCACGCGTGAAGCGCTCGCCGACCACGCTGCCCATGCTGCCGCCCATGAACTCGAACTCGAAGCAGGCCGCCACCACGGGCACGCTCATCACGGCGCCGCCCAGCACCACCAGGGCGTCGGTCTCGCCAGTGAGCTCCAGCGCGGCCTTCAGGCGCTGCGGGTACTTCTTGCTGTCCTTGAACTTCAGCGCGTCGACCGGCAGCACCTCCTGGCCGATCTCCCAGCGACCCTCGGGGTCGAGGAAGGCGTCCAGCCGCTGGCGCGCGCCAATACGGTGGTGGTGGTCGCACTTCGGGCAGACGTTGAGGTTGCCCTCGAGGTCGGTCTTGTAGAGCACCGTCTCGCAGGCCGGGCACTTGATCCAAAGGCCCTCGGGCACGGCGCGGCGCTCGGCCGGGTCGGTGGGCTGGATCTTGGGCGGCAGCAGTTTTTCGAGCCAGCTCATGGGGACAACTCCTGTTCAGGCCTGGATCAGGCGTCCAGGGCGGCGCGGATCTCGGCCATGAAGGCGCGCGCGGCAAGGAGCGCATTCTGGCGGCTTTCGGATTCGATCAGCTGGATCAGGCGCGAGCCGATCACCACCGCGTCGGACACCGCCGCCACCGCGCGAGCGCTGGCGGCATCGCGGATGCCGAAGCCCACGCCCACCGGGACGCTGACGTGGGCGCGGATGCGCGGCACCATCTCGGCCACCGCGGCGGTGTCGAGGTGGCCGGCCCCGGTGACGCCTTTCAGCGACACGTAGTACACGTAGCCGCTGGCGACGCGGCCGACCTGCGCCATGCGCTCGTCGGTGCTGGTGGGGGCGAGCAGGAAGATGAGGTCCAGGCCGGCCTCGCGCAGGCGCGCCGAGAAGGCCTCGCACTCCTCGGGCGGGTAGTCGACGATCAGCAGGCCGTCGACGCCGGCCTCGGCCGCGGCGCGCACGAAGGCATCGGCCCCATGCTTCTGGTCGTAGCGCTCCACGGGGTTGGCGTAGCCCATCAGCACCACCGGCGTGCCCTGGTTGCCGCGGCGGAACTCGCGCACCATGGCCAGCACCTGCGGGACGCCGATGCCGCGCGCCAGGGCGCGTTCGCTGGCCTTCTGGATGACGGGGCCGTCGGCCATGGGGTCGGAGAAGGGCACGCCGAGCTCGATGATGTCGGCGCCGCCCTCGGCCAGCGCCTGCATGATCTGCGGCGTGGCGTCGGCGAACGGGTCGCCGGCGGTCACGTAGGGGATCAGGGCCTTGCGGCCCTGGGCCTTGAGCCCGGCGAGCGTGGCGGCGATGCGGCTCATTGCGGCCTCCGCAGGGCCGCCCCAAGGCGGCCGCACGCCCCCTCGGGGGGCAGCGAGCGGTAGCGAGCGTGGGGGCTCATTTCGGCCTCCGCAGGGCCGCCCCAAGGCGGCCGCACGCCCCCTCGGGGGGCAACGAGCGATGGCGAGCGCGGGGGTTCATTGCTTCACCGCCTGGCCGCGGCACGAGGGCCGGCAGTAGAACTCGGCGCCGGTCAGGTCGGCCACGGTGCCGATGTCCTTGTCGCCGCGGCCGCTGAGGTTGACCAGCAGGTGCTGGTCGGGGCGCATCGTCGCGGCCATCTTCATGGCGTGGGCCACGGCGTGGCTGCTCTCCAGCGCCGGGATGATGCCTTCGGTGCGGCACAGGCGGTGGAAGGCCTCCAGCGCCTCGGCGTCGGTGACGCCCACGTACTCGGCCCGGCCGATGTCCTTCAGGTAGGCGTGCTCGGGGCCGACGCCGGGGTAGTCGAGGCCGGCGCTGATGCTGTGCGTCTCGGTGATCTGGCCGTTGTCGTCCTGCAGCAGGTAGGTGCGGTTGCCGTGCAGCACGCCGGGCGTGCCGGCCGACAGGCTGGCCGCGTGGCGGCCGCTGGCAAGGCCCTGCCCGGCGGCTTCCACGCCCACCAGGCGCGTGCCCTCGTGCGGGATGTAGGGGTAGAAGATGCCCATCGCGTTGCTGCCACCGCCCACGCAGGCCAGCACGGCGTCGGGCTGGCGGCCGACCTGGCGCTGCATCTGCTCGATGCACTCGTCGCCGATGACGCGCTGGAAGTCGCGCACCATCATCGGGTAGGGGTGCGGGCCGGCCACGGTGCCGATGATGTAGAAGGTGTTCTCGACGTTGGTCACCCAGTCGCGCAGGGCCTCGTTGAGCGCGTCCTTCAGCGTCTTGCTGCCGCTTTCCACCGGCACCACGCGGGCGCCCAGCAGGTGCATGCGGTAGACGTTGGGGCTCTGGCGCTTGACGTCCTCGGAGCCCATGTAGACCACGCACTCCATGCCGTAGCGGGCGCAAATGGTGGCCGTGGCCACGCCGTGCTGGCCGGCGCCGGTCTCGGCGATGACGCGCGGCTTGCCCATGCGGCGCGCCAGCAGCGCCTGGCCGATGGTGTTGTTGACCTTGTGCGCGCCGGTGTGGTTGAGGTCCTCGCGCTTGAGGTGGATCTGCGCGCCGCCGAGCTCGCGGCTCAGGCGCGCGGCGTGGTAAATCGGGCTGGGCCGGCCCACGAAGTGCGCCAGCTCGTGCCGGAACTCGGCCACGAACTCGGGGTCCTCGCGGTACTTCGCGTAGGCCACCTCGAGCTCGGCCAGGGCGTGAATGAGGGTCTCGGCGACGAAGGTGCCGCCGTAGAAGCTGGGCTGGCCGTTGGGCCCGGCCACGGGGCCGAAGTGCCCGCGCGCGTCGGGCTGGTGGTACTCGAACATGATGCGGATGGATCCTCTAGGGGGCGGCTTCGGCGGTGCGGGCGTCGGCCTCGAGGGCGTCTGCGTCTCTCACCGCCTGGCAGAACCGGCGCATCAGCAGGGCGTCCTTGATGCCCTTGCTGCTTTCCACGCCGGAGCTCACGTCAACGGCCCAGGGCCGGACGAGCCGCACGCCATCGGTCACATTGGCAGGACTCAACCCACCAGACAAAACGACCGGAGCGGGCACGTTGCGTGGAATGAGTGACCAATCGAAGACCTTTCCACCGCCGCCGAAGCCCTCGACGAAGGCGTCGAGCAGCAGGGCCTGCGCGCTGGCATAGCGAGCAGCGCAGTCTAGCAAATCGACCTCGGCGGCCGAGCCCCTGGCGCCCATGCGCACGGCGCGCAGGTAGGGCTTTGCCGCGGATTCGCATTGGGCAGGGGACTCGTCGCCGTGGAACTGCAGCACCGCCTCGGGCACCGCCTCGATGCCGGCGGCCACCTCGGCCGGCGTGGCGTTGACGAACAGCAGCACCGGCGTCACGAAGGGCGGCAGGCGCCGCGCCAGTTGCCGCGCCCGGGCCGGCGTCACCGCGCGCGGGCTGGCGGGGTAGAGGTTGAAGCCCAGCGCGTCGGCGCCGGCGGCGCAGGCGGCGTCGACGTCGGCCTCGCGCGTGAAGCCGCAGATTTTGATGCGGGTGCGGTGCATGGAGGGGGCTAGGGCAGCAGCCAGGGCGCCGCGGTGGCGCTCTCGGGAATGCCCAGCCCGGCATCGTAGTACGGCCCCAGGAAGGTCAGCCCGTCGGCGCTGAAGGTGGGCGCGGCGGCATTGCGGTTGCGCGCGGCCAGCACCTCGGCCATCCAGCCCGGCGGCCGCCGGCCGCTGCCCACCATCACCAGGCATCCCATCAGGTTGCGCACCATGTGGTGCAGGAAGGCGCTGCCGTCGAAGTCGAAGGTCCAGTAGCCGGCCATGGGCGCGCCGGTGAATGCGATGTCGATGCGGTGCAGCGTCTTCACCGGGGTCGGCGACTGGCATTCGCTGGATCGGAACGAACTGAAGTCGTGCGTGCCGACCAGATGCGCGGCGGCCTCGCGCAGCGCCGCGGCGTCCAGCGGGCGGAAGGTCCAGCCCACGAGCCCGGCGTCCAGGGCCGGCCGCACGGCCGACTCGCGCAGCCAGTAGCGGTAGCGCCGGCCGCGCGCGCTGTTGCGGGCGTGGAAGTGCTCGCTCACCGGCAGGGCCCACTGCAGCGCGATGTCGGGTGGCAGGAAACGGTTGGTGCCGCGCACCCAAGAGAACGGCTCGCGCACCACCGTCGCGTCGAGGTGCACGACCTGGTTCAGCGCGTGCACGCCCGCGTCGGTGCGGCCGGCGCAGACGGTGCGCACCGGCTGCGCCAGGAAGGATGCGAGCGCCTGCTCCAGCGCGTCCTGGACGGTGCAGCCTCCAGGCTGGCTCTGCCAGCCCCGGTAGGCGCCGCCGCGGTAGCTGACGCCCAGCGCCATGCGGGCCGGGCGCGGTGGCATCGAAGCCCGTTCAGCCGAGCTTTTCGAGCATGCTCTGCGCCTTGGCCTTGAGCACCCCGTCGGCCTTGGAGATCACCTCTTCGAGAAGATCGCGGGCGCCTTCCTGGTCGCCGATCTGACGAAACTCTTCGGCCAATTCAAGTTTCCGCGCAAGCGGGCCCCCGCCCGAAACGTCGGTCGGCTCGCCCGGGAGTTCGCTGTTCAAGTCACCGAAATCGAGCAGGCTGCTCGCGCCGGCATCAGCAGGGGCCGGCGGGGCGACAGGCGACAGCTTTTCCGGCACGTCTCCGATGTCGAAGTCCAGGCCCGTAGAGGGTTCTTCGGACACAGGCGGCACGTCGACCATGACGGCCGAAGGCGGCGGCTGGACCGGCACCCTTTCTGTATCGAGGTCCGGTCGGAGCGACAAGTGTTCACTACCGGCAGGCTCCGGCAGTTCGGGTTGCGGCGCGAGCGGCTGCGTCGACTCGGTCGCCTGAGACGGCTCGTCGCCACCCACGTCGAGGTCAAGGTCGAGGTCGAGGTCGATGCTGTCCAACGTGGCGTCGGGGGCAGGCTCGAATGCCACTGGCTGTGCCGGCGCGGTGTGCGGCACTGTCGGCGCACCCAGAGCCTCCATGGGCAACGTGGCGCCGCCGGACAACTTGTCGGGCTTACCCCCGGGCTGATACAGCGGGTTGTCGGGGTCGATGGTTCGGCCGAGTTCCTGCGCCTTCGTCCAGTCGTCGCCCTCGCCCCGGGTGAGGCTGAACATCTGTGTGGCGAGCAACTCGAAGCCCTTGACGTCGCGGCGCTTGGCGTAGACCTCCAGTAGTTTGCTGCGGATCGCCATGCGTTCGGGACTGGAGCGCATGGCCTCCTTGAGGATTTCCTCGGCCTGCAAGTCGCGCCCATAAGCCAGGTAGACATCAGCCTCAGCCACGGGATCCACGTCACCGATGGCATCGAGCTGGCTGAGCGAATAGCTCATCGACGACGGGTTGGCAGTACTGCTGACGCCACCCTCCCGGGTGTCGATGCGTTGGCCGCCGCTGGCACCGAAGAAACTGTCGGGCTGCAGCCGGCTTTCCAGGAAGGATGTCTCGCCAGCCGGCTTGCGCAGCTTGCCACGCAGGCGGTAAAGCGCCAGGCCACCGAGCAGCAACACGAGCACGCCGCCGGCGGGCAACAGCAGCGAGTTTTCGCTCAGGGATTGGATCAGGCTGCCACTGTCAGCCTGAGCCGGCGCAGGGGCAGGGGCAGGGGCAGCAGAAGGCGCCGACGAAGGCGGGCGAACAGGCGCCGGCTGTGCGGGTACCGGCGGCGCGACGGCCACGACAGTGGGTGCCGGCGTGGCCGGAGCCGGAGCCGGAGCCGGAGCCGGAGCCGGAGCCGGAGCCGGAGCCGGGGAGGGGACAGGGGCAGGTGTAGGGGACGCCGCAGGGGCCGGGGCCGGTGCAGCCGAGGGACTACCCTGCTGCAGCTTCTTCAGCTCGTCGACATTGCGCGACAGCTCAGCAATCCGGCTGTCAGCGTCCTTCCGTTCGGTCTGCTTCGAGACCTGGGCATCGGGCGACCCGGACTTGACGCCCCCCTGAGACAGGATCAGTCGCTCAGGCGCGGCGGCTGCACCCTGGCGGCGATCCTCGACCTGGGCCTGCACCTGGCCGGCGGCTCGACGCGCGGGCGCCTCCACCGGAGCAGCGGTGACCCCCTGCGCCAGACGCTGGCGGTAGGCGCCGAAGTCAGCGCTCTGCGCCACGATCACCTCGCGCGCCTCCGCTGGCGTGATGCCAGCGACTTGCGCAGACGACGGCACAGTGAGCACGCTGCCGGCCTTCAGCCGATTCATGTTGTCGCCAGCGAAGGCCTGCGGGTTGGCGCGAAACAGCGACACCAGCATCTGGTCGAGCGAAACGCCGGCCGGCGCCGTGCGGCCGGCTATGCGCGACAACGAATCGCCAGGGGCCACACGAACCGTATTGCCACCCTGACCTGCGGGCGCCGTCGCGGCCGGGACAGCCGCCTGCGAAGCGGCCGGCGTAGTCGGGGGTCGCGGCGCGGCAGCCAACGGGGCCGTGGCCGTCGCTGGTGCGGCAGGCGGTGGCGCCAAAGGCGAGCCGGTGGCTGGCGTGGGCGACACCACAGGCGCCGTGTCGGCGGTCTGCGCCCCGCCCGAACGGGCCTGCGGCGGGTCGAGCAAGATCGTGTATTCCCGAACCAGACGGCCACTGGCCCAGGTGGCCTCGATGATCAAGTCGACGAAGGGTTCGAGCACCGCGCGGTCACTCCGCACCTGCAGCAACTGGCGCCCGTTGCGCTGCACGAGCTGGACCGTGGTGCCAGGCAAGGCGGCGCTGTACTCAACGCCCGACACTCGGTAGGCCTCCGGGGAGGCCACGCGCAGCCGCAATGACGCCGCCTCCTCGGCCGTGATGCTGGTGACGTCAATCTCGGCGCGCAGCGTCTCCCCCAGCGCCGACTGCACCTGTAGGCGCCCCAGGCCCAGGGACCAGGCGTGGCTGCCCCACAGACAAGCGACGGCGACGGCGATTCCTTTGAGCGCGAACTGCATCGCGGACTTCGAGCTTTGATTCAAGGCGGGTCCCCCAGGCCAACGGGCCGCTTTTCCCTGCCGGGGCAGCCCTGCTTCGTGATGCATCTGCGAAAACGCCACGGCGCCAGATGCAAGCCACCCAACGCCGTGTTTGTTGACCAAATTTCAATGATATCAGGCATGTAGGAACCGAAGCTCACACAGCGCCTGACCTCCAACGCTCTTCCGGAGTTTGTTGCAGAAGATTTACGGTCGTCGCCTTGGGGCAACGGCCGGGCGGCGCCATCCGGTCAGCCCTGCAGCAGGATGCGCAGCATCCGGCGAAGGGGCTCGGCGGCGCCCCACAGCAGCTGGTCGCCGATGGTGAAGGCGCCGAGGTAGTCGTCGCCAAGCGCCAGCTTGCGCACCCGGCCCACCGCGATGTTCATCGTACCCGTCACGGCCACCGGCGTCAGGCGGCGCACCGAGGCCTCGCGGGTGTTGGGCACCAAGCGCACCCACTCGTTGTCGGCGCGGATCATCTGCTCCACGTCGGCCAGCGGCACGTTCTTCTTCAGCTTGATGGTCAGGCTCTGGCTGTGGCAGCGCATGGCGCCCACGCGCACGCACAGGCTGTCGATGGGCACCGGGGTGGTGCCGGCAAAGCCCGGGCCGCGGCCGAGGATCTTGTTGGTCTCGGCCCCGCCCTTCCACTCCTCAAGGCTGGTGCCGTCGCCGCGGTCGACGTCGATCCAAGGGATCAGGCTGCCGCCCAGCGGCACCATGAAGTTCTTCGTCTCCTCGGCGCTCAGCCCGCGCTGCGTGGCGGCGACCTGGCGGTCGATCTCGAGGATGGCGCTGGCCGGGTCGTCGAGCAGCGGCTTCACCGCCGCGTTGAGCGTGCCGTACTGCGTGAGCAGCTCGCGCATGTGCTGCGCGCCGCCGCCGCTGGCGGCCTGGTAGGTGGTAGCCGTCATCCACTCCACCAGATCGGCCTTGAACAGCGCGCCCAGGCCCATCAGCATGCAGCTGACGGTGCAGTTGCCGCCGATGTAGTCCTTCACGCCTCGCGCCAGCGCGCTGCGGATGACAGGCAGGTTGACGGGATCGAGGACGATGACCGCGTCGTCGTTCATGCGCAGCGTCTTGGCGGCGTCGATCCAGTAGCCCTTCCAGCCGGCGGCGCGCAGCTGCGGGTAGACGGCCTTGGTGTAGTCGCCGCCCTGGCAGGTGATGACCACGTCGCAGCGCTTGAGCGCCGCGATGTCGTTGGCGTCGAGCAGCGTCGGCTCGTTCTTCGCGAAGCGGGCCACCGCGGCCGGCAGTGCGCCGCCGGCGTTGCTGGTGCTGAAGAACAGCGGCTCGATCAGCGCGAAGTCGCCTTCGGCCTGCATGCGGTCCATCAGGACCGAGCCGACCATGCCACGCCAGCCGACGAGGCCGAGCACGGGGTTGGAAGATAGTGCCATCTTGATTGCCTGTTCCGAGAGTTCCGGACCCCTGGGTGTTCCCGGCTCGTTTCGCCGGGGTCCAGGTGTGGGGGCGAGACGAAGCGGGACCTAGGTGGTCTTAGTGATCGTCTTGCCGGTGATCGCCGCAACCACGGCATCACCCATCTCGCGCGTGCCCACCTTGGTGGTTCCCTCGCTCCAGATGTCGGGCGTGCGCAGGCGCGCCGAGAGCACGGCCTTGACGGCGGCTTCGATGCGGTCGGCGGCAGCCGGCTGTAGGAGCGAGTAGCGGAGCATCATGGCGGCAGACAAGATTGTAGCCAGCGGGTTTGCAACACCCTTCCCGGCGATGTCGGGCGCGCTGCCGTGGCTGGGCTCGTACAGGCCCTTGTTGTTCTTGTCGAGGCTGGCGCTGGGCAGCATGCCGATGCTGCCGGTGAGCATCGCGGCCTCGTCCGACAGGATATCGCCGAACATGTTGCCGGTGACGACCACGTCGAAGGCCTTCGGCGCCTTCACCAGCTGCATGGCGGCGTTGTCGACGTACATGTGCTGCAGCTCCACGTCGGGGTACTGCGCGTGCACCTCGGTGACGACGTCCTTCCAGAACTGGAAGGTCTCCAGCACGTTGGCCTTGTCGACGCTGGTCACCTTCTTGTTGCGCTTGCGCGCCGCCTGGAAGGCCACGTGCGCGATGCGCTCGATCTCCGGCCGGCTGTAGCGCATGGTGTCGAAGGCCTCCTCCGCACCAGGGAAGTGACCGTCCACCGCCGTGCGGCGGCCGCGCGGCTGGCCGAAGTAGATGTCGCCGGTGAGCTCGCGGATGATGAGGATGTCCAGGCCGGCGACCAGCTCCGGCTTTAGCGATGACGCATGCGTGAGCTGCTCGTAGCACAGCGCCGGCCGAAAGTTGGCAAACAGGCCCAGGTGCTTGCGCAGGCCCAGGATGGCCTGCTCGGGGCGGTACTGGCGCTCGAGCTTGTCGTACTTCCAGTCGCCCACGGCGCCGAAAAGGATGGCGTCGGCCTCCTTGGCAAGCTTCAGCGTGCTGTCGGGCAGCGGGTGGCCGTGGGCCTCGTAGGCGGCGCCGCCGACGAGCGCGGTCTCGCTCTCGAAGCGCAGGTCCAGCGCGCCCAGCACGCGCACGGCCTGCTCGACGATCTCGGTGCCGATGCCGTCACCGGGCAGGATGGCGATCTTCATGGGGCGTTCTCCTCTCAACCCAGTTGTGTCTTCGCGAGCCACGGCATCTTCGCCAGGCGCTCGGCCTCGAAGGCGCGGATCTTGTCGGCGTGCCGCAGCGTCAGGCCGATGTCGTCGAAGCCGCCCTCGAGGCAGTACTTGCGGAAGGCCTGCACCTCGAACGGGATCTCCTCGCCGTCGGGCTTGATCACCACCTGGCGCGGCAGGTCCACCGTCAGCCGGTAGCCCGGGAAGGCCGCCACCTCGTCGAACAGCCGGCTCACCACCGCCTCGGGCAGCACGATGGGCAGGATGCCGTTCTTGAAGCAGTTGTTGAAGAAGATGTCGGCGAAGCTGGGCGCGATCAGCGCGCGGAAGCCGTACTGCTCCAGCGCCCAGGGCGCGTGCTCGCGGCTGGAGCCGCAGCCGAAATTCTGGCGGCACAGCAGCACGCTGGCGCCGGCGTAGCGGGGCTGGTTCAGCACGAAATCCGGGTTGGGCTTGCGCACGGCCGGGTCCTGCCCGGGCTCGCCCTTGTCCAGGTAGCGCCACTCGTCGAACAGGTTGGGGCCGAAGCCGCTGCGCGCGATGCTCTTGAGGAACTGCTTGGGGATGATGGCGTCGGTGTCGACGTTGGCGCGGTCCATCGGGGCCACGAGGCCCTGGTGCACGGTGAAGGCTTGCATGGCGGGGTGCTCCTGATCAGGCAAAACGGCGCACGTCGACGAAGTGGCCGTGCACGGCGGCCGCGGCGGCCATGGCCGGGCTCACCAGGTGCGTGCGGCCGCCGGCGCCCTGCCGGCCTTCGAAGTTGCGGTTGCTGGTGCTGGCGCAGCGCTCGCCGGGCTCTAGGCGATCCGCGTTCATCGCCAGGCACATGCTGCAGCCCGGCTCGCGCCACTGGAAGCCGGCGGTCCGGAACACCTCGTGCAGGCCCTCGGCCTCGGCCTGCGCCTTCACCTGGCCCGAGCCGGGCACCACCATCGCCACCTTGACGTTGGCGGCCACCTTCTGGCCCAGGCGCTTGACCATCGCCGCGGCCTCGCGCAGGTCTTCGATGCGGCTGTTGGTGCAGCTGCCGATGAACACCTTGTCGACCGTGATGTCGGTGAGCGCCTTGTTGGGCTGCAGGCCCATGTACTGCAGCGCGCGCTCGATGGCGCCGCGCTTGACGGCATCCTTTTCCTTGTCGGGGTCGGGCACGCGGCCGTCCACCGGCAGCACCATCTCCGGGCTCGTGCCCCAGGTCACCTGCGGCACGATCTGCGCGGCGTCCAGCTCCACCACGGCGTCGAAGTGCGCGCCGGGGTCGGACTGCAGCGTGCGCCAGTAGGCCGCAGCCTGCTCGAAGGCCACGCCCGACGGTGCAAAGGGCCGGCCGCGCACGTAGTCGATGGTCTTCTCGTCCACCGCCACCAGCCCGGCGCGCGCGCCGGCCTCGATGGCCATGTTGCACACCGTCATGCGGCCTTCCATGCTGAGCGCGCGGATGGCGCTGCCGCCGAACTCGATGGTGTAGCCCGTGCCACCGGCGGTGCCGATGCGGCCGATGATAGCCAGCACCACGTCTTTCGCCGTGACGCCGCGGCCTAGCGTGCCCTCGACCTTGACGAGCAGGTTCTTCGCCTTCTTGGCCAGCAGCGTCTGCGTGGCCAGCACGTGCTCGACCTCGCTGGTGCCGATGCCGTGCGCCAGCGCGCCGAAGGCGCCGTGGGTGCTGGTGTGGCTGTCGCCGCAGACCACCGTCATGCCCGGCAGCGTGGCGCCGTTCTCGGGGCCGATGACGTGCACGATGCCCTGCCGCTTGTCGAGGAAGGGGAAGTACGCCGCTGCGCCGAAGGCCTTGATGTTGGCGTCCAGCGCCTGCACCTGCGCCTTGCTGGTGGGGTCCTCGATGCCGTCGTAGCCGCGCTCCCAGCCGTGGGTGGGGGTGTTGTGGTCGGCCGTGGCGACGACCGAGCTCACGCGCCAGACCTTGCGCCCCGCCAGGCGCAGCCCCTCGAAGGCCTGCGGGCTGGTGACCTCGTGCACGAGGTGGCGGTCGATGTAGAGCACGGCGGTGCCGTCGTCCTCGGTGTGCACGACGTGCTCGTCCCAGAGCTTGTCGTACAGCGTGCGGGCGGGTGAACTCATGCGGTGTCTCCTGCGGGGTGTTCTTGCGTGAGGGCGTCGACGAAGCGCTGCACCACGGTGGGCAGCACCTCCTGCCGGCGCACGGCCAGGCGGTACTCGCGGCAGGCCCAGGGCTCGGCCAGCGCCAGCACCTTCACGGCGTGCAGCCGCGCCAGCCGCTCGGCGGTGGTGGCGGGCATCACGGCCACGCCCAGGCCGGCCTCGACCAGCTGCGCGATGGCGTCGAAGCCACGCACCGAGAGGCGCGCCTTCAGCGGCCGGCCGGCGCCCTCGGCCTCGGCGCGCATCAGCTCCTGCGCGGCGGCGCCGTGGTGCAGGCCGACGATGTCGTGCTCGAGCAGCTGCTCGAAGCGCACGGAGCGGCGCCGCGCGAGCACGTGCCTGGCCGGCACCATCACGGCCAGCTCGCCCTGCTGCCAGGGCAGCGTGTTCAGGCGGTTGTCCATCAGCGGCGGCACGAACACGCCCACGTCGGCACGGCCCTCGGCCACCGCGGCCTGCACCTCGGCGCTGGAGTCTTCCTCCAGGCTGATGCGGATCTGCGGGTGGGCGCGGGAGAAGGCCGCCAGCGCCGGCGGCAGGCACTCGCTGATGGCGCTGGCGTTGGCCACGATGCGCAGGTGGCCCTTGATGCCGCGGCTGAACTCCACGACCTCGCTCTCCAGCGCGTGCAGGTTGGCGTGCAGCGAGCGGATGTGCCGCACCAGCGCACGCCCGGCCTCGGTGGGCTCGACGCCGCGCGCGCGGCGCTCGAAGAGCAGAACGCCGAAGCGCGCCTCGAGGTCGGACAGGCGCTTGCTCGCCGCGGCCAGCGCCAGGTGCTCGCGCTCGGCGCCGCGGGTGATGCTGCGGGTGTCGGCGATGGCCAGCACGAGGTTGAGGGTGGTCAGGTCCAGACGCAAAGGGCAACCTTAAGCCTTCGCCGCAAGCGGCGGATGCCGTGTATTGTCAATCCAGCCTTCGCGGCTGGCGAACACCCATGCGATCGACCGTCCCCGGCCGGCCTCCCAGTCGCCGTCCGGCGACGCGCGGTCAGGCCTGTGCGGCGCGCGCCTCGAGGTCGGCCTTCAGGCCGGGGTCCAGGCGCAGGCGCCGCGCCAGCTCGTCGAGGTAGGCGCGCTCCATCGTGGTGGTCTCGTCCACCACCAGCAGGCTGGCCAGGTAGACCTCGGCCGCCATCTCGGGCGACGTGACGGCGGCCGCCACCTCGGCCGGCTCCACGGGCTTGGCCAGCTCGGCCTCGAACCAGGCGCGCGACTCGGCGTCGGCGTTCAGGCGCGCCATCTCGCCGTGCAGCAGCTCGCGCTCGCGGGCATCCAGGTGGCCGTCGCTCTTGGCGGCGGCGATCATGGCCTTGAGCATGGCCTGGGCGTGCAGCTCCATCTGCGGCGCGGGCAGCGCGGCGAAGCCGGCGGCCTGCATCGGGGCCGGCGGCACGTAGCCCGGCACGGGCACGCTGCCGGTCATGGGCCGGCCCTGGGGCATGCCTTGCGGAGCCTGCTGGGCCTGTTGCTTCGCCTGGTGGTCCTGGTACAGCTTCCAGGCCAGCGCGCCCACGGCGGCGACGCTGCCGTACTTGAGCGCCTTGCCGCCCACGCTGCGGCCGCGCTTGCTGCCCAGCAGCAGGCCCAGGGCGCCGCCGGCGGCGCCGCCCACGAGGTACTTGCCGAGGTCGCTGCCGCCACGCGCCGGCTGGCCGCCGTGCTGGGTGGGCAAGCCGCCGTGCGACGCGCCGCCGCCGAGCAGCTGGTTCAGGAGGGACTGGATGTTCATGGTGGGCACTCCGCATCGGGCCTGTTCCGGGCCCGCGGCGGCACTGTAGCCAGCACCCCCATCGCACCGCAGCGTGTGAGGCTTCAGCCCAGCGCGGCCACCACCTCGGGCGGCGCCTGCACCAGCTCGATCAGCACGCCCTCCCCGCCCAGCGGGAACTCCTCGTTGCCCTTGGGGTGGATGAAGCTGATGTCGTGGCCGGCCGCGCCCTTGCGGATGCCGCCGGGCGCGAAGCGCACGCCGTGCGCCGTCATCCAGGCCACGGCGGCCGGCAGGTCGTCGACCCACAGGCCCACGTGGTTCAGCGGCGTGGCGTGCACGGCGGGCTTCCGGTCGGGATCCAGCGGCTGCATCAGGTCCACCTCCACCGCCGTGGGGCCGCGGCCGAGCTCGCAGATGTCCTCGTCGACGTTCTCGCGCTCGCTCACGAACGTGCTCTTGACCTGCAGGCCCAGCACGTCGACCCACAGCGACTTCAACCGCTGCTTGTCGGGGCCGCCGATGGCGATCTGCTGGATGCCGAGGATGCGGAAGGGCTTGGTGTCGGTCATGGTGGTCGTCAGGCAGGTTGCAGGCTGGCCAGCGGCACGGTGTGCTCATGCAGCAAGTAGCGAACACTTATGCGCAGCCCGCGCCGGCGCGTAGCCCGTTCACTGGAAGCTCAGGATGGGCTGATCCACCGCCAGGCTCTCGCCCTTCTTCGCCAGCAGCTCGCCCACGGTGCCGTCCGTCGCGGCCACGAGGATGTTCTCCATCTTCATCGCCTCGATCACGGCCAGCCGCTCGCCGGCCAGCACCTTCTGCCCGGGCTGCACGGCCAGGTCCACCAGCAGCCCCGGCATCGGCGAGAGCAGGAAGCGGCTCAGGTCGGGCGGTGCCTTGTGCGGCATCAGCCTGAACAGCTCGGCCGCGCGCGGCAGCAGCACCAGGGTGTCGATCTGCGTGCCGTCGTGCATCACGCGGATGGCCAGCGGGTTCTTTGCGCCCCCGCGCTCCACCTGCGCCGTGAAGGGCTGGCCGTTGCAGCGGCCCTGCATCAGCAGGCTGCCCAGCGGGGTGGTGCTGTCGATGGCGTAGCGGCGCGCCTCGCCATCCGTGCCCACCAGCACCTCGGCGTGACCCGATCCGGCGTCGAACTCGTCGATGCGCACGGGGTGGTGGCAGTGCACGCCGTCCTTGCCCAGCACCACGACCACGAGGTCGGGCAGGTTCTTCACGCCGTGGCCGGCCAGCTGCCCGCTGATGCCGGCCGAGCGCTCGCGCGCCTTGCGCCGCACGAAGCCGGCCAGCGCCACCAGGAACAGCGGATCGGCGTGCGGCACGTCGGCGCTGGAGAAGCCCTTGCCGTAGTGCTCGGCGATGAAGCCGGTGGTGAAGTCGCCGGCCACGAAGCGGGGGTGCGCCAGCAGTGCCGCCTGGAAGGGGATGTTGCTGCCGATGCCGCGGATGACGAAGCCGTTGAGGGCCTCGCGCATCTTCGCGATGGCGTCCAGCCGATCCGTGCCATGCACGATGAGCTTGGCGATCATCGAGTCGTAATACATCGGGATCTCGCCGCCCTCCTGCACGCCGGTGTCGACGCGCACGCCCAGCCGCTCGGGCGCGGCGGCCTCCATCGTGGTGGGCGGCGGCACGAAGCGCACCAGCCGCCCGGTGCTGGGCAGGAAGTTGCGGAACGGGTCCTCGGCGTTGATGCGGCACTCGATGGCCCAGCCGTCGCGCTTGATCTCGGCCTGGGTGAAGGGCAGCTTCTCGCCGGCGGCCACGCGGATCATCTGCTCCACCAGGTCGAGCCCGGTGATGCACTCGGTGACCGGGTGCTCCACCTGCAGCCGCGTGTTCATCTCCAGGAAGTAGAAGCCCTGGTCCTTGCCGACCACGAACTCCACCGTGCCCGCGCTCTGGTACTTCACGGCCTTCGCCAGCGCCACGGCCTGCTCGCCCATGGCCTTGCGCGTGGCCTCGCTGATGAAGGGCGACGGCGCCTCCTCGATGACCTTCTGGTGGCGGCGCTGGATGCTGCACTCGCGCTCGTGCAGGTAGACGACGTGGCCGTGCGCGTCGCCCAGCACCTGGATCTCGATGTGGCGCGGGCTCTCGACGAACTTCTCGATGAACACGCGGTCGTCGCCGAAGCTGTTGCGGGCCTCGTTGCGGCAGCTGGCGAAGCCCTCGTGGGCCGACTGGTCGTTGAAGGCCACGCGCAGGCCCTTGCCGCCGCCGCCGGCGCTGGCCTTGATCATCACCGGGTAGCCGATGCCGCGCGCGATCTCGACCGCGCGCTCGGGGCTGTCGATGGCCTCGTTCCAGCCCGGAATGGTGCTGACGCCCGCCTCCAGTGCGAGCTTCTTGGAGGCGATCTTGTCGCCCATCGCCGCGATGGAGTCGTGCTTGGGGCCGATGAAGACAAGGCCTTCGGCCTCCACGCGCCGGGCGAAGTCCTCGTTCTCGCTGAGGAAGCCGTAGCCGGGGTGGATGGCCTCGGCGCCCGTGGCCTTGGCGGCGGCGATGATGCGCTCGGCCACCAGGTAGCTCTCGCGCGAGGGCGCCAGGCCCAGCAGCACGGCCTCGTCGGCCAGTTCGACGTGGCGCGCGTCCTTGTCGGCCACGGAGTACACCGCCACGGTGGCGATGCCCATCTTGCGGGCCGTCTTGATGACGCGGCAGGCGATTTCGCCGCGGTTGGCGATGAGGATTTTCTTGAACATCAGCGAACTCCGTCGAATGGTCTGTCCCGTGGCGCGGCCATGCTCAGGGCACCGCCTTCATGCCGGCCAACTTGACGGCGCCGGCATCGAAGGTGAAGGTCGCTTCGCAGCCGGCCGCTGCGGCCAGGCGCTCGATCAGCGCATCGGCGAAGTCGGCACCGCCCGACGAGAACCGCGCCAGCGCCTGCATCACTAGGTCGGCACGATCGATCACGAGCTCCTTGCTGCGCAGCAAACGCTCCACGACGGCCGCCAACTGTTCGCGCGAAAGCCGGTAGCCCGAGCCGAGCACCCACACCAGTTCAACCAGCACCACCAGGGGCACGAAGCCGGGCTCGTCGGCCGTCAGGGCCTCGATCAGCCGGCTGGCCCGCGGCGACTGGCGAACATCGTCCTGCATCACGTAGCGCACCAGCACGTTCGTGTCCAGCCCGATCACTTGGAACGCACCGCCCGCAAGCCGGCCCGGGCGCCCTCCTCGGCCACCACGCGGTTCATATCCTCGACGGTGAGGCTGCGCGCGGGCTTGCCGAACATGCCTTTCAACTCGCGCACCGAGCGCGTGGCGGCCACCAGCTCGAAGCGGCCAGGCTGCACCTGGACGAACTCGACCCGGTCGCCGGTCTGGACGTTCAAGGCCCGCCGAACATCGGCGGGAATGGTGATCTGGCCCTTGCTGGTGAGTGTGGCGGTGGTCACGAGACGCTCCTTGAGGACGGTTCCTTACTTTAACGTAAGGCATTCAAGCCCCCCGGACTCCGGCCCGGCTTCCCGCCGCGGAACCGCCTCTGGCGGGCCGCGGGCGGACGGCCCCTCGGGATGGGGTGGCGGCCGGTGGGAACCGGGGACTCCATGTCTCTGCGGGATGCGGCCGTGCCTGGAAGTGGCTTGGCGCTCAGCGCGAAGGCCGCACCACGCGTTCGATCAGGTCCACGGGCCCGCGGCCCAGGCGCACGGCCAGCCAGGCGGCCAGGCGCTCGCGGTCAGCGGCGCGCAGCGGGCGCGACACCTCCACCAGCACCACCACCACGGGCTGGGGGGCGGGGGCTGAAGCCGCCGGCGCCGCCGCTTCGGCGCGCACGCGGCGCCCCTCGGCGAGCGTGGCCGCCAGCACCTCGGGCTGCTGCGCGCGCAACTCGGCCAGCAAGGCCGGCGCGATGGCATCGGCCGCCTGGGCGGCCTGGTTCCGGCTCTGCAGCTCGGCCTGCAGCTCAGCCCGCTGCTGCTCGCTGCGCGCCAGCCGTTCGCTGAGCAGCTGCGTCATGTTGCGCTGCACGTCGGCCTGCAGCTGCTCGCGCAGGCGGCCAAGGTCGACGTCGCTGCCACCGGCGCGACGCACCAGCAGCTCGGCGTTCTTGAGGCCGTTTTCGGCCAGCAGCAGAGGCGCTTGTTCGCGCAGCCGCTGCTCGCCCTCGGCACCCACCACCGTGACGCTGATGCGGCGATGCGCGCGGTCGACGCCCTGGCCAACGACGGCAAAACGCTCGTCGGCCTCCACGCTGCGCAGCAGGGCCTGGGCGCTGACCGCGAAGACCTCCTGCTGCACGAAGCGCCAGCCCAGCCACACGCTGGGCACCAGCACGACCATCAGCCCCACCGTGATGACGATGCGGTGCCGCGCGCGCATGAGCGGGTCGACATCGGCCACGGCCGGCAGTCGCACCAGCTTGGCTACCGCCAGCGTGCTGGCGGCGATGAACACGCCATTGATCAGGAACAGGTAGAAGGCACCGGCGAACATCTCCCAACGCCCGTTGGCCAGGCCGAAGCCCGCCGTGCACAGCGGCGGCATCAGCGCCGTGGCAATGGCCACGCCCGGCACCACGTTGCTGATGCTCTTGCGCGTGAGCGCCACCATGCCCGCCGCGCCGCCGAAGGCCGCGATGAGCACGTCCCAAAGCGTCGGCGTGGTGCGGGCCATCAGCTCGGTGCCGGGCACGTCCAGCGGGCTGAGCGTGAAGTACACCATCGAGGTGATCAGGCTCAGCGCCGTGAAGGTGCCCAGGTTGCGCGCGCTCTGCCGGATGAGGCCGAAGTCGTTGATGGCCGCCGCGTAGCCCAGGCCGACGATGGGCCCCATCAGCGGCGAGATCAGCATGGCGCCGATGATCACTGCCGTGGAGTTGACGTTCAGCCCCACCGACGCCACGAGGATGGCGAAGAACAGCACCCAGAGGTTCGTGCCTGCGAAGCGCACGCCGGCGCGAACGCTGGCGTCGATGGCCTCGGGATCGTCCTGGTCCTGGCGCAGGTCGAACAGCTTGCGGAGGCGGTGGTTCATGGGCGAGGCACTCCGGCGGTGGTCACAGCGGGATGTTGCCGTGCTTGCGCCAGGGGTTGTCGAGCTTCTTGTCCTTGAGCATGGCCAGGCTGCGGCAGATGCGCCTGCGCGTCTCGTGCGGCTGGATCACGTCGTCGATGAAGCCGCGCGCGCCGGCGACGAAGGGGTTGGCGAAGCGCGCCTTGTATTCAGCCTCGCGCGCAGCTAGTTTTGCGGGGTCCTTCTTCTCCTCGCGGAAGATGATCTCCACCGCGCCCTTCGCACCCATCACGGCGATCTCGGCGTTGGGCCAGGCGAAGTTAACGTCGCCGCGCAGGTGCTTGCTGGCCATCACGTCGTAGGCGCCGCCGTAGGCCTTGCGCGTGATCACCGTGATCTTGGGCACCGTGGCCTCGGCGTAGGCGTAGAGCAGCTTGGCGCCGTGCTTGATGATGCCGCCGTACTCCTGGCTGGTGCCGGGCATGAAGCCGGGCACGTCGACGAAGGTGACCACGGCGATGCCGAAGGCGTCGCAGAAGCGCACGAAGCGCGCCGCCTTGATGCTGCTCTTGATGTCCAGGCAGCCGGCCAGCACCAGCGGGTTGTTGGCGACGATGCCCACGCTGCGCCCGGCCATGCGCGCGAAGCCGATGACGATGTTCTTCGCGTAGTCGGGCTGCAGCTCGAAGAAGTCGCCGTCGTCGACGGTCTTGAGGATCAGCTCCTTGATGTCGTAGGGCTTGTTGGGGTTCTCGGGCACCAGCGTGTCGAGGCTGAAGTCCAGCCGCTCGGGGGCGTCGCCGGTCGGGCGCACGGGCACGCCGTCGCGGTTGTTCAGCGGCAGGTAGTTGAAGAAGCGG
>JBIKLC010000074.1:0-4476 GCA_044360025.1 Rubrivivax sp. | reverse complement strand
CTCAGCAGCCGGGTGGCCTCGCTGAGCTCGCCGGTCAACTGCGGAAACTGCTCGGTGAAGGAGAGCGGCGGGGTGCGGGCGGCCGCGTTGAGCTTACTTTCCCAGACCCGTAGAGATCGAGCGCGGAAGGTCTCCGCCTTCATTCGTGGATTGAACGCGACATCGGAGGTCAGCCAGGCAACGAGGCCGGACTCCCCACCGTGTCCGGCCGTGATCTCGGTCCTCACCGGACCTGCCACGTTCGGCAGGCGGGCGCCAGCAGGCTCGCTCCGGAAGCCGGTGACGATGTGCCAGTCGTGCCATTGGAAGTGGTCTTGCGGCCTGATCAACTCGAAGGGAGGGTGGTCTCGTGCCGTGGACAGCGTCACGCGGTCGCCCCAATGAACCTTCGGGCTCACCACCCATCGAACGAGTCGGCTCAGGTCCTCGTGGGTCAGTCCGTCGGTTTCGAGATACGTGAGTCCCCTGAACACGTTTTCGAAGATCGGATCCGCCGGATATCGTTGCTCCGGGCCACTGACCGGGTGGGGTAGCGCCTCGAACTGACGCATTGCCTGCAGGACGCGCTCCGGATCGAGGTCTCGCAACGCCCAGTTCGATGATCGCGCTGGGGGCATGACGCCGAACACCGCCCCTGCCCGAGATCCCGTGGCGGCGGGCTCCTGGCCGTCGTGGCCGACGCCCCCCGCACTACCCGGTCGTGCGCTTGAGCGTACGACGCCGCCCGCGCCCGGGCCGTCCGGGGTGCGCAGTTCGGGCCCGCCCTCGAGCAGGTGACGCACCCACGGATCCGCGATCCGGGCCGTGCGATCGGCGTGCTCCGCGTCGGTCGGGGCCCGCAGCTTCACCCGGGCGCGCTCCTGCTGCTGGATCAGTTCAGCCTGCTCGTGGGCCTGCTGCCAGCGCTCTCGCTCGCGCGCCTCGCGCGCCTCGGGGCTCTGGTCGCTGACCTCGCGCAGTCGGTTCCCGTGCGTGCGGCTCGCCGGCTGGGGCGGCGCCCCGGGCGCCGCCCGCGCCCCACCCCCCAGCGCCCGCGCGGCCTGCGGACCGTAGACCGCCCAGTCCGCCCGCGTGGCCGGCGTCCACCCCGCGCCCTCGCTCCCATGCAGACTGCGCGCCCACGCCAGCGCGTGGTTCATCTGCGCTCGCGTCCCCGGCCCGGGCGCCTCGCCGTGGGCCCGGATCGCCCGCCCCAGCGCCTGCACCGCCTCGGATCCACGCTGCCCCGCCAGCGGCTGCGCCAGCGCCGCACGCGCCTGCGCACTGAGCTCGGCGAACCGCGCGCGCGTCGGCGCGCCCCACGAACCGCCCTGCTGCCGGTGCCCTCTCGTCAGCTGCGCCAGCCGATCGTTCAGCGCCGCCCTCGTCCCCGCCCGCGGCTGCGCACGGTGCGCCTGCAGCGCCGCCTCCAGCTCGGCGACCTCGTGCCGGGCCCGCTGCTGCGCCGCCAGCTCCGACGGCGGCGCCCCGGGGCCCGCCGGCCGCTCCCCTCGCGGCGGCTCCGCGCTGCCCCTGGCGGCCCCCTTTCGCCCATCGGCTCCCACCCGCCGCACCAGCGCGGTCATCTGCGCCGTGAACCCCTCCGGCCCGATCGACCCCGCCCACAGACGCTCATGCAGCCCAGCCGCATCGCGCACCGCACGGCCGACCTGCCCGGGCGTCCACGTCCCAGGCATCCGCCATTGCGCATCCCACCGCTGGAACGCCGCCCCGGCCAGCTGCCACTGGCGCGCATCGATGTCGCGCGGAACCTTCCCCGCGGCCTGCGCCACGCTCAGCTCGCCCGAGCTCGTGAGCAGCCTCAGCAGCGGCAACGACTCCACGAGCAGCCCCACCGCGCCCAGCCGGCCCAATCCGCCCAATCGGCCCAGCGACGCCCCGCCCCCTGCGGGCGCTGGCGCCGCGACAGGCGACGGCCGCCGGGCCGCAGGCTGCTCGAAGGCACGCTCCAGCATTGCACGCACACGCCCGAGGGTGCTCGGCGCGCTCGGGGGTTGGTTTATCACGGGAGGCATGGTCGTGCGGTCCGTTTGTCAGGACCGCGGCCCGAGCGGGGCCGCGAGGTCAGCGCGCCGTGCGCCGTGCGCGCTCAATTCACAAGCTTTCACGCTTGCTTGAGTGTTGCGAGGAGTTCTTTGCGCGTGCTTTGTTGCCCATTGCCTAGGTCTCCGCTCCTGAAGCAAACGCAGCAGCTGGCGGCGCCATGGCAGCCATCGCGGCCGCTGAGCATCGCCTTCGAGACACCAGCCCTTGTGGGCCTCGCAGCCTAGCGGCGAGCCATCCCAGGCCGCCCGCGCCAAAGTTCCGAAGGCGCCCGCAGGCGCCCTCGATCAGCCGGAGGGCGAGCGCCTCGTCCTGTCTGCCTGCGGCGGTGGCATCTGCGCGCCGCGTGCTCAGTGCGAGAAACGGTTCGGAAGTTCCTTATTGCCTGGCCTCGGAAGCAGGTCGCCCGGCCGGCTGGCGCCGACCTCGATGCCCTTGCTGTTGCGCTGGGCGACGACCAGCGTGGCCAGCCCGGCGGGTTTGACGTACAGCATCGGCAGCACGTTGAGACCGAAGCCCAGGTCGAGGAAGATCGAGGTGTAGTCGACGCCGCCGATGGCCTGGCGCCCGAGCGCGCCTCCCATGGTGTGGCCGTGAACGAGGGCCGTTGGCGGCGTGGAGATGTTCTGCACGGCCATCGCGTAGCGCGTCAGGAGGTCGGCTTCGCCCTTCGCGCGCCGCCACAAAATCTGGTGAAGCGTGCGGTCGTCCAGCGGCTGAGCTCGGCGCAGGTGGGCCATCAGCCGCGACATGCCGCGGGCGCTGGCAGGGGGCCCACCGTGCGTGATCAGGATGTTGCCAAACTCGGAAGCGGGTCGAAGCGCCAGGAAGGTTTCCAGATCGCCGGTGCGCGCCAGCGCGGCCGGCCAGATGCGCTGGAACTCGCGGTAGAAATCGTGCGCCTGGGCTTCTTCGGGAGCGGCGGCACCCGCGTCGCCGCGCCACGTCCAGGCTCCCTGGGCATCCCGCGCCGGGTGGCGTGCTAGCGCCTGTTGCAGCCAGCGACGCTCCTCGGGCGCGAAGGCCTCCGGATAGCGCAGCAGGTACGAACGGATCGTCTCCGGCAGGCCCTTGCCCAGCATCTCGGCGGTCTTGGCGGCGTAGTCGGCGATCGGGGCTTTGGGGTCCATGTGCAGCGCGTACCCAGCCAGCTCCTCGTGGTTGCCACGCAGCTGTACCAGCTCCCCCAGGCCCTCCAGCGAGCGCAGCACGCGGCTCGAAGTGCCGGTCAGGCCCCGCAGCGCGCCTTCTTGGCCCTGCACGGCGTGCTCCTCGACGCCGCGCAGCAGGCGAACCGCGCCGGCAGGATCGGCGCCCTTGTTCAGCAGGTCGCCCCCCTGCACGAGCGACACGAGGGCTGGGTCGAGCCGCTGGGCCCCGATCAGGCGCCCCAGAGTGCCCAGCAGGGCCCCAAGCAGCTGCTGGTTGCCGTGCACGTCGGGGATCACGAACAGGTGGCGGCCGCCGGTGTCCAGCGTGGTGGGCTCGAAAGCCTGCTCCGGGATCCTGGCGCCTTGCACCCTGAGCAGCGGTGAGACGTCCGGCCGCGGCCCTACCCCCGGCGTCGCCAGGGTGCCGCGGGCCGCGAGCCTGGCGCCCGGCTCCCGCGGCGGGCCTAAGGGCGGCATGCCGGAATTTGGAAGCGCCAGCGCGCGCTCGAGCACGAGCACGGCCTCCATCAGGCCGTCGGCGGCGGGCTCTGGCTGCACCGGCGCCGGCAGGGGCCCGCTCTGGCGACGGCGCACGCCTTCGTTGTAGACGTTCAGCGAGTGCCGGTAGACGACCGGGTGGTTCAGGGCTTCCAGCACAGGTGCCGGCAGGCGGGCGAGCCGCTCGGCGCCGTGGTGGACGAGCGCCCGCGCCAACGCCGAGACGCTGGCGGGCTTGTCGACCTGCCAGGGCTCCCTGGGGTGAGTTGGCCCTGCGGTGCGGATCAGAGCAGAGGCGACGGCTGCCAGCGGGACGCCGCTGCGATCACCGATGAGTTCCGCCAAGGCGGTTCCCCCCGCCCAGCCGTGCAACACCTGCGACAAGGCATCGAAGCCGGATGCGTCTCGCAGCCTGCTGACCAGCTCGGTGGAGTCGCCAGGGCCCTGCTGAGGCTGTGGCTGCTGCTGCGGCCGGGTGACCACGCCGGTCTGACTTGTCGGAGCGGCCGTCGGTGGGAGATGCCCCGTGGCAGCTGCGGCGGTGTCGATCTGCGTGCGCGGGCCCTGCACCGGTCTTGGGTTGGGGTGCCGGGCCTCGGGAAGCGTGCGCGATGACGGCGCGAGCGGTCGTGATGCCGGCGCGGACCTCGCAGCGTTTGTGCCGGCACGGACCCCGCCTGCCGGGTGCGGCGTCTGCAGTGTGACGGTCTGCTGCCCGGGGCGCCCGCGGGGCCAGCTCGCGGTCAAGGTTCGGCCGCCCGGGCCCTGGAGGGTGTAGCCCTGC
>JBIKLC010000051.1:0-14139 GCA_044360025.1 Rubrivivax sp. | reverse complement strand
CTGCTCGGGCGCCGGCTGGGCGTTGGGGAAGCGGCGCATGAACAGCACGTAGTTCAGGTCGGCCATGAAGTACGACAGCGCCACGCGCCGACGCCGGCCCAGGTGCGCGAAGTACGGGCGCCACTGCGCCGAGAAGATCAGGAAGCGCAGGTTCACGCACAGCGCCGTCGCCCACACCACCAGCACCGGCGCACCGCTGACCAGCAGGGGCAGCGTGGCCAGCTGCGCGCTGCCGGCGAACACCAGCAGCGACATCATCAGCATCAGCGGCACGGGCAGCCCGCTGTTGCCCATGGCCACGCCGGTGATGAGCCCCCAGGCACCGATGCCGATGGCGGTGCCGAGCATCTCCCGCGCGCCGCGCGCGAACTCGGGATGGCGCCAGACGGCTGGCTCGAGGGTGTCGGGCACCAGACCGGGCGATGGGGAAGGACTGTTCGACACCCCTGTATTTTCCCTGAGGTTAAGCCGACCGCGCTGCAGGAGCGCAGAAGCCCGCGGCTCTCACGAACCGGCCGTCGGCGCGAAAGGCTGCCAAGAAAGCGCGTCAGGCGGCGGGTTCAACGGCGCTTGGCCGCGACCTTCTCGCCATCGCTCCCCGTGGCCGAATTGCGGGCAGGCTCGGACCCGGCCCCTTGTTCGGCCTCGGCCTCGGCCTCGGCAGCCGGCGGCACTGGCTCGATCTTGTTCTCGGCCATGTACTCGTGCATTTCCTTCCAGCCGGCAAAGATGGCCGCACGGTCGGAGCGTTTGTTCAGCTCGTAGCAGGCTTCCACCGATCGCGCCGCGTGGCGGCAGCCGGCACCGATGGCCCGGCCATCGGCTTCGCGCTTGGCCGCAACTTGCTCAGGCGACTCGATGCCGAGCCAGCCGCAGCCGCCCAGCAGCAGCGTCGCGGAAAGGCACAGCGCTCGCAAACCGGGGCGCAGACAAGCTTTCATGGCGTCGTTATCGGCCGGCGCCGGGGCGGCTTGAGTGGGGGCGCGAACGTCCTCAATCGGCGCCGTGGCCGTGCAGCCACTCGGCGGCGGCCATGCGTCGGCCGCCGGCGGGTTGCACGTCGAGCAGTTCGAGCGCGCCCTCGCCGCAGGCCACGACCAGCCGGCCACGGCCGAGCGGCAGCCGATGTCCGGGCGCGACGTCGGCCGCGCCAGGCTGCACCGCCGCACGCCACAGCTTCAGCGGCACGCCAGCCAGGGTGGCGCTGCAGCCGGGGGCGGGGTTGAAGGCGCGGATGCGGCGCTCCAGCGCGGTGGCCGGTTGCGCCCAGTCGAGCAGCGCCTCGCGCTTATCGATCTTGCGTGCGCAACTCGCGCCCTCGGCAGGCTGAGGCACCAGGGGCAACGTGCCCGCCTCCAGCTCCGCCAGCGCCTGCACCACCAGTCGCGCGCCCAAAGTGGCCAGACGGTCGTGCAGCGTGGCGCTGGTGTCCTCCGGGCCGATCCGCGTGGCCTCCCACAGGCGCATGGCGCCGGTGTCCAGCCCCTTGTCCATCTGCATGATGGTGATGCCGGTCTCGGCGTCGCCGGCCTCGATGGCGCGCTGAATGGGCGCGGCACCTCGCCAGCGCGGCAGCAGAGAGCCGTGGATGTTCAGGCAGCCATGGCGCGGCAGCTCCAGCACCCAACGCGGCAGGATCAGGCCGTAGGCGGCCACCACCACGAGCTCGGGCGCGTCCGACAGCAGCTGCGCGCGGGCGGCGGCAGCGTCGTCGGGGAATAGCCCGTCCAGGCGCAGGCTGCGTGGCTGCGCCAGCGGCAGACCCTGAGCCTGCGCGAACGCCTTCACGGGCGAGGGCTGGAGCTTCAGGCCGCGGCCGCTGGGACGGTCGGGCTGCGTGAGCACGCGAACCACGTCGTGGCCGGCCGCGTGCAGCGCTTGCAGCGCCGTACGGGCGAACTCGGGCGTGCCGGCATAGGCGATGCGCATGCGACTGCGACTCTCAGGCGCGGGCGCGTTGCTCGTCGCGCGTTCGCTTGAGCATCTTGGTGCGGATGCGGTCGCGCTTGAGCGGGCTCAGATACTCCACGAACACCTTCCCGCGCAGGTGGTCCAGCTCATGCTGCACACACACGGCGCTCAGGCCTTCAGCATCGAGCTCGAAGGGTAGGCCGTTGCGATCCCACGCGCGCACCTTCACGCGGGCGTGGCGCTCGACCTTGTCGTAAACCTGCGGCACCGACAGGCACCCCTCCTCGGCCACGGCCAGCTCGTCACTGGCCCAGACGATCTCGGGGTTCACCAGCACCAGCGGCCGGTCGCGCGACTCGGAGGTGTCCATCACGATGACGCGCTCGTGCACGTCCACCTGCGTGGCAGCGAGGCCAACGCCGCTCTCGGCGTACATGGTCTCCAGCAGGTCGGCCACGAGCGTGCGGATGCGCTCGTCCACACCCGCCACGGGGCGGGCCACGGTGTGCAATCGGGGGTCGGGAAAGCGCAGAATGGGGAGTCGTGCCATGGCAGAAAAGGCGTGGCGGGCCTCGTCAGATCGTCGGTTTCAGCCGCCGGGGTCAGCGCAACAGGGCGCAACAGCTGTCGATCGAAGGCAACGCGAGGCCCTCGAAACAGACCAAACTGCGCCAGAGTCGACGCTCACTTTGTTTGCGGCATCAAGGCTTTAGGGGCAGAATCTTCCAAACAGAATTAGGATTGTCGCCGCGCCCTCCGCAGCCGGCCGGCCAGCTGCCGGCGCGGCGGCTAGAGGGCCCTTATTTTGGCACCGCCCCGAAAGCCGTCCGGAGACCTGCAGCGTGACCCCACCCAATTCCTTGCCTCGCCGCCGACTCCTGCTGCAAGCCACGGGCGCAGCTGGCATAGCCGCAGCCACCGGCACCGTGTGGTCCCAGACGAGCCGCCTGCCCGTGCTGCCCGAGTGGCGCGACACCGCTCAGCGCGTGGCATCGGCCGGCGTGCCGCTGTCAGCGCTGGCACCGAACGCGCCGGACTCGCACACGGTACGCCCCGGGGATACCTTATGGGGCATTTCCACCTTGTTCCTCACTTCTCCCTGGCGCTGGCCCGAGTTGTGGGGCATGAACCTCGATCAGATCCGCAACCCCCATCTCATCTACCCCGGCCAGGTACTGGTTCTCGAGAAGGTCGACGGCATGGCGCGGCTTCGCTTGGCTGGGCCCCCCGGCGGTAGCAGCGGTGTGGTCAGTAGCGCCAATGAACCCACTAATACCGTGAAGCTGTCGCCGCGGGTGCGGCCCGAACTGCTGGACAGCGGCGCCATCGCGGCCATCCCGCTGAACTTGATTGGGCCCTTCCTCAACGAGGCGGTGGTTTTCAACGGCAACGAGCTCGAGGCCGCGCCACGGATCGTCGCCACGCAGGAGGGCCGTGTGATGGTGTCGCGCGGCGAAACAGCCTACGTGCGGGGCGACCTCCAGGGCGCCCGCGACTTCCGCCTTTTCCGCGAGCTCGTGCCGCTCATCGATCCCGGCACGCGTGAGGTGCTCGGCTTCGAGGGCCGCTACGTCGGCACCGCCGAGCTGACCCGCCCGGGCGGCACCACCACGGCCGACGGCCGCCCGGCCTTGGTGCCCGCCACCTTCCGTGTCACCAGCACGCGCATTGAGGCCGGCGTCGGTGACCGCCTGAGCCCGGTGCCGCAACAGGAACTAGTGGCCTACGTGCCGCGTTCGCCGAGCAGTCCGGCAGAGGGCCGCATCGTCTCCATCTACGGCGACGGCGTGCGCGCCGGCCAGAACCAGATCATCACCATCAACCGCGGCCAGCGCGACGGCATCGAGCGCGGCCATGTTCTTGCGCTGTGGACCGCCGGCCGGAGCACCGTGGACCGGACGTCGGTGGACAAGGCTCCCCTGCGCCTGCCCGACGAGCGCCACGGGCTGATCTTCGTGTTTCGCGTGTTCGAGCGCGTGTCGTACGCCTTGGTGCTGAACGCTCAGGAACCTGCGCGCGCGGGCGACCGCTTCACCCAACCCTGACCCGTCCGGCAAGCGGGGCAGCGCAGGGCCCGCCGGCCATGGAGTCAGCCGAGTTCGACGCTTGGTTCCGGCTGCTGTCCACGCCCGGGGTGGGGCGCGCCACTACGCGCCGCCTGGTCGCAGCATGCGGCACGCCTGAAGCCGTGCTGAGCACGGCCTCAGGCACTCTACGCCAGCTGGCTGGCGACGCGGTGGCGCAGGCCTTGCGCGGGCCAGGCGAGGTGACCGAGGCCCGCCTGGCCGCTGCGCGCGCATGGCTGGCCGGGGGAGCCGACCGCCATGCCATCGCCCCGGGCGACCCTCGATACCCACCGGCGCTGCTGCAGACCGCTGATCCACCACTGCTGCTGTACCTGCAGGGCGATCCGGCGGTGCTGCGGCGTCCCATCCTGGCCATCGTGGGCAGCCGCAACGCCACGCCACAGGGCCTGGCCAACGCGCGCGACTTCGCACGCGAGCTGGCGACGCAGGGCTGGTGCATCGCATCGGGTCTGGCGCTGGGCATCGACGCCGCCGCCCACGAGGGCGCGCTCGATGCCGCCGCAGGCGCCGGCACCGTGGCCGTGGTGGGCACCGGCCTGGACCGCGTGTTCCCCGCGCGCCACCGGACGCTGGCCCACCGCGTGGGGGCCGCTGGCGCGTTGCTCAGCGAGTACGCCCCGGGCACCCCGCCGCTGCGCCAGCACTTCCCCGAGCGCAACCGCATCATCGCTGGCCTCGCCCAGGGCACCCTGGTCGTCGAGGCCGCGCTGTCCTCGGGCTCGCTCATTACGGCGCGGCTGGCCAGCGAGGCCGGGCGCGAGGTCTTCGCCATCCCCGGCTCCATTCATTCGCCGCAGGCCCGCGGCTGCCACGCGCTCATCCGCCAGGGCGCCAAGCTGGTGGAGACGGCCGAGGACATCGTCGAGGAATTGCGCGGCCAGCGCCCGCTGGCCTTGGCCGGCGACGGGGACGACACCGCCACCGCCGGCGAAGACCCGCTGCTCTCGGCCATGGGGCACGACGCCGTGACGCTCGACGCCCTGCTGGCCCGCACCGGGGACAGCGCCGCGGCCCTGTCAGCGCGGCTCCTGGAGTTGGAACTCGAGGGCCGCGTGGCCCGCCTGCCCGGGGGGCTCTACCAGCGCCTGGCCAGCGGCTGAACCGCGCTATAGTGGGTCGCATGTTCGACGTACTGTTCTATCTCTACGAGAACTACTGGCGTCCCGACACCTGCCCGGCACCCAAGCAGCTCTCGCGCAAGCTCAGCGCCGTTGGCTTCGAGACCGACGAGATCAACGACGCGCTGAAGTGGCTCGACGGCCTGGCCCACACCGCGGAAGGCGGCACCGAGGCGCTGGCAGGGCTACAGCCGAAGGCCGGCAGCGTGCGAATCTATACCTCGCACGAGCGCGATGTGCTGGGCGTCCCTTCCATCGGCTTCATCAGCTTCCTCGAAAGCGCCGGCGTCATGGCCCCGGCGATGCGCGAGATGGTCATCGACCGCGCGCTGGCCGTGGGCAGCGGCCGTCTCGAGCTGGACGACCTGAAGATCATCGTGTTGATGGTGTTCTGGAGCCTGGGCGAGGAACCCGACGCGCTGGTGCTCGACGAGTTGTTCGTCGACTCCGACGAGCGCACCATCCACTGAGCGACGCCCGGTTCGGGCTGCGCCCCTCTAGGCGATCCGGCTCTGCCGGTCGCCTTGATCCCCCGCGGGGGCGGGCGGGGCGCAGCCCGGCCCTGGGGGCGCTCAGGTCATCAGCCGCGACGCGTCGACATCGAGCTTGGCCAGCGCGCTGCGCGTGGCGCGGACGGTGAGGGCTTCGTCCTGGGCCGGCACGATGAGCCCGGATTGCAGGTAACTGGCGAGCCGGTGCTGCTGGAAGAGGAAGCACCGACCTTTGGGCGTGACGAACAGGCTAAGCTGATTGCGCATCCCATGCCAGCTGAGCTGCACCGGCTCGGATTGGCCGTTGCGATCGAGCATGTACCAAGTGCCCACCTGCAGCTCGCGGGCCCAGGCCACCATGGCCGGCGTGGGCATGCTGCCTCCTTCGAGCACCACCTCGAGCTCGCTGCTCTGGTGGCCCGAGAGATCGAGCACCATGCTCTCGTCGATCTCCACCTCGGCCGCATCGGGCAGCAGTTCCTCCAGGGTATCGAGCCGCTCCATCAGCTCGCGAAGGCGGTCGTCAGGGATCACGGCTGCCTTGGCCGTAAAGGCCGCCGCCAGCGAGTTGTTCAGCTGCTGGATATGTTCGTCCTGCTTGGCCTGGCCCATGCCGGCCGCGGCCATGCCTTCGCGAAGGGCCTTCAGCAGCAGCGGCAGCCGGCGGATGACCTCGGCCCGCTCCTCGCGCGTGACCTTCGCGCTGGCGCTCCAGATCAGGTCGGCCGCGGCGCGCTTCATGGCCTTGGTCTGCTCGCCCTGCGCGCCGTGGCGCATGCCGGCCGTGGCCAACACGTCGGCCCAGACGTGGAAGAGGAATTGCCGCACGCCCTCCTGCACGGGCACCTCGTTGAGCATGCGGCGGAGCTCAATGGTGTACTGGATGGCCAAGGTCTCACGCTGCTCCACCTGCTGGGCCAGCGATACGCCGCGCCTGGTGACCTCGTTCTCGTTGCTGAAGTAGTGCTCGAGGAATTTCTCGAATTCGACGAGCACGGTCTGGAAGACGCGGCGGCCGGTGTCCGGGTAGGCCTCGACGACCTGGACGATGCGCTTGATCTCGCGCTCCAGCGGCTCGTTCACGCCAGCAGCGCTGTCGAAGCCCATGACGCAGGCGCCCATGCGGTCGATCAGCCGACGCGCCGGGTGGTCGATCGTGGCGAAGAAGTCGGGCTCGGTGACGGCCACGCGCAGCACCGGCATCTGCAGCCGCGCGAACCATACACGAACCGAAGGCGGGATGCGGTCCTCTGTCAGGATGCTCTGGAACAGCAGCGCGACGATCTCGATCGTCGCGCGCTCCACGGGCGTGGCGGCCGCCTTCTTGAGCACCTGCTTGCGCCGGTGCAGCTCATCCAGGAGCACCGGCGCAGTGACCAGGGGCTCACCACGCTGGGTGGTGGGCGACACACGCCGGCGGATGGCGCGTTCAGCCGAGTCGATGGCCTTGGCGAGCGTCGGCGAAGGTCCCACCGTCAGGCCGGAGGATGGGGCCGTGAGCGACTGCAGCGCGGAGCGCTCCTGCCGCGAGCCGCGTGTGCTGTTTCCGAAGCTCGCCACGTGTCGGCCGATCAGGCGGTTGAGACGGCCGAGCACGGCCTCGGCGTGCTCACGGCCGCGCGCCAACGGGGCCCCGCGCGTCATCAGGCGGGTTTCCTCGCCGAAGTGGCGGCTGGGGCCTCCAGTCCAATGCCCCCCCCCTGGGCCGGGGGCAGAAAAACCGTCCGAGTTCGGGTAGCCGGACGTCGCACCCAGCGCCATGGAGGCAGAGCTGCCATCGCCACCAAAACCACTGGCCCAGCCACCCCCCAGGTTAGCGCCCGGGTGCGTGTGCGAGCGGCGGATGAAGGGACGCAGGTCCACCTCGGGCAGCACACCCTGCTCGACGAGCCAGCGGTTGGCCTCGTGGTAAGCCTCCTCGACCAGGGCCGCGATCTCGTCGTGCAGCGTGCCCTGCACCTCGCGCCAACCCTCCAGGCTGAGGCCGGCGCCGCGCCAGGCGTCGAAAACGATGCGCGCCAGCACGTGGGCGCGCAGCATGTCGTGCGGCTCCAGCTCGGTGCGGCCCTCCAGGTGGGCGACCCGGGAGCGCAGGTCGGCGAACTCCCAGCTCGCGCGGTCCATCACGGCCAGTGCCAGACGCGAGGTGACGATTTCGACCTCGATGGTGTCGTCGGACACCAACGTCAGCGGTTCGCGACTGCCCAGGGGCGGCAGGTCGGCGGCCCGCGTGGCGTTGCCACCCTGGGTAAGCACCCGCCGCAGGCCAGCGACCATGACGCGGTGCCAGCCTTGCGCACCCTTGGTGAGCCCCTGCAACAACTCGCGCCGTCGCAACATGGCGGCGTGTTCAGACGGCTTGTCCAGCAACGCACGCGCCCGGTCGAGCGTGGCCTGCACCAAGTGCCTGAGGCCCTTGACCAGCTGTTCGGTGTAGAGCCGCCGCGCCTGTCCGGCCAGTGTGTCGGGCGAGGCAGCTGGGGCCATGGATTGGGAGACGGGTCGTTATCGCCGGCGGACGCGACGGCGTTTCACTCTACACCACGGCCCCGGCATTGGGGTCGTTCGGGTCGTTCTCCTTGGGAGCCGTCTTGATCAAGTCCTCACGGCGGGCGCCCAGCCACAGCACGAAGCCCGCGGCGACGAAGATCGACGAGTAGATGCCGAACAGGATGCCGATGGTCAGGGCCACCGAGAAGTGGTGCAGCGTGGGCCCGCCGAAGATCAGCATGCTCAGCACCATCATCTGCGTGCTGCCGTGGGTGATGACGGTGCGGCTGATGGTGCTGGTGATGGCGCGGTCGATGGTTTCCTTGGTGTCGAGCTTGCGGTACTTGCGGAAGCTCTCGCGGATGCGGTCGAAGATGACCACGCTCTCGTTCACCGAGTAGCCCAGCACCGCCAGGATGGCCGCCAGCACCGCCAGTGAGAATTCCCACTGGAAGAACGCGAAGAAGCCCAGGATGATGACCACGTCGTGCAGGTTGGCCACGATGCCGGCCACCGCGAACTTCCACTCGAAGCGGATGGCCAGGTAGGCCATGATCCCCAGGATGGTGACCCCGAGCGCCAGCGCCCCGTTGGTGTAGAGCTCCTCGCCGACGCTGGGGCCCACGAACTCGGTGCGCGTCAGCTTCAGTGGCTCGGTGCCGTCGGCCCGCGTGCACGCCGGCCGGCTGACCTGCTCGCCCTGCGGCGTGGTGTACTGCTTGGTGCCGGTGCTGCCCTGCTCGGCCTTGCACAGGGTCTCGAAGACCAGCGTCGAGACCTGGTCCTGCTTCATGTCGCCGCGCACGGGCAGGCGGATCAGCACGTCGCGGCTGGTGCCGAACTTCTGCACCTGCACCTCGCCGAAGCCAAGCTGCTCGACCAGGCCCCGCGTGCGGTTGATGTCGGCGGTGCTGGCGTACTCCACCTCCACCAGCGTGCCGCCGGTGAACTCGATCGAGGGGTTCAAGCCCTTAGTCACGATGAAGAACACCGCGGCCAGGAAGGTGATGAACGACACCGCGTTGAGCACCAGCACGTGGCGCATGAACGGGATGTCGCGGTTGATGCGGAAGAATTCCATGGCTCGTGCCTCCCGCGCGTCAGAGCTTGTTCTCGTCGAGCTGGGGGCGCGCCTCGCCGCCCTTCCAGACCTGGCCGATCGACACCGACTTCAGCCGCTTCTGGCGGCCGTACCAGAGGTTGACCAGCCCGCGCGAGAACACCACCGCCGAGAACATGCTCGTCAGGATGCCCAGGCAGTGCACCACCGCGAAGCCGCGCACCGGGCCCGAGCCGAAGGCCAGCAGCGCGATGCCGGCGATCAGCGTGGTGACGTTGGAGTCGAGGATGGTGCCCCAGGCGGCCTCGTAGCCCTTGTGGATGGCCTGCTGCGGCGACAGCCCCGCCCGCAGCTCCTCGCGGACGCGCTCGTTGATCAGCACGTTGGCGTCGATGGCCATGCCCAGCGTCAGCGCGATGGCCGCGATGCCCGGCAGCGTGAGCGTGGCCTGCAGCAGGCTCAGCAGCGCGATCAGGCACAGCAGGTTGAAGGCCAGCGCCACGCTGCTGAACACGCCGAACAGCAGGTAGTAGCCGCACATGAACACCGCTATCGCGATGAAGCCCCACAGCACGCTGTTGAAGCCCATCTTGATGTTCTCGGCACCCAGGCTCGGACCGATGGTGCGCTCCTCGATGATCTCCATCGGCGCGGCCAGCGCGCCGGCGCGAGTGAGCAGCGCCATGTCGGCGGTTTCCTGGGGCGTGAAGTTGCCGGTGATCTGGAAGTCGTTGCCGAACTCGCCCTGGATCGTCGCCACCGAGATGGCCTCGCCCTTGCCCTTCTCGTACAGCACGATGGCCATCGGCTTGCCGAGGTTCTCGCGCGTGACCTGCCGCATCGCGCGGCCGGCCACGTCGTTCAGACGCACGCTGACGGCGGGGCGCTGGTCGCGGTCGATCGTGGCGCTGGCCTGCACCAGCTGCTCCCCGGTGGCGATGGCGTCGCGCTTGAGGCCCACCATGCGCGGCATGGTCTCGCCGGGGCCCAGCCGCTCGGGCACGGTCTCGGCGGCGGCCGAGAGGTCGGTCTCCACCAGCCGGATCTGCAGCGTGGCGGTGCGGCCGATGATGGTCTTGGCGCGCGCGGTGTCCTGCACGCCGGGCAGCTGCACCACCACGCGGTTCAGGCCCTGCTGCTGGATCACGGGCTCGGCCACGCCGAGCTCGTTGACGCGCTTGTGCAGCGTCTCGATGTTCTGGCTGAGCGCCTGCTTCTGGATCTCGGCCACGGCCTGCGGCTGCAGCCGGCCCACCAGGCGCGTGCCCTCGGGCGTGGTCTGCACCGTCCACTGCATCGCCGGCATGCGCGCGACGAGCAGGTCGCGGGCGGTGTCGGCCGCCGCGGCATCGGGCAGGCCGACCGTCACGCCCTCGGTCTCGCGCGTGATGCCGGCGAAGCGGATGCGCTTCTCGCGCAGCGCGTTGCGGGTGTCGCTGGCGTAGCCGTCGATCTGCTGGCGCAGCGCCGCGCGCATGTCGACTTCCATCAGGAAGTGCACGCCGCCGCGCAGGTCCAGGCCCAGGTACATGGGCAGCGCGCGCAGGTTGGCCATCCACTTCGGCGTGCGCGACACCAGGTTCAGCGCCACGATGAAGCGCTCGTCGGCCGGGTCGGGGTTCAGCGCGCGGCCGATGGCGTCTTTGGCCTTGATCTGGGTGTCGGTGTCGGCAAAGCGCACGCGCACCGAGGCACCCTCGATGGCCAGCACGTCGAAGGCAATGTTGGCGCCGGTCAGCGCGCCGCGCACGCGCTCGAGCGTGGTGTCGTCGACCTTGACGGTGCTCTTGCCCGACGAGACCTGCACCGCCGGCGCCTCGCCGAAGAAGTTGGGCGCGGTGTACAGGGCGCCGAGCAGCAGCGCGACCAGCAGGATCGCGTACTTCCACCAGGGGTAGCGGTTCATGGAGGGTTCCTTGGCCGCAGCCGGTCAGCACCGCCGGGGCCGGCCCGACGAGGGTGCCCGCGGCGCGGGCACCGGGCTGTGATCACTTGGCGGTGGAGAAGGTGCCCTTGGGCAGCACCTGGATGACGGCGCCGCGTTGCACCTGCAGTTCCACCCCGTTGGCCACCTCGACGTGCAGGTAGCTGTCGCCGAGCTTGGCGATCTTGCCCATCAGGCCGCCGGCGATCACGACCTCGTCGCCCTTGGCCAAGGCCTCGATCATGGCCTTGTGCTCCTTCTGCTTCTTCATCTGGGGGCGGATCATGATGAAGTACAGCACCACGAACATCAGCACCAGCGGCAGCAGGCTGAAGAGGGTGTCGGTGCCGCTGGGGGCGGCAGCCGGGGCGGCTTGGGCGAAAGCGTTGGAGATGAACACGGCGGGTGATCCTCGGGCCGGGGTCGCTGGCGGCGGCGTCGCGCGGCAACGCCGCAGCCGGCGGTCTGGCGGTTGCGGAAAAAACCCGCGATTCTAGCCAGCCGATCCCGCGGCGCCACCCCACGGGCCGAGGCCCTGCGGCGCGCGGGCCGGCCGGGGGCGCATGGCGCGCGCCAGGGCCCGCCACCCCGGCCACTGCAGCAGCGCCACCAGCGCCACGGCGCCGGCCAGCGCCACGGCGGCACGCAGCACCAGTTCGGGCCCCTGGACATAGGCGTCGCGGCCGGCGCTCAGCAGGAACTGCGCCGCCGAGAACAGCTGCCCGTACTTGAACAGCGACGGCTCCAGCCCCGCCGCCAGCAGCGCCGGGGCGGCCAGGCCGGCCAGCACCCCCAGCACCAGCAGCGGCCCGCGCCGCCAGGGCCGGGGCGCACCCGCCGGGGCCGCACCCGCGGCCAGCGCGGCCGCCAGCGCCGTGCCCGCCGTGGCCAGTGCGCCCCAGCCGGCGGCCAGCGCCAGGCTGGCGCCCACACCGCCGCCGCCGCGCATGAGCTCCACGAGGTTGTCGGTGCCGGCCCCCGCCACCACCACGCCGTGGACGGGCACGAACAGCAGCAGCGCCCAGGCGGCCCACCACAGCAGGTCGGCCAGCGTGTGCGGCGCGGTCACCAGGCGCACCAGCGCCATGGCCCCCAGCAGGGGCATCATGAAGGCGGCGTGCAACGCCACGTAGCGGCCGGCGTCCTCGAGCACCGAGGCCGCCCCCCACCCGAGCACGGGGGTTCCGATCACCTTGTACAGCATCGCGGGCGGCGCGCTGAGGTGCAGCACCAGGAAGGCCAGCAGCCCATGCCCGATCAGCAACAGCGGAAACGCCAGCCGCCAGCGCCGGCGCCGTGCGGGCAGCAGCCATGAGGGCGCCGCCAGCATCCAGGCCAGCGCCGCCGCCACGCCCAGCGCCGACACCACGCCCGCGCCGCTGGCCGGCATCAGCTTGACCACGTTGTAGGGCACGCCCGGCACCCGGGCCAGCAGCCACAGCAGCAGCGCCAGGGCCGGCACAGCCACGAGCAGCGCGCCGAGGCCAGCCGCGGGCGAGCGCTGGGCTGCGGCCGCGCCGGGCCTGGTGCGAACGGGCTCGCGAAGCGGTCCGCGCCCGGCGCCCGATGCGGCCGGGGGCGCCGCCGTGCCCGCCTCCGGCCCCGGGGCTGCCGGGGCCTGCAACAGCCCCCGGCCGAGGCGCCAACCCGCGAAGCCGCCCAGCAGGCCCAGCGCGGCATCGGTCAGGTCGGCCACCTTGGACGGCAGCAGCACCTGCCCGGCCTCCAGCACCAGGGTCGCCGCACCCAACGCCAGCAGCCGCGGCCAGGCCGGCGGGGCCGGGCCACGCGCCAGGAGGGCCAGCAGGATGCCCCCGGGCATGAACACGGCCAGCTTGCGCAGGATCTCGCCCAGGGCCCCGTACTCGGTGCGCTGCAGGTACGTGGCGAAGGGCAGCCGCGACACCGAGGCCCACCACGCCTGCGCCGTGCCGCGTTGCAGGTCGAAGTCGAACGGCAGCCACAGCACCGCCACCGAGCCCAGCGCCCAGGCGCCGAGTGCGCCCAGCAGCACGGCCCGCTGCCGCGACGCCGGCCAGTCGCCCCAGCGCCGGAGCGCGCGTGCCAACCCGGCCCCGGCCATCACGCCGGCAGTGCCCACGAACAGGTCGGTGACGTCGCTCACGCGCGAGAGCACGAACAGTTGCAGCACCTCCACCGCCAGCACGAGCGCCAGCGCCCGCACCGCCAGCCCCGTCGGCCTCGTCCGGCCGAACGTCAGCCACCCCAACGCGCCCACCGGCATCCACAGCAGCAGGTCAGCGCCGATCTGCCAACCGGCGTCGAACACCCCCGTCGGCAGCGACGAGAAGGGCAGCAGCAGCACGCGCCCGTCGCGCCACTTGCGATACAGCTCCACTGGACTGAACGACAGGTCCAGCGGCATCAGCTGCCAAACCAGAAACAGCACCAGGTAGGCGAACAGCCCGCGCTGCAGCCGATCGGCCACGGGCAGCCCGGCCGAGAAGGCGGCCAGCCAGCGGCGCGCGCGCCCGCCCAGCAGCAGGTGCAGCGCCAGGCCGGCGGTGCTGCCCAGCACCTGCATGGCCACGTCCGTCCAGCTCGGCGTGCGGGGCGCGAAGAACACCTGCCCGTACTCCACCGCCACCGACAGCAGCGCGAGCGCCGGCCACAGCAGCGCCGTCAGGCCCCAGCGCCAGGCACGCGACGACAGCGTCGCCAGCAGGTAGGCCGCGCCAAAAGCCAACGGCACCGCGATGAGGAAGTTGGCCGCCAGGTCGGTGCGCGCCGCGTCATCCTGCCAGGGCCCGGGCAGGGACAGGAAGCTCGCCCAGGCCTGCGCCAGTGGCTGCGGCACCAGCGCCAGCGGCGCCCAGCTGCCGTAGACGAAGAAGACCAGCAGCCCGAGCCACAGCCCGGCGACGCGGCGGTCGGCACCCTGCATGCGTGGCGTGGCCTCAGAGACCGAGAGGCATTTGATTTGCACCGCTGGCTGCGCTGCGCGCGTCTGACGTGGCGATGCAAGCGCCGCGAAGCGAGTCGCCGGCGCTTGAAGTGCCAGCTGGGACCTTCGGGGGTCTTGCCAGGCCCGATTCGG
>JBIKLC010000073.1:0-4517 GCA_044360025.1 Rubrivivax sp. | reverse complement strand
GTCGATCACGTTGAGCTGGATCTGCAGGTTCTCGGTGATGAAGTCCGCCGGCAGCGTGTTGTTGGCGTGGATGCCGCCCACCTTGGCGGCCGCCAGCACCACGGCCGCGGGCCGCTCGCGCAGCAGGTAGGCGCGCACCGCGGCCTGGTCGGCCAGGTCCAGCTCGCTGCGCGGCGCGGTCAGGATGCGCCGGTAGCCCAGGGCCTGCAGCCGCCGCACGATGGCCGAGCCGGCCATGCCGCGGTGGCCGGCCACGAACACCGGTGCGTCCCGGTCGATTTCGGCGTTCACAGGCCGCGCTCTTCGCTGGGCACGGGCGCGTCGTGGCCGTGGGCGCGCAGCAGTGCGGCGCGGCGCGCCAGCTTCAGGTCTTCGGCGGCCATCTCGGCGCACATCTCGCGGGCGGTGATGCGCGGCTCCCAGCCCAGCTGCCGCTTGGCCTTGCTGGGGTCGCCCAGCAGCGTCTCCACCTCGGCGGGGCGGAAGTAGCGCGGGTCGACGCGCACGACCACGTCGCCCGGCTTCAGCGCCGGGGCCTTGGCGGCGTCATGCACGGCAGCCACCACGGCCCGCTCGTTCGCGCCCTCGCCCTCGAAGCGCAGTTCCAGGCCCAGTTCCTCGGCCGTCCAGCGGATGAAGTCGCGCACCGAGTGCTGCGGTGAACGCCGGTCAGGAACCGACACCATTCGCCAGTGAGGTGGCGGTTTTGATCGGGCAGGGCCGCTGCCAGGTCGGGCGGCGCCAGTCCCAGCGCCGCCTGGGCCGCAACCAAACGGTCGCGGGCGGTGCCCCTGGAGTGCAACGGAATCCGGATGGTCTGGCATGGCGCCGATTGTCTCGCTCCTGGGCAGATGGCCATCTATTCGTCTTTATGCGGCAGACGTCGTATAAATCAGCATAAGTCGCTATAGTGGCATCTGCCATGGACAAGATCCGCAACCCCTTCTCGCCGGGCGCGGGCTCGCCGCCGCCCGAGCTGGCCGGCCGCGAAGGCATCCTGGAGCAGGCTCGGGTGCTGTTCGGACGCGTGCTCGCCAGGCGGCCCGAGAAGAGCTTGCTGCTGACAGGCCTGCGCGGCGTGGGCAAGACCGTACTGCTCAACCAAATCGAGCGCATTGCCCTGGCCGAAGGCTTTCGAACCATCTTGGTCGAAGCGCACGAAGGCAAGCCGCTGGCCGTGCTGCTGGCGCCGCACTTGCGCCGCTTGCTGTTCGACCTGGACCGGGTGAAGGCGGCTGGCAACAAGGCGCGCCTGGCCTTGAGCGTGCTGCGCAGCTTCATCGGTGCCATCAAGGTGAAGGTGGGTGATCTGGACATCGGCCTGGACATCGAAGCCGAGCCTGGCTCGGCCGACAGCGGCGATCTGGAGGTCGATCTGCCCAACCTGTTCGTGGCCGTGGGCGAAGCGGCGCAGGAGCGAGGCGCGGCGGTCGCCATCCTGATCGACGAGATCCAGTACTTCAGCACCGAGGAGCTGAGTGCGTTGATCATGGCCATGCACCGCATGCAGCAGCGCCAACTGCCGCTGGTGCTGGTGGGCGCGGGCCTCCCGATCCTGCCCGGGCTGGCCGGTGAGTCGAAGTCATACGCCGAGCGGCTGTTCAACTTCCCCGCCGTGGGGCCGCTGCCTGAGCCCGACGCTGCGCGTGCACTGCAGGACCCCGTGCAGGCCGAGGGCGTGGCGTTCGACCTCGATGCGTTGCACGAGATCTTCCGGCTCACCCAGGGGTATCCGTACTTTCTGCAGGAGTGGGGCTACCAGGCCTGGAACCACGCAACGGCCTCGCCCATCGGCGCAGACGTGATCCTTGATGCGAGCGAGCTGGTGTCGCAGCGCCTGGACGAGAACTTCTTTCGCGTGCGCTTCGACCGGCTGACGCCGCGGGAGAAGACCTACCTGCGCGCCATGGCCGAACTGGGCGAAGGCCCCTACCGAACCGGCGACATCGCCGACAAGCTGGGCGTGAAGACCACGAGCCTGGCTCCGGTTCGCGCCAACCTGATCAAGAAGGGCATGGTCTACAGCCCTTCGCACGGCGAGATGGCCTTCACCGTGCCGCTGTTCGATGCCTTCATGCGGCGCGCGATGCCGCGTTTCGAGCCCTGACGGCGAGGTGGCCTGCGGTGGTTGCGCATGGCGCATGGACAAAGCTTGCCTAAAGCAACAGCATGACCTCAGGTTCCGCATCAAGGCGCAATGACATCGAGTGTTGGAAAGTAGGTCTTGAAACGGCCGGCGTCCCGGGTCAGCAAGGGCCACCCCTCCACGGCGGCGTGGGCGCCGATGAAGAAGTCGGGCAGCACCTGCCCCTTGCTGCCGCCGCGGCGGCGGTATAGCGCGTAGGCCCTGGCTGCCAGGAAGAGGGCTGGCCGTGGAATCTCGCGCAGTTCCAGCGCCATGGTGAGCACCACGTCGTCGAGTGCTTCAAGTGTCGAAAACGACAGCGACATCTCGGCGTAGATGACCGGGTTGATGACCAAGGCATGCAGCTTGGCCTGGGCGCGCAACTGCGCGATGGACCAGTCAGCCCATTGCGGATCGTTCTGCAACACGTCCACCAAGACGTTGGTGTCCACCAGCAGCATCAGTCGTCGGCGCGCAGCAACTTCAGCAATGCATCGGTCCGCCAGGGCACGTCAGCCCGGCCGCGAACCGCATCGAAACGGTCGCGGGGCGGCTTGCGCGCGCGTCCGGCCGGCTGTGCTGGGTGGAGAACCACTTCGCCGGCCGCGTTCACCGAGAACTCCACAGGAGTGCCCGGCACCAACTGCATCGCATCGCGTATGCGCTTGGGAATCGTGACCTGCCCCTTGCTGGTCAGGGTCGTCGCCATGCAGGCTCTCCTTGAGTGTTACCGGTACGTTTCATGGTAATACAGTCAAGGCCAGGGCGGCTTCGGATGGCCAACGATCCGAGGCAGGCCGTTCTCGGTGATCGGGCAAGCGGCAAACGCCCTCTGTCCAGCGCGAGCAACGCATACGCTCCTGAGCATCCCAGGCCAGCGACCCACTGGCGACCGTGGGGTCAGCAGAGCGACGCACGGCGGACTCTGCCCCTGGCCCATGATCGTGTCCCATCGCGTGGTGTAACTCCACAGCCCGGACAGGCTGAGATGCACGCGGTGCTCAGCGCTGCACAGCGGGCAGGCGAGCCGGGTCAGTATCGCTGAGGGTCTGCAGGCCTTCAAGCTGCATGTAGCGCCGCTGCAGGGCCCACTCGTCCCTCTGCTCCAGCAGCATGGCGCCGACCAGCCGCGTGATGGCGTGGTCGTTCGGGAAGACGCCGCCGAGAACTTCCCTCGCCCCTCGGTCCGTTTGTTGGTACCCTCGCCAACATGAAGGCGTCCCTTCTCCTCCGCGAACGCGTCGCCTTCCGGGCAGACTCGTTCGCAGAGCTGGTGCTTTGGCAAGTCCCTTCGCCGTTGCCGGGTTCGGCGCACCCTTTCAAGTATCGGCTCGCCTTCGTGAGGTCCGGGGTCTGCATGGTCCGCTTCGACAACGAGACAGGCAAAGGTGATCACCGGCACGTCCGCGGGAAGGAATCAAGGTACTCGTTCGTCTCGCCCGAGAAGCTGGTGCAAGACTTCCTGCGTGAAGCAAGGAGAGCAGATGATGAAGACCGTGACTCTTGATGTTCGCTCGCCGGAACAAGCCGCGCAGGACTTCGTGAACGCCTGGAAGTCGGGCAAGGCCCGGAAGTCAGCGAGGATTTCCTTCGCCACGCCGGAACTGCTCTGGAAGGTCTTGACCGCGAAGCGCTGGGAGATCCTCAAAGCCATGTGTGGCGCTGGCCCAGTCACCGTGCGAGAAGTTGCACGCCGGGTCGGTAGAGACGTCAAGTCCGTGCACACGGATCTCGCAGCACTTCTGAACGCCGGCGTCCTTGACAAGACCGAGGCAGGCCAGGTGGTCTTTCCGTACGACTCCGTCAAGGTCGAGTTTCTGCTCCAGGCAGCCTGACCCGGATGTTTCGTGAACGCACTGCCCCCAGGGTGAGCAGCGATTCCACGTGCCGGGCTCCTGGGCCGAAAGGTCCGCGCGCATGGGCCTGCCGTCCGCGCGCGGCGCGAGCGGTGGCGCCGCCTCAGCGGCGAACCTGCGCCGCGTTCGCCCGGAACCAGGCATAGGTATTGCGCAGCCCCTCCTCCAGCGAAATCGTCGCCAGCCACCCCAGCGCCGCCAGCCGCGACACGTCCATCAGCTTGCGCGGCGCGCCGTCGGGCTTGGACGCGTCCCACACCAGCCGGCCGCCAAAGCCGGTGACGCGCGCCACCGTCTCGGCCAGCTCGCGGATGCTGCAGTCCACGCCGGTGCCCACGTTCAGGTGGCTGAGCATCGGCTGCGTGTGCGCCTGCCAGGTTTCGCGCGGCAGGTTCATCACGTGCACGCTGGCCGCGGCCATGTCGTCCACATGCAAAAACTCGCGCAGCGGCCGGCCGCTGCCCCACACCACCACCTCGGCGTCGCCGCGCTGCGCGGCCTCGTGGAAGCGGCGCATCAGCGCCGGGATGACGTGG
>JBIKLC010000050.1:0-14252 GCA_044360025.1 Rubrivivax sp. | reverse complement strand
AGTTCCTTGGGGATCGACGGCATCGCCGCCGCAGCGGCCATAGCCGCCGTCGTCGTCTTCCTGCTGGTTGGCATACATGCTCCTCTTGGTCATGCTACGCCCCGCACACAAAATTCCGGACAAGCTCGTCGCACGAGGGAATACTTGGATCGATTCTGGTGATTTCAACAGTCCGTGCCGGGGCCAAGGCTCGTGCCAATTGCAAGTGTTGTCAGCGACCTTTTGAAGCCGCGCAAGCCTGCGCCCCGCCGGCGACAGGCCGGAGCACTCACCGCCTTCGACAACCGCACCCTCAAGCCTGGGTCGCGACGCGGCGGCCCGCCGCAGCCGTGCCGACCGCGCCGGCGAGCCCGCCCAGCACCAGCACGTACCACAGCGCTCCGGTGCCGCCATCCGCGGCCACCAGCCCCGCACCCCGCGCAAACAAGGCCAGCGCCGCACCCAGCGACAGCAGCAGAAGGCCACCGGCCAGCGCGCGCGTAACGCCAACGCCATCGCCGCTGCTGCTGCCCGCCCCCATGCCCAGCAACAGGAAGCCGACCGTGGAAAACAGCGGGAACAACAGCCACAGCGTCCAGCCCGGCGTCTGCGGGCCGAGGCCGAGCGCGGCCCCCACGAGAGCAAGGCCACTGAGCCAACCCAGTGCGGCCAGCAGGCCGCCCGCAAGCTTGAGGAACATGACGTCGCCGACTCCACCTGAGGCAAACCCCGAGCTTATGGGCTCGCACGACGCCCGTGCCGCACGCTGCGTGTGCTGCACGCTACGCCGCTTGTCGTTCAGAGGCAAAGTGCGCAGCGGCAGCCCCGACCGGCAACGCACCAGCCTCGCACCGGCCGGCGGCGGCGCGCACCGCCACAATCCGGCTTGATCTGCCCGAGCCCCATCGCATGAACGCTGCACCTCCCCCGTTTCAGCACCCGCCCGACAACGAGACGCTTGACGCCGCCCGCAGCCGCAACGTACGCGACGCCCTGGCCGAGGACATCGGACGCTGCGACTGGACCGCCCTGTTGGTACCCGCCGGCCGCCGCGTCCGCGCCAGCGTCACCGCCAAGGAGCCGGCGGTGCTGTGCGGCCAGGCGTGGTTCACCGACTGCCTGCTGGCGCTGGACCCGGCCGCCCAGGTGCACTGGACGCATCCCGAGGGCAGCGCCGTGGCGGCCGGCTCCACGGTGTGCACCATCGAGGCCGATGCGCGGGCTCTGCTCAGCGCCGAGCGCCCGGCGCTGAACTTCCTGCAGCTGCTGTCGGCCACGGCCAGCGTGACGCGGCGGTACGTGGAGGCCATCGTCGGCGCCAGCCCCAACCCGCAGGGCTGCTCCGTGTTGGACACCCGCAAGACGCTGCCCGGCCTGCGCCAGGCACAGAAGTACGCGGTGCGCGTGGGCGGCGGGCACAACCAGCGCCTGGCGTTGTGGCACGGCATCCTGATCAAGGAGAACCACATCGCCGCGGCCGGCAGCATCGGCGCGGCGCTGCGCGCGGCGGCCGCCCTGGGCAGCGGCGTGCCGGTGCAGATCGAGGTCGAAACGCTGGACGAGCTGCGCCAGGCGCTGGATGCCGGCGCCACCAGCGTGCTGCTCGACGACTTCACGCTCGCGCAGATGCGCCAGGCCGTGGCGCTGACGGCCGGCCGCGCGCAGCTGGAGGTGTCCGGCGGCGTCGACCTCACTCGTATCCGCGACATCGCGGCCACCGGTGTCGACCGCATCTCGGTGGGCAAGCTCACCAAAGACGTCCGGGCCGTGGACCTGTCGCTGCGCGTCATCAGCTGACGACCCGCGGCCCGCGCGCTTCCCCCCGCGCGCGCCCCTCGCGCGGACTCGTCGCGCGGCGTGAACCTCGTCACGGCCGGCCCCTGGCAGCCGCGCCTCAGACCCTCAAGGGCGAGGCTTCGGCAACCGAAAACAGCGTTCGATGCGCCGTGTTGCGCGCATTGATTTCCTAACGAATCAATGAGCTGAATGTCTGTGCAATTGCACCGCCAAATCTGGGCTTTGCGCGTGTCACACATGGTTACTGCGCGGCGGCAACCCCTAGAGTGAGGGGCATCGAGTCTCGTCTGGAGCGCAGCATGAGTCAGAAGCCGACGTCCTCCTCCGAGCCACCGAGCACCCAGGCCAGGGCCATCCCGTTCACGGTGCTGATCGAGCGCAGCGCCCGCGTGTTGCGCCAGCGCCTGCTCGGCACGCTGCTGCTGGCCGCCGTGGGAGTTGCGACGCTGCTGGGCTTCGGATCGGCACAGGCCCAGCCAGCACCAACGCTGTCGGTGTCGCCCTGCATCGCCAACGGCAGCGCCACCTGCCAGAGCACCGTCTCGTGGACAAACGCTCCAGCCGACAGTTGCGTCTTCATCAAGTCCACAGGGCAACTGTTTGCCTGTGGCGGCGCGAACGGCTCAGCGGTGGCGCACTGGCTTCCCTGGAAGAATCCGGCCTCGCTTGTGTTTTCGTTGGCAGACCGCGCCAATTCAGCACGCGTCTACAGAGAAGCTACCGCACCGGTTGCAACGCTGACCGTAACACCCTGCAGCATCCGACCTGACAGCCGCTTCTGCGAGAGCACAGTCGCTTGGACAAAAGCTCCAGCCGGCAGTTGCGTCTTCATCAAGTCCACAGGGCAACTGTTTGCCTGTGGCGGCGCGGACGGCTCAGCGGCTGCGCCCTGGATTCCACATCACAATCCCAGCTCGATGGTTTTTGTTTTAGCGGACCGCACCGATCCGAGAATCGTGTATCGGGAAGCCGAAACTCCGTCCAAGGTTTCACGCGACCTGCAGAAAGCGATCGCTAGCACCGTGACCCCTGATCACGGTTGGGTGAAGAACGTAAACGGCGAGCGCTACGTCAAGGCCATCGTCGTCAGCAGCTCAATCGATCCGACAATGGAAGATCTGCGTAAGGCGGTGCTTACCTTAGGCGGCACAGTCTACATGCGCTACGTGTCGGTACGCGCGTTGCAGGTGATGTTGCCGGCCAAGCAAGTGGCCAACCTGGCCGCTCGCAGCGACGTGGAGAGCATCTCGCCCAACCGCATGACCGCGCGCACTGCGAGCCACCTTGAAGCCGCCAGCGGCGCACTGACGCCGTCGGTGCGAACCTACACGACGAAAGCGGGTGTCACAAACTACACCGGGTTTGACGGCAAAGGCGTCGGCATTGCCATCCTGGACTCGGGCGTGATGCAAGGTCACCGCAACATGCTCCTTGGCAGCGGCCTAACGACATCTCGTGTGCGCGCCTGTGTTAGCCCTGAAAGGATTTACTTTCCGATATTTTCAGCTTGGGATCCGGGCTTCGATAATTCAAATCTGTCTTTGCATTTGGCACTGGCTTCACAGTGCAATGGCAACTTGGATGCGTTCGGCCACGGCTCTCATGTAGCGTCGGTGGCCGCTGGCCGCGGCATAGGGAACGGGAATCCGCTGTGGTGGACTAACGGGGTTCCGGTAGGCGGCACGCCGTTGGCGAATGAACCCGACAGCACCGGCATAGCCCCTGGTGCGAACGTGTTCGACGTCAAGGTGCTGAACGATGATGGCACCGGAGAGATGTCCGGCTTGCTGGCCGGCATCGACTGGGTGATTCAAAACGCGCGGAGACACAACATCCGCGTGATGAACCTCAGCCTTGCGGCCGACTCGACCGAAAGCTACCGCACCGACCCGATCGCGCGGGCCGCACGGGCGGCCGTCGCCGCGGGCATCACAGTGGTGGTCGCAGCGGGCAACTATGGCAAAGACAGCCAGGGTCAGGAGGTGTTCGGCACCATCGGCTCGCCCGGCCACGATCCCAGCGTGATCACCGTCGGCTCGCTGAACACGAAGGCTTCAGACCGGCGTGGCGACGACGTCGTCAATGGATTCAGCTCGCGTGGCCCCACGCGCGGCAGCTTTATCGATGCCCAAGGCGTACGCCATACCGACAACCTGCTCAAGCCCGACCTGATTGCACCCGGCAACAAGATCATCGGCATGATGTCGACCCGAGGCGGGACTGGTCAAACCACAAAGCTCCTTGGGGGGCTGCTCGCGACCACGCATCCGGCGTTGCAGTTTTCCCAGAACTACCAAGTTTCGAATGCCGGCACCACCTCCATGTACCTTAGCGGTACTTCGGTGGCAGCACCCGCCGTCTCGGGCACCGTGGCCCTGATGCTGCAGGCCAACCCCGGACTGACGCCGCCTTTGATCAAGGCCATCCTGCAGTACTCGGCACAGCCTGTCGCGGGTGCCAACCTGCTGCAGCAGGGCGCGGGCTCGCTGAACGTCGACGGCGCGGTGCGCATGGCGCGTGCGCTGCGCACCGACATCGCCACCGCCGTCGAGACCGGGGGCATCAAGGCGGGCGATTCGATGTTGGCACACGGAACGGCGTCTCTGCCAGTGCCTACATCCACCGTCAACGGCGAGGCCTTCGGGTGGAGCCGCATCGTGATCGGCGGCGGGCGTCAGGTCCTCAGTGGCGCGGATCTGTTCACCAAGTATCAGCCGATCTGGGACCCCCGCCTGGTCTGGGCCGGCCCGAGGGCTCTTCGGAGCACGGTAACCTACAACACCAAGAGCGAAGGGCTGCCGGCCAACACCATCGTGCGAGGGATCATCGAGGCTCCGGCGCCCAATACGCAACTGGTCACCCCTGGGGTCGTCATGGGCACAGAGCTGGCCGGAACGGCCTCGCGGCAAACCGGCACCGGCGCATTTGCCCCGACCGCAACGCTGAGGGATCAGCTGGCCAGCGGCAGCGGGATCATCCTCAGCGAGGGGATCATCCTCAGCGAGGGGCTCATCCTCAGCGAGGGGCTCAGAAAGGGGATCATCCTGAGCGAAGGCATCATCCTGAGCGAAGGCATCATCCTGAGCGAAGGGATCATCCTCAGCGAGGGGATCATCCTGAGCGAGGGTGTTAGAAAGGGGATCATCCTGAGCGAAGGGTTCAGAAAGGGGCTCATCCTGAGCGAGAGCGGTCGCGGCTCGGCCCTGCTTGGCGAGCCCTGATCAACGGCACTCAGGCCCCGAACCCAACCCCGGCGGGGCGGATTCACGACCGCAATCGAAGATTGCGGTCGATTGATCTCTACCCGGACAGTGGCATCACCACTGCTCGGCTTGCTTGCAGCCTGCGTTGGTGATTGCCGTTCACTTCTGGCCGCCCTTGAGCTTGCAACCGGCGGTGTTATCCCGCTCAGTCAAGGTCGCCGGTCACACGGTGGCCGAGGCCTGGCGCTTGAACCAGGCCCACAGGGATTCGCCGGGATTGAGGCCCAGCGAGTAGCCGGGCAACACCGTCACCTGGACCGCTCCCCGTGTGCCGTCCCGATGTAGTGGCACCGCGTCACATGTGGTCGATCATGACCTGGCCGAAGCCCGAGCAGCTGACCTGCGTCGCGCCTTCCATCAGGCGGGCGAAGTCGTAGGTGACCTTCTTGCTGGCGATGGACTTCTCCATGCTGCTGATGATCAGGTCGGCCGCTTCCGTCCAGCCCATGTGGCGCAGCATCATCTCGGCCGAGAGGATCTCGGAGCCCGGGTTGACGTAGTCCTTGCCCGCATACTTGGGCGCCGTGCCGTGCGTGGCCTCGAACATCGCCACGCTGTCCGACAGGTTCGCGCCGGGCGCGATGCCGATGCCGCCCACCTGCGCGGCCAGCGCGTCGGAGACGTAGTCGCCATTGAGGTTGAGCGTGGCGATCACCGAGTACTCGGCCGGGCGCAGCAGGATCTGCTGCAGGAAGGCGTCGGCGATCGAGTCCTTGACGACGACGTCCTTGCCCGTCTTCGGGTTCTTGAACTTGCACCACGGGCCGCCGTCGATCAGCTGCGCACCGAACTCGCGCATCGCCAGCGCGTAGCCCCAGTCGCGGAAGCCGCCCTCCGTGAACTTCATGATGTTCCCCTTGTGCACGAGGGTGACGCTGGGCTTGTCGTTGTCGACGGCGTACTGCAGCGCCTTGCGCACCAGGCGCTCGGTGCCCTCGCGGCTGACCGGCTTGATGCCGATGCCGCTGGTCTCGGGGAAGCGGATCTTCTTGACCCCCATCTCCTCGATCAGGAACTTGATGACCTTCTTGGCCTTGTCGCTCTCGGCCTCGTACTCGATGCCGGCGTAGATGTCTTCCGAGTTCTCGCGGAAGATCACCATGTTGGTCTTCTCGGGCTCCTTCAGCGGGCTGGGCACGCCCTTGAAGTACTGGATCGGGCGCAGGCACACGTAAAGGTCAAGCTCCTGGCGCAACGCCACGTTCAGGCTGCGGATGCCGCCGCCGACCGGCGTGGTCAAGGGGCCCTTGATGGAGACGACGTAGTCGCGCACCGCATGCAGGGTTTCCTCGGGGAGCCAGACGTCCGGCCCGTACACCTTGGTACTCTTCTCGCCGGCGTAGACCTCCATCCAGTGGATCTTGCGCTGGCCGCCGTAGGCCTTGGCCACCGCGGCGTCCACCACCTTCAGCATCACCGGCGTGATGTCAAGACCGGTGCCGTCGCCCTCGATGTACGGGATGACGGGCTGATCGGGCACGTTGAGCGAGAAGTCCGGGTTGACGGTGATCTTCTGGCCGGCGGCAGGCACCTTGATGTGCTGGTACATGGTGGAACGGGTCTCCTCTGGGACTGCGGGGCGCGCAGGCTGCCCGGGGCAGCCTGCGCGTGTTCGAGCGCGAAATTCTAGTTCACGGGGTCTGTCAACCGATTGACGGCGCGGCGCGTTGTGGACATCGCCGCCCTACGCGAGGGGGGTATCGACAAACCCATGCATTGCAAAGGAAAGACCGAGATGAACAAACTCCTGGCCGCCCTGATCGCCGCCGCCTTCGCCACCACCGGCGCCATCGCCTCCGACGCGAAGAAGGACGAGAAGAAGGCCGCCCCGGCCGCCGCCGCCGCCCCGGCTGCGAAGAAGGAAGAGGCCAAGCCGGCCGCCGCCGTCCCGGCCGCCAAGAAGGAAGAGAAGAAGGAAGAGAAGAAGGACGCCAAGAAGGAAGAGCCGAAGAAGTAATTCTTCCGGCATCGCCTGACAACGCCCGGCCTCGCCGGGCGTTGTCGTTTCCGGCCCCCGGCGCGTTCGGGTCCGCCTCAGCCCAGGCCGCACCAGGCGGCGATGGGCGGCCAGATGTCGTGTCCCAGCGCGAACAGCGCCGCCACGGCCATCAGGGCGCCGGCGGCGCGCGCCAGCCGCCGCTCGAAGGCGAGGGCGCCGGCACGGCCCTGCAGCAAGCGCCAAAGCGCGGGCGCGGCCAGCAGGCCGCCGGCCGAGGCCATCGCGAAGGCGCCCATGGCCGCCGCGCCGGCCCAGGCCGACTGCGTCATCGAGGCCACGAGCAGCGCCGACTGCAGCAGCCCGCAGGGCCAGGCCACCCACAGGCCCCCTGCCAGGGCCGCGCGCGCCGGACGGCGCCACACGCGGACCGGCGCCACCCCGGCCGCCAGCAGCGGGGCCCCAGACGGCACCCCCACGCCCACGCGGCCGATCTGCCCCATCCAGGCCGGCTGGCGGCCCTGCACCAGCAACCACAGGCCGAGCGTCAGCATGGCCACGTGGAACAGCACCCAGAGGGGGCGCAAGGCCGGCGTCCACTGCGCCAGCGCCGCCAGGCTGCCGACGCTGGCCGAGGCGACGAAGCCCGCCGCCGCGTAGCCCGCCACGCGCGCGCCCTGGAACGCCCAGGCGCCGACGCCCCGCGGGCCAGCCACGGCGGCGCAGGGGGCGCTGCACATGGCCGCGCAGTGCGGCGTGCCCGCCACACCCAGCAGCAACGCGCTGCCGATCAGGGCCACGTCCATGGGCTCAGATGATGCGCGAGAAGCGCTCGCGCGCGCGGTCCGACTGCAGGTGGCGGTCGAACACCATGGCGATGGCGCGGATGAAGTACCAGCCGGTGGCCGTGACCTGGACCTCGCGGTCATCCATCTGCACCAGGCCCATGCGCTGCAACTCACGCAACCGCTCGATCTCGGTCGCGAAGACCTCCGGCACCTTCACCAGGTGCGCGAGCTCGATGGATTCGAACTCCACGCGCCCCTGGCACATCAGCGCCATGATGACGGCCCGGCGCAGCAGGTCGTCGCGCGTGAGCGCCAGGCCCCGCACGACCGGGAAGCGACCCTGGGACAGCGCGTCCTGGTACTCCTCCAGCGTCTTGGCGTTCTGGCTGTAGGTCGCGCCGATGCGGCCGATGGACGACACCCCCAGCGCCACGAGGTCGGCGTCGGGCTGCGTGGTGTAGCCCTGGAAGTTGCGGTGCAGCCGGCCCTGTCGGCGCGCCACGGCCAGCGCATCGCCCGGCAGCGCGAAGTGATCCATGCCGATGTAGACGTAGCCGTTGCCGATGAACCCGGCGATCGCGTCGCCCAGCATGCGCACCCGCTGCTCGCCCCGCGGCAGCTCCGCCGGGTGGATGCGCCGCTGCGGCTTGAATCGCTCGGGCAGGTGCGCGTAGGCGTAGAGCGCGATGCGCGACGGCCGCAACTGCGCCACCTGCGCGATGGTGCGGCGGAACGACTCCGGCGTCTGCCTGGGCAGGCCGTAGATGAGGTCGGCGTTGATGGACTCGAAGCCCAGCTCGCGGGCCTCGCCAACGAGCTCCTGCACCATCTCGAAGCTCTGCACGCGGTGCACGGCCTGCTGGACCTCGGGGTCGAAGTCCTGCACGCCGAAGCTCACGCGGTTGAAGCCCATGCCCGCCAGGTTGCGCAGCCGCTCGCGGCTGGCGGTGCGCGGATCGACCTCGATGGACAGTTCGGCGCCCGAAAGCACGCGGAACGAGCGCCTGAGCAGCCCCATCAGCGAGCGCAGCTCCTCGTCGGAAAGGAAGGTCGGCGAGCCGCCGCCCAGGTGCAGCTGCGACACCGGCTGGCTGCTGCCCAGCTCGGCCACGTGCATCTCGACCTCGCGCTCGATCCAGTACAGGTACTCGGCGCCGCGGCTCTTGTGCTTCGTGATGATCTTGTTGCAGGCGCAGTAGTAGCACACCGACTCGCAGAACGGGATGTGCACGTACAGCGACAGCGGCGGCACGCCGCCGACGCGCGCGCCCACGGCGCGCTGGCGCAGGGCCTGTCGGTACTGGTCGGACCCGAAGGCCTCGACGAAGCGGTCGGCCGTGGGGTAGGAGGTGTAGCGCGGGCCGGGCACGTCCAGCCGGGCCAGCTGCTCGTCGGTGAGTCGTACGGCCTGGACGGCCGCGCTGCCGGCCGGCGAGACGGCCTGGGTTGCCTCGGTGCTCATGACGGCCAATGTGCCGGACGTCGCGTCACAGGCGCTTGATCCAGAGCAAGTGCCAAACGCCTGTCCTGCACGCCCGGTCTTGCGTGAACAACAGCACGGTTTGGGCGATACTCGGCCAGGAGTCAAGCCGCCATGCAGTCCCCCCCGTCCTCCGCGATCCGGCTCGAGCCGTTCAAGGTCGCCTGCTCCAGCTGCAACCTGCGCGAGTTGTGCCTGCCGGTCGGCATGTCCAACCAGCAGCTCGAGCGGCTCGACGACATCGTCGCCACGCGACGGTCGGTACCGCGCGGCGAGTCGCTGTTCCACGTCGGGGACGCCTTCAATTCCCTGTACGCCGTGCGCACGGGCTTCTTCAAGACCTGCGTGTCGTCTGAAGACGGCCGCGATCAGGTGACGGGCTTTCAGATGGCCGGCGAATTGCTCGGCCTCGACGGCATCGGCACCGACCGCCACACCTGCGACGCGGTGGCCCTGGAGGACTCCCAGGTCTGCGTGATCCCCTTCCACCAGCTCGAGGACCTGTCCCGCGAGTTGTCGGACCTGCAGCGCCACTTCCACAAGATCATGAGTCGCGAGATCGTCCGCGACCACGGCGTCATGCTGCTGCTGGGCAGCATGCGCGCCGAGGAGCGCCTAGCGGCCTTCCTGCTCAACCTGACGCAGCGGCTGCGCACGCGCGGGTTCTCGGCCAACTCGCTGATCCTGCGCATGACGCGCGAGGAGATCGGCAGCTACCTGGGCTTGAAGCTCGAGACGGTGAGCCGGGCCTTCAGCCGCTTCCAGGACGACGGCATCCTGTCGGTGAAGCAGCGGCAGATCGAGGTGCTCGACGCCGAAGCGCTGCAGCGGCTCGTCAACGGCACCGCCTGCTGAACGCCACCCGCGCGCCGGCTCAGCGCCCGGCGCGGGGAGCCGGGTTCAGTTCGGCAGGGCCCTGCTCCAGCAGCACCGTCAGCGCGCAAGCCGCGCTGGTGCAGGCCCAGAACACGATGAAGGCGATCGAGTAGACCGCGGTGTCCGACAGCGGCAGCGCGGCGCCCGACAGCGTGTGCAGCGAGCCCGGGTCGACGAAGGCGAAGACCAGGATCTCCAGCACCGCGGCCACCAGGAAGGCGGGCCAGAGGATGGCCGCGGCGCGGCGGGCGATGCGCTTCATGGGCCAGCTTGGCGCGTCGGCGATCAGGGCCGCGGGGTGGCGGCGTGGTTGCGGCCCTGCACCGCGGGCATCTCGGTGCTGCTGCGCGCCTGCGGCACGCTGATCACCGGATCGGGGTTGGCGATGGCGATGGCCAGCGTGGCGAAGCCGGCCACCACCACGGCAGCCGGGCCTGCGATCACCATCCAGACGATGGGCAGGCGGTACCAGGGCGGGTTGTCTTGCGGGTTCATGGGAGTCTCCGGGTGGGGGCCGTCGCCTCAGCGCGGCACGAGGAAGGTGGACTTCTCGACGACGCGGTGCCCGTCGGCGCCGTCCTGCGGGGCCAGGGTCACCTGGAAGCTGATCGGGTGCGCGCCGCTGCCCGCCTGCGCCGCCACCTCGGGGGGCACGCGCACCGCCAGCGCCACCCAGCGCGCCTCGGCCGGGGCCAGCGCGACGGGCTCGCGGCGGTCGATCTGCGCCCCCTCCAGGCCCTGCACGGCGACGGTGTAGCGCTGCTCGCGCTCGGTGGCGTTCATCACCTGAAGGCGGTAGACGTTCTCGACCCAGCCGTCCTCGACCACGCGCGCCAGCGCGCCGCGGTCGCGCACCACGTCCACCTTGAAGGGCGTGCGCAGCAGCAGCGCCACCAGCATCGCCGTGCAGACGAGGCCCAGGATGCCCGTGTAGACCAGCACGCGCGGGCGGAACACCCGCTTCCACAGCGTGGCGCGCGGGGCACGCTCGGCCATGCCGCGCTCGGTGTCGTAGCGGATCAGGCCGCGGGGGTAGTTCATCTTGTCCATCACGCCGTTGCACACGTCGATGCAGGCGGCGCAGCCGATGCACTCGTACTGCAGCCCGTTGCGGATGTCGATGCCGGTGGGGCACACCTGCACGCACAGGCCGCAGTCGATGCAGTCGCCCAGGCCCTCGGGCCGGGCGCCGTCCTTCTTGCTGCGGCGCGCGTTCTGGCCGCGCGGGTCGCCGCGCGCGGCGTCGTAAGTGATGATCAGCGTGTCGGGGTCGAACATCGCGCTCTGGAAGCGCGCGTAGGGGCACATGTACTTGCAGACCTGCTCGCGCATGTAGCCGGCGTTGCCGTAGGTGGCAAAGCCGTAGAACAGCGTCCAGAACCACTCCCATGGCCCCAGGCCCAGCGACATCACCTGCCCCGCCAGCGTCTGGATGGGCGTGAAGTAGCCAACGAAGGTGAAGCCGGTCCACAGGCCGATGGCGATCCAGGCCACCTGCTTGCCGCCCTTGCGCAGCAGCTTCTCCAGCGACCAGGGCGCGGCGTCGAGCTTCATGCGCTGCGCCCGGTCGCCCTCGAGCCGGCGCTCCACCCACATGTAGATCTCGGTGTAGACCGTCTGCGGGCAGGCGTAGCCGCACCACAAGCGCCCGGCCACCGTGGTGAACAGGAACAGCGCGTAGGCCGAGATGATCAGCAGGCCCGTCAGGAAGATGAAGTCCTGCGGGTACAGCACGAGACCGAAGATGTAGAAGCGGCGAGCGCCCAGGTCGAACAGCACCGCCTGGCGCGCATTCCACTCCAGCCAGGGCAGTCCGTAGAACACCAGCTGGGTGGCCCACACCAGAGCCCAGCGCCAGCCGGCGAACCAGCCGCTGACGGCGCGGGCGTAGATCTTCTTCTGCTTCTGATAAAGGCTGACGATCTGGGCAGCCGGGTCTTCTGCCGGGGCAACCGGGCTCGGGCCTGCTGACATGAGGTGCTGCCGGGGTGCCTCAGTTCGCGGCGGCCACGCGCGTGCTCTTCGACAGGCTCAGCACGTAGCCGCTCAGCACGTGCACCTGCTCGGGCGTGAGCAGCCGGCCCTGCGCGGGCATCGGGTTGTTGATGCCCTGCGTGATGGCGCGAACGATGGCCTGCTCGCCCCAGCCGTGCAGCCAGACCTTGTCGGTCAGGTTGGGCGCGCCCAGAGCCATGTTGCCCTTGCCTTCGGCGCCGTGGCAAGCCGCGCAGGTGGCGAACTTGGGCTTGCCGAGCTGCGCCGCGACGCTGTTGTGGGCGCTGCCCGACAGGCTCAGCACGTAGTTCGCGAGATTCTTCGCATCCTCGGCGGTGCCCACGGCAGCCGCCATCGCCGGCATGACGCCGACCCGGCCCTCGACGATGACCTTCTTGACGTAGTCGAGGTCGTTGCCGCCGAGCCAGTCGTTGTCGGCCAGGTTCGGGAAGCTCTTGGCGCCGCGCGCGTCCGAGCCGTGGCACATCGCGCAGTTGTTCAGGTACAGGCGCTGCCCGATGCCCATGGCCTTCTCGTCGGCCGCCAGCTGCTCGGCGTTCATGGCCACGAAGCGGGCGTACACGGGCGCCATGGCCTCGCGGGCCTTGGCCTGCTCGGCCTCGTACTGGCCGGCGCTGCTCCACTTGAGCAGGCCGGGTGCGCTGCCCATGCCCGGGTAGAAGGCCAGGTACACCGCGGCGAACACCACGGTGATGACGAACAGCCCCATCCACCAGCGCGGCAGCGGGTTGTTCATCTCCCGCAGGTCCTCGTCCCAGACGTGGCCGGTGGTGTTGTCGTTGGCCATCACACGGCGCTTGGCCGCGATCGCCAGCAGCACCAAGCAGGCCAGCAGCGACACGGCGGTCACCACGGCCACGAACAGCGCCCAGCCGCTGTGCAGGAAATCGCTCACGGCTTACTCCTTGGTTCGGTTAGCGCTTCCGCCGGCGGCGGGCACGTCGACGTCGCCGCTCTCGGCGAACGGCAGCATCGCAGCATCGTGGTGATCGGCGCGGCGGCTGCGGCTCCAGGTGTGGACGACCAGCGCGAGGAACAGCGCCAGGCCGGCCACCGTGACCGCGATGCGGAGGGTGTTCACGTCCATCGGTGTGCTCCTCGGCCTACTTGCGCGCGGTGCCCAGCACCTGCAGGTAGGCGATCACGGCGTCCATCTCGGACTTGCCCTTGACCTGCTCGGCCGCCGCAGCCACCTCGGCGTCGGTGTAGGGCACGCCCAGGGTCTGCAATGCTTTCATGCGCTGCGCGATCGACTGGTCGTCGACGACACCCGTCACCAGCCACGGGTAGGCGGGCATGTTGGACTCGGGCACCAGGTCGCGCGGGTTGATCAGGTGAACGCGGTGCCACTCGTCGCTGTACTTGCCGCCGACGCGGTGCAGGTCGGGTCCGGTGCGCTTGCTGCCCCACTGAAAGGGGTAGTCGTAGACGAACTCGCCGGCCATCGAGAGCTGCCCGTAGCGCAGCGCCTCGGCGCGGAAGGGACGCACCATCTGCGAGTGGCAGTTGTAGCAGCCCTCGCGGATGTAGACGTCGCGCCCGGCCAGCTGCAGCGGCGTGTAGGGCTTGAGCCCCTCCACCGGCTGCGTCGTGCTGCGCTGGAAGAACAGCGGCACGATCTCGACCAGCCCGCCGACGGCCACCGCCAGCAGGATCAGCACGATCATCAGGAAGTTGCTGGTCTCGATCTTCTCGTGACCGCTTGGGTTGTTTTGCTGTGCCATGGTGTGCTCTCCTGCGGTCGGTCAGGCGTGGGCCAGGGCCGGGGCCGGGATGCGTGCATCCTCGGCACGCCCGCTCTTGACCGTCATCACCACGTTCCAGGCCATGATCAGCATGCCGCCCAGGTACAGCAGCCCGCCAACCAGCCGCACCACGTAGTACGGGTAGGTGGCCTTGACGCTCTCGACGAAGGTGTAGACCAGCGTGCCGTCGGGGTTGACCGCGCGCCACATCAGGCCCTGCATCACGCCGGCGATCCACATCGCGGCGATGTACAGCACGATGCCGATGGTGGCCACCCAGAAGTGCAGTTCGATGGCCTTGACGCTGTACATCGTGGTGCGGCCGAACATGCGCGGGATCAGGTAGTACAGCGAGCCCATGCTGATCAGGCC
>JBIKLC010000049.1:0-14280 GCA_044360025.1 Rubrivivax sp. | reverse complement strand
ACGTGTTCCTGGGCACGGGCCTGGGCCCGCGGGCCTACGCCATCCTCGGCCAGGGCACCATCAGCCGCATCATCGAGAGCCGGCCCGAGGAACTGCGCCTGTTCCTCGAAGAGGCCGCGGGCGTGTCCAAGTACAAGGAACGCCGCCGCGAGACCGAAAACCGGCTGAAGGACACGCGCGAGAACCTCACGCGGGTGGACGACATCCTGCGCGAGTTGAACGCCAACCTCGACAAGCTCGAGAAGCAGGCCGAGGTGGCGGCGCAGTACCGCAGCCTGCAGGAGGCCGGCACGCTGAAGCTGCACCAGCTGTGGTTCCTGAAGCACCGCGACGCCGCTAACGAGGAGGCCCGCGTGCAGCAGGCCGTGGCCGAGGCGACCAACGCGCTGGAGTCGCGGCTGGCCGAGCTGCGCCACACCGAGGCCGAGCTGGAGCAGGTGCGCCAGGCCCACTACGCCGCCAACGACGTGCTGCACGCGCGCCAGGGCGAGCTGGCGCAGGCCGCGCTCGAGGTGAGCCGGCTCGAGGAGCGCATCCGCTACGTCGTCGAGGGCCGCCAGCGCGCGCAGGCGCGGCTGGCCGAGCTGCAGGCGCAGAACGCGCAGTGGGCGGCGCGCCAGGCCGAGGCGCAGGCCGAGCTGGACGAGATCGCCGGCGACATCGAAGCCGCCGAGGAGCAGGCCGGCCTGCTGCACGCGCAGGCCGAGGAACAGGGCTTCGCGCTGCCCGACGCGGAAGAGGCCGTGCGCGCCGCGCAGCAGGCCGCCAACGCGCAGCGCGCCAAGGCTGCCGAGGTGCAGCAGCAGATCCAGTTGCTGGCCGCCGACAGCCGCAACGCCGAGGAGCAGGGCCGCGGCCTGAAGACCCGGCGCGAGCGCCTGGCGGCCGAGCAGAAGGGCCTGGCCGCGCCCGACACGGCGCGCATCGCCGCGCTGCGCGCCGACGAGGTCGCCGCCAACGAGCGCCGCGACGAGGCCGACGCCCGGCTGGCCGAGCTGTCCGAGCAGGTGCCGCAGCTCGACGAGCAGCGCCGCGCCGCGCAGGACGCCGCCACGGCCGAGGCCGCGAAGCTCACCGACATCGCCGCGCGGCTGGCCGCGCTGCGCGCGCTGCAGGACAAGGTGCAGACCGAGGGCAAGCTCAAGCCCTGGCTCGAGCGGCACGGCCTGGCCGGACTGCCCGGCCTGTGGAAGCAGGTGCACATCACCCCGGGCTGGGAGACGGCGCTGGAGGCCGCGCTGCGCGAGCGCCTGGGCGCGCTGGCCGTGGGCCGGCTGGACACCGTGCGCGCCTTCGGGGCCGATGCGCCGCCGGCGCGGCTGGCCTTCTACGCCCTGCCGGCGGGTGCCGTCGCCAGCACCCACCGCACGCTGCCGCCGCTGGCCGAGCAGCTGAAGCTGGGCGACGCCTCGCTGCAGGCGCTGCTGTCGGACTGGCTCGAGGGCGTGTACACCGCCGAGTCGCTCGACGCCGCGCTGGCCCAGCGCAGCCGGCTCACGCACGGCGAGGTCATCATGACCCGCGAAGGCCACGCGGTGAGCCAGCACGCGGTGGCCTTCTACGCCCCCGACAGCGAGCAGGCCGGCCTGCTGGCGCGCGGGCAAGAGATCGAGAACCTCGACCGCCAGCAGCGCGCGCAGGCCCTGATCGCCGACGAATCGCGCGCCCGCCAGGTGCGGCTGGAGGCCACCTACACCGACGCCAGCCAGCGCCTGGCCGGCGTGCGCCGCGAGGCCGCCGATGCCCAGCAGCGCGCCCACGCGCTGCACGTGGAGCTGCTGCGCCTGACGCAGCAGGCCGAGGCGGCCAGCAGCCGCAGCAGCCAGCTGGCGGAAGAGCTCGCCGAGATCGACGCGCAGCTCGAGGCGCTGGAGGAGCGCCGCGCCACCGGCGAGGCCCGCTTCGAGGAGCTGGACATCGCGCTGGGCAGCGCGCAGGAGAAGCACGCCGAACTCGAGGACGCCGTCATCGCCGCCGAGCGCGCGCTGGCCGACCGGCGCGAGCAGCAGCGCAGCCTGGAGCGGCAGGCGCAGGAAGCCGGCTTCCAGGCCCGCGCCCTGGTGGCGCGCCAGGCCGAGCTGCACCGCGGCATCGAGACCGCGGCCGCGCAGGTGCAGGCCAACCAGCAGGCCGGCGAGCAGCTGCAGCTGGAGCTGGGCAGCTTCGACGACGCCGCAGCGCAGAGCGGCCTGCAGGGCGCGCTGGCCGTGAAACTGGAGCGCGAGCAGGCCCTGGGCCTGGCACGCAGCAGCTACGACGACCTCAGCGCGCAGCTGCGCCAGGCAGACGAGCAGCGCCTGAGCTTCGAGCGCAGCCTGGAGCCGCTGCGCGAGCAGATCACGAAGCTGCAGCTGGAGCTGCAGGCCGCGCAGCTGGGCGGCGCGCAGTTCCTCGAGCAGCTGGCGGCGGCGCAGGTCGACGTAGAGGCGCTGGGGCGCTCGATCGAGGAGGGTGGCGTCAAGCTCTGGGGCCTTCAGACCGAGATCGACCGCATCCAGCGCGAGATCAACGCCCTGGGCGCGGTGAACCTGGCCGCGCTCGACGAGCTGACGGCCAGCCGCGAGCGCAAGACCTTCCTCGACGCCCAGAACGCCGACCTGCTGGAGGCCATCCGCACGCTCGAGGACGCCATCGCAAAGATCGACCTCGAGACGCGCGACCTGCTGGCCAGCACCTTCAACCAGGTCAACGAGCACTTCGGCCAGATGTTCCCCAGCCTGTTCGGCGGCGGGCAGGCGCGGCTGGTGATGACGGGCACCGAGATCCTTGACGCCGGGGTGCAGGTGATGGCGCAGCCGCCGGGCAAGAAGAACAGCACCATCCACCTGCTCAGCGGCGGCGAGAAGGCGCTGACCGCCATCGCGCTGGTGTTCGCGATCTTCCAGCTCAACCCGGCGCCGTTCTGCCTGCTCGACGAGGTGGACGCGCCGCTGGACGACGCCAACACCGAGCGCTACGCCAAGCTGGTGACGAAGATGAGCCAGGGCACACAGTTCCTGTTCATCAGCCACAACAAGATCGCCATGGAGATGGCGCAGCAGCTGATCGGCGTGACCATGCAGGAGCAGGGCGTCAGCCGGATCGTGGCGGTGGACATGCAGGGTGCGCTCGGCATGGCCGAGGCGGCCTGACGGCGATGCCATGACGCTGGCCGCCGCGCTCGCCATCGCTGCAGGCGCCGTGCTGCTGGCGCTGGCGATGCACGGCTGGTGGCGCGTGCGCCGGGCGCGGCCGCGCAAAGGCGCGACGCCGTCGCGCTTCCGGGCCAACACGCTGGACGAGCGCGCCGAGCCGCCGCTGGACGCGCCGGCGGCGGACGGGGGCGACACCGTGCCCGACGGGCTGGCGTCGCTGGGCGCCTCCGAGGGCGGCCCGCGCGGGCCGGCGCGCCGCGTGCCGCGGCTGGATGCGTTGATCGATGCGCTGGTGCCGCTGGCGCTGGACACGCCCGTGAGCGCCGAGTTCGTGTTGCAGCACGCGCCGCTCTCGCGCCGGGCCGGCAGCAAGCCCTTCCACCTGGAAGGGCTGGACACCGAGACCGGCCAGTGGGAGCCGCTCACGCCCGGCCGCCGCTACAGCGAGCTGCAGGCCGGCGTGCAGCTGGCCAGCCGCAGCGGGGCGCTCAACGAGATCGAGTACTCCGAGTTCGTGCAGAAGATCGAGGCCCTGGCCGAGGCGCTGGGCGCGCGCGCCGACCCGCCCGACATGCTGGAGGTGGTGGCCCGCGCGCGCGAGCTCGACGCTCTGGCCGCGCCGCTAGACGCGCAGCTGGCGATCACGCTGCGCAGCAACAGCGTGGCCTGGAGCGTGGGCTTCGTGCAGCAGGTGGCGCAGCGCGCGAGCCTGAAGGCCGGCGCCGTTCCCGGCCGCTGGGTGCTGCCGGCCGATGAGGACGGCGCGCCGCCCGTGCTGGTGCTGGCCGTGGAGGCGCAGGCCGCGCTGGCTGCCGCCGATGGCGCGCCCCAGGGCATCGCCGTGCGCGAGGCCTGGCTGTCGCTGGACGTGCCGCAGACGCCCGCCGCGGTGGAGCCCTTCCCGGCCTGGCACCTGATGTCCAAGCAGCTGTGCGACGAGCTCGACGCGACCGCCTGCGACGACCAGGGCCAGCCCATCACGCTGCACGCCTTCGACGCCATCGGCCGCGAGATCGACGCGCTCTATGGCCGGCTCGAGCAGCTCGGCCTGCCGGCCGGCTCGCCCGCGGCGCGGCGCCTGTTCAGCTGAGGGCCCGCGAAGACATGACCCCTGAGGACGCCGCGCGCCGCGCCGCCGAACTGCGCGAGCAGCTGCACCACCACGCCCACCGCTACTACGTGCTCGACGACCCGGAGATCCCGGACGCCGAGTACGACCGCCTGTTCCGCGAGCTGCAGGCGCTGGAGGACGCGCACCCGGCGCTGCGCACGCCCGACTCTCCGACGCAGCGCGTGCTCGGCCGCGTGCTCGAAGGCCTGGCGCCGGTGCGGCACGCCGTGCCCATGCTCAGCATCCAGACCGAGACCGACACCAGCGCCGAGGGCGCGCGCGCCTTCGACGCGCGCGTGCGCCGCGAGCTCGAGCTGCCCGACGACGCGCCGCCGGTGGCCTACGCCGCCGAGCTGAAGTTCGACGGCCTGGCCGTCAACCTGCGCTACGAGCTCGGCGTGCTGGTGCAGGCGGCCACGCGCGGCGACGGCGAGACCGGCGAGGACGTGACGCAGAACATCCGCACCATCGGGCAGATCCCGCTGCGGCTGCGCGGCGCGGCGCCGCCGCTGCTGGAGGTGCGCGGCGAGGTCTACATGCGCCGCGACGCCTTCGAGCGGCTGAACGCCCGGCAGCGCGAGCGCGGCGAGAAGACCTACGTCAACCCGCGCAACACCGCCGCAGGCGCGGTGCGGCAGCTCGACCCCGCGGTGACGGCCTCGCGCCCCTTGAGCTTCTACGCCTACGGCCTGGGCGACGCGCAGGGCCTGCCGGTCTTCGCGCGGCACAGCGAGCTGGTGGGCTGGCTGCAGGGCCTGGGCCTGCCGGTGAACGAGCGCCGCCGCGTCTGCACCGGCGCCGACGAGCTGGTGGCCTTCCACCGCGCGGTGGAGGCCGAGCGCGACGCCCTGCCTTTCGACATCGACGGCGTGGTCTACAAGGTCGACCGGCTCGATGGGCAGCGCCAGCTCGGCTTCAAGAGTCGCGAGCCGCGCTGGGCCGTGGCGCACAAGTTCCCGGCGCAGGAGCAGGCCACGCGGCTCAACGGCATCGACATCCAGGTGGGCCGCACCGGCAAGCTCACGCCTGTGGCCAAGCTGGAGCCGGTGTTCGTGGGCGGCACCACGGTGAGCAACGCCACGCTGCACAACCGCTTCGAGCTGCGCCGCAAGGGCGTGCGCGTGGGCGACACCGTCATCGTGCGGCGCGCCGGCGACGTCATCCCCGAGGTGGTGGGCCGCATGCCCGGGGCGCCCGGCGGAAGGCCGGCCTACGTGCCCAACTTCGCGATGCCGCGCGAGTGCCCCGTGTGCGGCAGCCCGGTGCGGCGCGAGAAGGGCTCGCTGGAGCACCGCTGCACCGGCGGCCTGTTCTGCGCCGCGCAGCGCAAGCAGGCGCTGCTGCACTTCGCCGGCCGCCGCGCGATGGACATCGAGGGCCTGGGCGACAAGCTGGTGGACCAGCTGGTGGACGGCGGCCTGGTGCGCACGCTGCCCGAGCTGTACACGCTGGGCCTGGCCAAGCTCAGCGCGCTGGAGCGCATGGCCGACAAGAGCGCCGCCAACCTGGAGGCGGCGCTCGAGCGGAGCAAGCACACGACGCTGGCGCGCTTCCTGTACGCGCTGGGCATCCGCCACGTGGGCGAAAGCACGGCCAAGGACCTGGCGCGCCACTTCGGCACGCTGGACGCGCTGATGGACGCCCCGCGCGAGCAGTTGCTGGAGGTCAACGACGTCGGCCCCATCGTGGCCGACAGCGTGCGGCAGTTCTTCGCCCAGCCGCACCACCGCGAGATCGTCGAGCGGCTGCGCGCGGTGGGCATCACCTGGCCCGAGGCGTCGGCCGCCGAGCAGGGTCCGAAGCCGCTGGCCGGGCTGACGCTGGTGCTGACCGGCACGCTGCCCACGCTGGGCCGCGACCAGGCGCAGGCGCTGATCGAGGCCGCCGGCGGCAAGGTCAGCGGCTCGGTCTCGAAGAAGACCCACTACGTGGTGGCCGGCGCCGAGGCGGGCAGCAAGCTGGCCAAGGCGCAGGAACTGGGCGTGCCGGTGATCGACGAGGCCGGCCTGCGGGCGCTGCTGGAGCCCGCCGCTAGCTGACCGCGAGCCGAAACGCCACCGTTCGGGATGGATGGCCGGCACGTGTTGCAATCGGGGTCGAGCGGGTGCCGCCTGGGCCCGGACGACATCGCCTGGAGGAGTTGCAGACATGGCCGTGCTCGAAATCCTGAAGATGGGCGACCCGCGCCTGTTGCGCGTGGCTCAGCCGGTGACCGTGTTCGACACGCCCGAACTGCATGCGGTGGTGGCTGACCTCTTCGACACGATGCGCGCCGCCAACGGCGCCGGCCTGGCGGCGCCGCAGGTCGGTGTGAACCTGCAACTGGTGATCTTCGGCTTCTTGCAGAACCGGCGCTACCCGGAGCGCGAGTCGATGCCCGAGACGGTGCTGCTCAACCCGGTGGTCACGCCGCTGTCGAACGAGATGGTCGAGGGTTGGGAAGGTTGCCTGTCGGTGCCGGGCCTGCGCGGCCGGGTGCCGCGCCAAGCGCGCATCCGCTACAGCGGTCAGGACGTGCTGGGCCGTCCCATCGAGCGCGAGGTGGACGGCTTCCACGCCGTGGTGGTGCAGCACGAGTGCGACCATCTCATCGGGCGCCTCTACCCGACGCGCATGACCGACCTCACCCAGTTCGGCTACACGGACGTGCTGTTCCCCGAGCTGGCGGGCGTCGACGACGACTGACGGCCTGAGCGGCTGTGAACAAATCCGACACGCCCGCTCGTCACGCCATGCGTCTTGACCGGGGGTACACCCATTCGGGTGTCAGCGGCCGGCAGGAGCGGCGCGTTGAAGCGCCATGCACCGCTTCATCCCGTTGGCCGCGCTGCGGCGACTGCTGCTGAGCCTGCTGACCTGCGCCGTGGCCGGCGCGCAGGGCGCCGACGCCGATGCCGACCCGCCAGGTCGCGTGGGCCGCCTGGCGGTGATCGACGGCCCCGTTTCTCTGTTCGATGCCGACCAGCGCGACTGGCGCGCGGCCGACGCCGAGGCCGACCGCAACCGCCCGCTGACCGAGGGCGCCCGTCTGGCCACGGGGCCACGCGGCCGCGTCGTGGCGCGCATCGGCTCCACCGTGCTTCGGTTGGGCGAGCGCAGCGAGATCGAGCTGTCCCGGCTGGGCGATGAGCGTCTGGTGCTGCGCGTGCACCGCGGCAGCCTGGCGCTGCGCGTGGCCACGGCGGAACTGGCCGAGGAGATCGAGCTCGTCACGGGAGAGGCCCGTCTGGCGCCGGCACGCGCGGGCCTGTACCGCGTCGACCGCCGGCTCGACGGCGACCGCGACCGCACGCTGGTGCATACCTGGCGCGGCCTGCTGCGTGTGGACGGCGGGCCGGGGGTGGAAGCCGGCGAGCGGCTGCTGCTGTGGCGCGACGGCGCGCGGCTGCGCCAGGAGCCGGCCGGCCCCGAAGCCGACGAGTTCGCCGACTGGGTGGCGCGCGAGGACCGCCGCGACGTCCGGCTGGACGAGATCTGGGCGCAGGGCCCGGGCGCGGAGGAGCGGCTGCCGCGCGAAATGACGGGCGCCGAGGAACTGGCGCAGCACGGCCAGTGGGACCGGCATCCCGAGCACGGCTGGGTGTGGCTGCCCGCGCGCGTGGCCCCGGGCTGGGCGCCCTACCGCGACGGCCGCTGGGTGTGGCTGCGCCCCTGGGGCTGGACCTGGGTGGACCGCGCACCCTGGGGCTTTGCGCCCTTCCACTACGGCCGCTGGGTGCAGTGGCACGGCCGCTGGGTGTGGTGGCCAGGGGCCTACGTTCGGCGGCCGGTGTTCTCGCCCGCGCTGGTGGTGTGGACGGGCACGCCGTCGCTGAGCGTGTCGGTGCAGATCGGCGGGCCCGGCGTGGGCTGGACGCCGCTGCCGCCGCGGGTGCCCTACCGGCCCTGGTACCGCCACAGCGAGCGCCACGTCGAGCGCGTGGACCCTTGGCACCCGGCCTGGGGCCCCCGGCCGCCGCGGCCGGTGGTGCCCGACACCGTGTGGCGCCAGCCGGTCCAGCCGGTGCTGGGGCCGCGGTGGGCGGAACGGGGCGTGGACCGGCGCGATGACCGGCGCGATGACCGGCGTGACGATCGCCATGACACGCGCCAAGAGCCAGGGCCGGTCGCGCCTGGGGCCGATCGCCGGGATGACCGCCGCGACGACCGGCGTGACGACCGACGCGACGACCGCCCCGCTTTCCGCCCGGCGCCACCCGCGGCGGCGGCTCCGGCACCTGTGGCGGCACCGCCCGCGGCCCCCGTTGCGGCACCGCCTGCGGCGCCGGCCGCAGCGCCGACGCCGGCACCGCAGGGCCGCCAGGCGGCCATGGAGCGCCTGTTCGAGCGGCAGCGCGAGACCGCCGCGCGGCCTGCACCCGCGAGCACCACCGCGGCACCGCCGGCCCCGGCCGCGGCGCCGGCCCCGGCCCGCCCGGCGGCCGATCCCGAAGAACGCAAGAAGATCCCCTTCCAGCGGGGAGAAGAGCGCCGCCAGCAGCCCTGAGACGGTGTGAACGGGCGCGACGCCGCGTGCTCAGCGGAAGTCGCGGCTGCGGATGGCCAGGCCCTGCAGCAGCGCCGAGTGGTCGACGAGCCTGCGCGCCACGAGGTGCCTCACCTCGCCCTGGCACTGCCACACGCCGTACACCGTGAGCAGCGTGGCCGCCAGCAGCGGCCGGCGCTGCTGCTCCACCTCGCACGGCCAAACGATGACGTTGACCGAGCCGGTCTCGTCTTCCAGCGTCACGAAGACCACGCCCTTGGCCGTGCCAGGGCGCTGGCGGTGCGTGACCAGCCCGCTGGCGCGCGCCAGCCGGCCGTCGGGGAAGTGCTTCAGCACCGAGGCCGGCAGCACCTTGAAGGCCGCCAGCTGCGGCCGCAGCAGCGCCACCGGGTGCTGCGTCAGGCTCAGGCCCGTGGCGCGGTAGTCGGCCAGCACCGTCTCGGCCGCGCCGGGCGCGGCCAGCACGGCCGCGGGCTCGGCGGTGCGCGTGCGCGCCAGCATGGGCGTGGCGCGCGTGTCCACGCCGGCCACGGCCCAAGCGGCGGCGTGGCGGTGGCCCGCCAGCGCCGCCAGGGCGTCGGCCTCGGCCAGCAGGCGCAGGTGGTGGGCGTCCAGGCCGGCGCGGCGCGCCAGGTCTTCGGCATCGGCAAACGGCGCCACGGCGCGCGCGGCCACCAGGCGCGCCGCGGCAGGCTCGGTGAAGCCGGCGATACGGCTGAAGCCCAGGCGCACCGGGCGCGGCGCCGTGGCGGCAGCGGCAGCGGCAGCGGCAGCGGCAGCGGCAGCGGCGGCAGTGGCGGTGGCGCCGTCCTCGAGCACGGTCTCCCACACGCTGGCCCGGACGCACGCCGGCCGCACCGCCACGCCGTGCTCGCGCGCGTCGCGCACCAGCTGCGCGGGGGCGTAGAAGCCCAGCGGCTGCGCGTTGAGCAGCGCCGCCAGGAAGGCGTCGGGGTGGTGGCACTTCAGCCAGGCGCTGGCGTACACCAGCAGCGCGAAGCTCGCGGCGTGGCTCTCGGGGAAGCCGTATTCGCCGAAGCCCTCGATCTGCTTGAAGATGCGCTCGGCGTACTCGCGCGAGTAGCCCTTCTGGACCATGCGGCCCACCAGCCGCTCGTGGAAGGGGCCGAGGCCGCCCCGGCGCTTCCAGGCGGCCATGGCGCGGCGCAGCTGGTCGGCCTCGCCGGGGGTGAAGTCGGCGGCCAGGATGGCCAGCTGCATCACCTGCTCCTGGAAGATGGGCACGCCCAGGGTGCGCTCGAGCGCCTGGCGCACCTCGTCGCTGGGGTACTCGACGGGTTCCTCGCCGTTGCGGCGCCGCAGGTAGGGGTGGACCATGCCGCCCTGGATGGGGCCGGGCCGCACGATGGCGACCTCGATGACGAGGTCGTAGAAGCGCTGCGGCCGCAGCCGCGGCAGCATGCTCATCTGGGCGCGGCTCTCGACCTGGAAGGTGCCGACGCTGTCGCCGCGCGAGAGCATGGCGTAGACCTGCGGGCACTCGGCCGGCACCTGGTGCAGTTCCAAAGGCGCGCCCTGCTTGGCGCCCACCATCGCGAGCGCGCGGCGGATGGCGCTGAGCATGCCCAGCGCGAGGATGTCGACCTTGAGCAGGCCCAGCGTGTCGAGGTCGTCCTTGTCCCACTGGATGACGCTGCGGCCCTCCATGGTGGCGTTCTCCACCGGCACGAGCTCGGCGAGGTCGTCGCGCGCGATGACGAAGCCGCCGGGGTGCTGGCTCAGGTGGCGCGGGAAGCCGATCAACTCGTGCGTCAGGCCCATCCACTGGCGCACCAGCGGGCTGTCGGGGTCGAAGCCGTTCTCGCGCAGGCGCTCGGGGCTGACGTGGCGGCCGTCGAACCAGTGCTGGCTCTTGCTGAGCGCCTCGATGCGCGCGAGGTCGATGCCCAGCGCGCGGCCCACGTCGCGCAGCGCGCTGCGCGGGCGGTAGCTGATGACCACCGCCGTGAGCGCGGCGCGGTGGCGGCCGTACTTGCGGTAGATGTACTGGATGACCTCTTCGCGCTTCTGGTGCTCGAAGTCGATGTCGATGTCGGGCGGCTCGTTGCGCTCCTCGCTGATGAAACGTTCGAACAGCAGCGTGCTGCGGGCGGGGTCGACGGCGGTGACGCCCAGGCAGTAGCACACGGCCGAGTTGGCGGCGCTGCCGCGGCCCTGGCACAGGATGTCCTGGCTGCGCGCCCAGCGCACGATGTCGGCCACTGTCAGGAAGTAGGGCTCGTAGCGCAGGCGGCCGATGAGTGCGAGTTCGTGCTCGATCATGGCGCGCACGGCGGGCGGCTCGCCGGCGGGGAAGCGGCTCCTCGCGCCGTCTTCCGTGAGCTGGCGCAGCCAGCTGGCGGGCGTGTGGCCGGGGGGCGTGATCTCGCGCGGGTACTCGTACTTCAGCTCGGCCAGGCTGAAGGCGCAGGTGCCGGCGATGGCGACCGAGGCCTCGAGCCACTCGGGCCGGAACAGCTGCGCCAGGCGCAGCCGCGAACGCAGGTGCGACTCGGCGTTGGCCTGCAGCGCCAGGCCGGCGCCGGCCACGGTGGTGGACAGGCGCGTGGCGGTGAGCACGTCGAGCAGCGCCTGGCGCGAGCGGCGGTGCAGGCACACGCCGCCGGTGGCCACCAGCGGCAGGCCGGTGGCGGCGGCCACGCGCTGCAGCAGCTGCACCGCCACGGCCTCGGCGGCGCGGTGGCGGCGCTGCACGGCGATAGCGCAGCGATCGGGGCCGAACCAGGTGCGCAGCCACAGCGCGTGCTCGAACAGCGTCTCGAAGGGCTGGCCCGGGGCGGGCACGAGCAGCGCGAAGCAGCCCGGCAGGCCGGCGAGCATGGGCGCCCGGGCGACGCGGCCCTCGACGTCGGCCCGGTGCGCGAGGTACTGGCCCTTGGCGGCGCGGCGGCGGGCCAGCGTGATCCACTGCACCAGGTTGCCGTAGCCGCGGCGCGACTGCGCCAGCAGCACCAGGCGCGGCTCGGCTTGGCGCTGCGCGGCGGCGGCTGCGGCGTCAGCCAGCGGCGCGGGCTCGGGCGGCGGCGGCGCGGCCGCGGCGGCGCGAGCACGGTCGGCCGCCACCTGGCGCGCGGCGGCGGCGACCACGGCCTGCACGGCGGCCTGCGCGGCGTCGATGGCCAGAGGGCCGGGGGTGGGGGCGCTCTCCGCCAGGGTGGCTGGCGCGGGCGGCAGCGCCGACGCCGGCCACGACAACTGCATCTCGCAGCCAACGATCAGGCGCATCTTCAGGCGCTCGGCCTCGGCGTGCGCGCGCACGACGCCGGCCAGCGAGCACTCGTCGGTGAGGGCCAGCGCGCCGTAGCCCAGGGCCTGCGCCCGCGCGACCAGTTCCTCGGGGTGCGAGGCGCCGCTCAGGAAGCTGAAGTTGCTGCGGCAGTGCAGCTCGGCGTAAGCCGGCAGCGCGTGGCGGGGGCGGCGGGGATGGCGTGAGGGGGCAGGCACGGCGGGCAGGCGGTGGCGACGGCGTCGGGCTCGCGCGCGCGGCGCACGGTGGCGGGTGGTTGCACGCCGGGGTAGCGGGCGGCGTCGGGCGGGAGCGTGGCGGTGGGCGTGGCGGTGGGGAATGCCAGCGGCGCCATCGCGTCGAGCGGGCTGCGCACGGCGCCGCCGCCCAGGCACAGCACGTGCGTGTAGATCATGGTGGTGCTGACGTCGGCGTGGCCGAGCAGTTCCTGGACGGTGCGGATGTCGTAGCCCGACTGCAGCAGGTGGGTGGCGAAGGAGTGGCGCAGCGTGTGCGGCGACGCGGTCTTGTGGATGCCGGCGTCGTGCACAGCGCGCTTGAAGACGCGCTGGAAGTTCATCTCCAGCAGGTGGTGGCGGCGGCGCAGGCCAGTGCGCGGATCGACGGACAGCTGGCCGTGCGGGAACACCCAGTGCCAGGCCCAGGACTCGGCGGCGCGCGGGTACTTGCGCGCCAGGGCCTGGGGCAGGTGCACGCCGGCCACGCCCTGGGCACGGTCGGCCTGCCAGACGGCGTGGGCGCGGACAAGCTGCTCGCGCAGCGGCTCCTCGAGCGCGGCGGGCAGCATGACGACGCGGTCCTTGAAGCCCTTGCCTTCGCGCACGATGAGGGCGCGGCGGTCGAAGTCGATGTCCTTGACCCGCAGGCGCAGGCCCTCGAGCAGGCGCATGCCGGTGCCGTAGAGCAGCCGCGCAACGAGGCTGCCGGGGCTGTGCTGGTGCGGCGCGGCGGGCATGGCGTCGAGCGCCACGAGCAGGTCTTGCACCTCGGGCACCGACAGCACGACCGGCAGGCGGCGCTGGCTGCGCGGGCGGCCGATGTCGTCGATCCAGGGCACGGGCTGGCGCAGCACCTTCTGGTACAGGAACAGCAGCGCCGACAGCGCCTGGCGATGCGTGCTGGGGGCGACGTCGCGGTCGGTGGCCAGCCAGGTCAGGAAGGCCTGGATATCGGGGCCGGACAGCTCCGACGGATGGCGCAGGCCGTGGTAGCGGACGAAGGCACGCACCCAGTGGACGTAGGCCTCTTCGGTGCGGATGCTGTAGTGCAGCAGGCGGATGTGCTGGCGCAGCAGGTCGAGCAGGCGGGGCGAGGCGGACGCACCGGGAACCTGTGGCGGGCTGCCAGGGCTGGCGGGAGGATGGATGGACAAGGCGGCGCCCCCTGTGGATACTGTTTTTTTATACAGTACCGCAGGAGCTTTCGACATGCAAGCACGGCACGGGCAACAGGCGTCGCGGAGCCCCGGGCGGAGCGCCAGCCGGCCGCAGGCAACGGTGAACCCGGGCCCTACGCGGGAAGCGGCCCTGATCGGCGGGGACTCATCGCGGGGCCCCCAGCGCCGACTGGGGCAGGCCGAAAACCTTGTCGAAGGCCCATGTGTAGGCCACCGCGTAGACGAAGAAGAAGGCCAGGAGTCCCAGGTTCGCCAGGAAGGCCGCCAGGAAGGTGGTGTCGAGCCACAGCGCCATCACCGGCACGAGGATGATGGTGAGGCCGCCCTCGAAGCCCGTGCCGTGCGCGAGGCGGCGCGCGAAGCTTCGTCGCTTGACCGCCTGCCGCGATTCCCACCCTTCGAAGGCGGCGTTGAAGAGGTAGTTCCAGCACAGCGCGATGGCGGACAGCACGACGGCCAGCAAAAAGGTGGAACCCGCCGGCTTGCCGAACGCAAGGCCCAGGACCGGGCCGACGACGGCGACGGCTCCGACTTCATACAGCACGGCCTGGAGCACGCGGCGGGTTGTGGGGCGCATCGGTTGGCGAGAGGGTTGCGGCGGGGTTGCGGGAATCGCCAGATCGTAGGCCACCCACGCACTGGCATTGAGCGTAGGCGCGGTAGCGCAGGAGCACGGTGGTGCGCGCGACTGCCGCCGTGCGATAGCGACCGTAAACTGACACCGAGGAATCACGCGCCATGACCAAGCCTGCGATGCCAGGAGCTTGTCCGGAATTTTGTGTGCGGGGCGTAGCATGACCAAGAGGAGCATGTATGCCAACCAGCAGGAAGACGACGACGGCGGCTATGGCCGCTGCGGCGGCGATGCCGTCGATCCCCAAGGAA
>JBIKLC010000072.1:0-4564 GCA_044360025.1 Rubrivivax sp. | reverse complement strand
TCTGCGCCGCATCAGCCACGTCCCGGTCGCGCTGTCGTTGCGCATGGGGGGATGCAAGCTGCCGCTGAATGAGGTGATGGCGCTGCAGGCCGGCGACGCGTTGCGTCTCGCCGTGCCCGCGTTCAGCCCCGACCAATCTCTGCCCGTGCACCTGACGGACGGCGGTGGCCGCGTCGGAGCCGGGCTGCGCATTAACGCCCGCGCCGTGGGCGACGAACTCGTGCTGGAGTCAAACATGGACACTTCGCCCAACCAAAATGCGCCGGCTGGCGAGCCAGGCCCCTCTGTCGACAGCATCGACCGGCTGGGCGACATCGAGTGCGATGTGGCCTTCGAGATCGCCACGCTGCGCATGACGGTGGCCGAGGTGGCGCGGCTGCGCCAGGGACAGGCGCTGCGAATGGGCACGCGCTTGCAGGAACAGCCGGTCCGCATCCTGGTCAATGGCCGCATGCTGGCGCGCGGCGAACTCGCTGCCGTCGGCGACGAACTCGTCGTCGTGGTGACCGACACGAGCCGGCTGCCCGTCATCTGAGCGCCGACAGGCCAGCCGGGAAGGTGCAGCCATGGGAGCCCCAGATCCAGCCGTAACGATACCGCTGCTCTTCTTCCTGGGGGTGCTGCCGGTGGCGGTGGTCATGCTGACCTCGTACACCAAGATCGTCGTGGTGTTTGCGATCCTGCGCAATGCGCTCGGGCTGCAGGGCGTGCCGCCCAACATCGTGACCAACGGTCTGGCCCTGGTGCTGACCTGGTACGTGATGTACCCAGTGGGGATGCAGATGCTCACGGCGGTTGGCGTGGATCCCAAGAGCCCGCAGCTGCCGGCCCTGTCTACGATGCAGGTCCTGGAAAAGGCCAAGGAGCCCATGCGCGGTTTTTTGGACAAACATGCGCACGAGCGGGAGCGCGCGTTCTTTGCAGACGCCGCGCGCCGCCTGATGGGCGAGGAAACCGCCGCGCAGATTGAGCCCAAAGACTTCGTCATCTTGGTGCCGGCCTTCGCCGTGTCCGAGTTGACCGAGGCCTTCCTGATCGGCGTGCTGATCGCGCTGCCGTTCCTGGTCGTGGATCTGGTCGTGGCTAATGTGATGATGGCGCTCGGCATGCAGATGATGAGCCCGACCATGGTTTCACTACCGTTGAAGCTGCTGCTGATCGTGCTGCTGGACGGCTGGACCCGCCTGGCGCATGCGTTGGTGCTGACCTACCGTTGAGACGGCATGAAAGTCACTGCTTCCGCCAAGCCAACGGCCAGGTGCTGCCCATGACCATCGATCCCGCTGCGCTGGGCGCCATCGCGCGCGAGGCCATCCTCGTGTCGCTGATCCTGTCGGCGCCACTGGTGGGTGCTGCGGCGGTGGTGGGTTTGCTGCTGGGGCTGCTGCAGGCCCTGACCCAGCTTCAGGACCAGACCACCGCCTTCGCGGTGAAGCTGATGGTGGTGATGGGCCTGGTGTTGGTGTTGATGCCGTGGCTGGGCGCCTTGGCCTTCGGCTTCGCCGATCGGGCGTTCACGATGATTTTCGAGCTGCGATGAGCCCGCTCGACGTCGAACCCGGCCAGTTGCTGTGGGCGCTCGCCCTGACCAGCTTGCGCGTGGCCATTGCCTTCGCGCTGCTGCCGCCGTTCGCCGAGGCGATCATGCCGGCCGTCGTCAGAATGCCCCTGGCCCTGGCGATCGCCGTGCCGCCAGCCATCTTGGCGCTGCACAACCTGCCGCCGGTGCCCCAATCGCTGCCCGGCCTGGCGCTGTTGACGCTGCACGAAGGATCGATCGGCCTGCTGATCGGCCTCGGCCTCGGGGCTTTCTGCGCCGGCCTGCAGGCGGTCGGCGAGATCATCGACCACCAGACCGGCCAGACCTTCACGCAGAACATCGACCCGGTGAACGGCAACAACGTGTCGATCACGGCGCAACTGCTGGAGCGGGTGCTGTTTGCCGTGCTGATGGCCGCCGGGTTGCTGCTGGTGCTGGCCGACGTGCTGTACCTGTCGTACCGGCTGCTGCCGGTGGGTGGCGGGTGGGGCGCCTTGCAGCCGCAGGTGGTGCTGGAGGCCACGACGCAGGCCTCGCGCCTGTTTGCGCTGGCCATCCTGCTGGCCGGGCCGGTGGTCCTCGTGTTGTTCGTCATCGATGTCAGCCTGGGCTTGCTGAACCGTGCGGCGCCGCAGCTCAACGTCTACCAGGTTACGCTCACGATGAAGTCGATGGTGGGGCTGGGCGTGCTGGCCGCGGCGCTGCCCTTGGTGATGGAGCGCGCGGTGCGGAGCATGTTCGAGGCCTCCGCCGCGCTGCTGGCGCTGCTGCAGCGTGTAGGGGGTTGAGGCATGTCCGAATCGGCCGCCGAGAAGACCGAGGAGGCGACCCCGCGCAAGCTCGAAAAGTCGCGCAAGCAGGGTCAGATCGCCAAGAGCGAGGATCTCGCCGGGGCGCTGTCGGTGCTCGTGGGCATGTTGGCGACGATGGCGCTGGTGCCCTGGTTCGCGCGCGAGTTTGCCGGTCTGTTCCTGGCGGTCGAGCGTTCGTTCGAGCGCCTCGACCATGCGACGATGAAGGCGCTGTGGCTTGAGGGCCTGCAGCTGGCCGTGCTCGTTTCGCTGGCGCCGCTGTTGATCGCCACGGCGGTCCACAAGTTCAGCCTCTGGCTGCAGACGGGCACCGTCTTGAGCTGGGATCCAGTGATGCCGAAGATGGAGCGCATCAACCCTGCGGCCGGCTTCAAGCGGATATTCTCGATGCGCACGGTCGTGACGCTCGTTCAGATGCTGCTGAAGACCGCGATCGTCGGCGCGGCCGTGGTGCTGGTGTGCCTGCGTATCCTGCCTGATGCGATCCGCGTGATCCTGGCGGATGCGAACGCGGCACTGGCGGTGGCAGGTTCGGGCCTGATGCACCTGATGCTGTGGTGCGGCGGGCTCTTTGTGTTGTTGGGAGCCGTCGACCTAGGCTACCAGCGCTGGCAGTTTCTGCGCGACCAGCGCATGACGCTGCAGGAAGTGCGCCGCGAGATGCGCGAGGACGAAGGCGACCCGCAACTCAAGGCCGCTCGCAAACAGGGGTCTCACGAGCTGCCCTGGGAAGAACTCCTCGAGTATCTGCGCTTCGCGTCCATCGCGCTCACCCACAAGGACGGCCGGTTGATCGCGGTGGTCTACCGCCCCGGTGTGGACCAGGTCCCGATTTTCCTTCTGCGCGCCCACGGCGCCCAGGGGCGACAGGCCGCCAGGGCCTTGCGCACCTCGAGGACCCGCCGGCTGCGGGATGACGCGATGGTCGAAGCCCTGTACGGGAAGGCGCAGACGGGCAACCCCGCGCCCGCGCCCCACGCGGCGACCATCATGGCTTTCCTGGAACGCTCCAAGTTATGAAGCTCCGCACCCGTGGCCAATTCCAGCATGACAGCGCGGGCGCCCCCGGCACCTGACACAACCCGCGCGCGCCCGTCCCGAACGTTTCCAAGAAGCACCCTGCGACATGAACACCTCGACCGGATCCCCCGGGCCCTCGGGCCAGCGCCGCTTGCCGGCCGACCTGGCGCTGGCGGGTCTCGTGGTGGCCGTCATCGTGATGATGGCGCTGCCGCTGCCAGCCTGGTCGCTGGACATGCTGGTGGCCGTCAACATCGCGCTTGCGGTGGTGCTGCTGCTGGTGGCGATGTTCATCCCGACGCCGCTGGCCTTCAGCGCCTTCCCTGCGGTGCTGCTGGTGACGACGCTGTTCCGCATCTCGCTGAACGTCGCCACCACCCGGCAGATCCTGATGCATGCGCATGCCGGCGACATCATCGACGCCTTCGGTCGGCTGGTGGTGGGCGGCAGCCTGGTGGTCGGCCTCGTCGTGTTCCTCATCATCACCGTCGTCCAGTTCATCGTCATTGCCAAGGGCGCCGAGCGGGTGGCCGAGGTGAGCGCGCGCTTCACGCTCGACGCGATGCCCGGCAAGCAAATGAGCATCGACGCCGACCTGCGCGCCGGGGCCTTGTCTCAGCAGCAGGCCGTGCAGCGCCGGCGTGAGTTGGTTCAGGAAAGCCAGTTCTACGGCGCCATGGACGGCGCGATGAAGTTCGTCAAGGGCGACGCCATCGCCGGCATCGTGATCGTGCTGGTCAATCTGCTGGGGGGCATCGCGATCGGCACGCTCTCGATGGGGCTGAGCTTCGGTGCCGCCGTGCAGAAGTTTTCCGTGCTGTCCATCGGCGACGGCCTGGTCACGCAGATCCCGGCCCTGTTCGTGTCGATCGCCGCAGGCATCGCGATCACCCGGTCGGATACCGAAGGTAGCACCAGCCTGGCCGAACAGATCGGCCAGCAACTGGGCGGCCAGCCGCGCGCGCTGGCGCTCGCAGCCGGCGTGATGGCGCTGTTCGCGCTCGTTCCCGGGTTTCCGTCGGTGACTTTCCTGGTGCTGGCCGCGTTGCTGGGAGCCGCCAGCGCAGCCCTGTCCGCCCAGGAGCGCCGGGTGCTGTCGGGCGGGGCCACGGTCCAGGTGTTCAGCGCCGCACGCGAGGGAGAAGGCGCGCCGGTGCTGTTGCTGCCCAGTCGGACGAGCGAGATGCCGGCC
>JBIKLC010000022.1:0-52554 GCA_044360025.1 Rubrivivax sp. | reverse complement strand
CGTCATGGCCGGCGAGTACACGGCACCACCGGCGCAGGGGCCCATGATCAGGCTGATCTGCGGCACCACGCCCGAGGCCAGCACGTTGCGCTGGAAGACCTCGGCGTAGCCGCCCAGCGAGGCCACGCCCTCCTGGATGCGCGCACCGCCGCTGTCGTTCAGGCCGATGACGGGCGCGCCCACCTTCATGGCCTGGTCCATCACCTTGCAGATCTTCTCGGCGTGGGCCTCCGAGAGCGCGCCGCCGAAGACGGTGAAGTCCTGGCTGAACACGAACACCAGGCGGCCGTTGATCATGCCGTAGCCGGTGACGACGCCGTCGCCGGGGATCTTCTGCTCGGTCATTCCGAAGTCGGTGCAGCGGTGCTCGACGAACATGTCCCACTCCTCGAAGCTGCCCTCGTCGAGCAGCAGCTCCAGGCGCTCGCGGGCGGTGAGCTTGCCCTTGGCGTGCTGCGCGGCGATGCGCTTGTCGCCGCCGCCCAGGCGCGCCGCGGCGCGCATCTGCTCCAGCCGTTCGTTGATGTCGTGCATGAGGTCGTCCTCGGGTGTCCGGGTCTTCAGTTGAAAAGGTCCAGCAGCCGCCGCGCGGCCACCGAGGCGGCCAGGCGGCCGGCCTTCACGTCGTCGGTGGCGGCGGCCAGGGCCGCGGCCACGCCGGGATGGGCGCGGAATCGCTGCCGCAGCCCGGCCTCGATGCGTTCCCACATCCAGGCCTCGTTCTGTGCCGTGCGGCGGGCCTCGAACAGGCCCTGCGCGCGCTGGCGGCCGGCAAAGCGCTGCACCGCCGCCCAGAAGGCTTCGATGCCGCTGGCCTGCAGCGCGCTGAGCTGCAGCACCTCGGTGCCGGCGTGGGCGTGCGGGCCCAGGAATCGCAGCGCGCTGGTGATCTGGGCGCGGGCGCGCGTGGCCGCGTCCTCGTCGAGGTCGGCCTTGTTGATGACCACGAGGTCGGCGATCTCCATCACGCCCTTCTTGATGGCCTGCAGGTCGTCGCCGGCGTTGGGCAGCTGCAGCAGCACGAAGCAGTCGCTCATGCCGGCCACGGCCGTCTCGCTCTGGCCGACGCCGACGGTCTCGACGATCACCACGTCGTGGCCTGCGGCCTCGCAGGCCAGCATCGCCTCGCGCGTCATCTCGGCCACGCCGCCCAGCGTGCCGCCGGTCGGGCTGGGGCGGATGAAGGCGCGCTCGTGCACCGACAGCCGCTCCATGCGCGTCTTGTCTCCGAGGATGCTGCCGCCGGAGACGCGGCTGCTCGGGTCCACCGCCAGCACGGCCACGCGGTGGCCACGCTCGACGAGGAACAGGCCCAGCGCCTCGATGAAGGTGCTCTTGCCGACGCCCGGCACGCCGCTGAGCCCGACGCGCAGGCTGCGGCCGGTGTGCGGCAGCAGGGCATTCAGCAGCTCGTCGGCCTGCGCGCGGTGGTCGGGCCGAGTGCTTTCGAGCAGGGTGATGGCCTTGGCCAGGGCGCGGCGCTGCCCGGGGCCGGGCGGGCCCAGCAGGGCACGGGCGAGCCCGGCCGGGCTCAGGGCGTCGGCCGGCTCGGGGGCCATTTCGGGGGCCTTCTCGGGGACCATGCGTGCGTCGGCGGGGTCGGCCTGGGGTGCCGCGTGGCTCAGGCAGCCAGCGAGGCCTTGATCTGCTCGAGCACGTCCTTCGCGCTCACGGGGATCGGCGTGCCCGGGCCGTAGATGCCCTTCACGCCGGCCTCGTACAGGAAGCCGTAGTCTTGCTGCGGGATCACGCCGCCGACGAACACGATGATGTCGTCGGCGCCCTGCCGCTTGAGCTCGGCGATGATGGCCGGAACCAGCGTCTTGTGGCCCGCGGCCAGCGTGCTGACGCCCACGGCGTGCACGTCGTTCTCGATGGCCTGGCGCGCGCACTCCTCGGGCGTCTGGAACAGCGGGCCGATGTCGACGTCGTAGCCCAGGTCGGCGAAGGCCGTGGCCACCACCTTGGCGCCGCGGTCGTGGCCGTCCTGGCCCAGCTTGGCGATCATCACGCGCGGGCGGCGGCCGTGGGCGTCGGCGAAGGCAGCGATCTCCCCTTGCAGCTTGGCCCAGCCCTCGGCCGAGTCGTAGGCGGCGGCGTACACGCCGGTCACCTTCTGGATGTCGGCGCGGTGGCGGCCGAAGACCTGTTCGAGCGCATCGCTCACCTCCCCCACGGTGCAACGGGCGCGCATCGCGTCGATGCTCAGCGCCAGCAGGTTGCCTTCTCCGGTGCGCGCGGCCTCGGTCAGCGCGGCCAGGCAGGCCTGCACCTTCGCACCGTCGCGCGTGGCGCGGATCTGCGCCAGCCGCGCGATCTGCCCCTCGCGCACCCGGACGTTGTCGACCTCCAGGATGTCGACCTTGTCGGCCGTCTTCGGCTTGTATTTGTTGACGCCGACGATGACGTCGGCACCGGAATCGATGCGCGCCTGCTTCTCGGCGGCGCTGGCCTCGATGCGCAGCTTGGCCCAGCCCGAGCCCACGGCGCGCGTCATGCCGCCCTGGGCGTCGACCTCCTCGATGATGGACCAGGCCTTGTCGGCCATCTCCTGCGTGAGCCGCTCCATCAGGTAGCTGCCGGCCCAGGGGTCGACCACGCTCGTGATGTGCGTCTCCTCCTGCAGGATGAGCTGCGTGTTGCGCGCGATGCGCGCGCTGAACTCGGTGGGCAGCGCGATGGCCTCGTCGAAGCTGTTGGTGTGCAGGCTCTGCGTGCCGCCGAACACCGCCGCCATGGCCTCGATGGTCGTGCGCACGATGTTGTTGTACGGGTCCTGCTCGGTCAGGCTCCAGCCGCTGGTCTGGCAGTGCGTGCGCAGCATCAGGCTCTTGGGGTTCTTCGCCCCGAAGCCCTTGATGATGCGGCACCACAGCAGGCGTGCCGCGCGCATCTTGGCGATCTCGAGATAGAAGTTCATCCCGATGGCCCAGAAGAAGCTCAGGCGGCCGGCGAACTCGTCGACGTCCAGGCCGCGCGCCACGGCCGTCTTCACGTATTCCTTGCCGTCGGCCAGCGTGAAGGCCAGCTCCAGCGCCTGGTTCGCGCCGGCTTCCTGCATGTGGTAGCCGGAGATGCTGATCGAGTTGAACTTCGGCATCTGCCGCGCCGTGTGCTCGATGATGTCCGCCACGATCCGCATCGAGGGCTCGGGCGGGTAGATGTAGGTGTTGCGGACCATGAACTCCTTGAGGATGTCGTTCTGGATGGTGCCGCTGAGCTGCTCGGGCTTGACGCCCTGTTCTTCCGCCGCCACCACGTAGCCGGCCAGCACCGGCAGCACGGCGCCGTTCATGGTCATGCTGACGCTGACCTTGTCCAGCGGGATGCCGTCGAACAGGATCTTCATGTCCTCGACGCTGTCGATGGCCACGCCGGCCTTGCCGACGTCGCCCAGCACCCGCGGGTGGTCGCTGTCGTAGCCGCGGTGCGTGGCCAGGTCGAAGGCCACGCTGACGCCCTGGCCGCCGGCGGCCAGGGCCTGGCGGTAGAAGCGGTTGCTGTCCTCCGCGGTGGAGAAGCCCGCGTACTGGCGGATGGTCCACGGCCGCACCGCGTACATCGTGGCCTGCGGGCCGCGGATGAAGGGCTCGAAGCCGGGCAGCGTGTCGGCATGCGGCAGGCCCGCCACGTCGGCCGCGGTGTACAGCGGCTTGACCACCAGGCCCTCGGGCGTGACCCAGTTCAGCGCGTCAACGTTGCCACCGGGCGCGCTCTGGGCCCCCGCCTCGCGCCAGCGGTCAATGGATGCGGGATCACCGGGCGGGGCGGCTGCGGTCATGGGCGGTCTCCAGGGGCGGCAGGCGCAGCTCCATGCGGAGCGGATCGCCTCCGTAATTATCCTTTCAGGCGCTGGGTCGGCGCCTGAGAACGCCCTGGAGTTTCCGTCGCGGCCACTTCGGCCGCCGAACGCTCACGCGACCATCCGTTGCGGCACCACCAGCCCGATGATGACCTCGGGATCCATCAGTTGGACCAGCATCGTTTGTTCGACACCCTGGCCTGAACGGCCGCTCACACGCATCAGGCCCAGCAGAGCCGGCGATTGCTGTCGCAGCCCGGAAGGCGCCGCCTGCACATGTTCCTGACCCACCTCGAGTACCGTGGATACATGGTCAACCATGAAGCCTGCGATCGGATGCCGCGGCTCGCCGGGCGCCGAAGAGCCCGCCAGCACCAGCACCACACCGTCGCCTGCGCGCGCCGGGTGATCCACCCCGAACACCTGGCGCCCACACAGCACGGGCACCACCCGCGAACCGCGACCGTCGGGCACTTCGAGCAGGCCCAGAACATGGCGGGCGCCCACCGGCGCGGCCACCAGCCCGTCGCGGGGGCGGGCCTCGATGACGGCGCCTGCCGGCACGGCGTATCGGCCGGAGCCCAGTTGGAACATCGCATACTCTTGCGAGGGGCCGCGCTGACGCACCGGCAGCGCCTGCAGCATGGTGTCGTACAGGGCCAAGCGACGGCGCTCCGCACCGCCCAGGCGCAACGCGACGATCGCGGAAGCCCCGTTGTCGTAGCCGTCCAGGCGTTTGAACTCCCGGTAGCCGCTGCCCTTCACGCTGGCCACGGCGTAGTACCGGCCCTGGTACTCCTGAAGGCCCGGCTTCCCAAGCGGGAACGGGTCCCCGGGCTTCCAGGTCTCTTCGGTGCAGGCGATCACCTGCCCGGTAGCGTCGACAAAGGCTGCGATGCCGGCGCTGTCCGCCAGCACGTCCGTGAGCATGGCGCGAAACTCGCGCGCGGCATTGAAGACGATGGCGATGCCGCCCACCACCTGCCGCCCATCGGGGGAGCGCACGGCAGCGAGGTAGACGTAGGTCGGCTGGCCGTCACCCAGGGGCGAGGCGGCGAACGGCGTGACGGCATAGCGCTGGGAATCGTGGAGTTCCTCGACGGCCCGCAGCAACTCGGGTTCGACGTGGCTCCCGACCAGCGGCCCAGCCGACTCTTCGTTGGAGGCACCGCGCACCAGCCCCTGCGCGTCAAACACCACGAGCCGCGAGTACACGGTGTACAGCCCGTTGATGTGCTCCAGCGTGGCGTTGATCGCTGCCGTGCCCTCGGCACTGGCTGGGGCCTCCAGGTGTTTGCGCAGCACCGGTGACAGCGCCCACCAGCGGCAGTCGTTAGCCCGCTCGTAGAGGTTGCGGTCCATGATGTCGGCCGCCATGCGTGAGAGATCCTGCGCCTGTTGGCGTGTGCGGCCCAATGAGCTTCGGTAGAGGTCACGGATGGCCTGTGCGGCACGGTCGCGCGTGCGCGATCCGGCGGCCGTCACCTGCGTCAGCACCGACTTCAGCCGCGCCTGCCCCCCCTCCTGCGTGCCGGCCACCAGTCGACCGTTCCAGACCACGCGCCGCAAGTCGCTGTTGATGGCATCCACTTCGCCGGCGATGCGCGCAAGCTCGACGTTGTCCAGCGACAGCGACTCGGCACCCTCGGCATCGACATGGCGACTCCTGAATGCCGTGAGCAGTGAGACCATGGCATGCGAGCGCCATCCACTTGGGCCCTGGTAGCCCTGGTAACCCGCGGTGCGGCGGGTGACGCTCATGTACTCGCGACCTCCGTAGACGGTGAGCGCAAGATCGCCGTCGGTGCCCGTCTGCATTGGCGCGCCCAGGGGCACGTGAATCTCGTCGCTGCTGGCGATCACGCGGTTGTCGGCGTCCAGAAGAACCAGGGCCACCTGTTGCTGGCTGCCGAGGATGTCCTGGAACACCTGCTGAAGTTCGTCGGCCTGCCGAAAGCGCAACACCAACACGCCGCATGGCCGGCCCGACGGCTCCGTGATACGGTGGCCGTAAAGGAGCGTCGGGGCTTCGCCCGAGGCCAGGTCGCTGTGGCCGAACTGCTCGACGTAGCCTTGGGCCGACAGCGCCTTCGAAACAATCGTATCGCCCGAGCGTTCGACGCGGGCCTGAACGTCCAACCGAGCCAGCACACGGCCATCGGGTGACAGGAGCACCACGTCGTCATACACGGAATACTTGGCCACGTACTCCGAAAGCCGATGGCGCAGCGCAGCAAGGCCAGCCGCCTGTTTGTCAGGCGTAGCCGAACAGAAGTCGACCAGTGTCTTGTCGGTGGCCAGAAAGCCCACGTCGGCCGTGCGTTCGAACAGGTTGCGGACCAGTATGTCGATCGTGCACTGGGCGATCGAGGCCAGATCGTCGCGCAATTCGCCCAGGCTCTCTTGGGCGAGCTGCGTCACCAGACGCGTCTGCAGCGCCGAGAAGCGGACCCGCGTCTGCGTCAGCATCGGCAGGATGGACCCGGCCTCTTCGGGACAGCTGATGGCCGAGGCGGCCTCGATCATCTGCCAAAGCAGGCTCAGGTCGCGCAGGTCACGTTCGGCCGACTGCACACGGCGCATGTGAGGAATCAGGTCGTCGACGACGTTCATCTCGGCGGGCTCCCGGCAGCGGGGTTTTGGCAATGCTCAGAGACTATCCCGTCCGATAACCGGGCATCGGTTGAACTGGCCTGGGAGATCGGGCCATCTTGCGCCGGGCATCACGGCCCGCACCAGCGATTGCCATGGCCGGACGCCTTCAGCCCCCGAGGGGGCTGAGCGCAACCCCAGTTCTGGGTCGCTCAACATGCGAGCAGCCGCCGTAGCGCCTGCTCGCGGATGCCGAAGAAGCGCTGCAACTCGTCGGCCTCAGCCAGCGCGGCGGCGCGTTCGGCCTCGCGCCGTGCCGTGGCTTCGGGCGGCTGTTTCACGGCCAGGATCATCTTGTTTTTGCGCGTGTGTTCCAGCGCCACGAACTCGAAGACCTGCGTCTCGTAGCCCTGGGCGTGCAGCAGCAGCGCGCGCAGCGTGTCGGTAAGCATCTCGGCCTGCTGCTCGGCGTGGATGCCGTGCTGGAACACGCTGCGCAGCGGCCCCGGGCTCAGCAGCTGCGGACGCAGCTGCTTGTGGCAGCAGGGCGAGCAGACGATCAGCTGCGCGCCGGCCACGATGCCGCGGTGGATGGCGGCGTCGGTGGCGGTGTCGCAGGCGTGCAGCGCAATCATCACGTCGAAGCGCTCCGGCGCCGCAGCCGCGTCGCCCACGTCGCCCTGCACCATGCGCAGGCCCTGCAGGCCCAGGCCCTGGGCGATGCGGTTGCCCTCGGCCACCAGGTCGGCGCGCTGCTCGATGCCCCGCACGTCGACCACCAGACCCTGGCGCGCCAGCCAGTCGTGCAGCGCGAAGGTCAGGTAAGCGCGGCCGGCGCCGAAGTCCACCACGCGCACCGGCTCGGCGCGCGCCTGCAGCAGCGGCGTGCGCGCCAGCGCCTGCGAGACGATCTCGACGAAGCGGTTGATCTGCTTCCACTTGCGCGCCATGGCCGGGACGGGCTGGTCGTCGGGCGTGGTCAGGCCCAGTGCGGCCAGGTAGGGCCGGTCGGCCGGCAGGGGCCGCGACTTGGTGCGGTCGTGCGCCTGCGGCGCGGCCGGCGCGGCGGTGGTGCGAGGCGTAACGCTGACGTGGCCGCCGCCCCGCTTGCCGAAGCGCAGCTCGGCCTCGAGTGCGGCGCCGTCGAAGTGCGCGTGGCGGAAGCGCGTGCCCAGCCAGCCGGCAACGAGCGCCAGGCCCTCCTCCGGTGCAAGGTTCTGCGTCAGCTCGCGCGTGGCGTGGCGGCTGACGACGCTCAGCACCGGGCCGCCGCGCAGCAGCAGCGGGCGCACGGTCACGCGCTGCAGGTCGGGCTCGGCGCCGGCGGCGGCGCGCGGGCCCGACAGCACCAGCCGATGCCAGCCGCCCTGCAGCAGCTGCTCGCGCAGCAGCGCGACGAAGCGCTCGCGCGCCGGGTCGGCGGCGGGCGGGGCGTCGTTGGGGGCGGGCTCGTTCACGGCGCGTGATTGTGTGGCGGCCGGGCGCGCACGGCCCGGACCGGGCGGCCGCGACAATCGGGCGCATGGACGACGCCGCCTTCGACACCGCCCGCCGCGCCTTCGAGGCCGGCCTGGCCGAGCAGCAGGCCGGCCGGCTGGCCGAGGCCGAGGCGCACTACCGCGCCTCGCTGGCGGCGCTGCCCGGGCGGCCCTCGACGCTCGCCAACCTGGGCGCCACGCTGCTGGCGCAGGGCCGTGCCGCCGAGGCCCTGCCGCTGCTGCAGCAGGCCGGCACCACGGCGCCCACGCACGCGCCGGCCTGGGCCCACCTGGGCGAGGCGCTGCTGGCCCTGGGCCGCCCGGCCGAAGCGCTGCAGGCCTACGAGCGGCTGCTGGCGCAGCCCGACGCGCCGCCCCGCGCGGCCCTGCGCCGCGCCGAGAGCCTGGCGCGGCTGGGCCGCCTGGGCGAGGCCCTGGCCGGGGCGCAGGCCCTGTGCGAGCGCCACGCCGACTGGGCCGAGCCCTGGCGGCTGGCGGGTTCGCTGCACAAGGACCTGGGCCAGGCCGCCGAGGCCCTCACCGCGCTCGAGCGCGCGCAGGCGCTGGAGCCCGGGCCGCTGGCCGCCTGGCTGCTGGCCGGCCTGCGGGGCGCCCACGACGCGGACACGCCACCCCTGCCCCCCGACGGCTACGTCGAGGCGCTGTTCGACGGCTACGCTGCCGAGTTCGACCGGCATCTCGAGGCCCTGGAGTACCGGGCCCCCGAACTGCTGCTGCCGGGTCTGGTGGCCCGCCGCTACGCCACCGCGCTGGACCTGGGCTGCGGCACCGGTGTCGTCGGCCGCCTGGTGCGGCCGCTGGTGCAGCGGCTGGAGGGCCTGGACGTCTCGACCGCCATGATCGAGTTCGCCCGCGCCACGGGCGTCTACGACGCGCTGCACGCCGCCGAGCTGCTGGCCCACCTGCGGCAGCAGCCCGCGGCTTCGCTGGACCTGGTGCTGGCGGCCGACGTGTTCATCTACGTCGGTGACCTCGACCCCGTGTTCGCCGCCGTGCGGCGCGCGCTGGCGCCCGGTGGCGTGTTCGCGTTCAGCGTGGAAACGGCGCCCGCCGGCGCCGCCGTGGCCCTGCTGCCCACGGCGCGCTACGCCCATGGCCGCGCCTACCTAGAGGCCCTGGCCGTGCGCCACGGCCTGGCACCCAGCCCGCCGCCCGAGGCCGCCACGCTGCGGCTGGAGCAGCGCCAGCCCGTGACCGGCCAGCTGTGGTGGCTGGCCGCGCCGGCATGAGGAATCCGGCGCACGCCCTCGGCCCGCAGCGCCGGCGATCCCGGGCGCCGACAGCCCGGGTCAGATCTCGCCGCCGAAGCGCTCGATCAGGTTGTCGATGTACTTCTCGACCAGGCCCTCGAACTCGTTCTTCACCGCCGGCACCACCACCATCTTCATCAGGCCGGGCAGCGGCACCTCCACCGTGCCCTGCGTCTTCAGCGTGATCGCCGTGCCCTTCTTGGCCTTGGCGATGGTCCAGCTGCCACCGACCTGCGCGTTGCCAACGCCCTTGACCGGCGTCCAGACCACCGAGCCCTTCTTGCGGTCGGCCGCGTACTGGCTGGCGTAGACGGTCTGGATGTTGACCTGCGCGGTGCCGACCTTCTGCATCTCCCAGCGGTACACGCCCTTGCCCATGTCGACGAGCTGCTCGACCTTGGGGAAGTGGCTCACCGAGGCGGGCACGTCCGACAGCACGTCGAACACCTCGTCGAACGGCGCCTTTACGGTGAACTCGTAGCCCAGGTCGATGTCGACGCTCACGGCCATGCTCTTGCTCCTTGGTGGTCGGGTTCGAGGTTCAGTAGTCGGGCTCGCCGGCCCAGGGCAGCATCATCGTCAGCCAGGTGAGCTGCTCGAACTGCGGCTCGAAACGGTCGATGATCTGCTGCGGCTCGGGGCAGAGCTTCTCGTCGGTGATCAGGCCGAACTGCACGCCGCCGCCGTAGCTGAGGATGCTCACGCCCACGCCCACGTCGCCCGAGGTCGGCACCCAGAACATGGTCTGGCGCAGCGTGCCGCCGCACAGCTTGAGCGGCACCGCCGGGCCCGGCACGTTGGTCATCACCGCCGTGGTCTTCTTGGCGAACAGGCCCAGTACGGCGTCCTGCACGGGCTTGATGAAGAGGCCGCTGACGCTGAGGATGGCAAAGGCCAGCAGCGGTTGGTAGCTGCCCTTCATGTCGGCCATGCGGCGGCGCACGGCGTACACGCGCTCGATGGGGTTGGCGATGCCCACCGGCAGCACCAGCGGCGCCAGGCCGAAGCGGTTGCCCAGCTGCCAGGCCTTGTCCAGCGGGCGCAGGTTCACCGGCACCATGGCGCGGATCTCCTTGCCCGACGGGTCCTGACCCTGGTCGGCCAGCCAGCTGCCGATGGCGCCGGCGGCGCAGGCCAGCAGCACGTCGTTCACGGTGCAGCCCAGGGCCTTGCCGATGGTCTTGACCTGCTCCAGCGAGATCGGCTCGCCCCAGGCCACCACCTTGCGCCCGCCGGGCTTGCCCTTGAGCAGCGTGGGCGAGTCGTCGGACATGAGCGCCAGCGCGGCCACGTCCTGCGCCACCTGCAGCCCGCTTCGCGCCATGCCCACGCTCGACAGCAGCGGCTGCGCCGGGTTGGCCAGCGCCTCCATGCTCTTGCCCACGCCGCTGCCGTACATGCCGATGGCCTTGATGGTGAGCTCGGTCAGCGGCTTGAGCACGGCGTCGGAGAGCCAGTCGGTCTCGTGCCCCTCTTCGGGCGCGGCCTTGCGGCGGCGCTTGGGTGGGTCGGTGCCGCCGTCGGTGATGCTGAGCATGACGCTGATCAGCGCGATGCCGTCGCCGATGCAGTGGTGCACGCGCGCCACCATCGCGCTGCCGCCCTCGTAGTCCTCGACGAGGTGGAACTGCCACAGCGGGCGCTGCGGGTCCAGCGGCGTGGCGGCCAGTTCGCCGCAGGCGCGCTGCAGCGCGTGGCGCTCGCTCTCGCCGGGGCGCCGGTCCAGCGTCATCGGCAGCACGTGGTGCGCGATGTCGAAGGCCTCGTCGTCGACCCACTGCGCGCCCAGCGTGTCGTGCACCGCCTTCTGGCGGAAGCGGTCGTACTGCAGCAGCTTGGCCTGGACGCGCTCGCGCAGGGCCTGCAGCGTGATGGCCGGGGTGAGCAGCCAGACGCCGACGATCATCATCAGGTTGACGTCGTTGTCCATGCGCAGCCAAGCGGTGTCCACGCGCGACATGCGCTCGGCGCGCGGGCCGGCGTGGGGGCTGGGCTGCGGCGTGCGGGCGACGCCGTCCATCGGGTTTCTCCTCGGCTTCAGGCGCCGCTGGGGGGCACCAGGGGGGCCGACGATGCTGTGTAGCATCGCCAGCGTCAAGCTCTGAATCACCCGGGTGCACACGCCATGGCCAACCTCAAAGCCGCGTTCGAAACCGCCGTCGCCGCCAGCAAGCAGTTGCCGCAGAAGCCCGACAACATGACGCTGCTGAAGATCTACTCGCTGTACAAGCAGGCCACCGAAGGCGACGTGGAAGGCAAGCGCCCCGGCTTCACCGACATAGTGGGCCGCGCCAAGTACGACGCCTGGGCGGCCGTGAAGGGCAAGAGCAGCGACGAGGCGATGCAGGAGTACATCGACCTCATCGAGAGCCTGAAGTAGGCGCTGGCCCGCGTCAGGGCCGCGCGGCCAGCGCCCGCTCGATGGCGCCGGTGATGCTGCCGCTGGTGGGTCCGGTCATGCTGCCGAAGTGCGCGATGGGCTTGCCGTCGCGGCCCACGAGGTACTTGTTGAAGTTCCAGCTCGGCTGCTGGCCGGTGGCCAGCGCCAGCTGCCGGAACAGGGGCTGCGCGTCGGCGCCGCGCACCGGGCCGGTAGCGAACATCGGGAACTTCACGCCGTAGGTGTTGAAGCAGAGCTCGGCCGTCTTCTTCGCGTCGGCGTCCTCCTGCTTGAAGTCGCCGCTAGGGAAGCCCAGCACCACCAGGCCGCGCGGGGCGTAGCGGGCATTCAGCTCCTCCAGGCCCTCGAACTGCTTGGTGAAGCCGCAGTAGCTGGCGGTGTTGACGACCAGCAGCACCTTGCCGGCGTACTGGCACAGGTTCTGCGGCTTGTCGTCCTGTAGGCGCGGCACGGCGTGGTTGAGCAGCGGCGGACACGCTGCCGTCGCAGCGGCAAGGCCTGCGGGTTGGGCCATGGCCGGCGCGACAGCGCTCAGCATGGTGGCGGCGGCCAGGGCCCAAAACGCGGCCATTGAATTCAGAGTGTTCATGTTGGCTATTTTTTCCCGGTCGACCTGCGGGCAGCTGCCGCAGGGGCTTTGGCCGGCTGGGCCAGCAGTTCGTCGAGGTTCCGGGCGATCTCGGCCTCGATGGTCTTGGCGAAGGCGCCGAGCAGGAAGCCCAGCCTCGCCTCGAGGTCGAAGTGGTCGGCGGCCACAATCAGCCGGCCGCTGACGCCGCTGCGCGTGAACTCCACCGTGTCGCTGGTCTGGCCCTCGATCACGGTGCACTCCATGTCGAACTTGGACTCGGCCTGCTCGGCCCATTGCCAGGCCACCTCGCGGGCGCGCTTCAGGCCGAGGGCGTGGTTGCGGTGGATCTGGATGTCGGGCACGGGGTCAGCTCCGTCGGGCAGCAGGGTGGCGGGAAGTCAGGGCGTCGCGCCCAGCCGCGCGCGACGCTCGACCCGCGGCAGCGGGGCCAGCGCGCGCACCTCGGCGTGGAAGCGGGCGAAGTCGCGGCCGGAGGCCTCGAACAGGCGCTCGAAGGCGGGCACGAAGTCGTTGTAGGCCCCCATCACCGCAAAAGAGGCATTGTTGGCGCGCGCGAACCAGCCGTCGTAGCCGGCAAAACCCGCGAGCGGGCTGCCCGGGTCGGCCTTGAGCGCCTCGTAGGCGCGGCGCAGGCGCGCCATGAGGTCGGCCTTGGCGGCGCGCAGGGCCTCGGGCGGCTGGCCGCTGCGGTACAGCGCGTCGAGCTCGGCCCGCCAGGGCTGCACGAAGGCGCGGAAGGCCGCCGCGCGCGCCAGGCGCTGCGCGTCGGCGGCACGCGCCTCGGGCGTGGCGAAGCGTTCCATCCACAGCCGACCGCCTAGGCGCTCCACGGCCGTGGCGTAGCTCTCGTTGAAGGTGGTGTCGTCGCCGACGTAGACGACCTGGTGCGTGAGCTCGTGGAAGATCAGGCGCGCCAGGTCGGCCTCGCTGCCGCCCACGAAGGTGTTCAGCAGCGGGTCGCCGCCCATCCACTCGAGCTTGCCCAGCGTGCTGTAGGCCGGCACGCCGTAGACCATGACCTCGTAGCCCTGCGCGCGCAGCTCGGCGGCCAGCGCGTCGGCCGCGGCCTGCGAGTAGTAGCCGCGGTAGCCCACGCAGCCCACCACCGGGAAGCACCAGGTCTTCAGCTGCAGGCTCAGCTCGGGCGCGGCCACCACGTTCCACACCACGGCGCTGCGGCCCAGGTCGGCGTAGCGGCGGTAGCTCGGGCCCTCGGGCAGCTTCAGCTCGGCCACGGCGAAGTCGCGCATGCGCTGGCTCAGCTCGAGCCACTCGCGCAGCGGCGCCGGCGTGGCGGGGTCGGCGATGACCTCGGGCACCGGGCGCGCGCGCTGCATCAGGTCCATGTGGCCGTTGACCGCCTGCGCGTAGTAGCCCAGCGAGCCGCAGCCGCCCAGCAGCAGCGCCGCGCCGCCCGCGGCCAGCACGCCCAGCAGACCCAGCCTCACCAGCCGCCTCCGCCGATCAGACCGGCTCGACCTCGACGAGGCAGTCATAGAACGCCGGCGCGCGGCCGATGTCGGTGAGCCGCTGGTGCGTAAGCTCGTTGACGTTGGTGCCGTTCAGGCCCATCTTGCGCCACCAGATGCCCAGTCCGTTGACGACGCCCGGACGCGCCGCGCCGTTGAGGTCGGCCCGGCACACGTAGCTGCCGCGGTCGTTGAACACGCGCACGACCGCGCCCGGCGCGATGCCGCGCGCGGCGGCGTCGTCGGGGTGCAACTCCAGGCGCGGCTCCTTCTCGGCGGCGCGCAAGCTCTCGACGTTGACGAAGCTGCTGTTGAGGAAGTGCCGCGCCGGCGGCGAGATCATCGCCAGCGGGTAGCGCGCGGCCAGCTCCGGCGCCGACTGCGCGCTCTCGTAGTTGGGCACGTGGTCGGGCACGCCCAGTCCGGGCGCGTCGACCACCACCTTGCCCGAGGGCGTGGCGAAGCCGCCCTCGGCAAAGGGCGCCTCGGGCAGCCGCAGGCGGCTCCAGCCGCGCGCGCGCAGCTCGTCGACGTCGACCACGGCGGGGTCGAAGGCGCCCATCGCCATGGCCTCGTCGCTGTCGGCGAAGCAGGGCTCGCTGAATCCGGTCGGGCCCATGCGTGCCGCCAGGCGGCGGAAGATCTCGGCGTTGCTCAGCGCCTGCCCCAGCGGCGGCACCGCCGGGCGGTTGAGCATGGCGTAGGTGTGGCCGTAGGTGGTGTGCGCGTCCCAGTGCTCCAGCTGCGTGGTGGCGGGCAGCACGATGTCGGCGTGGTCGGCGGTGTCGGTCTGGAAGTGCTCCAGCACCACGGTGAACAGGTCCTCGCGCGCGAAGCCCTCGACGACGCGGCGGCTGTCGGGCGCCACGGCCACCGGGTTGCTGTTGTAGACGACCACGGCCTCGATGCGCGGCCCGAAGTCGCCGCCGCCGGGGTGCCGCAGCGCGTCGCCGATGGTGCTCATGTTCACGGTGCGCGGGCGGCGCTGCCCGTGCACGGCTTGCAACAGATCAGGCCGCTGCAGCCACGCGTCGCGCCGAGCGCCGGCGAAGCTGCCGCTGGTGCTGAGCAGCAGGCCGCCAGCGGGGTGGCGCCAAGCGCCCACCAGGCAGGGCAGCATCGCCACCAGGCGCACGGCGTTGCCGCCGCCGCGCACGCGCTGCATGCCGTAGTTCAGGCGGATGGCGGCGGGCCGGGCCTGCGCGTAGTCGCGCGCCAGGCCGCGCACCTCGTCGGCCGTGATGCCGCACACCGCGGACGTACGCTCCGGCGGCCAGGTCAGGGCCTTCTCGCGCAGTTTGTCCCAGCCCTCGACGTGGCGCCCGATGTAGTCGTGGTCGAGCCAGTCGTGGGCGATCAGCTCGTGCATCAGTCCCAGCGCCAGCGCGCCGTCGGTGCCCGGCAGCAGCGCGATGTGCTGGTGGCACTTCTCGGCCGTCTCGGTGCGGCGCGGGTCGATGCACACCAGCTTCGCGCCGGCGCGCTTGGCCTGCTGCGCGAGGGTCCAGAAGTGCAGGCTGCTGGTGACCGGGTTGCTGCCCCAGATCAGGATGAGCCGGCTGTGGACGAACTGCTCCACGCGCATGCCCAGCTTGCCGCCGTAGGTGGCGGCCAGCGCCTCGCCGCCGGCATTGGCGCAGATGGTGCGGTCCAGCAGGCTGGCGCCCAGGCGGTGGAAGAAGCGCGCCGCCATGCCGTCGCCCTGCACCAGGCCCATGGTGCCGGCGTAGCTGTAGGGCAGGATGGCCTCGGGCTGCCGCGCCGCGATGGCCGACAGCCGCGCGGCGATGGTGGCCAGCGCCTCGTCCCAGCCGATGGGCTCGAAGCGGCCCTCGCCCTTGCGGCCCACGCGCTTCAGCGGCGTGAGCAGGCGCTGCGCGCTGTAGGTGCGCTCGGCGTAGCGGCTGACCTTGGTGCACAGCACGCCGTGCGTGGGCGGGTGGTCGGGGTCGCCGGCCACGCGGATCACGCGCTCGGCACTCGGCGCGCCGGCCACCGTGACGCGCAGCGCGCAGGTGTCGGGGCAGTCGTGCGGGCACACGCCCTGCACGGTGCGGGTGAGCGGCTGGACGGTATCGGTGGGGATGGCGACCATTGACGGCATCGTGCCACAGCCTTCCGACCGCCTCTCAGACTTCGCCCGGCGCAGTTGACCTCTGACGCTAGGCAACTCCAGGTTCGTCAACGCCGCAACCCCTCGGACGGCATCGACCAGGACGCCGACCATGCGAGCCGGCGTGAGCGTCAGCGAAGCGCACGCCGCGCCGGCACCAAGCTGGCAACCAGGAAGTCCACGAATGCGCGCACGCGCGTCGACAGGTGCCGGTTCTGCGGAAACAGCACCGAAAACGGCCGTGAGCGGCCCGCGTAGGGCTGCAGCAGCTCCACCAGTTCGCCGCGCTGCACCGACTCCTGTGCGATGAAGTGGTAGGTCTGGAACAGGCCGGCGCCCGCGCGCAGGCAGGTCACGCAGCCCAGCACGTCGTCGGTGATGCGCAGCGGACTGTCGAACGCAAACTCGACGTCGCGATCGCCTTCGCGGAACAGCCACGCCATCGGCCGCCCCGTGCTGGGGCGGACGAACTGGATGCACTCATGGCGGCGGAGCGCTTCCAGCGTCATCGGCGCCCCCGTCGCTTCAGGTATTCCGGCGCGGCAAACACGCCGAGGCTTGCGTCTTCCAGCTTTCGGGCCACCAGCCGCGTGTCCGGCGGAGCGTCGAGGCGGATCGCCAGGTCGTAGCCCTCGTCCACGAAGTCGACGTTGCGGTTGCACAGGCTCAGCTCCAGCTCGACATCCGGGTAATTCGCCCGAAAGCGCGGAAGCAGCGGCAGCACGCGGTAATGGCCATAGGTGGTCGACAGGCTCACGCGCAGCAGGCCGCGCGGCTTGGACTGGCGACCGGTCAACACACGCTCGGCCTCCTCGATCTGCGCCAGCGCCTGACGGCATTGCTCGTAGTACAGCTGGCCGTCGGCAGTGAGGTTGATGCGCCGCGTCGTGCGGACGAACAGTCGCACCTGCAGCCGCGACTCGAGCCGCGCAATCGAGCGGCTCACGGCGGCGGGACTGAGACCCAGGGCCTCGGCCGCAGCGCGGAACGACAGCAGCTCCGCCGCGCGGCAGAACTGTTCGATGCAACCCACCTGGATCGAGGCAAAGGTACGGCTCATTGATTACACCGAGTTGTTTGTAAATTCCAGTATCGGGCATTTATCTCGAACGGCTTGTCAATCATTCTTAGGTTCAGCGCCGATCCAAACACCATCCAAGGGCGGCGCCCCCGAACCTCACCACCCAGAGAAGCCCAGGAGCCGCCAATGAGCAAACGAGTGCTGATCGTCGTCACATCCCACGCCAGGATGGGCGACACCGATACCCAGACCGGGATCTGGCTCGAAGAGCTGGCGGTCCCGTACTACCGTTTCGTGGACGCGGGCGTCGCCGTGGAAATCGCGTCACCGCGCGGTGGCGCGGCACCTCTCGAACCCAAGAGTCTCGGCTCGCAGGTTCGCAACGATCCGGCCGTCGATCGATTCCTGGCCGACCCGGTCGCACAGCAGCGCGTGGCTGCCACGCTGCCGCTCGCCGCCGTGGACGCCGCCGCCTTCGATGCCGTGTTTCTCCCCGGCGGGCATGGAACGATGTGGGACCTGCCGGTCGATGCGGGCGTGCAGCGCGCGGTGGAACAGGCAGAAGCCGCTGGCCGCGTGATCGCCGCCGTCTGCCACGGCCCGGCGGGTTTGGTGACGGCTCGGCGCGCCGATGGCGAGCCGCTGGTTGCCGGCAAGCGTGTCACCGCCTTCACCAACGCCGAAGAAGACGCGGTCGGCCTCACCACCGTGGTGCCGTTTCTCCTCGAAAGCCGGTTGCGGGAACTCGGCGCCGACTTCGTCAGCGGCCCGAACTGGCTGTCCCTGGCCGTCCGCGACGGCCGCCTCATCACCGGCCAGAACCCCGCTTCATCGGCCGCAGTGGCCGACCACGTGATGACGGCGATCACCGAAGCGCGGTATCACGACGCCTGATCGATCGGCATCGGCATCGGCATCGGCATCGGCATCGGCATCGGCATCGGCATCGGCATCGGCATCGGCCTGGCGCAAGCCAGGGCGCGGACTCCAGCCAGCGCTGCGGCGTCGGCGCGTGCTCGCTAAGATGAGACATCCGTCAGACCTCCCGGCGGTGCTGGAGCCCCCGATGAAGCTGCTCGAACCCATCCTGGCCGACGCGGCCGAGATCGCGCGCATCCGTCGCGACCTTCACGCCCACCCGGAGCTGTGCTTCCAGGAGGAACGCACCGCCGACGTCATCGCGCAGGCGCTCACCGACTGGGGCATTCCCATCCACCGCGGCCTGGGCAAGACGGGCGTGGTGGGCATCGTCAAGGGCGGCTCGAGCCCACGCGCCGTGGGCCTGCGCGCCGACATCGACGCGCTGCCCATGACCGAGCACAACCGCTTCGCGCATGCCAGCCGCCACCCCGGCAAGATGCACGCCTGCGGCCACGACGGCCACACCGCCATGCTGCTGGCCGCGGCCAAGCACCTGAGCCGGCACCGCAACTTCGACGGCACCGTCTACCTGCTGTTCCAGCCGGCCGAGGAAGGCGGCGGCGGCGCGCGCGAGATGATCAAGGACGGCCTGTTCGAGAAGTTCCCGATGGAGGCCGTGTTCGGCGCGCACAACTGGCCCGGCATGGCGGTGGGCATGGTGGGCGTGAACCCCGGCGCGATGATGGCCTCGAGCAACGGCTTCCGGGCCGTCGTGCGCGGCAAAGGCAGCCACGCCGCGCTGCCGCACCTGGGCGTCGACCCCGTGCTGGTGGCCTGCCAGATGGTGATGGCCTGGCAGACCATCCTCACGCGCAACAAGAAGCCCATCGACCCCGGCGTGATCAGCGCCACGATGATCCACACCGGCGAGGCCATCAACGTGGTGCCCGACTCGGCCGAGATCCGCGGCACTGTGCGCACCTTCAGCATCGAGGTGCTGGACCTGATCGAGACGCGCATGCGCGAGATCGCCACCGGCCTGGCGGCCACCTTCGGCGCCACCTGCGAGTTCGAGTTCACGCGCGTGTACCCGCCCACCGTGAACCACGCCGCCGAGACGGAGTTCGTGCGCCGCACGCTGGCGCAGGTGGTGGGCGAGGCCAACGTCGTGCCCTTCGAGCCGACCATGGGCGCCGAGGACTTCAGCTTCTTCCTGCAGGAAAAGCCCGGCTGCTACTTCACCTTCGGCAACGGCGACGGCACGCACCGCGAGGGCGGCCACGGCCTCGGGCCCTGCATGCTGCACAACCCCAGCTACGACTTCAACGATGAGCTGATCCCGGTGGGCGCGAGCTGCTGGGTGCGGCTGGCCGAGGCCTGGCTGGAGCCGCGCTGACCCCCCCGAACGCCCCCCTTAAGCGCCGCGTGGATGCCACGACCCCCATCGCCCAAAGCCGGACGGTCGCGACCGACGGGCCCGTCACGGTACTGCACACCTTGGGCCGCCAGCCCTATGCGACCGTGCTGCACGCCATGCGCGAGTTCACCGCCACACGCACCGAGACCACGCCCGACGAGATCTGGCTCGTCGAGCACGAGCCCGTGTTCACGCAGGGGTTGGCCGGGCAGGAGGGCCATCTGCTGGCGCCCGGCGTCATTCCCGTCATGCGCACCGAGCGCGGCGGCCAGGTCACCTACCACGGACCCGGCCAGGTGGTGGCCTACCCGCTGCTGGATCTGCGCCGGCGCGGCTATTTCGTCAAGGAGTACGTGTTCCGCATCGAAGCCGCGCTGCTGGACACGCTGGCCGACGCCGGCATCACCGGCCACCGCGTGCGGGGCGCCCCCGGGATCTACGTCCGCCTGGCGGACCCGTTCGGCCACGCCGCACTGCCCCCGGCGCCGCCCGGGGCCGACCCGATGAGGGGGCTGGGCAAGATCGCTGCGCTGGGCATCAAGGTCAGCCGCCACTGCACATACCACGGTCTGGCGCTGAACGTGGCCATGGACCTGGAGCCGTTCGGCCGCATCAACCCCTGTGGCTACGCCGGCCTGCGCACGGTGGACCTGGCCACGCTGGGCGTGTCGGCGCGCTTCGACGCGGTGGCGCCTCTGCTCGGCGCGCACCTGCTGCGGCGGCTGGCGCCCTGAACCCGCTGTTCGCAGTCGCGGGAAGGCGGTTGCGGGTTGCGCTCCGTGGCGCTCAAGCGGGCGCGCGTTCGCGGGCCGCAGGAACACCGTGCAAGACCGGGCGGCGTCGACCCCGGTGTTTCACAGCCCCGCCAGACCCCAGGGCCAGCCAATGATTCGCGCGGCCCGCCCGCTGGCGCGCGGGCACCCACGTGCCCATGGCGCCCGATGCCGCCGGCCCCGCGGGGCTGATGCATGGCGTGCACACCGGCCGCACGGTGCGGGCCGCCCCGGGGCTGCGCGCCGGGCGGCGGCAGCGGCACAATGCCCTATCGCATGTTCAGCCCCGCCCGCCGCCTGTTCAGCCGCCCGCCCGCCATGCCGGCCACCCTGGCGGCGGCGCTGCTGCTCGCGGGCTGCGCGTCGCGCTCGGTGGACATCGCGCCGGCCCCGGCCAACCCGGCGGAGTTCATCGCCTGGAGCTGCGAGCGCATCGTCGACGAGCAGGACCGCGTGCAGCTGCGCGCCGCCGACGTGGCGTACGCGGTGGACGAGCGTGCCGGCAACAACATCCTTGCGCTGGGCCTGGGCATCTCGGTGTTCTGGCCCGCGCTGCTGGCCGCGCGGCCGGTGGGCGCCGAAGGCGCCGAGCTGGCGCGGCTGAAGGGCCGCTACGAAGCGCTGGCCGTGGCCGCACGTGGCAAGCAGTGCCCGGCGGCGGGCCCCGAACTGCCCGCGTCGCGTGCCGCGGCGCTGCCGGTGGCGCTGGGCGAGCGGCTGGTCTACGAAGACCGCGTCGACGCCCGCCGCCCGCCGACCGAGCAGGTGCTGACGCTGACCGCGCTGCGCCGCGAGGCCGCCGAGCTGTCGGGCACCGACGGCAGCTCGTGGCGCACCGACCCCGCCGGCAACCTCCTCAGCGCTCCGCCGGGCGCGTTGCTGTGGCCGCGGCTGCTGCGGCCCGAGTTGGACCTGGGCGGCATCACCGCCGGCGACCTGCTGGTGGCCGGCGACCCGCTGCTGCGCGCGCGCCTGCGCGGCCAGGTGCTGGCCCTGGGGCCGCAGACCATCGGCGGGCGCCGCTTCGACGCCGTGGTGGTGGAGCTCTTCGGCGACGCGCAGCGCGGCGATGCGAGCACGCGGCTGGAAGGCGCCATCGTCATCGACCGCGCCAGCGGGCTGCTGCTGCGCCTGGACCTGCGCAGCGCCGACCCGGCCTTCATGCTGCAGCGCCGGCTGCTGCGCGTCGAGCCCGCGGCGGCGGCGCCCCGCTGAGGGGCGGCGCTCCGGCGCGGCCACACATCTTTACCCGCCGTGCACGGCGGCGATACGCTGGCCCGGCACAGTGGCGTCATCGATAACGCGCCCACTGGCGCTGGAGAAGCCCGATGAGCACCCCCCGCACCCCTCACCCCGTCGCACGGCCTTACTCGGTGGCCGCGCGGGCCTTTGCCTCGCTGCTGGGCGCCGCGGCCCTGGTGGCGGCCGCAACGCTGGCGCAGCCGGCGCTGGCCATGCCCGGGGGCCCCGGAGGCCCCCACGGCGAGATGCACGGCGGGATGGACGGTGGCATGGGCGTGGCCTTCGCCCACCCGGCGATGACGGGCCGCCTGCTCGACAGCGTGAACGCCACGCCGGAGCAGCGCACGCAGATCAAGGCCTTGGCCGAGGCCGCGCAGCGCGACCTGCAGGCCGAACGCAGCGCCAGCGGCCAGCTGCGCGAGCAGGCGGCGGCGCTGTTTGCCCAGCCCACGGTCGATGCCCGCGCCGCCGAAGCGCTGCGCCAGCAGATGCTGGCCCGCCACGACGCCGCCAGCAAGCGCATGACGCAGCTGATGCTCGACGTGAGCCGCGTGCTCACGCCCGAACAGCGCCAGCGCCTGGCTGAGCGCATGGCCAAGCGGCGCGACATGATGGAACGCCACCGGGGCGAGCGGCGCCAGCTCGAGCGGCCGCAGGGCTGAGGGCTGCCGCTATCCTGTCTCCTCGGACGGGTCGAGGTCCTCCCGGCCCTGTTTCCCCGGCGGTTGCCCCGGCGTTCACACGCCGGGGCCTTTTGCCGATCTGCCCACGAAGGACCGCGCGCCCCGATGACACCCCGCCTGCTGCTGATCGACGACGACCTGCGCCTGGCGGACATGGTGGGCCAGTACCTGCGCGGCAACGGCTTCGAAGTCGACACCGCCGGCTCGCTGGCCGCGGGCCGCGAGCGCCTGAAGCAGGGCGCCTACGAGGCCCTGGTGCTGGACCTGATGCTGCCCGACGGCGACGGCCTGGACTTCACGCGCGAGTTGCGCGCCGACCGCCGCACGCGGCGGCTGCCGCTGCTGATGCTCACCGCGCGCGGCGAGCCCACCGACCGCATCGTGGGTCTGGAGATCGGCGCCGACGACTACCTGGGCAAGCCGTTCGAGCCGCGCGAACTGCTGGCGCGCGTGAAGGCGCTGCTGCGCCGCGCCGCGCCCGAACCCGGCGAGGACGAGGTTCTGCGCTTCGGCCGGCTCGAGGTGGACCTCGGCGCCCGCGTGGCGCGTCTCGACGGCAACCCCTGCGACCTCACCAGCCACCAGTTCGAATTGCTCACGGTGCTGGCGCGCGCCCCGGGCCGCGTGCTCAGCCGCGACCAGATCATGGACGCGCTGAAGGGCCACCCGCTCGAGGCCTTCGACCGCAGCATCGACGTGCACATCTCGCGCATCCGCGCCGTCATCGAGGACGACCCCCGGAACCCGCGCCGCGTGCTGACCGTGCGCGGTGCCGGCTACCTGTTCGCGAAGAAGCAGGGCTCTGACTCGTGAGTCCGTCCGGCAGCCGCGCCCCGGCCCGCCCGGCCTGAGAAGGCGCATCGTGCGCTCGCTGTACGTCCGCATCTGGCTCACCGTCGTGGCCGCGCTGGCGCTGTTCGCGCTGGTGTCGGGCTGGCTGGTGCAGCGCCACCTCGAGGAGCAGCGCGAGCGCAGCGAGCGCGTGTTGCAGGAGCGCGTGGCCGCCTGGGCGGACCTGCTGCAGGCCTCGCTGCCGCCGGCCGACGCGCCCGATGCCGAGCAGGCCCGGGCGCTCGACGAGTGGTCGCTGCGGCTGCGCCGGCCGCTGGCGCTGGACGCCCCCGACGGCCGCCGCATCGCCGCCACCGAGCCGTTCCTGCGCCGCGGGCTCGACCGCCCCGAGGCGCGCGAGCGGCTGCGCGCCGTGCGGCTGGACGACGGCCGCACGCTGTGGGTGCCGCGGATGATGCGCCCGCGCGCGCTCGACGAAGGCCTGCGGCCGCCGATGATGGGGCCGCCGGGCGACCGGCCGGGCGGCCCGCCCCCGGCCGGCCTGGCGGCCTGGCTGCCCGGCGTGCGCGGCCCCTGGCCCGAGGGCCTGGGCTTCGTCGCCCTGCTGGCTGTGCTGTTCGCGGCCGTGGCGGCCGGCGCCTGGCCCGTGGTGCGACGGCTCACGCGGCGGCTGGAGGCGCTGAAGGCCGGCGTCGAGGCCTTCGGCGCCGGCCAGCTGCACCGCCGAGTCGACGAGGGCGGGCGCGACGAGGTCGCGGCCGTGGCCGCCAGCTTCAACCACGCAGCCGCGCGCATCGAGGCGCTGCTGCGCGCCAACCAGAGCCTGCTGGCCAACGCCAGCCACGAGTTGCGCAGCCCGCTGGCGCGGCTGAAGATGGCCATCGCCATGCTCGACGACGCCGCGCCCGCCGAGCGCGCGCGCCTGAAGCGCGAGATCGACACCAACGTGGCCGAGCTCGACGCGCTGGTCGAGGAGGTGCTGCTGGCCAGCCGGCTGGATGCCCGCGGCACGCTGGAGCCGCCGCAGCCCGTGGCGCTGCTGGCCGTGGCCGCCGAGGAGGCGGCGCGCGTGGGCGCCACCGCCGAGGGCGACGACCTGCAGCTGCCCGGCGACGAGCGGCTGCTGCGCCGCGCCGTGCGCAACCTGCTCGAGAACGCGCGCCGCTATGCCGGTGCCGAGGTGGCGGTGCAGGTGCGGCGCCGGCCCGACGGCGGCGCCGACGTCGTGGTAGCCGACCGCGGCCCCGGCGTGCCCGAGGCGCTGCGCGAGCGCATCTTCGAGCCCTTCTTCCGCATGCACGGCCACGCCGAGCGCGCGGGCGGCGTGGGGCTGGGCCTGAGCCTGGTGCGGCAGATCGCCGAGCGCCACGGCGGCAGCGCGCGCTGCGAGCCGCGCGACGGCGGCGGCAGCCGCTTCGTCATCAGCCTGCCGGCGGCGCCCCCCGCGACGGCCTGAGCACCCAGCCCAGCACGGCGGCCAGCGCCACCGCGGCTAACACCAGACCCGCCGTCGACGCGAACCAGTAGCCCGGCGCGCCGCGCAGCGCCGGCGGCGTGTGGCCGCCCACGTCGAAGGCCAGCCAGTAGCCGCCGCCCAGCCCCACGCCCCACAGCGCGGCGACGTAGATCACCACCGAGACGACGGTGATCTTGTAGGCCCGCAGCACGAAGGCGGCGATGGTCTGCGCCGCGTCGGCGGCGTGGAACACCGCCAGCCAGGCCACCAGCGGCAGCGCCGCGGCCAGCACCGCGGCGTCGCCCGTGTACAGGCCCAGCACCGGCTGGCGCAGCGCGAACACCAGCAGGCCCATCGCCACCGCCAGCAGCGTGCCCAGGGCGAGCGCGTGCCAGCCCAGGCGCGCCGCCTCGGCGTGGCGCCCGGCGCCCACCGACTGCGCCACCAGCGTGCTGCCGGCGTTGCCGATGGCCAGCGGCACCATGAACATCAGGCTCACCAGGTTGACGGCCAGCTGGTGCCCGGCCACCGCCGTGGTGCCCAGCCGGCTGATGAACAGCGCCATGAACGCGAAGCCCGTCACCTCCACCAGGATCGACAGGCCCAGCGGCACGCCCAGTCGCAGTTGCGCCAGCAGCGGCGCGCGCGCCGGGCGGTCCAGGCCGCGGCCCCAGAGGGCGTAGCGGTCGTAGAAGGCATCGCGCCGCAGCACGCGCCAAGCCAGCAGCACCTGCAGCCACATGGCGATCGCGGTGGCGATGCCGCAGCCCACCACGCCCAGCGCCGGCACGCCCAGGGACGGCACGCCGAACACCAGCGCCGCCGACAGCGGCACCTTGGCCGCCAGGCCGCCGAGCTGGATGGCCATCACCACCTTGGGCCGCGACACCGCCGTGTTGAAGGCGCGGAACAGCGTGAACAGCAGCGATCCCGGCAGCGAGAAGGCCAGCGCCAGCAGGTAGCCGCGCACGCGCTCGGCCACCTCGGGCGTGGCACGGGCCAGCGCCAGGAACGGCGCCGGGAACGCCAGCAGCGTGCTGCCCAGCAGCGCCAGCGCTGCGCCCAGCCACAGCGCCTGGTGCAGTTGGCGGCCGGCCTCGGCGTGGCGCCCGGCGCCGTGCAGCTGGCCGACGATGGGCGACAGCGCCATCAGCACGCCCATGAAGCCGATGAACACCGTGATGTAGGCCGCCGCGCCCACGGCCAGCGCGGCCAGGTCGCCGGCCGCGAATCGCGCGACGAAGATGGTGTCGATGGTGCCGAAGGCCAGCACCGAGACCTGGCCGACGAACACTGGCCAGGCCAGCGGCGCGATGCGGCGCGCGCTGTCGCGCCAGCCCCCGGCGCCGGTCAAGGCGCAGCTTCCGGGGCCCGGAAGCGCTGCGGGTCGGGGTGGTCGTCGCCGCTGGCCTGGCGCGCGCGCTCAGCGTAGCGGTTGAAGCGCCAGGCCGTGCCCTCCTGCGTGATGCGGCGCCACACGGCGCGCTTCTGGCCCGGCGTGTAGCCCGGCCAGTGCTGCACCTCGGCGAAGCGGCGGCCGCAGCCCTTGCAGGTGTTGTCGCCCTGGCTGGTGGAGCAGATGGCGATGCAGGGCGCGTCGGGCGTGGTGGCGTACCAGGCCAGCCAGGCGTCCAGCGCCTTGCGCGGCATGCTGCGCTCATCGGCCAGCACCTCTCGGTGCCAGACGAGCAGGCCGTAGACCTCGGCCAGCGCGCGCACCTCGGAGCTCAGGCTCACACCGTCGGGCGAAGGCGAGCGCTCGCGCCACCAGTTGATGGCGGCCTCGATGTCGGTGATGTGGATGGCCCTCTTGGGGCCGTCGTCGGGCGCGGCGTCAGGCATGGGGGCGCGAAGTGTAGCCAGGGCGCCCGGCGGCGCTCTCGGCGGCGCTCTCGGCGGCGCTCTCGGCGGCGCTCAGCCCGGGGCGTAGCCGGCCGCGGCCAGCACGGCGGCCTCGGTGACGGCGCGCACGCAGTGGCCGCAGGACAGGTTCGGGATCGAGAACGCGTAAGCCATGGTTGACGTTCGGCGGGGCCAGTGGGCAGGTTACTGTGCCACTGATCCCGCCCCCGCCCCCAGCGCTGACGCCGCGCAAGCCGCGGCGCTGCCCCTCCCCGTGGCGAACATGAGCTCCGCCTCTTGCAGTGCGCGGGCCGCCTGGGCTGCCGCTTCGCGCAGCGTGCGGGAGGAATTCGTCGCCGACCAACGCACCCGGCTCGGCCAGACCACCCGTCATGTGCTCAACTTCCGGTCGTGCCTGCCGAAATCGAAACCGTGAAGCCCCTACTCACCCTGATCGGAAGCCTGCTCCACGACGACGACGTCCTGGCACGCCATCGTGACCGCATCGGGGTCCGGCTCTGCTTGCTGGCGGCTCTTCTGCTGCTGCCGTTCGTCCCCAGCAACCTCGTACTTGGCCGACCCGCAGTGGGCGCGGTCGTGGCGGTCGCCATCGCCATGCTGCTGTTCAACGCCTGGGCCGTGCAGCGTCTGGGTCGTCCCCCACTGCCCTGGGCGGCAACCGTCGTCGGCTTGTGCGGCACCGTGTGCATCGCCATTGCCCTCAACGGGCTGAACAGCGTGCCATGGGTCTATCCGATGCTGTTCGTCACGTACTTCGTCGTCGAGCGGCGTTGGGCCCACCTGATCAGCCTGGTCCTGCTCGGGATCGTGGCGATCTTGCTGTGGGCCGCCTTCGGACCCCGCGTGATGGCCCCGGTGGCGGCGGCGCTGCTGCTGACGATCTTCATGATCAATGTCGTGCTCAACGTCCTCGCCGAACTGCAGCGGGCGCTCGTCGAGCAGGCCATCACCGACCCGCTGACCGGGGCGTTCAACCGCCGGCACCTGCAGTCCCAGCTAGAGGCTGTTGTCGGTAAGGCCGCTCTGGCGGGTCGCTCGCACGCGATCATCGCGATCGACGTCGACCATTTCAAAGCCATCAACGATACGTACGGCCACGCCGGTGGCGACGAGGTGTTGCGCCGGCTCGTCGCGCTGATCAAACGCCGCAAGCGCGACTCGGACCTGCTGTTCCGCACGGGCGGCGAGGAGTTCGTTCTGCTTCTGCCCGACACCTTGGTCGAACAGGCCGAGCACCTGGCCCAGGCGCTGCGGGCGTTGGTCGAAGGGACCGAGCTTCTGCCAGGCCGCACCATCACGGTCAGCATCGGCGTGAGCGCGCAGAGCCTGGGGCAGCCGGTCGAACACGGTATCCAGCAAGCCGACCAGGCCCTCTACGAGGCTAAACGCACCGGCCGCAACCGGGTCGTGCTCGCCACCTGACACGGCATGGATCGGGGCTCGCTGACGCCCCACCCTCTCCAGGTGATCCGGCTCTGCCGGTCGCCTTAATCCCCCGCGGGGGGCGGGCTGGGCGCAGCCCTGCCCTGGGGGGCTCAGGATGACGCGCGAACCGTCCGATGCAGAGGTGCAAGTCCTGGCTCGACCAGCGCTTCATCGACGATCTCGGCGGCCGCAAGGAGGTAAGCGAGCATCTGATCGCCAACGGCGGGGACTACGAGATGTGGTTAACCGAAGTCCCAAGGCGACGATTGCCGGATTCCATGAACCCCTTCGAGGGGGCGGGCTGGAGCAACGGTGTCGCCGCATGACCCGACCGGCGTTGTCGGACGAACGGGTACAAATCAACGCCGCCGGGCAGGTGGAGCTCAAGCTCAAGACACCGGGGCGCGCCGGAGCCACGCTTCCCAGCCGCAGGCGAGGTGGGGCTGCGCGCCGCGTCTGCTCGGCTCCGTTGGAAACCGATCAACCCTGGGTGCGTGGTCGCCAGCAGCCGATGTCGGTGACGTGGATGGAGCGCTCCGGCCTGACGACGGGCGCGGCGTCAGGGATGGGGCACGCACCCAAGCCAGGACGTCCCTCGCAACTCAACCCGGGGCGTAGCCGGCGGCGGCCAGCACGGCGGCCACGGCCTCGCGCGGCAGCGTGGAGCTCACCTCCACCCAGTGGGTGGCGGGGTCGGCCTTCACCTCGCCGGCGGGGTCGGCGGCCTTGATGGCCTCGGTGACGACGCGCACGCAGTGGCCGCAGGACAGGTTCGGGATCGAGAACGCGTAAGCCATGGTCGAAGTTCGGCTGGGACAATGCCGGGACTGTGCCACCGACCCCGACCCCTGGTGCTGACGCCGCGCAAGCCGCGGCGCTGCACTTCCCCGTGGCGGGCATGAGCTGCGCCTCGTGCAGCGCGCGCGTCGAGCGGGCCGCGCGCGCCGTGCCCGGCGTGGCCGAGGCCGCCGTCAACCTGGCCACCGAGACGCTGCAGGTGCAGCCCGGCCCTGGCTTCGACGCGCTGGCGCTGGAGCGCGCCGTCGAGCAGGCCGGCTACGCGCTGCCCACGCACACGCTGATGCTGGCGGTGCACGACATGACCTGCGCCAGCTGCGTGGGCCGCATCGAGAAGGCGCTGCGCGGGGTGCCGGGCGTGGTGGAGGCCAGCGTCAACCTGGCCACCGAGACGGCGCAGGTGCGCGTGGCCGGTGCCGCCGCGGCGCCGGATACCGCCGCCGCGCTGCTGCAGGCCGTGCGCGACGCCGGCTACGGCGCCGAGCTCGACACCGCCGCACCGGCGCCGCCCGCGGCCGGGCGGCGCCTGGGCGACGGCTGGCGCGTGCTCGCCGCAGCGCTGCTGAGCGCGCCGCTGCTGGCGCCCATGCTGTTGTGGCCGCTGGCCGGCGAGGGCGCCATGCACGCTGCCATGCCGCCGGCCTGGCTGCAGTGGCTGCTGGCCACGCCGGTGCAGTTCGTGCTTGGCGCGCGCTTCTACCGCGCCGGCTGGGCGGCGCTGCGCGCCGGCACCGGCAACATGGACCTGCTCGTGAGCCTGGGCACCAGCGCCGCCTACGGCCTGAGCCTGTGGCAGTGGCTGGTGGCAGGCGAGGAGCACGCGCTGTACTTCGAGAGCTCGGCCGTGGTCATCACGCTGGTGCTGCTGGGCAAGTGGCTCGAGGCCCGCGCGCGCCGCCGCACCACCGCGGCGCTGCAGGCCCTGCGCGCGCTGCGGCCCGAGGTGGCGCGCGTGCGGCGCGACGGCGTGGAGCGCGACGTGCCCGTGGCCGATCTCGTGCGCGGCGACGTGGTCGTGGTGCGCGCCGGCGAGCGTGTGCCGGCCGACGGCGTCGTCATCGAGGGCGCGAGCGCCGTCGACGAGAGCCTGCTCACCGGCGAGAGCCTGCCCGTGCCGCGCGGCGTGGGCGACCGCGTCGCCGGCGGCAGCCTCAACGGCGAGGGTCTGCTGCAACTGCGCGCCACGGCGCTGGGCGCCGAGAGCCTGTTGTCGCGCATCGTGCGGCTGGTCGAGAACGCCCAGGGCCGCAAGGCGCCCATCCAGCACCTGGTGGACCGCGTCAGCGCCGTCTTCGTGCCGGTGGTGGTGGCGGTGGCGTTGCTGACGCTGCTGGCCTGGGGCCTGCTGGGCGACGACTGGACGGCCGGCGTGCTCAACGCGGTGAGCGTGCTCGTCATCGCCTGCCCCTGCGCGCTGGGGCTGGCCACCCCGGCGGCCATCATGGCCGGCACCGGCGTGGCGGCGCGCCGCGGCGTGCTGGTGAAGGATGCCGAGGCGCTGGAGCGCGCGCACGCCGTGCGCGTGGTGGCCTGGGACAAGACCGGCACGCTCACCGAAGGCCGGCCGCGCGTGGTGGCGCACGCGGCGCTGGACGGCGATGGCGCGGCGTTGCTTGCCACGGCCGCGGCGCTGCAGGCCGCCAGCACGCACCCGCTGGCGCGCGCGGTGATCGAGGCCGCGTCCGGGCCGGTGGCCGCCGCGCAGGGCGTGAAGGTGGTACCGGGCCGTGGCGTGGAGGGGTTGGTAGGCGGGCACCGGGCCTGCCTGGGCAGCGAGCGCTGGCTACGCGAGCTGGGCGTGCCGGTCGATGCGCTGGCGCCGGTGCTGCAGGCGCAGCAGGCGCAGGGGCGGAGCGTCTCGCTGTTGGCGCTGGAGGACGGCGGCGCGCTGCGGCTGGCCGGCTGGCTGGCCTTCGGCGACCGCGCCAAGCCCGGCGCCGCCGAGGCCGTGGCCACGCTGGCGCGCCAGGGCGTGCGTTCGGTGCTCATCAGTGGCGACAACGCCGGCGCCGCAAACCACCTGGCGGCCGAGCTCGGCATCGCCCAGGTGCACGCCGAGGTGCTGCCGGCCGACAAGGCACGCCAGGTGGCCGCGCTGCGCACGGGGCTGCCCAAGGGCGCCGCCGTGGCCATGGTGGGCGACGGCGTGAACGACGCACTGGCGCTGGCCGCGGCCGACGTCGGCATCGCGATGGCGCCGGCCGACGGCGGCGGCAGCGACGTGGCGCTGCACGCTGCCGGCATCACGCTGCTGCGCGGCGACCCGCGCGCCGTGGCCGACGCCATCGACGTGAGCCGCCGCACCCACGCCAAGATCCGCCAGAACTTGTTCTGGGCTTTCGCCTTCAACGCCGTGGGCATCCCGGCGGCGGCGCTGGGCCACCTGAGCCCGGTGATCGCAGGCGGTGCGATGGCGATGAGCAGCGTGCTGGTGGTGAGCAACGCGCTTTGGCTGGCGCGCTGGCGCGGCGCCCGGCTCGCCTGAGCGACGCCGCCGTGAGACGCCCTCTGACGCGCACGGTGACGCCATCTCGGGCATGACGCTGGCCAGAAGCCTGGGGGCAGTGGTTCCGGACGCCTAAGGCTTCGCCGCGCAGGCTCCTAGATCCGAAGGAACGGAGCCGGCTTGGCGAACGCCCGGATCTTTTGGCGCGTTTCCTCGGCGATGTCGGTCCAGAGCAGCCCGGTGCGAAAGCCGTCGGAGTGCAGCGTCGAGTTCATCACACGGGCCCGCGCATGCACGACCTGGCCCCCGAGCTGCGTCGGCAGACTGAACGAGAGCATCAACACCGTGCCCGGGTGCAGCTGAGTGGACAGCATGCACCCAAGACCGGATGCCGAGATGTCGGCGGTTCGCCCGTCGATCCGCTGGTTCTGTTCGTCGAGAACGATCAGCGGAACCTGCAACCGCCGTCGGTACTCCTGGCGCAATTCAGACTTCGGGGGACTGTCGTTGTCCATGTGCGTGGTCCGGGTCAGGTGCGTTGGGATTTTGCGAGAGCGGCGGAGTGTGCCAATACCGGCGGCATGATGCTTGAGCATAACGACGAGCGGAGCCTCAACCACGGGTGCATGCAGCTTGAAGACCTGCCGATCGCCAACGGTACTGCCCGGACTCGGCTGTTCGCTGTGGCTCGCTGAGTCGCGCACCACAGCCTGTGCGGGCTGTGGACCCGCACCACGCGATGGGACAGGACCAACAGGTTCTTCGCGAACGGGCTGCACAGGCCGTCGGCGGCGGCCCGTCGACGCCCACGGCCCGCACCGCGGACCGTGTCGGGCCGCCCGGCCGCAGCCCCGCACGCTCAAGTGCGCAGGTAATCCAGCAAGCCTTGCATCGTGAAGAGCCGCCGCGTATCGGCCTCCGGGATCCGGCGGCCGGTGCGCTGGCCCAGCGCGATGACGAAGTTCAGGAAGTCCATCGAGTCCAGGTCCAGGGCCTCGCGCAGGTCCTCGTGGTCACCGATGCCGGCCAGGTCGGCCTCGGGGGCGATGCCGGCCAGCACCTCGGCGGCCAGGGCGCGGATCTCGTGGTCGGTCATCGGGGGTCTCCGGGTCAGAGGGTGGCCGGCGACTGCAGCGCCCGGTCGATCGCGCTCAGCAACTGGCCGCCGAGGTGGCCGTCGCTGGCGCGGTGGTCGGCTGCCAGCGTGACCGTAACCTGCGGCCGGGCGACGACCCGGCTGTCCACCACCACCGGCCGCTCGGCGACGCGGCCAAAGCCGACGATCGCCACCTGCGGCGGGTAGATCACGCCGTAGACGCTTTCGGCGCCGCGCTCGCCCAGGCTGGTGACGGTGACGGTGGGGTCGGTGAGCTCGGAACTGCGGAGGCCCCCGGCGCGTGCGCGCTGCACCAAGTCGCGCAGCGCGACCATCAGCGCCAGCAGCGGCAGCCGGTCGGCGTCGCGCAGGGCCGGCGCGACGAGCCCGCCCCCGCGCAGCGCAATGGCCCAGCCGACGTGCACGCCGGCGCCCGCGCGGAACGCGCCGTCTTCGTAGAAGCCGTTGAGCTGCGGCACCTGCGCAAGAGCCTGCGCGCTGGCCTTCAGCAGCAGCGCGGCCGGCAGCAGGCGATCGACGGGATCGCGCTCGGCGTTGTAGGCGTCCAGCCAGGCCTGGGCCTCGGCGAAGTCGACGGTGGTCGACAGGTAGTAGTGCGGGATCTCGCGCTTGGAACGGCCCATCGCGGTGGCAATGGCCTGTCGCATCTGGGCCGGGTCGAAGCCGCCGCGGGCGACGCGTGGCGATGCGGCCTCGGCCGGGGGCGCCTTGGGCCGCTTCACGCCCAGGGCGGCGGCTCGCTCGACGTCGGCCAGGGTCACCGCGCCGTCCGGGCCGGTGCCGGGCAGGCCGTCGGCGTCCAGGCCCAACTCGCCGGCGCGACGACGCGCCACGGGCGTGACGCGGGCGCGCGAGGCGGCCTGGTCCTGGGGCGCGGCCTCGGTCGGCGGGCCAGCAGCCAGGGCGGGTGCAGGTGCGGGTGCCGCAGGGGGCGCGGGGGCGGGCGCTGGAGCGGCCCTGTTGCCCGTGCCCTCGCCCGCCGTGCGCACGCGCGCCAGCACGGCGCCCACCGGCAGGTCCTCGCCCAGCGGCGCGAGCTCGCCGATCTCGCCGTCGAGGAAGCACTCGACGTCGATCGCGCCCTTGTGCGTCTCCACCACTGCGACGACGTCGCCCGGCCTCACCCGGTCGCCGGGCTTGACGTTCCACTGCACGACACGGCCGGTTTCCATGTCGGCGCCCAGCGCGGGCATCGTGAAGTCGGCCATCGTCAGCCGCCCCGGTGCGCAGGGCACAGCGAGCGGGCGGCGGCCACGATGTCGTCCACCCGCGGCAGCGTCGCCTCTTCCAGGTGCGCGGCATACGGCACCGGCACCTCGCGGCTGCAGACGCGGCGCACCGGCGCGTCGAGCTCGTACAGCGCGTCCTCGGCCAGCCGGGCCGCGATCTCGGCCGAGATCGAGCCGCTCTTCCAGCCCTCGTCGACGATCACCACGCGCCGCGTGCGCGCCACCGACGCGGTGACCGTCGGCATGTCCAGCGGCCGCAGCACGCGCAGGTCCACGACCTCGGCCTCGATGCCGTCCCGGGCCAGCGCCTCGGCCGCGGCCAGGCACTTGGGCAGGCTGTTGCCGTAGGTCACCAGCGTGAGGTCGCGGCCGACGCGCCGCACCCGGGCGTGCTCGATGTCCACCGCGGTCACGGCCGGGTCGAGCTCGCCCTCGCTGTTGTAGAGCACGATGTGCTCGAACAGCAGCACCGGGTTGGGGTCGGCCAGCGCGGCGGCGAGCATGAAGCGCGCGTCCTCCACCGTGCCGGGCGCCAGCACTTTCAGGCCCGGGATGTGCGCGTACCAGCCCTCCAGGCTGTGCGAGTGCTGCGCCGCCAGCTGCCGCCCGCCGCCGGTTGCCATGCGGATGACCAGCGGCACCGCGAACTGGCCACCGGTCATGTGCGACAGCGTGGCCGCGTTGTTCATGATCTGGTCCAGCGCCAGCAGGCTGAAGTTGCAGGTCATGATCTCGACGATGGGCCGCAGGCCGGCCAGCGCGGCGCCGATGCCGATGCCGGTGAAGCCGTTCTCGGCCAGCGGCGTGTCGACGATGCGCCGGGGCCCGAACTCCTCCAGCAGCCCCTTGGTCACCGCGTAGCAGCCGCCGTACTTGCCCACGTCCTCGCCCATCACGAAGCAGCGGGGGTCGCGGGCCAGCGCATCGCGCAGGGCCTGTCGGCAGGCCTCGCGGTAGCTCATGCGCAGCGGGGCCGTCATGGCTGCGCCCCCGGCGCCGGATCCTGCACCACGCTGTCCATCAGCACGAAGCGCTCGAGCTCGGCCACCGGCTCCAGCGTGCCGGCCTCGGCGAAGGCCACCGCGCCGGCGATCTCGGCGGCCACCGCGGATTCGATGGTGGCGGCCTCGGCGTCCGAGAGCTGGTGGTTGGCCACCATCCAGGCCCGCAGCCGCTCGAGCGGGTCCAGCGGCTTCCAGCCCTCGACCTCGTCGCGGCTGCGGTAGGCCTGGGTGTCGAACATCGAGTGCGCGCGGAAGCGGTAGGTGCGCGCCTCCAGGAAGAAGGGCCCGGCGCCGGAGCGGATGTGTTCCAGCGCGCGCCGCGCGGCGGCCTCCACCCGCACCGGGTCCATGCCGTCGACGCGCTCGGCCGGCATGCGGTAGGCGGCGGCCTTGCGCCAGATCTCGGTCTCGACCTCGCTGTCCTCCAGCGGCACGCCCATGGCGTAGAGGTTGTTCTCGCAGACGAACAGCACCGGCAGCTGCCACAGCTGCGCCAGGTTCATGGTCTCGTGGAACACGCCTTCGCCGACCGCGCCTTCGCCGAAGAAGCAGGCGGTCACTGCGCCGCGCCCCAGCCGCTGGTCGGCCATCGCGATGCCGGCGGCCAGCGGCAGCCCGCCGCCGACGATGGCGTTGCCGCCGAAGAAGCGCCGGCCGGCGTCGAACAGGTGCATCGAGCCGCCGCGGCCGCGGCAGCAGCCCTCGGCCTTGCCCATCATCTCGGCCAGCAGCGGCGCCATCGGCACGCCGTGCGCCAGCGCCTGGCCGTGCTCGCGGTAGGTGGCGACGACGGCGTCGCGCGCGGCGTCCAGCGCGCTGCACACGCCCACGGCCACGGCCTCCTCGCCGTCGTACAGGTGCAGGAAGCCGCGGATCTTCTGCGCCTGGTACAGCTCCACGCACTTGGCCTCGAAGCGGCGGATGCGCAGCATCTGCCGCCACAGGTGGTGCAGGTGGTCGCGGTCGAGGTGGATCTTCTCGGTCATCGCGTGCCCTTCACGGCTTCTCGTCGCTCTCGAGCGTGGACAGGTCGCCCTCGGGCAGGCCCAGCTCGCGCGCCTTCAGCAACCGCCGCATGATCTTGCCGCTGCGCGTCTTGGGCAGGTTGCCGCGGAACTCGATGGACTTCGGCGCCACCGCCGCGCCCAGCCGCTTGCGCGCGTGGCCCAGCAGTTCGCGCATCAGCGCCTCGCCGGGCTCGAAGCCGGGCTTCAGCGCGACGAAGGCCTTGACCACCTCGCCCACCGTGTCGTCGGGGATGCCGATCACGCCGGCCTCGGCCACCGCCGGGTGCTCGATCAGCGCGCTCTCCACCTCGAACGGCCCGATCAGGTGGCCGGCCGACTTGATGACGTCGTCGGCGCGGCCGACGAACCAGTAGTAGCCGTCCTCGTCGCGGCGCGCGAGGTCGCCGCTGAGGTACCACTCGCCGTCGAAGCACTTGTCGTAGCGCGCCGGCTCGTTCAGGTAGCCGCGCATCATCGAGGGCCAGGGCGTCTTTAGCGCCAGTTCGCCGTCGATGCCCGCGCCCACCGGGTGCACGTGGCCGTCGGCGCCGCGCTGCACGATGGCGGCGGTGACGCCCGGCAGCGGCTGGCCCATCGAGCCGGGCTTGATGTCCAGCGCCGGCACGTTGGCGATCATGATGCCGCCGGTCTCGGTCTGCCACCAGTTGTCGTGGAACGGCAGCCCGAAGGCCTGCCGGCCCCAGACCACGGCCTCGGGGTTGAGCGGCTCGCCGACGCTGGCCATGAAGCGCAGTGCCGAGAGGTCGCGCCCGGCCAGCGGCCCGGTGCCCAGCCGCATCATCATGCGGATGGCAGTGGGTGCGGTGTACCAGACGCTGACGCGCTCGCGCTCGAGCACCTCGTACCAGCTGGCGGCGTCGAACTCGGCCTCGACGACGATGCTGGTCACGCCGCAGACCAGCGGCGCGATGACGCCGTAGCTGGTGCCGGTGACCCAGCCGGGATCGGCGGTGCACCAGTAGACATCGTCGTCGTGCAGGTCCAGCGCGTAGCGCCCGGTCATCGCGTGCGCCACCACCGCCTCGTGCACGTGCTGCGCGCCCTTGGGGCGGCCGGTGGTGCCGCTGGTGAAGTGCAGTAGGCTGGGCGATTCCGGCGGGGTCGGCGGGATCGTCCAATTGCCCGGCTGCGCGTCTACCAGCGTGGCCCAGCGGTGCACGCCGGGGTCGTCGAGCAGCGCCCGCGGCGCATCGCCCACCAGCACCACGTGCGACAGGCGCGGCAGCCGCCCGCGCAGCGGGCGCAGCTTGCGCTGGTACAGCTCGGGGGTGGTGACGATCAGCCGCGCGTCGCCCATCCCGCAGCGCGTGGCGATGGGCTCCGGCCCAAAGGCCGAGAACAGCGGCGTCACCACGGCCCGCGCCTTCAGCGCCCCCAGCATCGCGGCGTACAGCTCGGTCACGCGGCCCATCAGCACGAAGACGCCGTCGCCGGCGCCCAGGCCCAGCGAGGCCAGCGCCTGGGCGAAGCGGCTGCTGGCGGCGGCCAGCTCGGCGTAGCTGAGGTCGCGCCGCTCGCCCGACTTGCCGATCCAGCGCAGCGCCGTGCGCGCGCCGCGGCCGTGGAGCAGGTGCCGGTCCACGGCCTCGAAGGCGATGTTCAGGCCGGCGCCGCCGGGCAGGCCGTCGAGCCACGCACGGGCATCGGCCCAGACGAAGCCCTGGCGCGTCGCCGCCGGGTCGGCCAGGTTGGGCGTTCGCTTCAACGCCGCCGGATCCTTGACAATCGTCGGCCAGCGGGATGGATTCGCTGTGCTCATCGGAAGGCTCGCATGCGTGGTCTCCCCTCGCGCAGGCACCTGCCGCCTGTGGCGGTCATGATCGGTGGGAGACGGCGGGCGCGACTTGAGAGAGGTCAATCCCGCGATGGGCGGTGTCGACCGGCCCGACGGCGCCGCAGCGGCCAGGGCGGGCATGAGGCGGCGAATGGAACAATCGCCGCAGACCTCTGCATCGGGAGAAGCTCCTCATGAACCTCAACGGCAAGACCGCCCTCGTGACCGGCAGCACCAGCGGCATCGGGCTGGGCATCGCGATCAGCTTGGCACGCCAGGGCGCCACGCTGGTGCTCAACGGCTTCGGCGACGTCAACGGCGCCAAGGCGCAGGTGGCGGCGCAGGGCGTGCCCGTGCACTACCACGGCGCCGACATGTGCCAGCCCGCCGAGATCGAGGCCATGATGGCCTTCGCGGCCGAGGCGGCCGGCGGCGTGGACATCCTCGTCAACAACGCCGGCATCCAGTACGTGGCCAAGGTGGAGGATTTCCCGGTCGAGCGCTGGGACGCGATCATCGCCATCAACCTCAGCAGCGCCTTCCACACCAGCCGGCTGGCCATACCGGCCATGCGCGCGCGCAACTGGGGCCGCATCGTGAACATCGCCAGCGCGCACGGCCTGGTGGCCAGCGCCGCCAAGAGCGCCTACGTGGCGGCCAAGCACGGCGTCGTCGGCCTGACCAAGGCCAGCGCGCTGGAGCTGGCGACCACCGGCGTCACCGTCAACGCCATCTGTCCGGGCTGGGTGTTGACGCCGCTGGTGCAACAGCAGATCGACGCCCGCGCCGCGCGCGACGGCCTCAGCGGCGACGAGGCCCGCGTGGCGCTGCTCGGCGAGAAGCAGCCCTCGCTGCAGTTCACCACGCCCGAGCAGCTGGGCGAGCTGGCGGTGTTCCTGTGCTCCGAGGCCGCCGCCAACGTGCGCGGCGTGGCCTGGGCGGTGGACGGGGGCTGGACGGCGCAGTAGTTGGCGGCCCGCAGGGCCAGCCGCTCCATCCAGCATCAGCAAGGAGCCCCGCCTGCCGCGACGCGTAGGTCGGTGCGGCGCGGGGGCTCGCGCGCTCCGGCTCTCAGTCTGACAACAAGTTCCAGGTTTGTCCGTGTAGCGTCCCCCGGAATGCTGGAAGATTTGCACTTGCCCGCATCGAGGCCTTGCACCACCGGAGTCGACTCGAAAAGGTGCAGCGCCTGGGCGCCTGCCGCTGCGACGACGGCGCCAGCCCTGCACCCCTCGGAAGACCCCTCATCCAACCGGAGATGGCTGTTTTGAAGACATCCCATGCTCACCTCGTCGCGCTGGCCGTGGCTGCTTCGCTGGTCGGGTGCGGCAAGCCGAGCACCGACGACTTCCAGAAGCAGGCCGCCGCGCTGGCGGCCAGGGGAGATCACGCGGGCGCGATCGTGGCGGCCAAGGCAGCTCTCGCGGACGGGCAGGACTCGGCGGAACTGCGCTGGCGGCTGGGTTCCTCGCTGCTGCAGTCCAGGGAGGGCGTGGCGGCGATCCAGGAACTTCGCAAGGCGCTCGACCTGGGCCACGACCGTGACCAGGTGATCCCGGCCCTGGCGCGGGCCCACCTGCTGGCCGCGCAGCCGGAGGCCGTGACCAGGGGCCTGGCCAACCCTCCCCTGGGCAGCCCGAAGGCGGCGGCGGCGCTCGCGGCCGCCGTGGCCGAGGCGTGGTCGATCCTGCGGGATTCTTCGAAGATGCTGCAGAGCCTGGAGCAGGCGTTGCAACTCGATCCGCAGCAACCCGATGCTCTCCGCCTGAAGGCCCGTGTCGTCGGCCGGCAGGGCGACGTCGCGGCGGCGCAGGCCATCGTCGACGAACTCGTCGTCCGCCATCCGCGGGACGCGGAGGCGCTCCAGCTGCGCGGAGAGATCCAGCGCCTGAAGGGCGACGGCGAGGCGGCAACCGCGAGCTTCAGGCAGGCGTTCGAGGTCAACCCCGCCCTGGTGGAGGCCCGCGTGCACCTGATCGGCCAGCACCTGCTGCACAAGGACACCGCGGCTGCCCGGACGGAACTCGACCGCATGCGGCAGGCCCTGCCCGTGCATCCCATGACCCTGTACACCGAGGCCCAGGTCCTGCTCAGCGAGGGTCAGCTGGCGGAGGCCCGTGGCCTGACCCAGAGACTTTTGAGGCTGGCACCCGACAGCGTCAACCTGCTGCACCTCGCGGGTGTCATCGAGGCGCAGTCCGGATCCCTGCTGCTCGCCAGGTCTCACCTGCGCCGGGCCTCGCAGATCGAGCCTGAGAACTCGGCTGTCCGCCGCCACCTGGCCATGGTGCACCTGCGGTTGGGGCAGCCCCAGGCCGCTACGGCGGCCCTGGCGGACCTGATCGCCCAACCCAAGGTCGACACCCCGACCCTGACGCTGGCCGGCCGCACCGCGATGGCCCGCGATGACCTGCCGACGGCCGAGCGGCTGCTGGCGCGCGCGCTGGAGCAGGCCCCCGGCGACCGCGACGCCCGCATGGTGCGCGCCCTGGCGACCCTGCGAAGCACCCAGGGCGCCGAACGCGGGCTCGCCGAGCTGCAGGCGTTGTCGGCCAGCGCCAGCGACACGGAGCCCGACCGCGTACTCGTGGGCTTCCTGCTGGCGCGGCGCCAGTGGGAGCCGGCCCTGGCGGCCATCGACAGGGCGCTCGCGAAGGCGCCCCGCGACCCGGCGCTGCACGAGATGAAGGGCCGCGTGCACGCCGCCCAGAACAGCTACCTTCAGGCGCGCCGAGCCCTCGAGCAGGCCCTCGAGCTGGACCCCCAGCACTTCGCGGCCATCGTCGCGCTGGCGCAGATCGACCTGGTGCAGCAACAGCCTGCCCAGGCGGTCGAGCGCGTGCGGGCGGCCGCCAAGGCCGACCCGCGCAACACCGCGGCGGCGCTGGCGCTGTACCGCCTGCTCGCCGCGAACGGGGCATCGGCCAACGAGTTGAACGAGACGCTCGCTGGCGCGATCCGGGCCAACCCCACCGACCCCGGGCTTCGGGGCGCCCTCATCGACGCCCACCTCCTCGGCAAGAACAGCCTGCAGGCGCTGGCGGCAGCGCAAGAGGCGACATCGGCCATGGCAGGCGACGTGTCGCTGCTCGACGCCCTGGGCCGGGCCCAGAAGGCCAACGGGGCCACCGAGCAGGCGCTGGCCACCTTCAAGCGCGCGGCGTCGCTGGATCCGTCGTCGGCCGTGCCCCACAGCCGCCTGGCGGACCTGGCGGTCGCCGAGCGCGACCCGAAGCAGGCCGAGGGCCACCTGAAGCGCGCGCTAGAGCTCTCACCGGAACTGGGGGCGCTGCAGTCCCGGTTGGTCGTACTTCTGGCGGGCAGTGGCCGTGCCGGTGAGGCGCTCGGCCTGGCACGGCAGTGGCAGCAGTCTAGCCCGAAGCGCGCCAACGGCTTCCTTCTCGAGGGCGCGCTGCACGAGCGCGAGGGTGCGATCGACAAGGCCCTGGTGGCCTACAGGGCGGCGGCCGAACGCGAACCGAGGCGGGCCGATGTCGTCGGCGCGCTGAACCGTGCCGCGGCGGCGCAGCGGTCCGGAGGTCGCGCCCCGGGCGGCAGCCGGCCGGCCGACACGGCGCCGGGCAGCGGCCAGTCGGCGCTCGTGTCCTCGCGCGCCAGGGACCTTCGCGTCGATACCCTCGGCATCGTCGCTGCCAAGGCGGGCGTCGAACCCCCCGATGGCACGGCCTGGACCCTGGGCCCGGCGACGGCCAGGGGCACCACCTTCGCGATGGACGAAGAGAACGACGCTGCCGGCTCGGCGGCGGACGCCACCTCGAGCCAGGCGAGCTGGTTCGTCAACGGCAGCCTGATCGGCACGCAGGACATCCTGGTGGTCGGCTTCAGCGGCGAGCCGATGGCGCTGAGCGCGGCGCAGTTCGCACTGCTGGAATCGGACAGCAAGCTGCTGCGCACGGAGTTCAACATCGCTGCGCAGCAGGATCAGAGCCCCGAGCTGCGGACCCAGCCCGTGCCGCAGACCACGAACAACAAGGGGCCCACCGTGACCTCGACCAGGCCCGAGTGCGAAGCACTGACCAGCGAGTCGTGGTCCGACCGCGCCTGGTCGCGACTGAGATCGGTGGCGTGTAAGGTATGGGTTTGCAGGCCGCTCTGTTCGGGCTAGGAGCCGACTCGGTCCGTAGGTCCCTGCGCGAGGTCTTTCAGCTTGGCCGCGATCTTCGCGACATGCGCGCCCTGGAAACGCGCCCCCGCCAATTCGTTGGCCGAAGGCTGGCGCGAGCCGTCTCCGGCCGCAATGGTGCTGGCGCCGTAGGGGGAGCCGCCAGTGATCTCTCCAACGCCCATCTGGCCCTGGAACGCGTAGGGCAGGCCCACGATCACCATCCCGTGGTGCAGCAGCACCGTGTGCGTGGACAGGATGGTGCTTTCCTGACCGCCGTGCTGGGTGGCCGTGCTGGTGAACACCGACCCGACCTTGCCGATGAGCTTGCCCTGGAACCACAGGCCGCCGGTCTGGTCGAGGAAGTTCTTCATCTGCGCCGGCATGTTGCCGAATCGGGTGGGCACACCCAGCACGATGGCGTCGTAGCTGGGCAGTTCGTCCACCGTCGCCACCGGCGCACGCTGGTCGAGCTTGAAACCGGAGGCCTTGGCCACCTCGGCCGGCACCAGCTCGGGCACGCGCTTGATGGCGACCTCGGCGCCCGCAGAGGCAGCGCCTTCGGCAACGGCTTCGGCCATGGCCTCGATATGGCCGTAGCTGCTGTAGTAAAGAACGAGGACTTTGGCCATGGGCTGACTCCGTTGGAATGGCAGGGGCACGCATGTTCGGCGCGCGCGGCGCGGCCACCATGCGCGATGATGGTACTCGGCGTTCGACGCCGTCGAAGGTCTCGCCCCGCCAACCCGAGACAGCAGCCCGATCAGGGCGTGCCCAGGAACAGATAGGCGTTGTACGCGCCGGCGCTGGCCCGCCCCAGGCCCACGTAGACCGCGCCCAGCGGCGTCTCGCCGCCCAGGTACAGCGTGGCGCCGCGCAGCAGGCCGTCACGCTCCTGGCGCGTGTAGGGCTCGCCCACGCGGCCGGCTTCCAGCGCCAGGCCCAGGCGCATGTCGCCGCGCAGGCCCAGTGGTAGTCGGCCGATGATGCGTTCGGCCCGCACGTGGCCATAGGCCACGTGGTCGCCGATGAGCTGCCCGGCCGCAAACCCCGAGAGGTTGAGGAAGCCGCCCAGGCGCGCCGCCCCTTCCAACGGCAGCTCGCCGTGCGTGGATGCCGTCCAGCTGGCGCGGCCGGCCAGCACCCAGTCGCCCCAGGGCGCGGCGGCACGGGCCTCGACGTTGACGCGGCGCCAGCCGTTGCGCTCGTCGGCCCGCCACTGCGACCGCAGCGCCCAGCCGCTGCGCGGGAAGTACAGGCGATCGAGCCGGTCGAAGTCGAGCCCGAGTACCCAGCCCGCGGCATCGGGCCTGGGCAGGTCCGCGAACAGGTCGATGCCCGTCTCCAGCTTGCGGGCGGACTGCCCCGTCCAGGCGGCGCCGCGCAACTCGCCCAGGCGCAGCAGGTTCAGCCCCAGCCCGAGCTCCAGCCGCTTCTGGACACTGCGGTACTCGGCGATGCGCTGATCCAAGAAAAAGTAGTCGCTGCGCTCGCGGCGGTACTCGGCCACGGCGTCCACGAACACGCGCTGCGAGGCCAGCAGCGGCTGCGTGAACTCGGCCTTGATGCCCGTGACGCTGCCGAGTTCGGCTCCCAGCAGCAGCTCCGCACCCAGCGTGTTGAGCCAGGTGCGCTGCAGCGCCGCGCGCAGCTGGTAGGTCGAGCCCTGGCCGAGGGTGCTCTGCAGCTGCAGGCCCAGGCGCAGGTAGTCCGGGCCCCAGGTCTTCTCCACCGGCAACAGGCGCAGCACGGTACGGGCGCCGTCGCGGCGCACGGTGTAGTCGAGCCGCTCGTAGTGGTCGTCGCCGTAGGCGCGCTGCAGGTCGGCGGCCAGCGCCTCGGCGTCCAGCGGCGCACCGGTGCGCTGCCGCACGTGGCGCAGCAGCAGCTCCGGCGCCACGCGCTTCAGGCCCACCACCTCGATGGCATCGACGCGCGGCACGTCGAGCTCGCGCACGTGGGCGCCGCGCCGCCAGGCCGCCCAGGCAGGCTCGTCCACCGACAGCGCGGCCAGCGCCGCCTCGTGCGCGCGCACGGCGGTGCGGCCGCGTTCGGCCGCCTCGGCGTGGCGCGCGAAGTCGGCCGCGGTGATGTCGCCCAGGTCGGGGCGAATCAGCACGTCGCGGTCCGTGAGCAGCGCCAGCGAGGCGCCCACGTTCTGCTCGGTCAGCAGCGCCACCATCTGCGCCGTGATGCTGAGCACGCCGGCAATGGACTCGGCCGGCAGCGGCGGCGAGCCCACGTTGACGGCGATCACCACCTCGGCGCCGCAGCGCTCGCGCAGTTCGCGCACCGGCACGTTGTCCACGAGCCCGCCGTCCACCAGCTTGCGGCCGCGCCAGGTGAACGGCGCCAGCAGGCCCGGCACGGCCATGCTGGCGCGCATGGCCTCGGTGAGGGGTCCGTCGCGCATGACGACGCGCTCGCCGGTGCCGATGTCGGTGGCGATGATGGACAGCGGCAGCGGCAGCCGCTCGATCTGCGGCTCGCCGGTCTCGGCCCGCACCAGGGCGTTGAGGAAGAACTTGATGCGCTGGCCCTGCACCAGCGCCGGCGGCGCCACGGCGCTGCCGGCGACGATGCCGGTCTCGCTGCCGGGCAGGAAGCGCTGGCGCAGGCGGCGCGCCCGCAGGTCGAGGTCACCGTCGCCGGCGCCGTCGAGGAACATCTCGGTCCAGTCGGCCGCCTGCATGGCGGCGCGCATCTCGGCCGGGCTGCGGCCGGCCACCCAGGCGCCGGCCACCAGCGCGCCCATGCTGGTGCCGGCCACGCAGTGCACAGGCACGCGCAGGCGCTCGAGCTCCTCGAGCACGCCCACGTGCGCCGCGCCGCGCGCACCGCCGCCGCCCAGCACGAGGCCGATGCGCGGCGACGGACCCGCTGCCTGGGCCAGCGACGACAGTGCCAGCAGCAGCGCCGCCGCGGCGGCTGCCTGCCTCACTGCATGAAGCCGATGGGGGCGCGGCACGGACTGCTGCCCGGCAGGTCGGCCGCTTCGATGTAGTCGCGGCCCGCCAGCCGGGCATTGCCGAAGCCCGTCATCCAGGCGCGGCGCATCTCGCGCGGGGCCATGGCAGCCAGCGGCTCCAGCACGGCCTCGGCAGGCTGCTCGTCGAAGCGGCGGCCCCAGTCGTGCGCGCCGCGGATCTGGCGGTACAGCCGCAGCGCGATCGCGCGCGCCGCGTCGGCGTCGGGCGCTTCGATCTCGAATACGTTCATGCGGTTGAGGATGGGCTCGGGAATGGCGCGCTCGTCGTTGGCGGTGGCCACCCAGATGAGCTGGCTGGCATCGATGGCGACCTCGGCGAACTCGTCGGTGAAGGTGCCCGCCGTGTCGTGCTCGAGCAGACTGTACAGCGCGCCCAGTGGATCGTAGGCATGCTCCGCGCGCGCCTTGTCGATCTCGTCAACCACCATCACCGGGTTGGCGTAGGCGCCGTCGACCAGCGTCTCGAACACCTTGCCCGGGCGCGCGCCCTTCCACTGGCTGCTGGCGCCGGACAGCACCCAGCCGGCGGTGAGGCTGCTCATGCTGATGAAGCCCAGGCCGGTGCCCAGCAGCTGCGCCAGCGCGCGCGCGAAGTGCGTCTTGCCGATGCCCGGCGGGCCCAGCAGCAGCATGGGCGTGAGCTCCAGCGCGTCGGGGCCGTCGTGGCACAGCGCCAGCTGGCGCCGGACGTCGTCGAGCACGGGGTGGAAGTTGGGCAGTTCGTCGTACAGGTGCTCCATGGCCGGCAGCCCCGAGGGCTTGACCTGGAAGCGCTCGCCGCCCTTCTCGAGCATGCGCTCGTAGGTGGCGCGCAGCGCCTCGTGCTCGCGGGGGGGCAGCTTGTCGAGGCGCTTCTCGACCTCGTCGAGCCGGTAGACCGCGCGCATGCGTGCGATCGGCAACGCGTTACAGGTCGACAGGTCCCACGAACCCTCGGCACCCATGCGCTCACTCCTTTGAGGCTAAGGGACTTTCCCGGTGACAGTAGCGCACGAGACTGCCACAAGCGGAACGTCGAGCAAGCCCGCGGAACCCCTGCAATTCACGTTCGGCGCAGCCTTGTGGCCCGGCGGCGGCGGGGTGTGACCGCCCGGCACAGGCCCTATACGCCGACGATCGCGTCGCAGGTGTCGCGCCACGGCGGCCGGGCCTCGACGGGCGGCAACCTGGGCCCGACCGTCGGCACTGCTGCAGCGGTGCGGACGCGCGCGGCGCTGTCCCAGCAGCTGGAACGCAGCACCGCGATGTCTGCGTCGGACAAGCCCAACCCGGAGCGCAGGCGTTCGTCGGGCAGTTGGAGCAGCAGGTGGCGAATGCGGCGGCGGCCCGAGTCGGCGTCCGGCTGGATGAGACGCCGCACCAGCGGGCTGGCGGGGGAAGTCCTGGGCGAAGGCGGCTGAGCCGAAGCGGATGTCGGGGTGAACTGTGTCGAGGCGTTCATGGCAGCTCCCACACGGCAACGGGGCATGGAGCACGCCCTCCGGCCGCTAACAGCCATATCGGCCGTACAGCGACCGGACTTTAGGGTGGCTGCGTCGTGTTGCGAGAGGGCCGGTCGGCACGCTCGCCCCTGCGCACCCCGTTGCCGCTGATGGTCGACAGCCCCGCAGCCGGCTTCAGAGCCTGCGCCCGGCGCGGAAGGCTCCGCGGCGGCCGCGCGGCTGGGGCACACGGGTGTGCAGCGCGGCCAGCTGGGCGCCGGCGTGGGCGTGTGTGATCGCCAGGCCCAGCGCGTCCGCCGCGTCGGGGCCCGGCAGACCGGGCAGCACGAGCAGACGCTGCACCATGGCCTGCACCTGCGCCTTGGCCGCCAGGCCATGGCCGACGACCGACTTCTTCATCTGCAGCGCCGTGTACTCGGCCACCGGCAGCCCGGCGCTCACCAGCGCCGCCAGTGCCGCCCCGCGCGCCTGGCCCAGCAGCAGCGTGCTCTGCGGGTTGACGTTGACGAACACGATCTCCACGACGGCGCAGTCGGGCGTGTAGCGGCGCGCGACCTCGCCGATGCCGTCGACGATGATCTTCAGCCGCGCCGGCAGGTCGCCGCGCGGCGCCTCGGCGGTGGCGATGGTGCCGCTGGCCACGTAGCGCAGGCGCTGGCCTTCGGCATCGACGATGCCGAAGCCGGTGCGCTGCAGGCCGGGATCGATGCCGAGGATGCGCATCCGCTACACCAGGTACCAGCGCACGAAGTGGAAGAACACCGGCGCCGCGAAGCAAAGCGGCGCCACGCGGTCCAGCAGGCCCACGGCACCGGTGACGGAACTGCGGTTGCCCCAGTAGCGCACGCCCGCGTCCTTCTTCAGGGCCCGCATCACCAGCTCGCCCAGCGAGCCGCAGCCGGCGGCCACCAGCGCCATCGTCGCCGCCTGCCAGGGCCCGGTGGGCGTGATCCAGAACAGCGCCGCACCCACCAGCGCCGCCGCCGCCAGGCCCAGCCCGACGGCCCGCCACGAGAAGCTGCGGTCGATCTGGCGCGCCACGGGCCGGCGGCGCAGGCGGCGGCTGGCCGTCTCCTGCACCAGCTGCGCCGCGGCCGTCACCATCACCAGGAAGAACAGCAGAAAGGCTCCGCGCCCGGCGTAGCCCGGCAGGTCCAGCAGCAGCAACGCCGGCGCGTGGCTGAGACCGTAGACGCAGACCATGATCCCCCACTGGATCTTGGCGTTGCGCTCCAGGAAGCGCTCGGGGTCGCCGGCCAGCGCACCGGCCACCGGGATAGCCAGGAACACGTACACCGGCACGAACACGGTGAACAGGTCGAAGGCGCGCGTGCCCACCAGCACGTACTGCAGCGGCAGCGCCACGAAGAAGGCCAGGATCAGGCTGCGGTGGTCGCCGCGCCGGGTGTGCACCAGCGTGATGAACTCGCGCAGGGCCAGGAACGAGATCACGCCGAAGCCGATGGTGGCGCCCACCGGCCCGCTCACCCAGGCCGCCCAGAACAGCAGCGCGCCCATCCACAGCGCGCGCAGGTCGCGCCGCCGGTTGCGCCGACGCTCGCGCCGCTCGGGGCTGTCGTCGCCGGCGCGCCGCGCCGTCGCTGCCAGGATCAGCGCGCTCAGCAGCACCAGCACGCCGAACAGGGCCACGAACAGCAGGCCCACCTGCTGGTCGGTGTCCAGGCGCCGCAGCGCGGCCAGGGCGTCGAGCATTCAGCCCCCGCTGCCGGCCGGGCGCAGGGCCACGACGGCGTCGCGCGCGCGCTCGAGGAAGGCGCGCTTGTCCTCGCCCTCGGCCAGCTGCAGCGGCGCGCCGAAGGTCACGGTGCACAGCACCGGCACGGGCACGACCTCGCCCTTGGGCATGACGCGCTGCACGTTGTCGATCCACGCCGGCACCAGCCGCACGCCCGGGAACTGCTGCGCCAGGTGGTACAGGCCGCTCTTGAACGGCATGGGCTCGCCGCGCGCGCTGCGCGTGCCTTCCGGGAAGATGACCAGCGAGTCGCCCTGCTCCAGCGCCGCCACCAGCGGCTCCAGCGGGTCCTGCTCGGGGTTGGCGCTGCGCGAGCGGTCCACGTACACGGCGTGGAACACCTCGGTGGTGAGCCAGCGGCGGAACGGGCTGCCGGCCCAGTAGTCGCGCGCGGCGATGGGCCGCGTGCTCGCCCGCAGCTCGTGCGGCAGCGCCGCCCAGATCAGCACCCAGTCGAGGTGGCTCTGGTGGTTGGCGAAGTAGATGCGCTGCTCGGCCATCGGCGGGCAGCCCTTCCAGTGGCCCTGCGCGCCGGTGACGAGCCGCGCGATGAAGGCCAGCAGGGCACCGGTGACGGACGCGAGCGACATGCCGGGATGCTAGCCCCGGCGCGCTTCAGTGCCGGAAGTGCCGCGTGCCGGTGAAGACCATGGCCACGCTGCGCTCGTCGGCGGCGGCGATGACCTCGTCGTCGCGCACGCTGCCGCCGGGCTGGATGACGCAGGCCGCGCCCTCGTCGATGACGACGTCCAACCCGTCGCGGAAGGGGAAGAAGGCGTCGCTGGCCACCGCCGAGGCCGCCAGGCTCAGGCCCGCGGCGTTGGCCTTGACGCGGGCGATGCGGGCGCTGTCCAGGCGGCTCATCTGGCCCGCGCCCACACCCAGCGTCATGCCGGCGCCGCAGAAGACGATGGCGTTGCTCTTCACGAACTTGGCCACCTTCCAGGCGAACATCAGGTCGTCCATCTGCTGCGGCGTGGGCGCCTTGCGCGTGACGACGCGCAACTCGGCGGCGCCGACGTTCTTGTTGTCGGGCGACTGCAGCAGCAGGCCGCCGCCGACGCGCTTGCTGTCGACGGCGTTGACGCCGCTGCCCACCGGCACCTCAAGCACGCGCAGGTTCTGCTTGGGCGCCAGCACCGCCGCGGCCTCGGGCGTGACGGCCGGCGCGATCATCACCTCGACGAACTGCTTGTTGTCGCCGATCTGGCGCGCCGTGGCCTGGTCGAGCGGGCGGTTGAAGGCGATGATGCCCCCGAAGGCCGAGGTCGGGTCGGTCTGCCAGGCCTTCTGGTAGGCCTCGGCGAGCGTCGCGCCCACCGCCACGCCACACGGGTTGGCGTGCTTGACGATCACGCAGGCCGGCGCGTCGAAGCTGCGCGCGCACTCCCAGGCGGCGTCGGCGTCGGCGATGTTGTTGTAGCTCAGCGCCTTGCCCTGCAGCTGCCGGTAGCCGGCCAGCGTGCCGGGCGGCGGGCTGGCCTCGCGGTAGAAGGCGGCGCTCTGGTGCGGGTTCTCGCCGTAGCGCATGTCCTGCGCCTTCACGAACTGCGCCGTCCACACCGCCGGCCAGGGCTCGCGCGCCGGCACGGCGTGGCCGGCGTCCTCGGCGCCCGGGGCCACCGAGCCCAGGTAATTGGCGATCATGCCGTCGTAGGCCGCCGTGTGCGCGAACACCTTCTTCGCCAGCATGAAGCGCGTACCGCGCTGCACGCCGCCGGCGGCCAGCTCGGCCAGCACCTGCGCGTAGTCGGCCGGGTCGATGACCACGGCCACGCCGTCCCAGTTCTTGGCCGCGGCGCGCAGCATCGCGGGGCCGCCGATGTCGATGTTCTCGATGGCGTCGTCCAGCGTGCAGTCGGCGCGCGCCGTGGCCTGCGCGAAGGGGTAGAGGTTCACCACCAAGAGGTCGATGGCGCCGATGCCGTGCCGGGCCAGCGCGGCCATGTGCTCGGGCACGTCGCGCCGCGCCAGCAGCCCGCCGTGGATGCGCGGATGCAGCGTCTTGACGCGGCCGTCGAGCATCTCGGGGAATCCGGTCACCTCGGCCACCTCGGTGACGGCCAGGCCCGCGTCGGCCAGCAGCCGCGCCGTGCCGCCGGTGGACAGCAGGCGCACGCCCTGGCCAGCCAGCGCGCGGGCCAGGTCGACTATGCCGGTCTTGTCGGACACCGAGAGAAGCGCGGTCTTCATGGCTTGATGAGCTTGTGGTCGAGCAGCTTGCGCCGCAGCGTGTTGCGGTTGATGCCGAGCCAGTCCGCCGCCTTGCTCTGGTTGCCGTTGGCGTGGCGCATCACCACGTCGAGCAGCGGCTTCTCGGCGGCGGCGATGAACAGGCGATGCAGGTCGCCGGGCTCGGCGCCGCGCAGGTCGGAGAGGTACTGCTCGACGCTCTCGCGCACGCAGTCGTCGATGGCCTTGCGGCTCATGCGGCCAGCGCCTCGGTGTCGTCGTCGTTGGCCGCCGGCGACACGGCCAGCGGCAGGCGCTCGCGCGTGGCACCGAGCGTGTCGAAGAACGCGGCCACGGCGTCGTGCTGCGCGCGCGCGTCGTCGAGCGTGTTGATGTGCTGGCGGAAACGCTCGCCGCCGGGCAGGCCGCGCACGGCCCAGCCGATGTGCTTGCGGGCGCTGCGCACGCCGCTGAACTCGCCGTGCAGCGCGAGGTGGTCGTGCAGGTGCTCGAGCAGCCATCCGCGCACCTCGGCCACGGTGGGCGGCAGGCGGTGCGTGCCGTGCTCGAGGAAGTGCGCGATGTCGCCGAAGATCCACGGCCGCCCCTGCGCCGCGCGGCCGATCATCACGGCGTCGCAGCCTGTGGCGCGCAGCACCTCGGCGGCGCGCTCGGGGCTGGCGATGTCGCCGTTGGCCACCACCGGAATGCGCAGCGCGGCCTTGATGGCGGCCACCGTCTCGTGCTCGGCGATGCCGCCGTAGCCCTGCTCGCGCGTGCGGCCGTGCACCGTGAGCAGCGCGATGCCGGCGTCCTGCGCCGCGCGGGCCAGTACCGGGGCGTTCTTCGCGGCGGCGCACCAGCCGGTGCGCATCTTCAGCGTCACGGGCACGCCGCGCGGCGCGCAGGCGGCCACCACGGCCTCGACGATGGCGATGGCCAGGCGCTCGTCCTGCATCAGCGCCGAGCCGGCCCAGGCCTTGCACACCTTCTTGGCCGGGCAGCCCATGTTGATGTCGATGATCTGCGCGCCGCGGTCGATGTTGTAGAGCGCGGCGTCGGCCATCTCGGCGGGGTCCACGCCCGCGATCTGCACCGCGATGGGCCCGGGCTCGCCGGCGTGATCGGCCCGGCGCGAGGTCTTCAGCGAGTTCCACAGCTCGCGCCGGCTCGTCACCATCTCGCTGACCGCATGGCCCGCACCGAGGCGTCGGCACAGCGTGCGGAAGGGCCGGTCGGTGACGCCGGCCATGGGCGCGACGAACAGGTTGTTCGGCAGGGTGAACGCGCCGAGGCGCAGCGGTTTCAGCACGTCGAGCTGCCCAAAAATGAGGCGCGAGTATACGTGCGCCTGCCGTACGCCTGGGCCAAGCTACCCCGCGCGGGACCGGCTCTGCCGGGCCGCTGCGGGGCGGCCCCCTCGGGGGGTAGCGAGCGCTAGCGAGCTTGGGGGCTCAACGTTCCGCGATCGGCTTGACGTCGCGCGCCGGTGAACCCGCGAACAGCTGGCGCGGGCGGCCGATCTTGTACTCGGGGTCGCCGATCATCTCGTTGAGCTGCGCGATCCAGCCCACCGTGCGCGCCAGCGCGAAGATGGCGGTGAACAGGCTCACCGGGATGCCCAAAGCGCTCTGTACGATGCCCGAGTAGAAGTCGACGTTGGGGTAGAGCTTGCGGCTGACGAAGTAGTCGTCCTCCAGCGCGATCTTCTCCAGCGTCATCGCCAGCTTGAACAGCGGGTCGTCCTGCAGCCCGGTGGCCTGCAGCACCTCATGGCAGGTCTCGCGCATCAACTTGGCGCGGGGGTCGTAATTCTTGTAGACCCGATGGCCGAAGCCCATCAGCTTGACGTTGGAGTTCTTGTCCTTCACCTGCCGGATGTACTCGCCGACTTTTTCGACACCACCCTGCTTCTGGATGTCCTTGAGCATGGTCAGCGCCGCCTCGTTGGCGCCGCCGTGCGCCGGGCCCCACAGGCAGGCCACGCCGGCGGCGATGGCCGCGAACGGGTTGGTGCCCGAGCTGCCGCACAGGCGCACGGTGGAGGTGCTGGCGTTCTGCTCGTGGTCGGCGTGCAGGATGAAGATGCGGTCGATGGCGCGCACCAGCACCGGGTTCGGCACGTACTCCTCGCAGGGCGTGGCGAACATCATGCGCATGAAGTTCGCGCTGTAGCTGAGGTCGTTCTTCGGGTAGATGAAGGGCTGGCCGACGCCATACTTGTAGGCCATGGCCACCAGCGTGGGCATCTTGGCGATCAGCCGGTGCGCGGCGATCGTCCGGTGCTGCGCGTTGTGGACGTCGGTGCTGTCGTGATAGAAGGCCGACAGCGCGCCCACCAGGCCCGTCATCACCGCCATCGGGTGCGCGTCGCGCCGGAAGCCGCGCAGGAAGAACTGCATCTGCTCGTTGACCATCGTGTGGTACGTGATGGTCTTGACGAAGCTGTCGCGCTCGGCCTGGTTAGGCAGGTCGCCGTTGAGCAGCAGGTGGCAGACCTCGAGGAAGTCGCAGTGCGTGGCCAGCTGCTCGATGGGGTAGCCGCGGTACAGCAGCTCGCCCTTGTCGCCGTCGATGTAGGTGATGGTGCTGTTGCACGAGGCCGTGCTCAGGAAGCCCGGGTCGTAGGTGAACTTGCCGGTCTGGGCGTAGAGCTTGCGGATGTCGATGACGTCCGGGCCGATGCTGCCCTTGTAGATAGGCAGGTCCATGCTGGGGCTGCCGTCGCTGAACGACAGCGTGGCTTTCACGTCGGAGGGGGTCATCGGGCGGGCCTTTCGTCGGAGGGTGTGCTTGGGCTGGCCGGCACGGGTGCGCTGCGCAGCTGCGCCAGCACCTCGCGGGCCTCGGGCGTGTCGATCTCACCCGCCGGCGGCTTGCGGCCGAGCAGCAGGTCCAGCAGGTCGTTGTCGGCAAGGTCCATCAGGGTCATCAGCCCCGCGGCCTGCCTTGTCGTGATCGTCTCCTCGTGGTGGCGGAAGAAGCGCTCGATGAACAGGTCGTTCTCGAGCAGCCCGCGCCGGCAGCGCCAGCGCAGCTTGCTCAAGCTCCGTTCGTCGAGGCGCTCGTCCATCGCGGGGTCAGACGGCCCTTCGGACCATCAGCTCCTTGATCTTGCCGATGGCCTTGGTCGGGTTCAGGCCCTTGGGGCAGACGTCGACGCAGTTCATGATGGTGTGGCAGCGGAACAGGCGGTACGGGTCCTCGAGGTTGTCGAGGCGCTCGCTGGTGGCCTGGTCGCGGCTGTCGGCGATGAAGCGGTAGGCCTGCAGCAGCCCGGCGGGGCCGACAAACTTGTCGGGGTTCCACCAGAAGCTGGGACAGCTGGTGGAGCAGCTCGCGCACAGGATGCACTCGTACAGGCCGTTGAGCTCCTCGCGCTCCTCGGGCGACTGCAGCCGCTCCTTCTCGGGCGGCTGCTCGTC
>JBIKLC010000021.1:0-52744 GCA_044360025.1 Rubrivivax sp. | reverse complement strand
GGAAGGTAACGGATGCCGAAAGCCCCGCCCCTCAGGACGTTCCCGCAGTGGCATGCCCGATGGGGCAACATGCGGAGGACCACGGGGATTGCGCGCGCACCACAATCCCGATTCGCCAGCGCACCGACACCACACTTTTCCGTCGCCATGAGCCACGTCCACGACCACGACGACCCCCGCTACCCGGTCCGCAAGACCGACGCCGAGTGGCGGGCCGAGCTCGACCCGATGCAGTACCAGGTGACGCGCCGTGCCGCCACCGAGCGCGCCTTCACCGGACGGTATTGGGATCACTGGGAGGACGGCCAATACCGTTGCGTGGGCTGCGGCGCGGTGCTGTTCGAGAGCGACAGCAAATTCGACGCCGGCTGCGGATGGCCCAGCTACCACACGGTGGCCGGTGCCGAAGTGATCGAGCGCCTTGTCGACAAGAGTCACGGCATGGTGCGGGTGGAGGTGCGCTGCCGCACCTGCGGCTCGCACCTTGGCCACGTCTTCCCCGACGGCCCCGAGCCCACCGGCGAGCGCTACTGCATCAACTCCGCCGCCATCCACTTCACGCCGCGCGACAGCGGCGAGACGCAACCCTGAGGAAGGCCGTGACCGCCGAGGAACTAACCGCACGACTTCAGGCCGCCCTGACTCCGGAGCGACTGGAGGTGCAGGACGACAGCCTCCTGCACGCCGGCCATGCCGGGGCCGGCGAGGGCCGGCACTTCCGGGTGCGCATTCACAGCGCGCGCTTTGCCGGGCTGTCGCGCGTCGCCCGGCACCGCCTCGTTTATGATGCTTTGGGCTCTCTCGCAGGTCTGGGTATCCACGCGCTGGCGCTGGAGGCCAGGGCACCCGGCGACAACTGAACTTCGCGCCACCGCCGCGGTCCGACGCGGCACCCTCCAATGGTCGCAACTACCTCACCCATGAAGCTCAAACCCCTCGCCACCGGCGCGCTCGTGCTCGCCGCCCTCCTGCCTGCCCTGCCGGGAGCTGCACAGAACATCGCCATCGTCAACGGCAAGCCGGTGCCCAAGGCGCGCATGGAGACGCTGGTGACGCAGGCTACGCGCAGCGGCCAGGCGGTGACACCCGAGATGGAAAGGCAGGCGCGCGACCAGCTGGTGCTGCGCGAGATCTTCGCCCAGGAGGCCGAGAAGCGCGGCATCGGCGGAACGCGCGAGTTCCGGGCGCAGCTGGAGCTGGCCCGGCAGAGCCTGCTGATCCGCGAGCTGTTCGAGGACCACAAGCGCAAGAACCCCATCACCGACGCCGCGGCCAAGGCCGAGTACGACAAGTTCAAGGCGCAGGCCACCGGCACCGAGTACCGTGCCCGTCACATCCTGGTGGAGCAGGAGGCCGAGGCCAAGGCGCTGATTGCACAGATCAAGGGCGGCGCCAGCTTTGAGGAACTGGCCAAACAGCACAGCAAGGATCCCGGCTCGGGCGCCAATGGCGGCGACCTCGACTTCGCGAAAGCGGACAGCTACGTGCCGGAGTTCGGCCAGGCCATGGTCCGGCTGCAGAAGGGCCAGATGACCGACGCGCCTGTGAAGACCCAGTTCGGCTGGCACATCATCCGCCTCGAAGACACGCGCGAGGCACCGTTTCCGGCCTTCGCCGACGTGAAAGACCAAGTCAAGCAGCGACTGGAGCAACTGCAGGCGCAGACCTTCCAGGAAGAACTGCGCAAGCGGGCGAAGACGGACTACAAGTTCGAGAACTGAGCTCTCGGCTCCGGGCTCCCGACCGCCGCGCCGGACCGCCGCGCCGTTTAGCGCGGCCCGAGAGCCGCTCAGGGCACCAGGACGGTCGAGCCGGTCGTCTTGCGTGCTTCCAGGTCGCGGTGCGCTTGTCCCGCCTCGGCCAACCGGTAACGCTGGTCGATGCGGATCGTGACGGCGCCGCTGCCCACCACCGCGAAGAGCTCGTCGGCCATGGCCTGCGTGGCCTCGCGCGTGGCAATGTGGGTGAACAGCGTCTGCCGAGTGACGTAGAGCGACCCCTTGGACCCGAGGATGCCGGGCGCAAACGGCGCCACTGGGCCGCTGGCGTTGCCGAAGCTGGCCATCAGGCCGAAGGGGCGCAGGCAGTTCAGGCTGCCCTCCCAGGTGTCCTTGCCTACAGAGTCGTACACCACCTTCACGCCGCGGCCGCCGGTGATGTCCTTCACGCGCGCCACGAAGTCCTCGCGGCTGTAGTCGATCATGTGTGCCGCGCCATGCGCCAGCGCCAGCTCGCACTTGGCGGCGCTGCTGGCGGTGCCGATCAGTTGCAGGCCCAGCGCCCTGGCCCACTGACAGGCGATGAGGCCCACGCCACCGGCGGCAGCGTGGAAGAGCACGAAGTCGCCCAGCTCAAGGCCTTCGACGGGGCGAGTCTTCCTAAGCAGGTACTGCGCCGTCAGACCCTTGAGCATCATGCCGGCCGCGGTGTCGAAGCCAATCACGTCGGGCAGCTTCACCACGCAGCGCGCGGGCATCACCCGCGCCTCGCTGTAGCTGCCCGGCGGGTTGCTGGCGTAGGCCGCGCGGTCGCCGGGCTTCAGGTGCGTGACACCCTCGCCCACGGCCTCGACGACGCCCGCACCTTCCATGCCCAGCGTCAGCGGCAGCGGGCTGGCGTAAAGGCCGGTGCGCTGATAGACGTCGATGTAGTTCAGGCCGCAGGCGTGGTGGCGGATGCGAATCTCGCCAGGGCCGGGCTCGCCGACGGGCAGCTCCACCAGCTGCAGCTGCTCGGGGCCGCCGAAGGCGGTGATCTGGATCGCGCGGGGCATGGGGGGGGTCTCCTGGGGGTGCGGCGGGATGGTCCTGCGCGCAAGGGTACGACAAGCACCGCAGCCGACTTCGGCGCCGGGCCATCGCGTCGCGTGGCACCATCCGGCTACCCGATGAAGCGCCTTGCCCACGCCCCCAACCTTGCGCTGGCCACGCTGTGGGCCGACATGCTCGGCAGTGCCGGCATCGACTGCCGGGTGATGCGCGCCAACGCCTGCTCGATCGCCGGCGAGATCCCGCCCGACCAGAGCCAGCCCGAGATCTGGGTGCTCGACGACGGCTCGCACGCCCGGGCCCTACAGGTGCTGGACGAGCTTCGCCATGCGCCGAACCGCCACTGGGCCTGCCCCGGCTGCCAGGAGATGATCGACGGCCCGTTCGAGCTGTGCTGGAACTGCGGCACGCCGATACCGGCGTTGCCCGGCGACCGCGCATGACGCTGACGCCCCGCCTCGCCTTGCTGATGACGCTGCCGCCGCTGCTGTGGGCCGGCAACGCCGTCGTCGGCCGGCTGCTCGCCGGCCAGGTACCGCCGCTCACGCTGAACCTGTTGCGCTGGCTGCTGACGGTGCTGATCTTGCTGCCGCTGGCGTGGCGCGCGTTGCGGCCGTGGCGTGCCATCCGCATGCGGGCTGGCTACCTGTTCCTCGTCGGGCTGCTGGGCGTGGGGGCCTTCAACTCGCTGCAGTACCTAGCGCTGGTGACCTCCAGCCCGATCAACGTCACGCTGGTGGCCGCCAGCATGCCCGTGTGGATGCTGGCCGTAGGGGCGCTAGCCTACGGCGAGCGGCCGACACGAAGGCAGCTGGCCGGCGCGGCGCTGGGGCTGGCGGGGGTGGCCCTGGTCATAGGCCGGGGCTCCTGGCAGACGCTGCTGGCCGTGCGCTTCGTGCCGGGCGACCTGTACATCCTGGTGGCGATCATCGGCTGGGCCTTCTACAGCTGGCTGCTGGCGCGGCCGCCGGCTCACATGCAGGGCCCGAACCGCCCGCCCTGGGACTGGGCCGGCCTACTGCTGGTGCAGACGCTGTTCGGGCTGCTGGCGGCTTCGGTCTTCACGGCCGCCGAACAGGCGCTGGGCGCCGCGCCGATCCGCTGGAGCTGGGGCGTGGCGGCGGCGCTGGCTTACGTGTCGCTGGGCGCCAGCATCGTGGCCTACCGTTGCTGGGGCCTGGGCGTCGCCGAGGGCGGGCCAGCGCTGGCGGCGTTCTTCAACAACCTGACGCCGTTGTTCGCGGCGCTGATGTCGACCCTGGTGCTGGGCGAGGCCCCGCAGGCCTACCACGCGGCGGCGTTCCTGCTGATCGTCGGCGGCATCGTGGTCAGCGTGCGGCGACCGGCGCGCTGAGGGATCTGTTGTCGGCGTGAGCGGTGCTTCGCGCCGCGGGCCGTCGCGCGGGCTCTCGTCGCAACCGCATGGCCGACAAGCCGCGGAAGGGCCGGCCACCGCCCCAGCGGACAATCGCCCATGACCCGCCCTGAGCCCCCGTTCGACACCCTGCCCTTGCCACAGCCCCTGCAGGCCACGTTGCAGCAGCTGGGCTACCTGGCGATGACGCCGATCCAGGCCGCCAGCCTGCCGCTGGCCCTGGCCGGGCGTGACCTCATCGCCCAGGCCCGCACGGGCAGCGGCAAGACCGTGGCCTTCACCTTGCCGCTGCTCACCAATCTGAATCCGCGCCGCTTTGCCGTGCAGGCGCTCGTGCTCTGCCCCACGCGCGAGCTGGCCGACCAGGTGACGCACGAGATCCGCCGCCTGGCGCGCGCGGAAGACAACGTGAAGACGCTCACCCTATGTGGCGGCAGCCCCATCCGCCACCAGTTGGCCAGCCTCGCGCACGGCGCGCATATCGTGGTGGGCACGCCGGGGCGCATCCTGGACCACCTCGCGCGCGGCACACTGGCGCTGGACGCGCTGAACACGCTGGTGCTGGACGAGGCCGACCGCATGCTGGACATGGGGTTCGCGGACGACATCGCGCAGGTGGCCCAGCGCTGCCCGAAGGCGCGCCAGACGCTGCTGTTCTCCGCCACCTACCCCGAAGGCGTGGCTAAGCTCGCCGCCCACTTTCTGCGCGATCCGCAGGAGGTGAAACTGGCCGAGCGCCACGCCGCTGGCCAGATCCGCCAGCGCTTCTACGAGGTGACCGAGAGCGATCGACTGCACGCCGTGGGGCTGCTGCTGCAGCACTTTCGGCCCGTCACCACGCTGGCGTTCTGCAACACCAAGCAGCAGTGCCGCGACCTGGTCGCAGTGCTGCAGGCGCAGGGCCTCGTGGCGCTGGAACTGCATGGAGACCTGGAGCAGCGCGATCGCGACCAGGTGCTGATTCAGTTCGCCAACCGCAGCTGCAGCGTGCTGGTGGCGACCGACGTGGCCGCGCGCGGGCTCGACATCGCGCAGCTGGAAGCGGTGATCAACGTCGACATCAGCCCAGACCCCGCCGTGCACACGCACCGCGTGGGCCGCACCGGCCGCGCCGACGAAGACGGCTGGGCCTTCAACCTGGCCAGCGTCGACGAGATGGGGGCCGTGGGCCGTATCGACCAGATGCAGGGCACGTCCAGCGCCTGGTACCCCCTGTCGGAGCTGACGGCGCCGGCTGGCGCCGAGCCGCTGCGCCCGCCGATGGCGACCCTGCAGATCCTGGGCGGCCGCAAGGAGAAGATCCGCCCCGGCGACGTGCTAGGCGCGCTGACCAAGGATCTGGGGCTGCCCGGAGCGCAGGTCGGCAGGATCGTCGTCAACGACTTCTCCACCTTCGTGGCGGTGGAGCGCGCCGTGGCCGACAAGACCCTGCGAGGCCTGAACGCCGGCAAGGTGAAGGGCCGCTCGGTGAAGGCCCGGCGCCTGTGAGCATGACCAGCCGCTCCAGGGTGCCCGCATCGGGGTGCACCGGCGCCGGGCTTGTCCCGTGACGGCCTTCTCCGAACTCGGTCTGTCGCCCGGCCTGCTGCGCGCGGCAGCCGAACTGGGGTGGAGCGAGCCCACGCCCATCCAGGCCGCGGCGATCCCACCTGCGCTGGCCGGGCGCGACGTGCTGGCCAGCGCGGCCACCGGCTCCGGCAAGACCGGGGCCTATGCCTTGGCGGCGCTGCAGCGCATCGACGACATCGCGCGCTCCCGGCCGCGGCGCCCACGCGTGTTGCTGCTGGTGCCCACGCGCGAGCTGGCTGCGCAAGTCGGCGAAGCCTTGCGCCGGGTGGAGCGATTCCTCAACATGCCGGCCAAGCTGGCGGTGCTGGTCGGCGGCCTATCCATCAACCCGCAACTGCTGGCGCTGCGCGGCGGCGCCGACGTCGTCGTCGCCACCCCGGGGCGCTTGCTGGACGTCGTGGACAGGAACGCGCTGGACCTGTCGGGCCTGCACACGCTGGTGCTCGACGAGGCCGACCGCCTTCTCGAAGGCGGCTTCGCCGACGAACTGGCTCGCGTGCTGGCGCTGCTGCCGACACGGCGCCAGAACCTGCTGTTCTCGGCCACCTTCACGCCTACGGTGGAAGCCCTAGCGCAGCGGCTGCTGCACGACCCCGTGCGCGTGGACGTGGGCCACCAGGCTGCAGCGGTGGCGGCCATCGCCGAGCGCGCCATCGTGGTGGACCCGGCACGACGCACGCCGCTGCTGGCCCGGCTCATCGCGCAGGAAGGCTGGTCGCGAGTGCTGGTCTTCGTCGCCACGCGCTACGCCTGCGACCATGTGGCCGACAAGCTGTGCCGCGCCAGGCTAGCGGCGGCGGCCTTCCACGGCGATGCCAGCCAGGGCGAGCGAACACAGGTGCTGAACGACTTCAAGGCCGGGCGTCTGCGCGTGCTCGTCGCCACCGACCTGGGGTGCCCGCGGCATCGACATCCCCCAGCTGCCCGTGGTCGTCAACCACGACCTGCCGCGCTCCACGGTGGACTACGTGCACCGCATCGGCCGCACGGCGCGAGCTGGTGCGGCGGGGCAGGCGGTGAGCTTCGTCAGCGCGGCGACGGAAGCGCACTTCCGCCTCATCGAGAAGCGCCTGGGGCGGCGCGTGCAGCGCGAGCAGGTGCCGGGCTTCGAACCCACGCAGACTGCTGCGCCCGCACCCACCACCGGCGGCGTGAAGGGCCGGCGGCCCAGCAAGAAGGACAAGCTGCGCGCCGGCATCTGAACTTGGCAATGGCCGGGGCGTTGGATGCGCGACGCAGGGCTGGAACGGGCGGCTGGCGCAGGTGGCCGCCGGCGACCCGCGGCTTGCCATCGGAAACCGTCGCTCGCCGACCCCCGGTTCAGAACGTCCCAGGGTACGCCCCGCCGTCGAGCAGGATGTTCTGCCCCGTGATGTAGCCCGCGTGCACGCTGCACAGGAAGGCGCAGGCCGCGCCGAACTCGGCCGGCGTGCCGAAGCGGCGCGTGGGGTTGAGGGCGCGCCGTTCGTCCATCACCGACTCGACGGACTTGCCGGTCTTGGCGGCGGCGCCCACCATCGTGGCGCGCAGGCGGTCGGTCTCGAAGGGACCGGGCAGCAGCGCGTTGAGGGTGACGTTGCGGCTGGCGATGCGCGGCTGCCGCGCCAGGCCGGCCACGAAGCCCGTCAGGCCGCTGCGCGCGCCGTTGCTCAAACCCAGGATGTCGATGGGCGCCCTCACCGCCGCCGAGGTGATGTTGACGATGCGCCCGAAGCCGCGCTCGGCCATGCCGTCGACCGTGGCCTTGATCAGCTCGATGGGGGTGAGCATGTTGGCCTCGAGCGCCTTGATCCAGGCCTCGCGGTCCCAGTCGCGGAAGTCGCCCGGCGGCGGGCCGCCGGCGTTGTTGACGAGGATGTCCACCCGCGGCGCCGCCGCCAGCGCCGCGGCGCGGCCTTCGGGCGTGGTGATGTCGCCCGCCACCGTGCGCACGCTCACCGCGGGGAAGCGCTCGCGCAGTTCCGCGGCCGTGGCCGCCAGCGCCTCGGCGCCGCGCGCGGTGATGACGAGGTTCACGCCCTCGGCGGCCAGCGCCTCGGCGCAGCCGCGACCCAGGCCCTTGCTCGCGGCGCACACCAGCGCCCAGCAGCCCGTGATGCCCATGTCCATCGGCGAAGTCTCCTGAAGAGTTGAAGGATTCAGCGCGCGCGCGCCAGCAAGGCCACGCCCGCCAGCACCAGCAACGTGCCGGCGGCGATCCAGCGGTTGAAGGGCTCGCCCAGCAGCCACACGCCCAGCAGCAGCGTCGACAGCGGGCCGATCATGCCGGCCTGGGCGGCCAGGGCGGCCCCGATGCGTTCGATCGCCATCATCACCAGGATGACAGGCGCAAAGGTGCACAGCAGCGCGTTGAGCAGCGACAGCGCCAGCACCTCGGGCGCCACCACCGCCGCCTGCAGGGGCCGCAGCAGCAGGAACTGCGCGATGCACAGCACGCAGGCCACGCTGGTGGCCCAGCCGGTCAGGCGCAGCGCGCCCAGCCGCCGCACGTGCTCGCCGCTGAGCGCCAGATAGACGGCGTAGCTCAGCGCGCTGCCGAACACCAGCGCCGCGCCCAGGAGGGTGTCGGCCCCGCTGAAGCGCAGCTCGTGGCCGAAGACCAGCAGCACGCCGGCGTAGCTCACGGCCAGCGCCAGCGCCTGGCGCCCGGTGATGCGACGGCCGTACAGCAGCGCGCCCAGGGCCAGCACCAGCGTCGGGTTCAGGTACAGGATCAGCCGCTCCAGGCTGGCGCTGATGTACTGCAGGCCCACGAAGTCGAGGAAGCTCGCCAAGTAGTAGCCGCTGAAGCCCAACAACGCCACCACGCGCAGGTCGGCCCGCGCCAGCGCCGGCCGGCCGCGGCCCGCCCACCAGGCCAGGGCCACGAACAGCGGCATCGCCAGCAGCATGCGGTACATCAGCAGCGTCACCGCGTCCACGCCGTGGCGGTAGGCGAGCTTGACGATGATGGCCTTGCCGCTGAAGGCGATGGCCCCGGCCAGGGCCATGGCCAGGCCGGCCCAGGGCCAGCCGCTCGCGGTGCCCGCGCGGTCAGTCATGCGACCTGGCCGTGGGGTGCGGGCGCAGGTCGGCCACCCTCACTGGCGCGCGCCCGGAACTCAGAAGCCGGCAGCCTGGCCGTCGCGGCGCGGGTCGCTGGCGGCGGCGTAGCCGCGCTCGGCGGCGTCGCCCTGCCCTTCGTCGAGCCGCCAGATGAACTGGCCCGCGCCGTAGTCCTGGTAGCTGTCGGCGAAGGGCTCGACGCGGTGGCCGCGCTCGACCAGCCCCTGCGCGGTGGCCGCCGGGAAGCCCTGCTCGGCATTGACCGTGCCGCCGAACCAGCGCCAGCGCGACGCGTCGCAGGCGGCCTGCGGGTTCTGGTGGTAGTCGAGCATGCGCACCAGCGTCTGCAGGTGGGCCTGCGGCTGCATGTCGCCGCCCATGATGCCGAAGCTCATCACCGGCCGGCCCTCGCGCGTGAGGAACGCGGGGATGATGGTGTGGAAGGGCCGCTTGCCCGGGCCCACGACGTTGTCGCGGCTCTCGTCGAGCGTGAAGCCGTGGCCGCGGTTCTGCAGGCTCAGGCCGTAGCCCGGCACCACCACGCCGCTGCCGAAACCCATGTAGTTGCTCTGGATGAAGCTCACCATCATGCCGCTGGCGTCGGCCGCGCTCAGGTAGATGGTGCCGCCCGTGGGGCCGTGGCCGGGGCCGAAGTCCTGCGCGCGCTTCGGGTCGATGAGCTTCGCTCGCTCGGCCAGGTAGGCCGGGTCGAGCATCCGGCCCGGAGCCAGGCGCATGGCGGCGGGCTCGGCGACGAAGCGGTAGACGTCGGCGAAGGCCAGCTTCATGGCCTCGATCTGCAGGTGCTGGCTGTCGGTGCCATCGAGCTTCAGCGACGCGATGTCGAAGTGCTGCAGGATGCCCAGCGCGATCTGCGCCGCGATGCCCTGCCCGTTGGGCGGAATCTCGTGCAGCGTGTAGCCGCGGTAGTCCTGCGCCAGCGGCGTGACCCACTCGGGCGCGTAGGCGGCGAAGTCGGCCGCCGTCATCGCGCCGCCGTGAGCCCGGGCGTGCGCCTCGGCGGCGGCGGCGATCTCGCCGCGGTAGTAGGCCTCGCCCCGCGTGCGGCCGATCAGGCGCAGCGTCTTGGCCGCATCGGGCAGCCGGAACAGCTCGCTGACATGGGGCGCACGCCCGTGCGGCAGGAAGGTCTCCGCGAAGCCCGGCTGCGTGGTCAGCTCGGGCAGGTTGGCGGCGTTGACCCACTTCTGCTGCACGACAACCGGCACGGCGTAGCCGCGCTCGGCCACCTCGATGGCGGGTTGCAGCAGGTCCTCGAAGGGCAGCTTGCCGAAGCGCTGGCTCAGGGCCACCCACCCGGCCACGGCACCGGGCACGGTGACGCTGTCCCAGCCGCGCTTGGCCGGCGCCCGGGCGTCGGCGCCGTACTTGCGGCGGAAGTACTCCGGCGTCCAGGCCTGCGGCGCGCAGCCGCTGGCGTTCAGGCCGTGCAGCTGCCGGCCATCCCAGAGAATGCAGAAGGCATCCGAGCCCAACCCGTTGCTGCAGGGCTCGACGATGGTCATCACCGCCGCGGTGGCGATGGCAGCATCGACCGCGTTGCCGCCCGCCTGCAGCATGCGCAGGCCGGCCTGGGCCGCCAGCGGGTGCGAGGTGCTGACGACGTTGCGGGCGAACACGGGGCTGCGCTGGCTGGCGTAGCCGGCGCTCCAGTCGAAGGTGTGGGTCATGGGGGTGGGGCGCGGCGGGCTACGGTGCGGATGCTAGCGAGCTGGCCGGCCCGGCGGCATCAGTCGGCGTCCTGGAAGGCCTGCTCGCGCTGCTTCTTGAAGCCCGGCAACATGACGATCACGACCAGCAGCAAGGAGGCGATCAGCAGCGTGGCCGACAGCGGGCGGCTGAGGAAGGTGCTCCAGTCGCCGCGGCTCAGCAGCAGCGCCCGCCGCAGGTTTTCTTCCATCATCGGCCCGAGGATGAAACCCAGCAGCAAGGGCGCCGGCTCGCAGCCGAGCTTGTAGAACACCACGCCCGCCACGCCGAACAGCACCGCCATGAAGACGTCGAAGTTGTTGTTGTTGAGCGTGTACAGGCCGATGCAGCAAAACACCAGGATGGCCGGAAACAGGAAGCGGTAGGGCACCGTCAGCAGCCGGATCCAGATGCCGATCAGCGGCAGGTTGAGCACGATCAGCATCAGGTTGCCCACCCACATGCTGGCGATCAGGCCCCAGAACAGCTCGGGGTTGCTGGTCATCACCTGCGGGCCGGGCTGGATGCCCTTGATCGTCATCGCGCCCACCATCAGCGCCATCACGGCGTTGGGCGGGATGCCCAGCGTCAGCATGGGGATGAAGCTGGTCTGCGCGCCGGCGTTGTTGGCGCTCTCGGGCCCGGCCACGCCGCGGATGTTGCCCTGGCCGAAGGGCACCTGGTCGGGGCGGCCGCGGCTCTTCTTCTCGATGGTGTAGGCCGCGAAGCTGGCGAGCAGCGCGCCGCCGCCGGGCAGCACGCCCAGGATCGAGCCCAGCGCCGTGCCTCGCAGCACGGCCGGTGTCATGTCCTTGAAATCCTGCGCAGTGGGCCACAGGCCCTTGACGTCCTTCGTGAACACCTCGCGGTGCTCGGCCGGACGCCCGAGATTCATGATGATCTCGCCGAAGCCGAACACGCCCATGGCGATGGCGACGAAGCCGATGCCGTCGGTCAGTTCGGGGATGTCGAAGCTGTAGCGCGGCACCCCAGAGATCACGTCGGTGTTGATCTGGCCCAGCAGCAGGCCCAGGATGATCATCGCGATGGCCTTGACCAGCGAGCCGGAGGCCAGCACCACGGCACCAATCAGGCCCAGCACCATCAGGCTGAAGTACTCGGCCGGGCCGAACTTGAAGGCCAGCTCGGTGAGCGGCGGCGCGAAGGCGGCCACGATCATGGTGGCGACGCTGCCCGCGAAGAAGCTGCCCAGCCCGGCGGCGGCCAGCGCCGGCCCGGCGCGGCCCTTGCGGGCCATCTGGTAGCCGTCGATGGCGGTGACCACCGACGAGCTCTCGCCGGGCACGTTGATGAGGATCGCGGTGGTCGAGCCGCCGTACTGGGCGCCGTAGTAAATGCCGGCCAGCATGATCAGCGCAGGCGTGGCGTCCAGCGCGTAGATGCTGGGCAGCAGCATCGCGATGGTGGCCACGGGGCCCAGCCCGGGCAGCACGCCGATCAGCGTGCCCAGCAGCGCTCCCCCGAAGGCATACAGCAGGTTCTGGAGGGTGAACGCGACGCCGAAGCCGAGCGCGAGGTTGTTCAGCAGGTCCATGGCGGCTCCGCGTTCAGTTGCCCAGGAACGTGGGCATCATCGGGATGGTCAGGCCCAGCCCCTTGATGAAGATGCCCCAAGAGGCCACGGTCAGCACCACGCAGTTGACCACGACCTCCCGCCAGCGGAACTCGCCGCCGCCGAAGCTGGAGACGATGACCATCAACGGCAGGGCCACGATGAGCCCCATGCGGGGCAGCAGCAGCCCAAAGGCCAGCACCGCGCCCAGGATCCACAGGCCGGGCTTGAAGGGCCAGGGGCCGATGCGGTCGCCGCCGTCGGCGCGCACGGTCAGCGCCTTGACCAGCACCGCCAGGCCCAGCAGCGCCAGGATGATGCCCAGGCCGAAGGGGAAGTACGCCGGCCCGGGGCGGGCCGAGCTGCCGAACTTGTATTCGGTGGCGCCCCACGCGAAGCCCAGGCCGACGACGATAAACATCACGCCAGACCAGAAATCCTTTTCGCTCTTGATCTTCAAGCCCACGTCTCCTGGCAGCTTCTCGGCGGCGCGATGGCCGCACCCCAGACCGGAGATTCTAGGAACCGCCCCTCCAGGGCCGGCTGTGGTTTCCACGCAAACGCCGACGCAGCGGCGCCAAGCCGCTCAACCGTCGAAGGCGGGCGTGCTGCGCAGCACTTCGTCGACCGTGGTGAGCCCTTCGGCCACCTTCATGATGCCGGCCAGGCGCAGTGGCCGCATACCCTCGCGCGCCGCCTTGCGCTTCAGCGCCGAGGCATCCAGAGCCGGATGCACGGCGCCGCGGGCCGCCTCGGTCAGCGTGAGCAACTCGTACAAGCCGGCACGGCCGCGAAAGCCCGTGTGGCGGCACTCCAGGCATCCCACGGGCTTGAAGGCCCTCACCGCACCATTCATCCGCCAGGGCTTGGCGAGGTCGCCGATCAGCTCGCGCGTCACGGCCTCGTCGGGCTGCTTGCAGGCCGAGCACAGTGTGCGCACCAGGCGCTGCGCAAGCACGCCAATCACGGTGGCGCTGATCAGGTAGCTCGGCACACCCAGGTCCGCCAGCCGCGTCACGGCGCCGGCGGCGTCGTTGGTGTGCAGGGTGCTGAAGACCAGGTGGCCGGTGAGCGCGGCCTGGATAGCCATCTCGGCAGTGGCCAGGTCGCGGATCTCGCCCACCATGATGATGTCCGGGTCTTGTCGCATCAACGCGCGCAGGCCTTCGGCGAAGCCCATGTCCAGCGCCGGCTGCACCTGCGTCTGATTGAAGGCCGGCTCGATCATCTCGATCGGATCTTCGATGGTGCAGACGTTGACCTCCTCGGTGGCCAGCTGCTTCAGCGTGGAGTACAGCGTCGTCGTCTTGCCGCTGCCGGTGGGGCCGGTGACGAGCACGATGCCGTGCGGCCGCTGGATCAGCTGCTGCCAGCGCTCGGCCTCGCGCGTGCCGAAGCCCAGCGCCGCCAGGCCCTTGACGGCAGTGTCGGGGTCGAAGATGCGCATCACGAGCTTCTCGCCGAAGGCCGTGGGCAGCGTCGACAGACGCATCTCCACCTCGCCGCCCTTGCCGCCCTCGGGCGGGTCGGGGCGGCGCGTCTTGATGCGACCGTCCAGAGGGCGGCGCTTCTCGACCACGTCCATGCGGCCCAGCAGCTTGATGCGGGAGGTCATGGCCGCCATCACGGCCAGCGGCACCTGGTACACGGTGTGCAGCACGCCGTCGATGCGGAAGCGGATGGCGCCGATGTCGCGCCGCGGCTCCAGGTGGATGTCGGAGGCGCGCTGGTCGAAGGCGTACTGCCACAGCCAGTCGACGACCTGGACCACGCCCTGATCGTTGGCGTCGAGGGTCTTGTTGGCGCGGCCCAGCTCCACCAGCTGTTCGAAGTTGGCGGTGGCCGACGTCTCGCCGCTTTTCTGGGCCGCGCGCACGCTGCGGGCCAGCGCGTAGAACTCGGTGGTGTAGCGGCGGATCTCGTCGGGGTTGGCCAACACCAGGCGCAAAGGGCGCTTCAGGTGGCCCTCGATCTCGGTCACCCAGCCAGTGTCGAAGGGCTCGGCCGTGGCCACCACGACCTCGCGGTCGTTCACCTGCACGGGCAGCGCCAGCCGCATCTGCGCGTACTGCACGCTCATGACCTCAGCCACCCGGCCGACGTCCACGCGCAGCGGGTCGATGCGCAGGTAGGGCAGCTGGCAGCGCCCGGCCAGCCATTCGGTGAGCGCCTCGGTGTCGAGCGCAGTGCCCGAGCCCCGCCGCAGCAGGCCGGCGCCACCCAGGCGCACCAGCGGATGCAGGCTGCTGGCACCGGCGCGAAATCGCGCGGTCACGCGCTCGGCGTCCGCGCTGGCGACGATGCCGTCCTGGCGCAGCCAGCCCAGCAGCTGCGCCCAGTCGAGGCGGCCTTTGGCCGGAGGCAGGCTGGCGACCGGACTGCGGACGGGCTTCACGTCGGTCAGGCCTGGAAGGAGGATGGGTCGGCAGCGGCCGGCAGGCCGGCACACGCACGGATCATGCGCGGCCACTGCCGCGCCGCCAGCTTCAGGCGGCCGAAGCGCTGCTCGAGCTGCGCCGCACGCGACAGCAGCTCCGGTCGAGGGGGCAGCGTGGCACCACGGGCAGCCACGACCACGCTGTTGCCCTGGCGGGTGGGTCGCAGGCTCCAGGTGCGCTCACGACCAAAGACGCCGGCGATGCGTCCGATGCTGTCGTGGAAGCTGGCATCGCGCCCAAACAGGTTGACGGCCATGACCCCGCCGTCCTCGAGCACGCGATGGCAGGCGGCATAGAAGCCGGCGTCGTCAAGCACGGGCGCGGCGGCCTCGTGGTCGTAGAGGTCCACGAACAACAGCCGCACCGAGCCCGCCACCGCCTGTGTCAGCCAGTCGGCAGCGTCGCCCCGGACCACCAGCGCCTCGCGTGGCAGGTGGAAGTGGCGCTGGTTGGCGGCGACCACCTGCGGGTTGATCTCCACCACCGTGGTCGCCATCTTCAGCTGCTGCGCCGTGAAGCGCGTGAGGGCCCCAGCGCCCAGCCCCAGCTGCACCGCCGCGCCGCCGGCCAGAGCTCCGGGGGGCAGCCACAGCAGCGTGGCCAACATCCGCTGGACGTAGTCGATCTCGACTACCTGCGGCGCGCGGATGCGCATGCCGCCCTGGATCCACGGGGTGTCGAGGTGCAGGTAGCGCACGCCATCGTCCTCAGACAACGTCACGCCGGGCAGCGGCTGGGGACTCCGGGCCTCGAACATCACAGCGAGCGGCAGCAGGCCGCCATAGTCGTCGCGTCGTGGATAGAGAACCCTGGCTGCGTGCACCCGAGATCCGCACCCAGCTGGAGCGAACCCGCCAGCCGTCGACGCCACTCCGGGCTTTGGAGGCGAAAGCTCATGTGTGCAGATGTTGCCCGAAAGCCGCCGTTGCCTTCCCCGGAACAAGCCCGGCAAAGGCGAACACCTCATGCCATCGGGCGAGCTTGCGCTCGAAGCTCCAACTGGCATTGGCCGGGCTGCTGCTCGGCAGCCGCCACACGGGCAGGCCCAGGGCCTCGGTGTGGCGGCGGTGGCGGGCGCTTTCGCCGCCGTTGTGCGCCACGGCCAGCAGGCCCGGCGCGCGGCGCCTCAGGCTGGCCAGGTCGTTGAGCTCGGCGGCCTCGATGGCGCTGTCGAGGCTGCCCTCGCGCCGGCAGCTGGCGTAGACGTCCCACAGGCCCACCCCGCGCTCGCGGAGCCGCGCCACGCGCTCGCGGTAGGGCAGCGCCGGCAGCGGCTCGCCCAGCAGCTGGCCCACCAGGGGCCAGAACTGGTTTCGGGGGTGGGCGTAGTACTGCCGCGCCTGCAGCGAGGCCACGCCCGGGAAGCTGCCCAGCACCACCAGCCGCGTGCCGCGGGCGATGACCGGCACCAGCCCGACGAGCTGCAGCGGCGTCGTCACGCCGCCACCCCGGGCTGCAGCCCCGCCAGCCGCGGCAGCGCCGCCTGCGCGTTGGCCACGGTGGCCGCGGCCAGCTCGGCCAGCGGCAGCCCGCGCAATTTGGCCAGCACGGCGCCGATGCGCGGCAGCTCGGCCGGCTCGTTGCGCCCCTGGGGAGCCCCGGCCGCGCGCTCGGCCGCAGTGCGGTACAGCCACCGAGGCGGGATGTCGGGCGCGTCGGTCTCCAGCACCAGGGCCTGCAGCGGCAGCGCGGCGGCCAGGGCCCGGATCTGCCGCGCCGGCTCGAAGCTGAGCGTGCCGCCGAAGCCCAGCCGGACGCCGCGCTCGACGAAGCGCCGCGCCTGCTGCTCGCTGCCGTTGAAGGCGTGCGCGATGCCGCCGGGCACCTCGATGCGCCGCAGGCCAGCCAGCAGCGCGTCGGCCGAGCGGCGAACGTGCAGGATCACCGGCAGGCCGGCGTCGCGTGCCAGGCACAGCTGCGCCAGGTAGAAGTGCTCCTGCCGCGCCGCGTCGAAGCCGGGCACGAAGTGGTCCAGGCCGATCTCGCCCACGGCCACCAGCCGCGGGTCGTCGCGGTGGCGGTGCAGGGCCTGGCGCAGCCGCTCAAGGTCGTTCTCGCCGGCGCGGTCGCACCACAGCGGGTGGATGCCCAAGGCGTAGGCCAGGCCATGCTCGTGCGCCAGCGCCACGACTGCATCGACGTGGTCCATGGCCACCGCGGGCAGCACCAGCATCGTCACGCCCGCGGCACGGGCACGCTGCACTACCGCGGCGCGGTCGGCCTCGAACTCGGGCGCATCGAGGTGGCAGTGCGAGTCGGTCCACATGAGCGCCGATGATGCCGCGCCGCAGCCGCGCCACCGAGGCTGCGCGGCCGGGCCTTCCGTGATAGGGTGACGACGACCGCGATCGAACCTTCCGACCCAGGACGCCGCGCCCATGAACAAGGCCCCGTTGATCAGCCGTTCACCCCGCCGCGGCGCCCAGGCGGCGGCCTCAGCGCCAGCCGCGTCCGCACCGTCACCCGCGGTCGAGCCACCCGCCGGCACCACGCCCGACGACAGGGCAGCCCGCGCGGCCGCAACCCGCCCCCGGGGCCGCAGCATCCATCCGGCGGTGTGGGCCATCGCCGGCGCGCTGCTGGTCCTTCTGGCGGTGACCGCCGAGCAGCGCCTGGGACCGGGTTCGCGTGCCGTGACCCAGCGCGACATCGACCGCGCCGTGCGCGCGAGCCTCGAGAAAGAACCCCTGCCCTCCCAGGCCGCCAAGGCCTACCAGGCCATCCTGCCCTCGGTGGTGCGCGTCACCGGGCTCATGAACGAGGACGACGACGGCCAGGAGAACCCTGAGCGCCGCGCCATGGACCGCAGCCTGGGCACCGGCGTGGTCATCATCGACAACGGCACCATCCTGACCAACCTGCACGTGGTGTGGGGCAGCCGCAAGATCCGCGTGCGCTTCGCCAACGGCCACGAGAGCGACGCGGTGATGGTGGGCGCACAGCCCGAGAACGACCTCGCCGTGCTGAAGGCGCTGGACCTGCCCGACGACCTCGAGGCCGCCACCATGCGCTCCACCGCCGACCTGCAGCCGGGCGACCACGTCATCGCCGTCGGCCACCCCTTCGGCATCGGGCCCAGCGTCAGCTACGGCGTCGTCAGCGGCCTGAAGCGCGAGTTCCGCAGCGAGGCCGGCGAACGCACGCTGAACAACCTGATCCAGTTCGACGCCGCTGCCAACCCGGGCAACAGCGGCGGGCCGCTGGTCACGATGGACGGCCAGGTCGTGGGCATCGTGACCGCCATCCTCAACCCCAGCGAGCAGCGCACCTTCATCGGCATCGGCTTCGCCGTGCCCATCGAGAACGCGGCCCAGGCCGCGGGCATGCCGCCCTTCTGACCCCTCACCGCAACGGACCCCGACATGCACGAACAAGCCCAGGCCACCGCCGCGTTGATGGAGCGCGTCCTCTACGAGGTCAAGCGCGTGGTCGTCGGCCAGGACCGCTTCCTCGAGCGCGTGATGGTGGCTCTGCTGGCGCAGGGCCACCTGCTGGTGGAGGGTGTGCCGGGGCTGGCCAAGACGCTGACCGTCAAGACGCTGGCGCGAACGGTGCGCGGCAGCTTCAAGCGCATCCAGTTCACGCCCGACCTCGTGCCGGCCGACCTGGTGGGCACGCGCATCTTCAACCAGAAGACCGGCGAGTTCGGCACCAGCCTGGGCCCGGTGTTCGCCAACCTGCTGCTGGCCGACGAGATCAACCGCGCGCCGGCCAAGGTGCAGAGCGCGCTGCTCGAGGTGATGCAGGAGCGCCAGGTCACGATCGCCGGCGAGACGCACCGGGTGCCCGACCCCTTCGTGGTGATGGCCACGCAGAACCCCATCGAGACCGAGGGCACCTACCCGCTGCCCGAGGCGCAGGTGGACCGCTTCATGATGAAGGTGCTGGTCGACTACCCCACCGAGGAGGAGGAGTTCGTCATCGCCGAGCGCGTGACCGGCCAGCCCGTGGACATCGGCCCCGTCACCGACACGCACGCGCTGGCGGCGCTGCAGCGCGAGTGCCGCGCCGTCTACTGCGACCCGAGCCTGATGCAGTACGCCGTCAGGCTGGTGGGCGCCACGCGCAACCCCGCCCGGTACGACCTGGCCGACGCCGCGAAGTACATCACCTACGGCGCCAGCCCGCGCGCCACCATCGGCCTGGTCGAGGGCGGCAAGGCGCTGGCGCTGATGCGCGGCCGCCGCTACGTGCTGCCCGAGGACATCACCGACCTCGTGCACGACGTGCTGCGCCACCGCGTGGTGCTCAGCTACGAGGCGCTGGCCGATGGCATCACGGCCGACGGCCTGATCGCGAACGTGCTGAAGAAGGTGACGGCGCCGGACAAGCCGCTCACCCACCCGCAGGCCTGAACCAGCCCCGTCATGAGCGCCCTGGCCACCGACGCCGACGCCCTGCTCCGCAAGCTGGAGTGGACGGTGATCCGCCGCCTGGACGGCCTGCTGCAGGGCGACTACCGCACCCTCTTCCGCGGCGGCGGCGTCGACCTGGCCGACCTGCGCGAATACCAGCTGCACGACGACGTGCGCCACATCGACTGGAACGTCACGGCGCGGCTGCAGACGCCCTACGTGCGCCAGTTCCTCGAAGACCGCGACATGACCGCCTGGTTCCTGCTAGACCTGTCGGGCAGCGTCGATTTCGGCAGCGGCGACGTCACCAAGCTGGCGGTCTCCAGCGGTTTCGTGGCGACGCTGGCGCGCGTGATCACGCGCCACGGCAACCGTGCCGGCGCGGTGCTGTACGGCCAGCGCGTCGACACCGTGCTGCCGCCGCGCACCAGCCGCGCCCACGTGCTGGAGCTGCTGGCGCGCATGCGCATGCCGCGCGCCCAGGCCGCGCCGGGCGTGCGGCCGGCCGGCACGCAGCTGGCCGAGCTGCTGCGGATGGCCGACGGCGTGATGACGCGGCGCTCGCTGGTGTTCGTGGTGTCCGACTTCATCTCGGCGCCGGGCTGGGCGGACGCGCTGGCGCGCCTGGCCCGTCGCCACGAGGTCGTGGCCGTGCGCCTGTGGGACCCCATGGAGATGGCGCTGCCCGACGTGGGCCTGGTCACGGTAGAAGACGCCGAGACGGGCGAGCAGCTGTTCATCGACGCCGCCGACCCCGCCTTCCGCGAGCGCTACGCGGCGATTGCCGAGCAGCAGGAGGCCGAGCTGTTCGAGCAGCTGGGCCGCTCGGGCGCCGACGTGATCGAGCTGGCCACCGACGACGACCTGCTGCAGGCGCTGCTGCGGCTGTCGGACCTGCGCCGCCTGCGTGCGCGCCGGGGCTCGCCCGTGCGCGGCCCCGCCTCGCTGCAGCGCGCGCGGCCGGCGCCGGCCGCCGCGCCGCCCGCCTGAACCCCACCTTCCGAGCCAACCGCCATGTCCTTCATCTGGCCTTCGATGCTCTGGCTGCTGGTGCTGCTGCCGCTGCTGGTGCTGCTGTACGTGTGGCTGCTGCGCAGGAAGCGCAAGACCACGGTGCGCCTGGCGAGCGTGCAGGTGGCCAAGCTGGCCATGGGGCCGGGCCCCGGCTGGCGCCGCCACATACCGCCGGCGCTGCTGCTGCTGGCCATGGCAGCAGGCCTGCTGGCGGTGGCGCGGCCCACGGCCACGATCACGCTGCCGCTGGCCGAGCGCACCATCATCCTGGCCATGGACGTCTCCGGCAGCATGCGGGCCGAGGACGTCAAGCCCAACCGCCTGGTGGCCAGCCAGGAGGCCGCCAAGGCCTTCGTGCACGGCCTGCCGCGCGAGGTGAAGGTGGGCGTGGTGTCGTTCGCCGGCACCGCGGCGGTGGTGCAGGCGCCCACCGTGAGCCGCGACGACGTGCTGGCGGCCATCGACCGCTTCCAGCTGCAGCGCGGCACGGCCACCGGCAGCGGCATCGTCCTCAGCCTGGCCACGCTGTTCCCCGACCACGGCATCGAGATCCAGCACGTCACCGGGCAGCGCAACTTCCCCGGCAGCAACAACGACATCCGCAAGCCCGACACACCGGCGTTCAAGCCGGTGCCGCCGGGCTCGTACAACTCGGCGGCGATCATCATGCTGACCGACGGGCAGCGCACCACCGGCCCCGACCCGCTGGAGGCCGCGAAGATGGCCGCCGAGCGCGGCGTGCGCGTCTATACGGTGGGCATCGGCACCACCAGCGGCGAGATCATCGGCTTCGAGGGCTGGAGCATGCGCGTGCGGCTCGACGAAGAGACGCTGAAAAACGTCAGCGTGCTCACGCACGGCGAGTACTTCTACGCCGGCACCGCCGACGACCTGAAGAAGGTCTACGAGGGCCTGAGCTCGCGCATGGTCGTCGAGCGCAAGGAAACGGAAGTCAGCGCGCTGTTCGCGGCGTTGAGCGTGCTGCTGAGCGTGGTGGCGGCGGGGCTGAGCGTGCTGTGGTTCGGGCGGGTGGCGTAGCAGCCGGCACTCTGCCTGTAACGACCAGGCCGCTACGGACCGTGAGTTGCCAACCGCTCAGGGCAGCACCCGCAGCACCTCGCCATTGCTGCCGTCCGTCAGCACGTAGACGAACCCGTCCGGCCCCTGCCGAACGTCGCGGATGCGCTTGCCCAGGCTTTCCAGCAGGCGCGTCTCGCCCGTGACGCGCTCGCCGTCCAGTGTGAGCAGCACCAGAGCCTGCGCGCGCAGCGCGCCCATCAGCAGGTGGCCCTTCCAGGCCGGGTAGCGGTCGCTGGTCACGAACACCAGGCCCGAGGGCGCGATGGACGTGGGCACCCAGTGGCGCAGCGGCTGCTCGTAGCCCGCCTTGGGGCCCTCCTCGCCGATGCGCGTGCCCAGGCCGTAGTTGCGGCCGTAGGTGACCAGCGGCCAGCCGTAGTTGAGGCCGGGGCGCACCAGGTTGACCTCGTCGCCACCCTGGGGCCCGTGCTCCACCGCCCACAGCGCGCCCGTGCCCGGGTGCAGCGCCGCGCCCTGGATGTTGCGGTGCCCCAGGCTGAAGACCTCCGGCGCCGCGCCGCTGCGGCCCACGAAGGGGTTGTCGGCCGGGGCCTTGCCGTCGGCGTCGATGCGGATGACCTTGCCAATGTGGTTGGCGCTGTTCTGCGCCTCGTCCTTGCCGCCGAAGCGGTCGCCCAGGCCCACCAGCAGGTGGCCGCTGCGATCGAAGACGATGCGGCTGCCACAGTGGTGGCGCGAGTTCATCTTCGGTTTCTGGCTGAAGATGGTGCGCACGTCCTCCAGCCGCTCGCTGCCCGGCGCGCCGGCCAGCCGCGCCCGGGCCACCGCCGTGCCGTTGCCGCCCTCGCCCGGCTCGGCAAAGGTGAAGAAGATGCGCTGGTTGCTGGCGAAGGCGGGGTCGGCCACCACGTCGAGCAGGCCGCACTGGCCACCCGCGCTGACGGCCGGCAGGCCTGCCAGCGGCGCACCCAGGCGGCCGTCGGCCGACACCACGCGCAGCGCGCCGCCCTTCTCGGTGACGAGGCGGCGCCCGTCGGGCAGGAAGGCCAGGGCCCAGGCGTCCTGCAGGCCCCGCACCACCGCTTCGGTGCGAAGGGCCTGGGCGGCGGCGGGGGTGGCCAGCGCGGCAGCCAGTGCCAGGGCAGCGATGGAACGAGTGGCGACGAGTTGCTTGATCATCTCCCGAGGATGCCGCGCCCCGTGTGCCCCTGCCGGCCAGCGGACTTCAGGACTTCAGGCCGCGGCCTCGGCCGCTTCCACCACCATCTGCACGCGCTGCCGGCCGTTCCACTCGTCCAGGCTCACGCGGTAGGCCAGGCGGGCCTGCGCGGGCAGGCTCTCGGTGCGGTTGAACCAGATGCCGTCGCGCTCCTGCCCGGCGTGGCGCAGGCGCAGCTTCAGGTGCTTCTCGCCCACCAGGCGCTGCTGCAGCACCTGCACCGTGTCGCAGAAGAGCGGCGGCTCGAAACCCTGGCCCCACACCTGCTCGTCCAGCAGGGCCACGGTCTCGGCGTTGAACCACTGCAGGTCCAGCGGGCCGTCGGTGCGCAGCGTGCGCGTCAGCGTGGCGGCATCGAGCCACTCGCGCGCCACCGCCTCCAGCAGCGCGCCGAAGCGCGCCACCGCCCCGGCGTCGGCGTCGGCCAGCGTGCAGCCGGCCGCCATGGCGTGGCCGCCGAAGCGCGCCAGCAGGCCCGGCTCGCGCTTGGCCACCAGGTCCAGCGCATCGCGCAGGTGAAAGCCCGCGATCGACCGCCCCGAGCCCTTCAGCCGCCCGTCGGCCCCGCGCGCGAACACGAAGGTCGGGCGGTGCAGGCGGTCCTTCACGCGGCCGGCCACGATGCCCACCACGCCCTCGTGAAAAGCCTCGTCGAACAGGGCCAGCGCCGGCGGCGGCGTGGCCGGCCCGCCGGCCAGCAGCGCCAGGGCCTCGTCGGCGCGCTCGCGCATGCCGCCTTCCACCTCGCGGCGCTCGCGGTTGATGGCGTCCAGTTGACCGGCCAGTTCCTGCGCGCGGGCGTCGTCGTCGGTGACCAGGCACTCGATGCCCAGCGTCATGTCGGCCAGCCGGCCGGCGGCGTTGATGCGCGGCCCCAGGGCAAAGCCGAAGTCGAAGCCCGCGGCCCGCGCCGGCTCGCGCCCGGCCACGCGGAACAGCGCCGCCAGGCCCGGCTGCAGGCGCCCCGAGCGGATGCGCTTGAGACCCAGCGCCACGAGCCGCCGGTTGTTGGCGTCGAGCTTCACCACGTCGGCCACCGTGCCCAGCGCCACCAGGTCCAGCAGCGCGTCCAGCCGCGGCTCGGCGCCGGCCGCGTACTGGCCGCGGGCGCGCTGCTCGGCCCGGGTGGCCAGCAGCACATAGAACATCACGCCCACGCCGGCGATGGCCTTGCTGGCGAAGCTGCAGCCCGGCTGGTTGGGGTTGACGATCACGTCGGCCGCCGGCAGCACCACGGCCCCGTCGTCCACGCGCGGCAGGTGGTGGTCGGTGACGAGCACGGCCATGCCCAGCGCCTTGGCGTGCGCCACGCCCTCAAGGCTGGCGATGCCGTTGTCCACGGTGACCAGCAGGTCGGGCCGCAGGGGCCGGGCCAGCTCGACGATCGCCGGCGTGAGCCCGTAGCCGTGCACGGCACGGTCGGGCACGACGTAGTTCACCGATGCGGCGCCCAAGAGGCACAGGCCGCGCAGCGCCACGGCGCAGGCCGTGGCGCCGTCGCAGTCGTAGTCGGCCACGATGCAGATGCGGCGGCCGGCGGCGATGGCGTCAGCCAGCAGCCGGCCCGCCTCGGGCGCGCCCTTCATCGTCGGCGGCGGCAGCAGCCGGGCCGGGCTGGTGTCGAGTTCCTCGGCCGAGCCCACGCCGCGCGCCGCCAGCAGGCGCGCCAGCAGCGGGTGAACGCCCTGCTGCTCCAGCGCGAAGGCCAGGCGCGGCGGCGCCGGGCGGGGCTGCAGCACGGGGCTGTTCACAAGGCTTCCAGCCAGTCGGTCATGGGGGAGCGGCCCCAGCGCTGCCACCAGCGCTGCCAGCCCGTGGCGGGCGTGCCGCCCAGCGTGAGGCTGCCGCGCTCGCCGCACAGCGTCAGCTGCGCCGGCAGCCCGCGCTGCACGCGCGCCAGCAACGCGCCCAGCGCCCCAGCCTCCAGGGTGTCCCAGGCCTTGCACCAGGCGGCCCAGTCGCCGGCCAGCGCCGGGGCGCGCAGGCCCTCGTGCACCACCAACTCGGCGGCGTCGGCCACGGGCTGCCGGGGGCCGCAGCCGCTGACCCACACGCTGTTCACGGGCAGCAGGCCGCGCTGCTCGCGCTCGGCGTTCAAGGGGTGCGCGTGCAGCAGCATCTGCAGCTCGGCCTGCAGTCGGCGCACGCGGCGCGCGGCGGCGTCGCTGCCCAGCCAGGCGTCGACGTTGCGGCCGATCACGCGGTCCAGGCTCGCCGTGGGCAGGTCGGCCAGGCTCTCGTGCGCCGCAAACCAGGCGTCGGGCTGGCCCCAGGCCAGCAGCCAGCCGTCGTCGGCGAACAGCGGGCGCACGGCCTCGCACAGCGCGCGCGAGTCGGCGTGGTCCAGCGCCAGCGCGGCCGGGTCGACCAGGCTGACCTGCTCGGTGCCCAGGTGCCAGTGCACGGGCGTGAGCTGGGCCCAGGCGAGGTCGCCGGTGTCGATGCCGCAGCGCGCGGCCTCGTGCGCGGCGAAGGGCAGCGCGCCGTCGGCGCCCGTCCAGCCCGCGGCGCGCGCGAAGGCGCGCTCGTGCGGCGGCGACAGCGACCACTCGTCGCCCTCGTCGCGCCCCGCCTCGGGCAGCCACTCGCGCAGCGCCGCCAGCACCGGCCGCTGCAGGCCGCGCGCGGCGGTGCGGCCGGCGTCGGGCAAGGGGGCGGCGAAGGGAACGATCAGGTGCATCAGCGGCGGATTATCCCGGCCGCCAAGAGCGGCCTCGCGCCGCGCAGGGCCGGCCCCGCGCACCCCCTCGGGTACCATCCGCGCCCCATGCTCGGGCCCTTCGACGCCCCGTTCGAGTGGCAGATCGGCTGGCGCTACACCCGCGCCGGCCGGGGTGGCCGCCGTAACGGCTTCATCTCCTTCATCAGCGCCATCTCCGTGCTCGGCATCGCCCTGGGCGTGGCGGCGCTGATCATCGTGCTCAGCGTGATGAACGGCTTCCAGAAGGAGGTGCGCGACCGAATGCTCAGCGTGGTGGCGCACGTGGAGGTGATGGACGCCAGCGGCGGCGCCCTGCCCGACTGGAAGGCCACCGCCGCCGCGGCGGCGCAGGACCCGCGCGTGGTCGGCGCCGCGCCCTTCGTGGTTGCGCAGGCCCTGGTCGGGCGCGGCGACGAGCTGCGCGGCGCCGTCGTGCGCGGCATCGACCCCGCCGAGGAAGCCAAGGTCACCGAGCTGGCCCGGGGCAGCGCGGCGCTGATGGCGCAGCTCAAGCCCGGCGAGTGGAACATCGTCGTCGGCGTTGAGCTCGCACGGCTGCTGGGCGCCGGCGTCGGCGACAAGATCACCGTGGTGGCACCCGGCGGGCAGACGACGCCGGCCGGCGTGGTGCCGCGGCTGCGGCAGTTCACGCTGGCGGGCACCTTCTCGGCCGGCCACTACGAGTACGACAGCGCGCTGGCACTGATCCACGTCGACGACGCAGCGCGGCTGTTCCGCGTCGAGGGGCCCATGGGCGTGCAGCTGCGCCTGGCCGACGTGATGGACGCGCGGCGCGCCGGCTTCGAGCTGCAGGCGCGGCTGGGCGGCGAGGTCTTCGTGCGCGACTGGACGCGCATTAACCGCAACTGGTACGACGCCGTGCAGATCGAGAAGCGGCTGATGGGCATCATCCTGACGCTGATCGTCGCGGTGGCCGCCTTCAACCTCGTCAGCACGCTGGTGATGACGGTGACGGACAAGCGCGCCGACATCGCCATCCTGCGCACGCTGGGCGCGAGCCCGCGCTCGATCATGGGCATCTTCATGGTGCAAGGCGCCACGGCGGGGGTCATCGGCACGCTGGCCGGCTGCGGGCTGGGCCTGCTCGTGGCCTACAACGTCGACGTCATCGTGCCGGCCATCGAGCGGGCGCTGGGCGTGGCCTTCCTGCCCGGCAGCATCTACCTGATTAGCCGCATGCCCAGCGAGCCCATGGCCTCCGACATCGTGCCGGTGCTCGTCACCTCGCTGGTGCTGGCCTTCGTGGCGACGATCTACCCCAGCTGGCGCGCCAGCCGCGTCAACCCGGCGGAGGCGCTGCGCTATGAATGAGCCCGCGGTCGCCCCGGGGCAGGCGCCGGCGCTGGTGGCCACCGAGCTGCACAAGCGCTTCCGCGAAGGCCGCGGTGCCGGCGCCATCGAAGTGACGGTGCTGCGCGGCCTGAGCCTGCGCGTCGGGCGCGGCGAGACGCTGGCCATCGTCGGCGCCAGCGGCTCGGGCAAGAGCACGCTGCTGCACCTGCTGGGCGGCCTGGACGCCCCCACCAGCGGCCGCGTCGAGCTGATGGGTCGCGACTTCACCAGCCTGAGCCCGGCCGCGCAGGGCGCGTGGCGCAACCGGCACCTGGGCTTCGTCTACCAGTTCCACCACCTGCTGCCGGAGTTCACGGCGCTGGACAACGTGGCGATGCCGCTGCGCATCCGCCGCGAGGGCGTGGCCGCGGCGCGCGCCGCGGCGCGCGCGATGCTCGACAACGTGGGGCTGGGCGCGCGCGTGGCGCACCACCCGGCCGAGTTGTCGGGCGGCGAGCGCCAGCGCGTGGCCATTGCGCGCGCGCTGGTCACGCGCCCGGCGTGCGTGCTGGCCGACGAGCCGACGGGCAACCTCGACCGCGCCACCGCGGCCAGCGTCTTCGAGCTGATGCTGGAACTGGCGGCGCGCGACGGCACGGCCTTCGTCGTCGTCACGCACGACGAGAGCCTGGCGGCGCGCTGCGGCCGCACGCTGCGGCTGGAACGCTGAGCCCCAGCGGCGGCCATGGCCCACCACCTCACCAACGCCGACCTGCACAGCCACAGCACCGTCAGCGACGGCACGCTGGACCCCGAGGCCGTGGCCGCGCTGGCGGCCGAGCGCGGCGTGGAGCTCTGGGCGCTGACCGACCACGACGAGGTCGCCGGCCAGGCGCGCGCCCGCGCAGCCGCGCTGGCGGCCGGGCTGAACCACCTCACGGGCTGCGAGATCTCGGTCAGCTTCGCCGGCGAAACCGTGCACATCGTCGGCCTGGGCTTCGACGAGACCGATCCGGCCCTCGTGCAGGGCCTGGCCGACACCCGCGCCGGCCGGCTGCGGCGCGCGCGCGAGATGGGCGAAGGCCTGGCGCGCGTGGGCATCGAGGGCGCCTTCGAGGGCGCGCTGCGGCTGGCGGGCAATGCCGATCTCGTCACGCGCACACACTTCGCACGCTTCCTGGTAGAGGCCGGTGTCTGCCCGAACACCCACAGCGTCTTTACGCGCTTCCTGAAGGAAGGCCTGCCCGGCTTCGTGCCCACGCAGTGGGCGCGGCTGGGCGACGCGGTGCGCTGGATCACGGGCGCGGGCGGCGTGGCCGTGATCGCGCACCCGGCGCGCTACCGTTTCTCGCCCACCGCCGAGTACGCGCTGATCACCGAGTTCATCGAGCACGGCGGCCGCGGCATCGAGGTCGTCACCGGCAGCCACGGCGTGGTCGACGTCGTGAAGTACGCCGATACGGCGCGCGAGTTCGGCCTGCTGGCCTCGCGCGGCAGCGACTTCCACTCGCCCACCGAGAGCCGCGTCATGCCCGGCGAGTTGCCCGACCTCCCGGGCTCGCTGACGCCCGTGTGGCAGGCGCTGCAGGACCGGGTGGTGCGCGCCCGTTGAGCGCAGCCTCCGGAAAAACCCGAAATCGCCTACACTCGCCGGCTGCCCTGGACTCCAGGGCGTTCGTTCATCTCCTTCGGCCCCCTTTCTCTTCCGTGTGACTTCGGGCTGGCGGCGATGCCGTCTGCGGGCACCCTCGCCCGCCCCTGAACCCGGGTCATTCCATGTCCTTCGATACCCTGGGGCTCGCCGAGCCCCTGGTCCGCGCCTTGTCGGTCGCGGGCTACACCGAGCCCACGTCCGTCCAGGCCGAGGCCATTCCTGCCGCCACAGGCGGTGCCGACCTGATGGTCTCCAGCCGCACGGGCAGCGGCAAGACCGCCAGCTTCGTGCTGCCGGCGCTGATGCGCGTGCTGGCGCTGCGCGAGAGCGAGCCGCGGCCGGCGCCGACGCCACGCACCGAGGGCGGCCCCCGCGGACCGCGGGGCCCGCGCTTCGTGCCGCAAGGCCCCAGCGTGCTGGTGCTGGCCCCCACGCGCGAGCTCGCACTGCAAGTGGCCAAGGCCGCCAGCGACTACGGCCGCTTCATCCCCGGCCTGCGCGTGGCCACCGTGGTGGGCGGCGTGCCCTACGGCGCGCAACTGCGCGCGCTGTCGGGCCCGCTGGACATCCTCATCGCCACGCCCGGCCGCCTGCTCGACCACCTCGGCGCCGGCAAGCTGCCGCTGGGTCGCGTCGGCCTGTTCGTGCTCGACGAGGCCGACCGCATGCTCGACATGGGCTTCATCGAGGACATCCACGCCATCGCCGAGGCGCTGCCGCAGCAACGGCAGACCCTGATGTTCAGCGCCACCTTCTCGGGGCCGGCCGGCCGGCTGGCCGAGGAACTGCTGCGCGAACCGCGGCGCATCGAGGTGGCCTCGCACACCGAGACGCACGCCGACATCGAGCAGCGCCTGCACTGGGCCGACGACCTGCGCCACAAGAACGCGCTGCTCGACCACATCCTGACCACGCGCGAGGTCGACCAGGCGCTGGTGTTCACCAGCACGCAGCGCGACGCCGAGGCGCTGGCGATGCGGCTGGCCGACATGGGCCACGCCGTCGACGCGCTGCACGGGGGCATGCCCCAGGGCCGGCGCAACCGCGTGCTCGACGGCCTGCGCAGCCGCCGCCTGCGCGTGCTGGTAGCCACCGACGTGGCCGCCCGCGGCATCGACGTGAAGACCATCAGCCACGTCATCAACTACGGCCTGCCGATGAAGGAGGAGGACTACGTCCACCGCATCGGCAGAACGGGCCGTGCCGGCCGGACGGGACTGGCGGTGACGCTGGCCGAGCGGCGCGACTTCGGCATGGTGCAGCGCATCCAGCGCTTCACCACGCAGCGCATCCCGGCGGCCACGATCAGCGGCCTGGAGCCGCGCACGCCCGAGCCCGCGCCGCGGCCCAAGTTCGGCGCCAAGCCGGGCGGCTTCGGCGGCAAGCCCGGGCCCAAGCGCTTCGGCAACGGGCCCAAGCCGGGCTACGGCAAGCCCTTCGCGCGCGGCGGCGCGGCCAAGCCAGGGCGCTGAACCCCGGGGCCGTGGTCAGACGGCCAGCAGCTCGACCTCGAAGACCAGCGTCGCGTTCGGCGGGATCACGCCGCCGGCGCCTCGCTCACCGTAGCCCATCTCGGGCGGGATGGTCAGCACGCGGGTGCCGCCGACCTTCATGCCCTGCACGCCTTCGTCCCAGCCGCGGATGACCTCGCCCCGCCCGAGGCCGAAGCTGAAGGGCTGGCCACGGTCCTTGCTGCTGTCGAACTTGCGGCCCCGCTGGTTGGCGGCGGCGGGGTCGTGCAGCCACCCGGTGTAGTGCACGCGCACGCGCTGGCCGGCGCTGGCTTCGGCGCCGGTGCCGACCACGGTGTCTTCGATCTGCAGGCTCATCGGATTCCTTCCTGGGAGCGGTTGTCTGGGGCCGCGATGATGCCAGCCCACGCCGCCACGGCGGCAGCCAGCCAGTCGGGCAGGCTGCCGGCGGCGTCGACGTGCAGGCCCAGCACCGCCGCGGCCGCGGCCAGGACGGCGCGCGGGTCGCGCAGGTCCAGCGGCGCGGCCCCGTTCTGCTTGCTGAGCTTGTGGCCGTCGGCCGCCCACACCAGCGGCGTGTGCAGGTGGCGCGGCGTCGGCACGCCCAGCGCGCGCTGCAGCTCGATCTGCCGCGCCGTGTTGTCGGCGAGGTCCTCGCCGCGCACGACGTCAGTGATGCCTTGCGCGGCGTCGTCCACCACCACGGCCAGCTGATAGGCCCACAGGCCGTCGGCGCGCTGCATCACGAAGTCGCCCACCTCGGCGGCCAGATCCTGGCTCTGCGGGCCGAGGCGGCGATCGACCCAGTCGATGCGCCCGTCCACGCGCAGCCGCACGGCGCGGGGCGCCCTGCCCCGCAGGCCGGCGCGGCAGGTGCCCGGGTACACGCGCTCGCCGAAGCGCTGGCGCGGGCGGCCGGCGGCCGCCAGGGCGGCGTCGACGTCGGCCCGGGTGCAGCCGCAGTCGTACGCCTGCCCGGCCGCGCGCAGCCGCTGCAGCGCCGCAGCGTAAGCCTCGCCGCGCGCGTGCTGCCACCACACGGGCTCGTCGGGGTGCAGGCCGCAGGCCGCCAGCTGCGCGAGGATGGCCTCGCCGGCACCGGCCACGCAGCGCGGTGCGTCCACGTCCTCGATGCGCACCAGCCAGGCGCCGCCGTGCGCGCGGGCATCCAGCCAGCTGGCCAGCGCCGCCACCAGCGAGCCGGCGTGCAGCAGCCCGGTGGGCGATGGCGCGAAGCGCCCGCGGTAGCCCGCCACGGCCCGCGCCGCGCTACACGCGCCAGGCGTGGCGCTCGATCAGCGAGCGCCGCGTCGCCGGGCTCTCCAGCTGCCCCAGCCACCACAGCAGGGCGCGCCCCAGCCCCTGGGGCCCGCGCTCGGCGCGCCATGCGTAGTGCAGGCGTGCCGTAGCGCCGGCCCGCACGGTGGCCAGCTGCACCAGGCGGCCGGCCTCGACCAGGGGGCGTGCCATGGGCTCCGGCAGGTAGCCACAGCCCAGGCCGCGCACCAGGGCCTCGAGCTTGGCGCGCAGCGTGGGAACCGTCAGCACGTCCTGGCCGGGCAGCAGGTTCACCGTCAGCGGCGCCAGGCGCTGCGCCGTGTCGGCCACGGCGACCGCGCGGTGGTGCACCAGGTCCGCGTCGTCCAGCGGCCGCGCCAAGCCGGCCAGTGCGTGGTGGGGCGCGACGCAGAAGACGAAGCGCAAGGGGCCCAGTTCGCGCAACTCGATGCCGCCGGGGTTGCGGTGCTCGCCGCTGATGCCGATGGCCAGCTCCACCTGGCCGCTGACCAGCGCCTCCCAGGTGCCGGCCAGCACGTCGGTGCGCAAGCGCAGCCGGGTGCCCGCATCGCCGTGCGCCTGGCAGAAGGCCTCGACCAGCTCGAACACGGTGGTCTGCGACAGGATGTCCTCGACGCTGATGGCCAGCTCGGTCTCCCAGCCGTTGGCCACACGGCGCACGCGGCTGGCCACGGCCTGCATTTCCTGCAGCAGCCGGCGGCCTTCGTTCAGCAACTCGCGGCCGGCGTCGGTCAGCTGGGCCTGGCGCGAGCTGCGGTCGAACAGCAGCGCGTCCAGGCTCTCCTCGAGTTGGCGCACACTGTAAGTCAGCGCGGAGGGCACCTTGCCCAGCTCGCGCGCGGCCGCGGCGAAGCTGCCGGTGCGGGCGATGGCGTCCATCATCTCCAGGGCCTCGGGCGTGAGGGACTGGTGGTGCAGCGGTCGGGCCTCGCTGGGCCCTTTGCGCGTGGCCTTGCCGCTGAACTCGCCGTCAGGATCGGACACGGGCATCGGTTCATGATAGGGCGCAACGTGCCGAAACCACCCGGGCCGCAAGCCCAATTTCCGCAACGAAAGGCCCGTCGCACACGGCAACGGCCACGCGCCCTGATCAGCGCGGCGGCGGCGCCCCGGCGGCGGCACTGCCGGCCCGCCCGGGCTCAGCCCGAAGCAGCACCCAGGCCGCGAGCAGGCCGGCGCCCACGTTGAGCAGCGCGACGAAGCCCACCACCAGCAGGCCGGCGGTGTTGAGCGGCAGCGCGCGCAGCGCCCAGCCGCATACCGACGACAGCGCGTTGAAGCCGACCATCATCCAGAACATCGGGTTGCGCGGCTGCCACAGCCGCTGCCACTGCACCGCCATGGCTGCAGCCCTCAGGCGGCGGCGCGCGCCAGGCGCTCGGTGGCCAGCCGCGCGCCGGCCACCAGGGCCGCCAGCTTGGCCTCGGCGACCTCGCGGCGCATCGGCGCCAGGCCGCAGTTGGTGCAGGCGATGAGCTTGTCGCGCGCCACGAACTGCAGCGCCGTGCCGATGGTGTCGGCCACCTGCTCGGGCGTCTCGATGTCGTCGCTGGCGACGTCGATGACGCCCACCATGACCTCCTTGCCCGCGAGCAGCGCGATCAGGTCGGGCGGCACGTGCGAGTGGAAGCACTCCAGGCTCACCTGGTCGATGCGGCTGGCGGCCAGCGCCGGGAACACGCGCTCGTACTGGCGCCACTCCTCGCCCAGCGTCTTCTTCCACTGCACGTTGGCCTCGATGCCGTAGCCGTAGCAGATGTGCACCGCGGTCTTGCACGCGCGGCCCCGATGGGCCGCGCTCCAGGTGCCCAGGCCCTGGGCCGCCCTTTCCAGCGCCTTGACGCCCCAGTCGGCCGCCTCGTCCATGTAGACGTTGAACGCCGGCTCGTCGAACTGGATCACGTCCACGCCGTCGGCTTCCAGCGCCAGCGCCTCCTGGTTGAGCAGCTCGGCGAAGGCGAAGGCCATCTTCACGCGGTCGCCGTAGAAGCGGTCGGCCACCGTGTCGCAGATGGTCATGGGCCCGGGCAGCGTGAACTTCACGCGGCGCGTGGTGTGCGCGCGCAGGAAGCGCGCCTCGGCCTGGTGCACGCGGCCCTGCAGCGCCAGCGGCGCCACCACCTGCGGCACCATGGCCTTGTAGCGGTCGTTGCGGATGCCCATCTCGACCTTGTTGACGCGGTCGATGCCCGCCACCTGCTCGAGGAAGCCGTGCACGAAGTGCTGGCGGCTCATCTCGCCGTCGCCGATCACGGACAGGCCCCCGTCCTCCTGGGTCTTGATCCACAGCAGCGTGGCGTCGAGCTTGGCCTGGGCCAGGGCCGCGCCCTCGGCCTGCCACTGCGGCCAGAGCTTGCCGGTCTCGGCCAGCCAGGCGGGTTTGGGCAGGCTGCCGGCGATGGCGGTGTCGAACATGGTGGGGGCTCGGGTGGGTTGGAGGGGGAGTCGCGGAGCTTACTGCCCGGCCGGCGCGGACGCGGCCTGGAGCAGCCCGCGCTTGGCCAGCAGCGGCTCCAGCCGCGGCGGGCGGCCGCGGAAGGCCTCGAAGGCCGCGTTGGGCTCGACGCTGTTGCCCGCGGCGTAGACGTGCCGCCGCAGGCGCTCGGCCACCGCGGCGTCGAAGGGGCCGCCGGCCTCGGCGAAGGCGTCGTAGCCGTCGGCGTCCAGCACCTCGGCCCACAGGTATACGTAGTAGCCGGCGGCGTAGCTGCTGCCCGCGAACAGGTGCTGGAAGTGCACGAGGCGGTGGTTGACGCCGCAGCCGCCGGGCAGGCCGGCATCGGCCAGGAAGGCGGCTTCCCAGGCGCAGACGTCCTCGGGCGGCTCGGCCTCAGCGCGGGCGTGCAGCGCCAGGTCGAGCAGCGCGCTGGCGGTGTAGCGCACCGTCTCGTAGCCCTGGTTGAAGCGGCGCGCACGCTGCAGCCGCTGGATCAGCGCATCGGGGATGGGCTCGCCCGTCTGCCAGTGGCGGGCGTGCCGCCGCAGCACCTCGGGCTCGGCGATCCAGTGCTCGAAGATCTGCGAGGGCAGTTCGACGAAGTCGCGCAGCACCTGCGTGCCCGACAGGCGCTGGTAGCGCACCTCCGACAGCAGGCCGTGCAGGCCATGGCCGAATTCGTGGAACAGCGTGCGCGCGTCTTCCAGCGACAGCAGCGTCGGGCTGCCCGCCTCGCCCCGCGCGAAGTTGTTGGTGTTAAGGATCACCGGCGTCTGCGGCTGCCCGTCGGCGGTGTTGGCCGCCTGCCAGCGCAGCGCGTTCATCCAGGCGCCGCTGCGCTTGCCGGGCCGCGCGAAGTGGTCATGCAGGAACAGCCCCCGCAGGCTGCCGTCGGCGCCGAAGGCCTCGAAGGCGACCACGTCCGGGTGGTAGGCGGGCAGATCGTCGCGGCGCTCGAAGCGCAGCCCGAACAGGCGGCCCGCGCAGTCGAAGGCGGCCTGCATCATGCGGCCGAGTTCGAAGTAGGGCTTGAGCTCGGCGTCGTCGAGGGCGTAGCGCTCGCGGCGCACGCGCTCGGCCCAGTAGCGCCAGTCCCACTCGCGCAGCGGGCGCCCGGCCTCGGCCGGCAAGGCCGCGTCGCGCAGCGCCTCGAGCGCGCGGCGCTCGCCCAGCGCCTGCGGCACGGCACGCTGCCACACGGCCTGCAACAGCGCGTCGACGCGCTCGCGCGTGCCGGCCATGGTGTCGGCCAGCGCGAAGTCCGCGTAGCAGGCATGGCCCATCAGGCCGGCGAGCTCGTGACGCAGACGCAGGATCTCTCGCACCAGCGGTCGGTTGTCGTGCGCGCCGTCCTCCTCGCCCCGGCCCACCCAGGCGCGCCAGACGCGCTCGCGCAGGTCGGCCCGCTCGCTGAAGGTGAGGAAGGGCACGACCAGCGAACGCGCCAGCGTCACCACCGCGCCGGGCAGCCCTCGCTCCTGCGCCGCCTGGCGCGCGGCGGCGCGCACGAAGGGCGGCAGGCCGGCCATGGCAGCGGCGTCGGACAGCGGCAGGTGCCACGCGGCCTCGGCGTGCAGCACGTTCTGCGCGAAGCGCGTCTGCAGCTCGGCCAGGGCCTGCATCAGCTCGGCATGGCGGCGCCGCTGCGGCCCGGGCAGGCGGGCACCGCTGCGCACGAAGTCGAGGTGCTGGCGTTCCAGCAGGCGCAGCGATTCGGCGTCGAGGCCCAGCGCGGCCCGGCGCTCGTGCAGCGCGTCGAGCCTGGCGAAGAACCCGGCGTCAGTGTGGATGGCGCTGTGGTGCGCGGCCAGCGGCGCAGCCAGGCGGCGCTGCACGGCCTGCAGCGACTCCGAGGTGGCCGAGGCACACAGCGTGTGGAACAGCGCCCCGATGCGCGACAGCCGGGCGCCGCTGCGGTCGAAGGCGGCACAGGTGTTGTCGAAGTCGGGTGGCTCGGCCTGTGCACCCAGCGCGGCGACGGCCTCGAGGTGCTCGCGCATGGCCTGTTCGAGTGCGGGCTCGAAGTGCGCCGGCTTGATGGCCTCAAACGGCGGCAGCCCGTGGGGCGCAAGCCCTTCGGCCAGCAGTGGCTGGCCCTGAAACGGCGAGTTCAACGGCCGGCCTTGATAGCGATCTCGTCTTCTTCGCGGTAGCGACGATCCGCACAGCCGGCGACCCACTCCTTGCGTTCGCCTTCGAGACGCGCACCGGCCTCGGTCCAGGCCTGGTTGCGCGCGTTCCAGTCCTGCACGGCCGCCTCGACTTGCCTGACCTTCGCGTTGAAGGGCACGACGGTGCGCTCGTTGTCTACGGCCAGAGCGTTGCGCTCCGTTTCCAGCTCCGTCTGTGATTTCTGCAGCGCATCGCGCTCGTTGCTCAGCCGCACGCGTTCACGCTCTCCGGCCGGGCCCGTCGGCAGGCGGGCATTGAAAGCTTCGATCTCGCGGTTCCATTGGGCAACGCGCTGCGCATGGGCCTCCATGCGGCCGCGGAATTCGCTGGCCCGCTCAACCACGGCGTCCACTTGCAGCCTTTCGGCGCGAAGCGCGTCCTGCCGCACCCGAAGGTCTTCGCGCTCGCCTTCGAGCGGTGCACGGACGCCCTGATGCTGGGCCAGGCGCATTCGGATGGATTCTTCCCTTCTCAGGCAGTCGCGAAGCTCGTCGCGCGTCAGCATGGGCTGGCGCGACACCGAACCCGTGCCGCCGCCCAGGATGGCCGTGCGGTCGACCCCAGCCGGGGAAACGGCCGGCTTGGCGGCGGGGCGCGCCGGGTTGGTGGCCGCCTGGGCCGCCGCATTTGACAGCGGCAAGATACTGCTGAGGAGCAGCAGCGACACGATGAGCCTCATACGCGCAGTCACTTGGGTGTCGATCAGACCATCGACCACCGGCCGACCAGCAGCTTCGGTCGGTGGGAACCCGAAGGTCGGGCCCGATACGGAGCGCTGAAGCCGCAGCGCCACAGGCGATCGCAGGGGGCGAAACACCATGATTCTGACACCCCTGCACCGTGTTTGGGCCCGGCCACACTGCAGGAGCGCTCAAAGCGGTGGCTCCGGCGCAGCGTGGCCCTGGACAAACACCATCGACGGCGACGGGCACCTGCGTTTCGCCGCGATCGGCAACTGAGCGCCCCCAGGGCCGGGCTGCGCCCAGCCCGGCCCTCTAGGGGGATCAAGGCGACCGGCAGAGCCAGATCACCGTGAGGATCCGATGGTCTGGCCGCGCCGAAGAGCCGACTCGGTCCGCGTTGACGGTGCCGGGCACGGGCCACCGTGTCACCCCCTTCGCCTGTGGCACAGTGACAGGCCGCACCCAGCCCCGCGGCGGCTCTTCCAGCCTGCCGAACACCGATGCCCCGCCCCCAGAACGCGCCATGGCGCTGAAGTCCACCATCTACAAGGCCGCCGTGCAGGTGGCCGACATGGACCGCAGCGTCTACGCCACGCACCACCTGACGCTGGCGCTTCACCCCTCCGAGACCGAGGAACGGCTGATGGTGCGGGTGCTGGCCCACGCCCTGCTCGCCGACGGCGGCGACGGCGCCGACGCGCTGCAGGCCGCGCGCGGCCTTTCCGACGCCGACGAGCCCGACCTGTGGCAGCGCGACCTCTCCGGCCAGCTGTTGCAGTGGGTGGAGGTGGGCCAGCCCGATGACCGCCGCCTCACCAAGGCCTGCGGCCGCGCCGCCCGCGTGAGCGTGTTCGCCTACGCGGGCAGCGTACCGGTGTGGTGGGCGGCGCTGCGGAGCAAGGTCACGCGGCTGGCCAACCTGGCGGTGTGGCAGCTGCCGTCCGCTCAGAGCCAGGCCCTGGCCGGCCTGGCCCAGCGCTCGATGCAGCTGCAGGTGACGGTGCAGGATGGCCTCGTCTGGGTGGCCGACCCCGCGCAGTCGATCGAAGTCCAACCTCACCGCCTGTGGCCCTAGGCCCGATGACGCTAAAGCACCGCAGGCTGGCCTTCCTGGCGCTGCTGTGCCTGCCGCTGCACCTGCCGCTCGCAGCACCCACCCCAGCCCACCCCATGAGCGACGATACCGACCCCCACCTCTGGCTCGAAGACGTCATGGACGAGCGCGCCCTGGCCTGGGTGCGCGAGCGCAACGCGGCCACCGAGGCCGCACTGACGACGCGCCCGGGCTTCGCCGAGCGCGAGAAGGCCATCCGCGAGGTGCTGGACTCGCGCGAGCAGATCCCCCACGTCAGTCGCAACGGGAGCCACCTTTACAACCTGTGGCGCGACGCCGCCAACCCGCGCGGGTTGTGGAGGCGCACGACGCTGGCCGAGTACCGCAAGCCGCAGCCGGCCTGGGAGACGGTGCTCGACCTGGACGCGCTGGGCAAGGCCGAAGGCGAGAACTGGGTCTGGAGCAACGCCGTCTGCGCCGGCTCCGAACACCCGCGCTGCCTGCTGATGCTGTCGCGCGGCGGCGCAGACGCCACGGTGCTGCGCGAGTTCGACCTCGGCGGCAGGCGCTTCGTCCCCGCCGCCGAGGGCGGCTACGTGCTGCCCGAGGCGAAGACCCACGTGGCCTGGGACGGCCCCGACGCCGTCTGGGTCGGCACCGACTTCGGCCCGGGCTCGCTCACGGCCAGCGGCTACCCGCGCGTCGTCAAGCACTGGAAGCGCGGCACGCCGCTGGCCGAGGCCGTGACGGCCTTCGAGGGCCGCACCGAGGACGTTTACGCCTTCGTCAGCGTCGACCGCACGCCCGGCTTCGAGCGGACGGTGTTCTTCCGCGCGCCCGACTTCTACACCACCGAGATGGCGCTGCGCCGCGGCGAGCGGCTGGTGCCGCTGGACAAGCCCGCCGACGCCACGCTGTGGTTCTGGCGCCGCCAGGTGCTGATGGAACTGCGCAGCGACTGGGCGGCGGACGGCCGCAGCTTCCCGCGCGGCTCGCTGCTGGTGGCCGAGGCCGACGCCTACCTGGGCGGCGAGGCGGCGTGGTCGGCGCTGTTCACCCCCACCGCCACGCGCTCGCTGGCGGGCACGGCCACCACGCGCAGCCGGATCATCCTGAACGTGCTGGACAACGTAGCCAGCCGGCTCGAGGAGTGGAGCCCGCCGGCGGGCACCGGCGCGGCCTGGCCGCAACGCGCGGTTCAGGCGCCCTACCCCGGGCGGCTGGCCGTGGCCACGCTGCACGACCCCATGAGCCAGGACGACCCGCTGGCCGAGCACTACCTGCTGGACAGCGCCGACTTCCTGCAGCCCGACGCGCTGTGGCTGGGCCGCACCGGCACCGATGCGCGCGAGCGGCTGAAGGCACGCCCGAGCTTCTTCGACGCGACCGGCCTGCGCGTGGAGCAGCGCTTCGCCACCAGCGCCGACGGCACCAAGGTGCCCTACTTCGTGGTCTGGCCCAAGGGCGCGACCGCCGACGGCCGCAACCCCACGCTGCTGTACGGCTACGGCGGCTTCGAGGTGCCCATGCAGCCCTGGTACAGCGGCGGCATCGGCCGCGCCTGGACGTCGCAGGGCGGCGTCTTCGTGCTGGCCAACATCCGCGGCGGCGGCGAGTTCGGCCCGGCCTGGCACCAGGCGGCGATCCTCGGCCACAAGCAGAAGAGCTACGACGACTTCGCCGCCGTCGCCGAGACGCTGATCCGCGACAAGGTGACGAGCCCGGCGCACCTGGGCATCGAGGGCGGCAGCAACGGCGGCCTGCTGGTGGGCGCGGTGATGCTGCAGCGGCCCGATCTGTTCGGCGCCGTGGTCTGCCAGGTGCCGCTGCTGGACATGCGCCGCTATCACAAGCTGCTCGCCGGCGCGAGCTGGATGGCCGAGTACGGCGACCCCGACAAGCCCGAGCACTGGGCCTTCATCTCGCAGTACAGCCCCTACCAGAACGTGAAGCCGACGCAGAAGCTGCCGCCGGTGCTATTCGTCACCAGCACGCGCGACGACCGCGTGCACCCGGGCCACGCCCGCAAGATGGCGGCGCGCATGCTTGAGCAGGGCCACCGCGTCTGGTACTGGGAGAACATCGAGGGCGGCCACGGCGGCGCCGCCGACAACGCCCAGCGTGCGCGGATGCAGGCCATCGAGTACGCTTTCCTCTGGAAGACGCTCGCGGACCGCTGAGCGCGGCGCCCTGGCCCCCATGTCGCTGATACGCTGGATCGACGACACCCAGCCCTTGCCGCACCCCTCGGTGGCGCTGGGCCCCGGCACCGAGGCGCCGGGCCTCGTGGCGGCCGGCGGCCGCGTCACGCCAGCACGGCTGGAAGAGGCCTACCGCGCCGGCATCTTCCCCTGGTACAGCCCGGGCCAGCCGGCGCTGTGGTGGAGCCCCGACCCGCGCATGGTGCTGCCGGTGGCGGAGTTCCGGCTGTCGCACACGCTGAGGAAGACCCTCCGCCGCTTCCTGCGCACGCCGGGCTGCGAGATCCGCTTCGACCACGACCTGGCCGCCGTCATTGACTCCTGCGCGCGGACACCGCGCGAGGGCCAGGACGGCACCTGGATCGTGCCCGAGGTGCGCGACGCCTACGTCGCCTGGGGCGCCATGGGCCGCGTTCACAGCGTTGAGACCTGGGTGCAGGGCCGGTTGGCGGGCGGGCTCTACCTGGTGCAGCTGGGGCGCATGGCGTACGGCGAGTCGATGTTCTCGCACGCCACCGACGCCAGCAAGATCGCGCTGGCGGCGCTGGTGGCGGCCTGCCGCCGACACGGCATCGCCTGGATCGACTGCCAGCAGAACACGCGGCACCTGTCCAGCCTGGGCGCGCGCGAGGTGCCGCGCGAGGCCTTCCTGGCCCACGTGGCCCGCAGCTCGGGGGCCGAGGGCCCCAGGGCCTGGGCCTATGATCCGGCCGACTGGGCGCTGCTGCTGGAGCCGCCCGCCACGCCAACGCCCGACCCCGCGTGACGCACCCCAAGGAATTGCCGCTGCGGTCGTTGCAGTTCTATGCGACGGCCCCGTACCCGTGCAGCTACCTGCCCGACCGGCAGGCGCGCTCGCAGGTCGCCACGCCCAGCCACCTGATCCACGCCGAGACCTACTCGGGCCTGGTCGCCAACGGCTTCCGGCGCAGCGGCATGTTCACCTACCGGCCGTGGTGCGACGGCTGCCGAGCCTGCGTGCCGCTGCGCGTGCCGGTGGAGCGCTTCCGGCCCACGCGCAGCCAGAAGCGCGCGCAGCGCCAGCACGGGGCGCTGCAGTCGCGCGTGCTGCGGCTGGGCTTCGTGCCCGAGCACTACCAGCTCTACCTGCGCTACCAGAGCGGCCGCCACGCCGGCGGCGGCATGGACCAGGACAGCGTCGACCAGTACACGCAGTTCCTGCTGCAGAGCCGCGTCAACTCGCGCCTGGTGGAGTACCGCGAGCCCGCGTCCGACGGCCAGAGCGGCGCGCTGAAGATGGTGAGCATCCTCGACGTGCTGTCCGACGGCATCTCGGCGGTGTACACGTTCTATGAGCCTGAGCCGCACACCAGCTACGGCACCTACAGCGTCCTGTGGCAAATCGAGCAGACGCGCATCCTGAAGCTGCCGCACGTGTACCTGGGCTACTGGATCGCGCAGAGCCCCAAGATGGCCTACAAGGTGCAGTTCCGACCGCACCAGGTGCTGCTGGACGGCACCTGGTGCGACGCCGACGAGTCGGCCGCACTGCCCTCAGCCGGCGCCTGACCAGCCCTCGGCGGCCAGCACGGCCCGCTCCTCGCCCTGCAGCTTGAGCAGATGCGCCAGCAGCGAGCGCGCGGCCACGCCGTGCAGCGCGGCCGGCACGTCGTCGTACACGCGGGGCAGCAGCGCCTCCAGCAGGCGCGGCGTGGCCTCCAGGGCCGCCAGCACCTTGGCCTCGCGCCGCAGGCGGTGGGCCACCAGAGCGTCCAGCACCACCGGCGGGTTGGCAACCAGGAAGCCGTGCCCCGGCGCCAGCCACTCCAGCGGCCGCGCACCCGCGTCGTGCGCCCGGCGCAGCGCCTGCAGCGAACGAAGGTAGGCCGCCATGTCGCCGTCGGGTGGGTTGATGACGACGGTGGAGCCCTGCATGACGTGGTCGCCAGTGAACAGCAGTCGCTCCTGCTCGAGCCACCAGCACAGGTGGTTGCTGGCGTGGCCCGGCGTTTGCACGGCGTGCAGCGTGACGCCCTCGCTGAGTTCGAGCCGCTCGCCGTCGGCGGGCTGGTGGTTGGGGCGGAAGCTGTCGTCCTGCCACATCGGGTGGCCGGGCCGGCGTCCCCACACCGGCGCGCCCGTGGCGGCGGCCAGCGGCGCGGCGGCGGGCGAGTGGTCGCGGTGCGTGTGCGTGGCCAGGATGGCCACCGGGCGGCCCCCGGCGGCCGCCGGCAGCGCCGCCACCAGCGCCTGCACGTGGGGCTCGAGCGCGGGCCCGGGGTCGATCACCACCCAGCGGCGGCCGCTGCCCACGAGGTAGCTGTTGGTGCCGGGGCCCGTCATCGGCCCGGGGTTGGGCGCCGTCAGGCGCGCCACGCGCGGCGACAGCCACACCAGGCGGCCCGGCAGCAGTTCGGCCAGCGCATCGGCCCGGCCCTCGGGGTCGAGGCGGCCGATCTCGGCGTAGGGCAGCTCATGCGGCAGCACCACCGTCATCCGGCCGCCGCGCAGCGCGCGCCGCGGCATCACGCAGGGCACGGCGCCGCGCGCGCGCGACGCCGCCAGCGCCGCGGCCGTGTCGGCAAAGGCCGACAGCTCGCGCAGCGTGACCTCGGTCACCGGCAGCAGCTTGAGCCCGCGCTCGCGCGACAGCGCCTCGCCGGGGGTCAGCCACATCAGCTCCACGGCCTCGCCCAGGTCGGGCACGGCCTGCTGGCCCTGCGGCGCCGCGGTGATGAAGAAGCGCGTGTCGAAGCGCTTGGGCGAGCCCGGCGGCGTGAGCCAGTGGCTGTGGTAGACGAGGCCGCTCAGGTCGAGCGTCAGGCCGGCGACGTCGCAGAGCGTCGGCACGCTGGCCTCGTTGCGGTGCAGGCGGTCGCGCCAGGGCGCCAGCGCCTGGGCCCGGTCCGGGGTGACGGGCCGGCCGTCGGCCTCGCGCGCGATGAGCAGGCCGACCTCCTCGAAGGTCTCGCGCACGGCCGCGATGGCGTAGTCCAGGCCGCCCTCGGGCAGGCCCAGGCGGGCGCTGAGCGTGGCGTCGTCGGCGCCGTGCACGCGACCATGAGCCTCGCGGTCGCGCGGGTCGAGCACGCCGCCCGGGAACACGGTGACGCCGCTGCGCATGTCGCCGTCGCGCTCGGCGCGGCGCAGCATCAGCACCTCCAGGCCGCGCTCGCCGTCGCGCAGCAGGATCAGCGAGGCGGCATGCCGCGCGTCGGCGGGCGTGGCGTGCGTCGGGGCGCGGTCGGGGCTCATCGCAGCACCCGCGCGGCGCGCAGCGCGGTGACGTCGAGGCCGGCCTCGGCGAGCACGGCCTCGGTGTGGGCCCCCGGCTCGGGCGCCGGCCGGGGCCGGGGCGCGGGCGTGCGCGAGAAGCGCGGCGCCGGGGCCGGCTGAAGCCGGCCGGCGACCTCGACGAAGCCTTCGCGCGCCCGGGCATGCGGGTGCTGGGCGGCCTGGTCGAAGTCGAGCACGGGCGCGATGCAGCCGTCGCTGGCGGCGCAGCGCTCTGTCCAGGCGGCCTGCGTGCGGGTGCGGAAGGCCGCCGCGATGGCCTCGCGCAGCGCCGGCCAGGCGCGGCGCTCGTACTGACGCGGCAGCCAGGCAGCGTCCAGCCCCAGCACGCGCACGGCCTCGGCGAAGAACTTGGGCTCCAGCGCCGCCAGGCTCATCCAGCGGCCGTCGGCGGCTTCGTAGCAGGCGTAGAAGGGCGCGCCGCCGTCGAGCAGGTTGCTGCCCCGCTCGGGACGCCACTGCCCGGCCGCGTGCAGGCCCCAGAAGATGGAGCCCAGCGCCGCGGCGCCGTCCACCATCGCGGCGTCGACCACCTGGCCGCGGCCGGAGCGCTGGCGCTCCCAGAGGGCCGCCATCACGCCGAAGGCCAGAAACAGCGCGCCGCCGCCGTAGTCGCCCACCAGGTTCAGCGGCGGCAGTGGCGCGCCGCCCGCGGGGCCGATGGCGTTGAGCAGGCCCGTGAGGGCAACGTAGTTCAGGTCGTGTCCCGCCCGCGCGGCCAGCGGGCCCTGCTGGCCGAAGCCCGTCATGCGACCGTAGACCAGGCCGGGGTTCGCGGCCATGCAGGGCTCCGGGCCGAGGCCGAGCTCTTCCATCGCGCCGGGCCGAAAGCCTTCGACCAGCACGTCGGCGCCGGCCACCAGGCGCAGCGCGGCGTCACGGCCGGCGGGCTGCTTGAGGTCGAGCGCAACCGAGCGCCGGCCGCGGGCGTTGACGTCGTCGGCCGGGGCCAGCGCCAGGCCCAGGCCGCTAGGCTCCAGGCGGTCGACGCGCACGACGTCGGCGCCGAGGTCGGCCAGCAGCATGCAGGCCAGGGGCGCTGGGCCGATGCCGCCGAACTCGATGACGCGCAGGCCCTGCAGCGGGCCCTGGCAGGTGTCGCTCATGCCGGGCAGTGTGCCCGAGCGGCAGGCGCCATCACGCCCTGCGCGCAGGCACGGGGCAGCGACGCGACAGACCTCAAGCCGCGGGCTCGCTGGCCGACGGCGCCGCCGGCCCCTCGCCGGACTGGCGCTCGGCCAGCAGCCAGGCTGCGAAGGCGGCGCGCGAGGCCTCGTCGAGCGGGGCTTCGTCCAGCCCCGGCAGCCGGCGCATGGCGGCGCGCTCAGCGGCCAGCGTCGCCATGTAGCCACGCTCCAGTTCCTGCTGCACGCGCACGAAGCGCTGCTGCATGCGCGCCATGGCACGCAGATCCTGGCCGACGGCAAGCGCGGGGCCGCCGGGACCCAGGCGGATCGCCGTGTAAGCCACAGCAATGGCGTCATCGGCCGTGCCGACACCGGGGGCGCACTCCAAGTTCACTTCGCGACGGCGGGCGATGCCAGTGGCCGCCACGTCGGCCAGGAGCTTCTCGATCTTGTGGCGCGTCTGCGGCGTCACGGTGCTGTCGAGCGGACGGCCGAGCCAGCCCTGGCTGGCCTCGGCCAGGCTGCGCGCCTCGTTGTGCGCGATGGCGGTGATGGTTCCCTCGCGGTCGATGACGAGCGCAATGTCGCAGGCCAGGCTCGCAAAGGCCTGCGCCAGGTGCGGCGCGTACCGCGCGAGCACCGCGAGTTCGGCAACGTCGGCCTGCGGGCGGGTCATGATGAGGGGCGCCGTCGGGAGGGGCGCGTCCGCGTGGAGGTGGGTGCCGACGTCAGGCCCGAACGAGGCCCAGCAGGTGCGCCACGTCCTTGAAGAAGATCCGCACATGCGCCATCGGCTTCTTGCGCGTCAGCTTCTTGTGCATGTAGGACTCGAAGGTGAGCTGCTGCACGTCCTTGTCGCGACAGATGCTGACGAAGCGCTCGCGACGTTTGTCGCTCACGTACCAGAAGCGCTGCATGATGCCCAGTACCCAGAACACCGTGCCGTGCTCGCGCATGAAACGCCGGCGTGCCTGTTTCAGGGCCTTGGCCTGGCCGGTACGCAGAAACTCCGCCGCGGCTTCCGCCGCCAGGCGGCCGCCGGTCATCGCGTAGTAGATGCCCTCGCCCGAGGCCGGGGCCACCACGCCGGCGGCGTCGCCGGCCAGCACCACGTCGCGGCCGTTGTCCCAGCGCGGCAGCGGCTTCATCGGGATGGGCGCGCCCTCGCGGCGCAGCGTGGCCGCGGTGTCCAGCCCGCTGGCGGCGCGCAGTTTGGCCGTGGCGTTGCGCAGCGAAAAGCCCTTGTCGGCACTGCCGGTGCCGATGGACAGCGTGTCGCCGTGGGGAAACACCCAGCCGTAGAAGTCGGGCGAGAGCTCGCCGCGGTAGACGACGTCGCAGCGGCTGGGGTCGTAGCCGGCGGGCGGGTCCGCGGGCCTGGCGACGATCTCGTGGTACGCGAAGACGTAGCGGGTACGGTCGGCATCGGGCACGTTCTGACGCGCCACCTCGCTGCGGGCGCCGTCGGCGCCGATCACGCAGCGCGCGCGCACCTGGTCGCGCGTCGAGCCCTGCGGGAAGCCTTCGCCCGCGGCGCGGACATCGGTGGCGAAGTGCACGATGGCGGTGCCATCGGCGTCGCGCGTCAACTCGCTGTAGCGGCCGCGGCGGCGCACGGCGCCGGCGCTGGCGGCGCGCTCGCGCAGCCATTCGTCGAAGCTGTCGCGGTCGACCATGCCCACGAAGCCGCCCTCGATGGGGATGTCCACGCGCTGGTCGGATGGCGACACCATGCGGGCGCAGCGCGCCTTGGCGACGAGCAGATGGTCGGGAATGTCGAAATCCTTGATCAGCCGCGGCGGGATGGCGCCGCCGCAGGGTTTGGGGCGGCCGGCGCGGTCGAGCAGCAGCACGCTCAGCCCCTGTCGGGCGAGGTCGTGTGCCGCCGTGGCGCCGGCAGGCCCGCCGCCGATGACAACCGCGTCGTAGGTTTGCGGAGCTTGCTGCGATGCGTTCATGCGGTTCCTCCTGCGTGCGGCGCGGCGCGTGTTGCGGGTTCCGGTCGCGGCGCGGCAGCAGGCAGCGGCCTGGGCATGGCGAGGCGCAGGGCGAGCAACGCTGCACCGATGAAGAGCGCCGCCTCGATGGCGAACACCAGACCATAGGCGGCCACCTGCGAACCCAGCGCCCAGCGCACCAGGTCGCTGGCCGCGGTGCCGGCGACGCCCCCGACGGCAAAGCCCACCGCCTGCGCGGCGCCCCAAAGCCCCATGCGCGTGCCCTCCCGCGAGTCGCGGCCCTGGCCGGCCAGCGCCATCATGGAGCCGATCGCGGCAATCGAGAACGCGCCGTTGGCCACGCCGAGCAGGAACACGTTGGCGCGCAGCGGCCAGCCGGGGCCGAGCACGGCCCCGGCCACCAGCCCGCCCAGCGCCAGCGCCGAGGCCAGGCAGCCACCGAGGATCCAGTGCCGCAGCGAGCCCAGCGACACGCCGACCACGCGCCGCCCGGCCATCGCAGCCAGCAGCATGCCGGCCAGCGTGCCGCCGTGCTGCAAGCCCGAGAGCTGCGTGGTCTCGCCCGGCGAGAAGCCGAAGCGGATGCCGGCAAACGGCTCGAGGATGAGATCCTGCGCGCTGTAGGCGAGCATGGACACGAGCACGAAGACCGTGAAGCGGCGCGCGTCGGGTTCGCGCCAGACCTCGGCCAGCGCGGCCCGGAACGGCGGCCGGTCCTGGCTGGGGGCCGTCACACGCGCAGCGGAGCGCTCCACACCCGCGATGGCCAACAGCGCCACGGCCAGCGCCACGGCCGACACCACGCCCGACACCTGCACCAGCCGCTCTGGGCTGTAGGGGTCGAGGAAGTGGCCCGACAACCCGGCGCTGCCCGCCAGGCCCAGGATCATCATCACCCACACCAGCGTCGCGGCGCCCGCGCGGCGCTCGGGCGGCACGCGCGTGGCCAGCAGCGCCAGCACCGAGGTGCCAGTGGCCGACACACCCAGGCCCACGAGCACGAAGCTGCCCGCTGCCAGCAGCAGTCCGGCGGCGGGGGCCGTGGCGGCCCAGGCCGTGCCGACGGCGGCACCGAAGCCGCCCAGTGCCAGCACCGCCATGCCGCCGACGATCCAGGGCGTGCGGTGGCCGCCGCTGTCGGAGCCGAAGCCCATGCGCGGCCGCGTGAGCTGCACCGCGTAGTGCAGCGCCACCATCAGGCCCGGCACCAGGGCCGCCAGTTGCAGTTCCACCACCATCACGCGGTTGAGCGTGGACGTGGTGAGCACGACGATGGCACCCAGCGCCAGCTGCACCAGACCCATGCGGATGATGGCGAACCAGCTCACAGCCCGCGCAGCGCGAACGCGCTCACCAGCATGCCGGCCACGAACAGCGTGACACCCAGGCCGCTGAACCAGACCGCGCGCTCCACCGGCGCGGCCACGAAATGGCGTGCCATCAGCATCTGCGCCACCACCAGGCCACCGATGGCCGCGGCGTGCCAGGGGCGGCCCCAGTCGAGCAGCAGCGCGATGACCAGCGCCTGCGACAGCACCATGGTGCCGGCCGCCGCGATGGCGGCGCGGCGCGGACCCAGCTGCACCGGCAGCGAGGCGATGCCCATCCGGCGGTCACCCGCGATGGACTTGAAGTCGTTGAGCGTCATGATGCCGTGCGCCCCGGCGCTGTAAAGCGCCGCCAGGATCAGCGAGCGCAGGTCGGGCATCGCGCCGCCAGCCATCACGGCCGCCCCCGTAATCCAGGCCAGGCCCTCGTAACTGATGCCGCAGGCGGCGTTGCCCCACCAGCCGTTGCGCTTCAGGCGCAGCGGCGGCGCACTGTAGGCCCAGGCCAGCAGCAGGCCCACCGCCGCCGCACCAAAGCCCCAGGGCCCGAGCACCGTCGACAGCAGCAGCGACAGCGCCGTCCAGACAATCGCAACGTAGAGCCCCCAGCGGCCCGGCATTCGGCCCGATGGGATGGGACGGTGGGGCTCGTTGATGGCATCGACGTGGCGATCAAACCAGTCGTTGACGGCCTGGCTCGTGGCGCACACGGCCGGCCCAGCCAGCAACACCCCCGCCAGCACCAGACCCAGGCGACCGTCGAGCGGCTGACCCGACGCGACGACACCGCACCCGAAGGCCCACATGGGCGGGAACCAGGTGATCGGCTTGAGCAGTTCGGCAACCGCCGAGGGCGCGGGCAAGGCCATGGCTGCATGGTGGACCCTCTCCCCGGAAACGTCAATCTGAATTTACATGAGTCGCGTCAATTCAACTTGACTGTTCGCTCCCCGATGGAGGGTCTCGCCGGCCGCGGCTAGTCGTCGCCTTCGCCGGCACCCTCGCCGCCCGCGTCGCCGGCGGCCAGCCCGTAGCGGCGCAGCTTTACGTACAGGCTCTGTCGGGACAACCCCAGGAACTGCGCCGCCAGCGCGCGATTGTTGTGCGTCATCTGCAGGGCCGTCTCGATGCACAGCTGCTCGATGACCTCGGCGGTCTCCGCGACGATGTCCTTCATGGGCACGCGGCCCACCAGTTCGGTGAGCTCGCCGGGCGAGCGCGCCAGCGTCGCCACGGCGCGGTCGCTGCCGTCGACGCGGCGGCCGATGTCGCGCAGGGCAAAGGCCAGCGCCGGCGTGGCGCCGCCATCGAGCCGCGTGGCCGAGACCTCGACCTCGTGCTCCGCGCCGACCTCGCCTCGCAGCACCGTCGGGAAGGCGGCCACGACCGGGGTGTTGCGCAGGTTGGTCAGCAGCACGTTGAGCTCGACGCCAGTGCGGCCGAGCCAGCGGTCCAGCAGCGTGCCGCGAGCGGCGTCGGCAGTGGCCAGCTGGGCCAAGGTGGCGAAGGCGGCGTTGGCGCGCAGGATCCGGCCCTGAGCATCGGTGAAGGCCAGCGCGTCGGAGGTCTGTCGCTCGTAGGCCTCGAGAAGGCGGCTGTGGTCTTCCACGTCCGCCACGCGGGATCGGGGCGCACGGCGGGCTGCGCTGGCCGACGCCGTCTCCGTGGCGGGACGCACGCGCAACAGCAAGTGGGCCGACTGCTGCTGGCGGAATACCGTCAGCGAAACGTCGAACTCGGCCTCGGCCGGTGCCGACGCGCCGCCCGCCAGGCGGACGCGCAAGCGATCCAGGGCCGCATCGACGACGCCTCCACGGCTGGCTGCCAGCAGCGGCTGCAACCGTGACTGCGAGGCGGCATCGAACAGCCCCAGCAGCGCGACCCCGGCCAGCCGGCCAGACCCCCGCCCGAACAGCGCCTCGGCAGCCGGGTTCGCCTCCAGCAGCTTGAGCGACACGCCGTCAACGATCAGCAAGGCCTCGGGAGCCGTCTGGAACAGGATTCGGTAGCGGGTCTCGGCCTCGCGGAAGCGCCAGTAGTCGCGCTCCATGGCCTGCTGCCCGTCGACGAGCCGCCGCTGCAGCTGCGCGGTGGCTCGCAGATCACGGCCCAGGGCCAGCAGCGCCGGCTTGCGCGGGCCAGGGGCCTCGTCGGCCAGGGCCAGCGCGGTGTAGGAGACCGGAACGTCGTCGCTTCCGGCCACCGCATGGTTGACCTGACGCCAACGCGCGGACTGCCCGCCCCGCGCTTCCTCGAGTAGGCTGTCGATCTTGTCGCGGCCCTCGACCGTGACGAGCTCGCGCCACGAACGCCCCCGCCAGCCCTCGCCCAGCAGTTGGGCCAGCTGGGGATCGGGCACATGAAGATCCAGCACGACGGCGTCGCGGTCGAGCACGAGCACGACGTCGCTGGCGGTGCCCAGGAGGCGATTCGCCACGCCGACGTCGAGTTCTGCGATGAGGTCCTGCCTACTCGCCGTCGCGCGCCTCATTCGAGGTCTTTCGGTTCGCGGCGGCGGATCAGTCCCAAACTCAAGAGGCCTTCTCCCGGGTCAAGACTTCGTTCAAGTGACGCGCGCAGTCCCGGACTGCATCTGCACGCGCTGCGATACCAGTGACTCCGCCAGGGCGGGCGCACTGCGGCCATCGGTGGTGGCATCGGCACCGACCTCCCCCGCCCTATCGGGGTCAAGGGAAAAGAGAGGGCCGCCCACCAAGACGACCAGCGAAGGATTACGTGATGCCACACGCACCGCCGCGATGCTATCGCGCAGCCAGGGCAGCCCGAGCTCGCTGCCGATCGAAAAGCCGACCACGTCAAACCAGTCGCGCCGGACCCACGCCACCGGCTCCACTCCCACGCCGGCGACGCCACCGAGCACGTCCCAGCCCTCGCGGCGGAAGAACTCGGCCACCATCGACAGGCCGAACATGTGCTGCTCGGCTTCGGGCTGGGTCAGGAGCACCCGACGCCCGTGGAACGGATGCTCGACCTCGCGGCCGAAGTCGGGGCTCAGCTGCCGCATCAGCCGCTGCAGCCGCCCGAGGCTGACGGTGGCGGTGGCGAAATCGACACGGTCCTGCTCCCACATCGCGCCCAGCTCGCGCGCCGCCAGGGCCAGAAGGTCAATATAAACCGCGCCGATCGAGACGCCGCGTTGGCGCAACGCGAGGATGACGTGGTCGATGCCCGCGTCGTCCTCGGCGATCAGCGCCTGCACGAAAGCCAGAAACTCCTGCGGCGAGGGCTGCGCGGGGGCACCGCCCGGCGCTTCCCGGTGCTGCCGGACCAACCGCGGGATGACGTCGGTCTCCAACGTGCGGGTGAGGCGCGAGACGCGCATGCGCACGGCGTTCAAGTCGGCATCCAGTCGGCCCACAGAGACAGCCCGGGCGGGCTCTGGCGAGGCGGTCGACTCAGACAAGCGAGGCGGGTCGGACTGTGGCGTCGGCTTGGGCCGCATGTTGGGTACCTCCTCACCGCCGCCGCCACCGCCTGGGGAGGCGATGGGCGCGTGTCCGACCAGGGCCCGCCGGCCCTCCCCAACCCGGCAGGACAGCCCGGCGGGGCCTTGGTCGGCCCGGAACTCCCGGCCCGGACCCGCTTTCCGGGCCGAGCACTGCAACAAGGCGTCTTGTACACCGCGGGCGCGCTGCGGTCAAAGAGGAGGTCCGGGCTCTCGCCCTCGGGCGCAGGCCGCCGGCAGCCAGGCTGCAGGGCGTCGGCATCCCGTCCGGTCGCGCTCATCCATGTCCTCGCGTGGTCGTGTGCCGCTTGGCGACAGCGGTCACGGTTGGTGTGGGCGTCAGTGACTCCGCCGTCGGGACTGCAGCAGCAAGTACCTAAATGGTCGCCCCCCTTAAACTGTCAACACTAGTTGACGTCTATCTCGATTGACATTCATCGGATCAGCACCTAGGCTGCCTGCATCCCCGACGCAACGGGACTGATCCGGGACAAGCGCCCCGATACCGAGCCGACGATGCCCACCCCCGCCCGTGCCCCCGCCCACCGGAACCCGCTGTACACCCCGGAGCAGCGGCGCCGGCGTGACGCATCGGCGTGGACGCTGGTGCAGGGGCTTCTGGCACCGCTGCAGTTCCTGGTGTTCGCCGCCAGCCTGGTGCTGGTGATGCGCTACCTGGCCACCGGCACCGGATACGACATCGCCACCGCCTCGGTGGTGCTGAAGACGCTGCTGCTGTACACGATCATGGTCACCGGCTGCATCTGGGAGAAGGTGGTGTTCGGCGTCTACCTGTTCGCCGAGCCCTTCTTCTGGGAAGACGTCTTCAGCATGCTGGTGCTGGCGCTGCACACGGCCTACCTGCTGGCGCTGTTCGGCGGCTGGCTCGGCCCGCGCGCGCTGATGCTGCTGGCGCTGGCGGCCTACGCCGCCTACGTCATCAACGCCGCGCAGTTCGTGCTGAAGCTGCGCGCGGCGCGGCTGGCGGCGCGCGATGCCGACGCCACCGAACGGCAGGGAGTGCCCGCATGAACGCCGCCAGCGTGATCCCCCTGCACCCGGCGTCCGCCGGCTGCAGCACCGCGCCGGTGCTGCGCGAGCGCGGCCAGCACGAGGTCTTCTGCGGCCTCACCGGCATCGTCTGGCTGCACCGCAAGATCCAGGACGCCTTCTTCCTGGTGGTGGGCTCGCGCACCTGCGCGCACCTGATCCAGAGCGCCGCCGGCGTGATGATCTTCGCCGAGCCGCGCTTCGCCACCGCCATCCTCGACGAGCGCGACCTGGCAGGCCTGGCCGACGCCAACGACGAGCTCGACCGCGTCGTCGCCCGGCTGCTGGAGCGCCGGCCCGACATCAAGACGCTGTTCCTGGTGGGCAGCTGCCCCAGCGAGGTCATCAAGCTCGACCTGCACCGCGCCGCCGAGCGCCTGAGCGCGCAGTTCCTGCCGCGGGTGCGCGTGCTCAACTACAGCGGCAGCGGCATCGAGACCACCTTCACGCAGGGCGAGGACGCCTGCCTGGCCTCGCTGGTGCCGGTGATGGCGGCTACGGCCGAGCCGCAGCTGCTGGTGGTGGGCGCGCTGCCCGACATCGTCGAGGACCAGCTCGCGCGGCTGCTGGGCCAGCTGGGCCTGCCGGCGCGCATCGGCTTCCTGCCCGCGCGGCGCAGCGACGCGCTGCCCGCCGTCGGCCCGGGCACGCGCTTCCTGCTGGCCCAGCCCTTCCTGGGCGACACGGCGCGCGCGCTCGAATCCCGCGGCGCGCAGCGCGTGGGCGCGCCCTTCCCCATCGGCGTCGAGGGCACGACCGGCTGGCTGATGGCCGCGGCCCGTGCGTTTGGCGTGGACGCCGCCGTGGTCGAGCGCGTGACGGCCAGCGCCCGCGAGCGCGCCGCCGTGGCGCTGGCGCGGCTGCGCGAATCGCTGGCCGGGCAGCGCCTGTTCTTCTTCCCCGACTCGCAGCTGGAGATCCCGATCGCGCGCTTCCTGTCGCGCGAGCTCGGTGCCGAGCTGCTGGAGGTCGGCACGCCCTTCCTGCACCGCGAGCTGATGGCCGAGGAGCTGGCGCTGCTGCCCGCGGGCACGCGGCTGTCGGAAGGCCAGCACGTCGAGCAGCAGCTCGACCGCTGCCGCGCCGACCGCCCCGACATCACCGTCTGCGGCCTGGGCCTGGCTAACCCGCTGGAGGCCGAGGGCCTGACCACCAAGTGGGCTATCGAGCTGGTGTTCACGCCCATCCACGGCTACGAGCAGGCGGCCGACCTGGCCGAGCTCTTCGCCCGCCCGCTGCGCCGGCGGGCGCTGCTGGCACCGTCCAACCCCACGCGCGCGGCGGCCTGACCCCATGCAACTGACGCTCTGGACCTACGAAGGCCCGCCCCACGTGGGCGCCATGCGGGTGGCCACGGCCCTGACCGACGTGCACTACGTGCTGCACGCGCCGCAGGGCGACACCTACGCCGACCTGCTGTTCACGATGATCGAGCGGCGCGACCGCCGCCCGCCCGTCACCTACACCACCTTCCAGGCGCGCGACCT
>JBIKLC010000020.1:0-52945 GCA_044360025.1 Rubrivivax sp. | reverse complement strand
GCGGGCTCGTCGGCGGCCAGCAGCACCAGGCGCGCGGCGTTGGCGTCGGGGCCCTCCATCAGCCACCACCAGCGGTCGCCGGCCTCGTCGGCGAAGCGCAGCGTGGTGCCGCCGGCCACCAGGCGGCTGCGCAGCAGGCGCTGCAGCTCGGCCAGCCGCGCGTCGCGCTGCGGCAGCGCCTCGACGCGGCGGTGCAAGCTCCAGGCGTCGAGCAGCGCCGAGGTCGGCCACACGGCCGGCGTCCAGGCGATGCTGCCCAGCTGGCGCGGCGCCACGCGGCCGTGGCGCGCCAGCGCCTCCAGCGCGGCGAGCTTGCGCACGTCGAGCTCGCTGCCGTGGCGGCGCGCGCCGGGCCGCTCGAGCCGGCCCTCGACGAAGGCCGCCAGGCCCGCCAGCAGCCGCGTCTGCACGGCCTCGGGCCAGGCCAGGCCGGCGGCGTGCGCGGCGCTCACCAGGTAGGCCGTCAGCTTGTCGTCGCCGCGCGCGGCGCTGCCGGCCGCGGGCGGGAAGAAGTGCGCCAGGCCGTCGGCGTCGAGGTAGCCCGGCAGCTCGGCGGCCAGCCGCTCGAAGCCCGCGCGGTCGCCCAGCGCCAGCACGCGCGAGGCCTGCTGCTCCAGGCAGTTGAAGGGGTAGCGGCGGAACCAGTCCTGCACCTCGGGCAGCACGCCGGCCAGGCTGGGCACCAGGCGCGCGCGCAGCTGCCAGCTGCCGGGCAGCGCGCCGGCCGGGGCGGCCTGCGGCAGCGTGAGCGGGCCGTCCAGCGCGTGCAGGCTGGCCTGCCACGCGCGCGGCGGCACCGGGCTGGAGACCGCCTGCACGACGGCCACGCGGTCGCTGGCGCGTGCGCTGCCGCCGGTCTCCTCGGCCACGCCCTCCCAGCGCAGGCGCGTGGCGCCCTCGGGCACCTGCACGGGCCAGCGCAGCTCCTGCGAGGCGCCGGCAGCCAGCTGCAGCGTCTGCGGCGGCAGCGCGGGCATCGCCGGCAGCGCGGTGGCGTCGCCCTCGCCCGCCGCGTCGCGCTCGGCGCGCGCCTGCAGCGTCACGCGCAGCGCCATCGCGCGCGCGGTGGTGTTGCGCACGGTCACGCCGGCCTCGAAGCGGTCGCCCGCGCGCGCCACCGGGGCCAGGCCGGGCAGCAGCTGCAGGTCCTGCGACACCGCCACGGCGGCCTCGCCGGTGCCGAAGAAGCCGTCGCCCGCGTCGGCCACGGCCACGAGGCGGAAGCGCGTGAGCGAGTCGTTCATCGTCACCGGGATGCGCGCCTCTCCGTTGGCGTCGAGCGTCACGCGGCCGCGCCACAGCAGCAGCGTGTCGAACAGCTCGCGCGTGGGGTTGGCGCCGCCACCGCCGCCGGCCGGCACGGCCTTGCGGCCGTAGTGGCGGCGGCCGACGATCTCGCCCTGCGCCGTGGCCGTGGCCACGCCCCAGGGGCGCGGCGCCAGCAGGCCCTCGAGCAGCTGCCAGCTGGTGTTAGGCGCCAGCGCCAGCAGGCCCTCGTCGACCGCTGCGAAGGCCAGCTCGGCCCCCGCCACCGGGCGCCCGCCGCGCGTGACGCGCACCGACACCGGCACCGTCTCGCGCACCTTCGCGGTGGGCTGCGGCACCGTCACCGCCACGTCGAGCCGGTGGGCGCGCCGGCCCACGCGCAACTCGGTGGCGGCCATGCGGAAGCTGGGCTTGGCCAGGTCCACCGTGGCGGTGGGCGCGCGCCAGTCGTCGGCCTCGTGGCGGAAGGCCTGCCACCAATCGCCGGGCTCGCGCCAGCCCCAGGTGAAGAAGCTCCACCACGGCGCCTCGCGCAGGCGGCCGCGCAGCAGCAGCGCGCTGACCACGACGTTGGGCGACCAGCCCGCGGCCTCGTCGGGCACGCGCACCGTGATCACGGGGTCGGACGCGCGCACGGTGACCAGGCGCGCGTCGAGCACGCCCTCGCGCTCCACCGTCACCAGCGCCGTGGCCTGCGCGAAGGGCGTGCGCAGCTGCAGCCGCACGCTCTGCCCGGGCTCGACCTCGCGCATCTCGGGCAGCAGGTCGATGCGGTCGTCGTCGTCCTGCGCGAACCAGGCCGGCTCGCCGCGCGACACCCAGGCGCGCGCCGCGGCGCTGCTGGCGCGGTCGGCGTCGTCGCGGCCCACGGCCACGAGCTCGACCTCGCCGCCGGCCGGCGGCAGCTTCGCGGCGTCGATGCGGCACTCCAGGCGGCCGCGCGCGTCGCTGCGGCCGCGGCAGAGCTCGCCCAGCTCCTGCACCTCGCGCCGGTTGTCGTAGGCGTAGAAGCCGCCCACCAGCCGCGTGCGCGTGCTCAGCACGCGGTGCTGCCGGCCCTGCAGCACCAGCTCGCGGCCGGCCAGCGGGCGGCCGGCGGTGTCCACCACCACGGCGGTGGCCTGCAGCTCGTTCTTGACAGACGCCCAGCCGGGCACGCGCAGGCCCACCACCACCGCGGCCGGCCACAGGCGCCAGCGGCGGCTGACGGTCTGCGTCTCGCCGTTGAGGTCGGCGAAGCCCAGCTCCACCTGCAGCTCGGCCGGGCCGTCCAGCGGCGGCAGGCCGGCCACGGCGAAGCGCGCGCGGCCGTCGGCGCCGGTGCGCGCGGGCAGCTGCCGCGCCACGACGCGGGCGGGGTCGGCCGGCTCATCGTCGTCGGCCTGCGGCGCGCTGCGCGGCGGCTCGAAGACGAAATCCTCCAGCCCCGCGAAGGCCGGCGAGCGCGGCCGCAGCAGCGCCGACAGCGTGGCCGGCACGTCGCGCAGCGGGCCGCCGGCCATCGCTGCGAGCCGCCCGTCGAAGGCCAGCTCGGCCGGCGCCACCACGTCGGCGGCGGGGCCGGTCAGGCGCGCGTCGACCAGCGGCACACGGAAGGCCTCGACGCGGAAGCTGCCGCTGCCCCAGCGCCGCTGGCCGCGCTGCAGCGCCACGTCGTACAGGCCCAGCGGCGCGGTGGCCGGCACGGTCCAGCTGCTCTCGGCGGCGCGGCCGCCGGCCCAGGCCGCCGCCGGCAGCGGCAGCCGCGTCACGGTGTCGCTGCCCAGGTGCGTGATCACCACCTCGTCGGGCAGCTCGGCGGCGCTCACGCGGGCCAGGCCGCGCTCGGTCTCGTCGCGCACGAAGTGCTTCATGTGCAGCGCCTCGCCGGTGCGCAGCAGCGTGCGGCTGAACACGGTGTGGGCGCGGCGGTCGGGCACGGTGCCCTCGGCGGTGGCGATGCCGAAGCGCCAGGGCTCGATGCCGCGGTGCCAGCGGCTGAACACCAGGCCCAGCTCGGCCTGGCCGTCCAGCGTGGCGCGGGCGGTGACGAACAGGCCGTCGCGGCTGGTGCAGCGGCGCGGCTGGGGCGCGCCCGCGGCGCGGGGCTCGGCCTCGTCGCCGGCGTCACGCGGCTCGTCGAAGCCGCGCGGGATGCGCGCCAGGCCCTGCGCGTCGGTGCGGCCGCTCCACAGCGGCTGGCCGTGGCAGTCGTTGACCGTCACCTGCGCGCCCGGCACCGGGCGCGCGCGGTCCAGCGCCGTCACCCACACCAGGCTGGAGCTGCGCCCGCGCTTGAAGTGCACGCCCAGGTTGGTGACGAGCGCGGCCGTGCGCGCGTGCATGGGCACGGGCGGCTCGAGCAGCGCGGCGCCGAGCAGGCGCGACTCGGCCTCGACGACGTGCAGGCCGCGCGGCGGCAGCGGGATGCCGATGACCTCGGTGGCGCGGGTGTCGCCCTCGCGCCGTGCCGGCAACGGCTGCGCCCGCGCCGCGGCCTCGCGCGACAGCAGCGGCTGCGCGCGCGTGCGCCAGGCGTCGTCGTGGTCGCGCTGCAGCCGCGCGATCCACTGCAGCAGCGTCGCGTCGGGCGTGGCCGGGCCCAGGTGCAGCGTGCGCAGCGCGCCGCCGGTGCCGCCCGCGCCCGACAGCTCGGCCTGCACGTGGCGCAGCGTCATGGGCAGCAGCGCGGGCTCGCCGGGGCGGGCCGCGGCCTCGATCACGGCAAAGGGCGCGGCCGCGAAGCGCGCCAGCGGCGGCAGTGCGCCGGTGGCCACCTCCAGCGGGAAGGCCGACGCGTTGGCCAGCGGGCGGCCGGCCTCGTCCACCACACCGGCCGGCAGCGTGATCTGGAAGCGGGCGTTCTCGGGCAGCGGCGCGTCGAAGCGCAGCGAGCCGACCACGGGCGAGTCGTCGTCCAGGCGCGGCGTGCGCGGCGCGCCGCCGCCCAGCGGCACCAGCCGCACGCCCAGCGCCAGCGCCCGCGGCACGGGCGCGTTGAACGACAGCCGCAGCGGCGCCAGCGGCAGGCAGGCGGCGCGCGCGTTCTCGCGCTCGCAGTTGAACTCGGCCAGCAGGCGCGGCCTCACCGTCCACTGGAAGCGCTGCTCCTGGCGCACGCGCAGCGCGCCGTCGGCCGCGGCGGCGATGCCGCGCCCCCACACCAGGCGCACGCGCGCGCCGGGCGCGAAGGGCCGCTGGCAGGCCAGCAGCAGCTGCGTGGCCGGGGCCTCGGCCCGGTCGCGCCGCAGCGCGCGCAGCACCCGCTCGCGCTCGGCGCCGCGCAGCACGCGCACCGCCAGGCGCTCGCCCAGGCCCTCGGCCTCGCAGTGGGCGTGGCGCTCGACGCTGGCCTCGTCGACGGCGCCGTTCAGGCTGAGCAGGAAGTGCTGGTCCTCCTCGATGCTGCCGCCGGGCCAGGGCAGCGCCTCGAGCACCGCCGGGGCGCCGGTGGCGAACTCGAAGCGCGTCGCGCCCTGCAGCGCGCCGGCGGCCGGCTGCCAGCCGGCGGCCTGCGTCAGCACGCAGCGCTGGCCGGCGGCCAGCGGCCGGGCCAGGTCGAAGGCCCAGCGCCGCGCGTCGAGCCAGCGCGCGCTGCCGGCCACCGGCTGGCCGTTGCAGCGCAGCTCGAACGGCGCCGCGGCCCGGGGGTCGCCCGCTGCTGCGGCATCGGCATCGAAGCGCAGCAGCACCTGGTTCACGGTGGCCACCTCGCCCTGCGGGCTGGCCTGCACCACGCGCGTGGCCGCCGCCGGCTGCGCGGCCGCCAGGGCCGCGGCGGCCAGGATCGCGGCACCCACGCACCGCACGGACTGTGTCGACTGCTGCATCACCCCACCTCGTTGGCGGGGCATTGTGGGCGCGCCGCGCGGCGCGCCCATCCGGGCTTACGGCGAGCCGCCGCGGGCCTGCATCTGCAGCTCGCGGCGCTGCGCCACCACCTCGCGCAGCCGTACGTCGATGACCGAGGCCTCGATGAAATCCTGCTGCCCCTGGGCGCCGCGCGCGGCCTGCTGCGCGACGCGGAAGCGGTCGATGGCGCCGGGCAGGTCGCCCAGCGTGGCGCGGGCCTCGGCGGCGGCGCGCAGCGAGCGCAGGCGCTGGCCCAGCGCGTCGGCCGTGCCCGACAGGCTCTCCCAGGCGGTGGCGTCCTGCGGGTGCTCGGCCAGCCAGGTCTGCAGCGCCTCGGTGCTGGCGCGCAGGCCCGGCGCCTCGCTGCCCGGGCGGGCGCGGTGCAGGTCCAGCAGCAACTGCGCGCGCTGCAGCATGGCCGCGCGCGCGCCGCCAGGCGCGCCCCCGGGCGGCAGCGGCGGCAGCGCGTCGAGCAGGGCCAGCGCGCCGCGGGTGTCGCCGGCGGACTGGCGCACCTCGGCGTGCATCAGCAGCAGCGCGCGCTCGGCCAGCGCGTCGTGCCCGGGCAGCGCGGCGGCCATGGCGCGCGCCTCGGCGGCCTGGCGCTCGGCGCGCGCGTGGTCCTTCAGGCGGCTGGCCGCCAGGGCGCCGGCCAGCCGCGCCGCCACGCGCTCCACCGCCAGCGGCGACGAGCTCTCGCCCGACAGCCGCGCCAGGCTCTGCGCGCCGGGGTCCATCAGCACGCGGGCGCGGGCCTGCATCAGCGCGTGGCGCAGCGTCGGCTCGGGCGCGGGCATCGGGGCGGCGAGCACGCGCGTGCGCGCCTCGGTGATGCGCTCGCTGGTGAGCGGGTGGGTGCGCAGGTAGGGGAAGTTGCTGGTGTCGTTGATGCGGCTGGCGAAGTCGAGCTTCTCGAACATCTGCGCCATGCCGCCGGTGTTGTAGCCGGCGTCTGCCAGCAGGCCGAAGCCGACGCGGTCGGCTTCGCGCTCCATGGCGCGCGTGAAGTTCAGCTGCGTTTGGATGGCCGCCGCCTGGCCACCCATGACGGCGGCCTGGACGCCGTCGGCGCTGCCCCCGACGGTGCTGGCGCGGCTGGCCGCCAGCACGCCCAGCAGCAGCCCGGCCACCGCCAGCAGCGAGGCCTGCTGCTGCGGCGCGATGCTGCGCGCGATGTGGCGCTGCGTGACGTGCGTGAGCTCGTGCGCCAGCACCGAGGCCAGCGCGTCGGGCGTGCTGGTCAGCGCGATCAGGCCCAGGTGCACGCCCACGTAGCCGCCGGGCAGCGCGAAGGCGTTCACGGCGCGGTCGTTGACGAGGAAGATCTCCCACGCGAACGCGGCGTCGATGTCGGGCTCGATGTCGCCGCGGGCGCGCGCGGCGCGCAGCAGCGGCGCGTACAGCTGCTGCACGTAGTCGAGCAGGATGGGGTCGTCGAGGTAGGCGGGGTCGCGCCGGCCTTCGCGCAGGATGGCGTCGCCGATGCGGCGCTCCTGGCTGATGGAGAGGTCGGCCGAAGCGGCCTCGCCCAGCGCCGGCAGGCGCACGGGGTTGGCGGGCGCCGGCGCCTGGGCCCAGGCCGGTGCCAGCGACGAGGCCGCCATCAGCGCCGCCAGCGCCGCCGCGCCCAGGCGCGAGCGCATCGGCACGGGCCGCGGGGCGGTGGGATGGGCTGCGTTCAACGGTGTCCTTTGCAGGGGCTGCCGGCGGCCCCGCTGGCTATCATGACACCGCCCCGTTGCTGAACGTGAAGATCATGCCCCAGCCTGCCGCCACCCCGAAGCCGAAGGCCGAACCGGCGGCCAGCGCCCCGCCGGCCGGCACGCCGCTGACGCACTTCGACGCCCAGGGCCATGCGCACATGGTCGACGTCGGCGCCAAGGCCGAGACGCACCGCGTGGCGCGCGCCACCGGCCGCATCCGCATGCAGCCGGCCACCTTTGCGCTGCTGGCCGCCGGCCGGGCGAAGAAGGGCGACGTGATCGGCGTGGCGCGCATCGCCGCCATCCAGGGCGCCAAGCGCACGGCCGATCTGGTGCCGCTGTGCCACCCGCTGCCCATCACGCGCGTGGCGGTGGACTTCGAGCTCGACGCCGACGCCCACGCCGTGCACTGCACGGCGCAGGTGGAGACCTTCGGCCGCACCGGCGTGGAGATGGAAGCCCTGACCGCCGTGCAGGTGGGCCTGCTCACCGTGTACGACATGCTCAAGGCCGCCGACCGCGGCATGGTGATGGACGGCATTCGCGTGCTGGCCAAGAGCGGCGGCCAGAGCGGCGACTGGGCCGCCTGAGCGGCGCTCCGCCCGCCGGCGTCGACTAGGGCTCGGGCGGCGCGAAGTGGCGCCAAGGCACCGCCACCTCGGGCGGCGGCTGGCACTGGAAGGCCGCGGCCGCCGAGGCCGCTGAGGCTTGCGCAGCGCAGGGCGCGAAGAACCCGGCGGCGTCGGGCTTGCGGAACTCGCGCAGCCGCGCCACCAGGTGGCGCGCCGCGGCCTCGTCGCCCGAGGCGTGCAGGTCGCGCGCCCAGGCCACCATGAAGCGCGTGTCAAGCAGATAGTGGCTGGCCCGCGCCAGGGCGGCGTCGCGGTCGGCGATGGGCAGGTTCGAGGTGACGGCGGCGTAGTCGGCGTGGTGGCCGAAGAACAGGCTGCGCTGGCCGGCCTCGATGCGCAGCGGCAGCGGCGGCGCGCCCGGCGTGGCGCGGAAGACCTCGGCCACCAGGCGGTAGTCCCAGGTGGACAGCGCGGTGCCGACCATGACGGCCCAGGCCCCGGCGGCCAGCACCCAGGCCGCGGGCCGGCGCTGGGCCGCGGTGGCCGGCGGCGTGGCGGCGGTGTCTTCGGGCCGGCGCAGCGCCACGCCCAGCGCCCAGGCCGCCGGCAGCAGGAAGTAGCTGTACCACAGCGGGTACTCGAGCAGGCTGTGCAGGCCGATCATCAGCACCACCATCACGGCGCCGCGGCGGGCGATGGCGTCGTCGCCATCCTGCCGCCAGGCCCGCCACGCGGCGTGGCCGAAGGCGCCCAGCAGCAGCCCCACCACCAGCGTGGCCAGCGGCAGCCCGATTTCGGCGGCCAGGTGCAGCGGCAGGTTGTGGGCGTGGTCGAAGAAGGCCGTGGGCCGCGTGGGCGAGGGCGTCAGCGCCCAGGCCAGGTTGAACCGCCCCCAGCCCACGCCCAGCCAGGGCTGCTCGCGGATCAGCGCCAGCGTGTCGGCCCAGATGGCGAAGCGCGAGCTGGAGATGTCGGTCTCGGCCAGGCGGGCGGCGCCGCCGAAGGCCTGCTGCGTGGTGGCGGCCCACTGCGTCATCAGCCACCAGCCCAGCGCGTAGACCAGCGGCGCGGCCAGCAGCATCAGCCGCGCCGGGCGGGCCATGCGGCGGTCGGCCAGGCCCCACAGGGCCAGCAGCAGCACGCTGACGAGCCCGGTGCGCGAGGCCGTGAGCACCACCGCGAACACCATCGCCGCCAGCAGCGCGGCGCCGGCCTGCCAGGGCAGCCGCCGCAGTTGCACCAGCACCACGGCGGCGATGCAGCCCCACAGCAACACGCTGCTCAGGTGGTTGGGCTGGCGCAGGTTGCCCACAGCGCGGCCGACCAGGCCCGACGCGGCGACCCACTGCCCATCGGCCCAGGCGGGCATGAACACCTGCACCAACGCGATGGCGACGTTGGCCACCCCGGCCAGCAGCAGGCCCCAGCAGAACAGCGCGAACACATCGCCCCCCCCGCCCGCGCCCGAGGCCGAGCGGCCGGCCTGCAGCATGAGCAGCGCCGCGGCCAGCGAGGCCAGGGCCGACAGGGCCAGCGTCGAGGGCAAGGTGCCCGGGCCCCACGACAGCGCCACGGCCAGCGCCAGCAGCCCCAGCGCCGCCTCGGGGGCGCCGAGGCGCAGGCGCACGGCCACCGGGGCGGTGACCATCGCGAAGGCGGCCCACAGGCCGAAGGCCAGGGCCTGGTTGAGGAAGGTGGGGGAGGGGGGGAGGTTGAGGGCGAGGAGGGTGGGGAGGGTGGCGGCGGCGAGGGCGAGGGCGAGCGAAAGGGGGACGTGGCGCATCGTGTGCAATCGGTGGCGGCTGAGGATCCGACAAGGCGGGAGACTTGCGATTACGAGGGATCGTGCCACCGGCAGAGCATCACGGTGACAGCCGAAGTGGGTTCACGGTGCAAAGGCGATACTTCTACAGCACGGAGTCACCTTGAGCCTCGCGCGCCACACCTTCTACAACTTTGCGGGCCAAGCTCTGCCGCTGTTGGTCTCGCTGCTGGTGATCCCGGTTTACCTGCAGCTGATCGGCGAGGTGCGATTCGGCATCCTCGCGCTTATCTGGCTGTTGGTCGGCTACACCGCGGTCCTGGACTTCGGCGTCGGGCAAGCCGTCACGCGGGAGTTGGCCAAGGGTCTGCAACATGCACAGGCGACCGCGGCCAGCTTGCTCCGCACGGCTCTGCTCATCGCACTCGCCCTGGGGGCGGCCGGGGCCTTGCTGTTGTGGAGCCTCGGCCATTGGTACGCCTCGAAGCGGTCGTCTATCGACCCAGACTTGCTCGGCGAGCTGCTTCTGGCCTTGCCCATCGCGGGGTCCATCGTGCCGCTGGTCGCGGCGGCAGGTGTCCTGAACGGCGCGCTCCAGGCACGTCGACGATTCGCCGAGCTCAATCTCGTCGGCGTCGCTACGCAGGTGCTCGTGCTGCTTGCGCCGCTGGTGGTTGCGGCCCGTGTCGGGACTGGGCTACCCGGCCTCGTCGCCGCGGTGGCCGTGGCACGACTCGTCATGTTCGCGGTCCTGCTCTGGCGCTGCAGCGCGGAACTGCGTGGGGCAGGCGAGCCGGGGAGGCAAGATGGCCTGCTGCGCAGGCTGATCGGTTTCGGAGGCTGGACCACGGTCAGTGCGGTGATTGCGCCACTGCTGCTCGCACTGGACAGGCTCCTCATCGGCTCGCAGCTGGGCGCGCCGGCAGTCAGCCACTACACGATTCCGTTCCAGCTTGCCGAGCGCACTACTGCGCCGGCCACGGCATTCGGCCAGGCCTTGTTTCCCCGACTGGCAGCGGCCCACGACGAGAACGAGCGCCGTGGAATGGCGTTGCGCAGCCTCGGCCTCGTGGCGCTCGCTACAGCGCCGGTTGCTGCCATCGGGCCGTTTCTCATCGGGCCGTTTCTGGAATGGTGGCTCAGTGCCGAGTTCGCCCAGCGATCCGCGCAGGTGGCGCGAGTCCTCTGGTTGGCGTTCTGGCTGAGCAGCTTGGCCACCGTGCCGTACATCTTGTTGCTGGCTTCGGGGCGCCCGGATCGGGTGGCTTGGGTTCACTTGCTCCAACTGCCGCCGTACGTGGCGCTGTTGCTGGCGGGGCTGACCGTCGCCGGCCTGGAAGGTGCCGCCTGGGCGTTCGCACTGCGTGTGTCTGCAGACCTCGTGCTGCTGCTGCTGCTCTGTCCAGGCCTGGCGCAGGCCGCGGCCAGGATGCTCGCAGTTCCAGTGCTTGCGGTCTTCGCGCTCGGGGCAGTCGCAATGCTCGACGATGCGGCGACGGGACCGCGATGGCTGATCGGCCTGGCTGCCCTGGGCGCGCTTGGGGCCTGGTCGGTCAGTCGGCTTCGTCAGGACATGCCCTTCTCCGGGCGAATCCGCTTGTAGATGCGCCAGACGCCGGCCCAGAAGCCGCCCACATAGCGCTTGATGATCGCCGGCTGGACCCTGTAGAAGAGCCGATCCGCCACGCGCGAAGACAGCCCGCTGGCGGCATACCAGGCGATCGGGACGCGAAGCGACCTTGCACGCGCCCTGAGCGTCTCGTCCCACAGGATCCGAATGTTCAGGAGCTGGTCAGCACGCACCTTGAATCGCCGGACATAGGGCCCGTGACGCTCGACAGCATCGCGCGAGTAGATGATGCCCTGATGGCAGGTGTTGCGCAGCAGTATGGCCCAGCGCGACGAGTGCGTGCTGCGCGTGCCCTGGCCGCCCCAGTAGACGTCGGCAAAGATGACGCTTGGGTTCTGGTCGTGCATCAGGCGAATCGCCGCGCTGACCGTCGGCAGCAGGATGTCATCGAGCCCGATGAAGTACAGGTAGCGTCCCGAGCTGGCGCGAACACCATCGTTCATCGCGGCGTAAACGCTGGGCCTTGATTCCGCGAGCACCACCACGCCCTTCAGCTGTGCAAGCGCCGGAGCAACCAGCCGACGGGGCACGATGACCAGGATCTCGTAGCTCGCTTGATCCGCGAGCGCAAGCCGCACCGAATCGATGCACCGATGAAGTTCGAGTCCCAGCTCGACCGCTGGAACGATCACGCTGAGGAGCACACCCGTTACGGGTGCGGCCGTATCCGGCTCAGGCTGCAGGACCACGTCGAAACACGCCATCGACTTGCAGCACCTGCCCCGTGCGGGCATCGGCAAAACTGCTGTCCAGCCCGATCAAAGCGTAGCCGAGCGCCTCCAGACGGCTCTTGAGCTCATCCATCAGCGCCTGCCCCTTGTACAGCGGAACCAACGACAGCTCGAGTTGAACCAGATCGATCCTGGCCATGCTCTCGGTGGCGCCATCGAGCACCTGGGACTCGAAGCCTTGCGTGTCGATCTTCAGGAAGATGCGCCGGGCCCCAGAGCAGTACTCGCCGAACATGGCGTCGAGGGTTTCGACCTCGACGACTTCGGTGGCGCGATAGTTCGAATGTGGTGCGGCCTCGAGATGGCGCGGGAGCATGGCCAGGAAGGAACTGCTCTCGACATTGGCGGCCCGGTTGATGACCGACGTTCCCTTGTCTGCACCCAGCGCAAGCTTGACGACCCGCCAGGATGCATCGCCCCGGGCCGCAATTTGGAGCTCGGCGAACGCATCGGCCAATGGCTCGAATGACACGATGCGGCCACGGTAGCCGGAGCGGCGCAACTCGATGGCGAACTGTCCCACATTGGCGCCCACGTCGAGCACCAGATCAATCTCATGGTGTCGAAGCAGTTGCAGGCGTCTGCGTTGCGGGTGCTGCTCCGGGTTGTACGGCACCAGATCCCAACCGAGACGCCGCGTAAGCGACTGAATCGTCTGGAGCAGATTCATCGAGTGGACCCTCCGTCTCGGCCGATTGAGGGCGCCGGCCGGCTTTGGGTCAGCTCGGCCTGAGGGTTGAGTCGTCTCCCCGCAAGCGGCCAGGCCTTCAGGCGCCACGCGGCCAGAAGCAACCGTAGCGCGAACTCCCCAAGCCAGTGTTGCCGCCAGCGCCTAGCGCTGAAGACCAGGCGCCAGCTGGGTGCGAGCCCGCCGTCCGAGTGTGCGAAGTACCGATCCAGCAGCCCCCGAGCCTCAGCCGGCAGCTGAGCACCAAAGTGCGCATCCAACACCTGTACCTGGGCCAGCAGGATGCCAACCCAGTCGTTGCGCAAGAGGAAGCGCACGATCTGGCGCTGGCGACCCCACCAGCCGGCGCCATGGCCGATCTGATTGCGGCCGTGCTGCCGGTACAGCAGGGTCGGCTGATCGTCGAAGACGACTATTCCGAATGCACTGATCACGAGATAGCACCACCAGTCATGGAAGCGTACGCCGGCCGGAACCCCCGCGCGCTGCAGCAGCCGCACGGCCGAGGGATTCAGGGCGGCGGTGCAGCCGGTGATGATGTTCTCGGTCAGTGCCCCTCGGAAAGAAGGTCCAGCCGGCCAGGATGGGGTGACGCCCAGAGGGCGCAACGCTTCGTCGACCAGGTGCTGCGCGCTGCCGTACAAAGCTGGCGCGTTGCCGAAGGTAGCCAGCGCCTCTCGGGCACGGTCGATCTTGCCCGGCAGCCAGACGTCATCTTGATCGCTGAACATTACAAGACTGGTGTCCGGGGGCACCTGCGTCAACAGGGTCAGAAAGCTGGCGCCGAAGCCGAGATTGTCGCCACGCTGCACCTGGATGCGGGCATCGGCAACCCTCGCCACGGCTTCGAGGGTGCCGTCGGTGGAGCCGTCGTCCCGCAGCATTAGGCGACCGTCGGGGGGCAGCTGGCACAGGATCGAGTGCAGCTGCTCGGCGATGTAGCGCTCGCCGTTGTAAGTCGACATCAGCACCACGACGCGAGATCCGGATGTCATTCGCGAGCCCATGGCGGAACGTAGCGGCCCGAGGGTCCGTCGCAGTCGATCTCAAAACGCCCAGCACGGAGGTCGTACGCGTGGCTGAGGACGATGGGATTCAGGGCACGCATGTGCTTGAAGGCGACGTAGCCGAGTCGGAATGGTTGCATCTCCTGGCCGCGCCGTCGTCGTGGGGCCGCGTCACGAGGCGGGGCAGCCCGCTTCTCTTCTTGACCGGCGCCTTCAGCCACGCTGCCATGGGTATCGGTAGCGGCCTGGAAGCTTCACACAGTCCATCGTGAACTTGCCGTGACGCACGTCCTCGATACTGCCGATACGCGTCAGGTTCAGCGCGCGGAAGTACGCGTACGACACGTTGTCGTATTCGTCCACATAGAGGTACGTGTCCGTCGCGGCATATCTATGCACCACCAGGTCCGGACGGCGGACCAGCAGCATTCCGCCCGCGGGCGGAAAGAATCTAGGGCAGGCTCTTTCGACAGCGGCAAAGGCTTCCGACCACGGCTCACGGTCGCCCGATGTATCTGCCCCCAGTGTCGGTCCCGCTTCGAGCGGGCAGAACCAGTAGCCCAAATGCCGCATCTCCCGGCCCTCAATTGCGGGCACTTCATACCAGTGCAAGTGCGATCGGAGCACTTCGCAGGAACGCCCGTTCCTGCGCAAGCCATGCGGGCCGAGAAACCTGAGCAACATCAGGTCGACGGCTGAGGAAGGCTGCTCGCTGGCGCTCGTGTAACCCGCAACGATGGGGATGACAGCGTATTTCGGCAAAGGCATGGCGAGCGTTCGATGCAATGGCCCCCACTCAAATGTGTCGCGGGTGATGGTGAACAGGCCGGCGATGTTCGTCCAACGTGACCGCGGATCGAACTGTGGCACGAGGATGGAGTGCGAGATGCTCGACAGGGTGTCGCGCACCTCAGGTCCTGGGTTCAGAGCCGCGGTGATCATCGTCAGCCGGGGTATCGGTCGAGGGACGGTCAGGTCCATCGCTCAGTCCCGGTCCCACGGCGGCTGGTAGCGGCCGCGCATGCGCGTGCATTCGAACTTCATCCGGCCGGCGAGCACCTCGTCTAGGGTGCCCATCATGACCGGCGTGAAGCTGCGAAAGTACTTGTAGGTCACGAAGCCCGCGTCCTCGACGTAGACGTGGGTGTCGGTGCCCGGGTAGTAGCGAACCCAGTGGTCCTCGTTGCGGCGCGTGATGCCCTGCCCCGGCGGAAAGAAACGCGGGCAGTACGCCTCCATGCGGGCGAACAGCGGCTGCATGGCTCGCTCCTGTTCCTGTTCCCGCGGCGTCGGTCCCGGCGCGGGGCGCACGGCGCATATCCAGAAGACGCGCTCCTCGGCCTGTTTGTTCGTGTCTCGGATTCCTTGCGACAGTAGGCTCGTGCGCAAGGTGGCGCAGGGCTCGTTGGCCACCGCCAGCCGGTGGGGGTGAATGGCCAAGTTGATCATGCGCTGCATTGGTCCGCCTGGCTGCTCGAACTCCTTGTTCTGCGACGGGCCGGCAGGCACAACCACGTACTTCGGGGCTGCGGAATCCAGCAGTGCGCGCAGCGCCGAATGCTCCGGCTGGCCGGGCTTGAAGTCCAGTTGCGGCCCAAGGTTCGCCCAGCGCGCCTGCGGGTGGAAGAACGGCACCAGCACCGCATACGCGTTCATCGTGAGCGTCAGGAACACCGCGGGCCGCTCGCGCAAGGGCGAAGGTTCCAACTGCACCGCCGGTCCTTCGCGCCAGCCGGCAAGGAACCAGCTGCCCGGCCGGTGCATCAGCTGCACGGTGTAGGCCTGCAACGCCAGCAGGCTCAGAAGTAGCAGCCCGCGGGCGGCCTTGCCCCCCGGCAGCCACTGCCAGGCCATCACCAGCAGCGGGCCCACCAACAACAAGCCGGCGATGAAGTAGCGGCCATTGCCGATGGTCAGCGTCCACACATAGAACAGCACACCGAGCATCAACAGGGCGCGACGTTGATGGCTGTCGCACAGCCGCCGCGCACGGCCGAACGTGAAGGCCAGGGCCAGCACCAACAGCAGCGCGAGGAAGCGCCAGTCGGGCGCCGCCTCCTCGTAGTAGATGCCGGCGGACGGATCGGCCAGCAGCACCGGGCGCAGCACGGCCTCAAGCCAGGAGTCGGGCTGAAACCGCAGCATCGCTCAAGGCCCCGGGAACAACATGGGGAAGTACGGGTAGAAGGGGTTGCCCCGCGCTTCCCAGAGTTGCAGGCCCCAGGGCAGCCAGGCCAGACCGAAGCCCAGCGCAGCGCCCATAGCGAGAGCGAGACCGCGGCGCCAAGGCAGGTGCGGCCGCTCGACGCGCCACCACCAGAACAGCAGCACCGGCAGCATCAAGCCGTTGGACCACTTGAAGGCCGTGCTGACACCCCACAGCGCGGCGCTGATAGCGGCCAGCCTGTCCGAACGGTCCTTGCCGAGCTGAAGGGCGATCGCCCAAAGCAGCGGCAGCGAAGCGAGCAGATCGTTAGAACTCAGGCCAAGGCCAAATAGCAAGATGCCGTTCAGGAAAGCCAGCAGGCATGCGGCCGCGCGCAGGGCTGCCGCCTCCCAGGCCGGCAACGCCCGGGAGTCGATGAGCCGGTGGGCCATCAGCCACACGGGCGGCAGCATCAGAGCCGCCTGGCTCGCCGTCCAGACGACGGCGGCGATCAGGCCCGAGCCGCTCATCTGTGCGATCTTGTAGATCGGCCAGTAGAGGTAAGGGTACTGGTAGGTCTGCATGCTGGCGGCCAGTACGTCGAGCGACCAGCGCGGCTGCTCGGCAGTGAACCCCAGGTAGACGTGGTGGTTCAGCGCATCCCAGCTCCAGCCCCACTGACCCACCTGCACGGCCAGTGCAGCGCCGCCCAGAGCGGCCAGCAGTGTGAGCAGCAGCAGTTCACCGAGCTGCGCCGATTTCACGTCGCTTCTGGCGCGGTTGCGCGGGCGGGAAGCTCTTGCCAGACCGCGGCGCGCGAGGAGGGCAGACCCACGCGCAGCGAATCGAACGCGCTCTGCATCGCAGCGAAGAAGACAGAGGCCAGCAGCGACTGCGTGCCCAAAAGTAGCAGCGTCACGCCCGGGATGATCTGGCGCATGGCCGCCTCGGGGTCGAGCGCGCCGAAGCCGCTGCGGCCCCAAGACCATGTCAGGCCAACGCACAGCGCCAGGCCCGCCAGCGCGCTCGCCGTGCCCAGCAGCGGCAGCCAGAGGCCGCGCGCCCACCTGAGCACCCGCTGCTCGCCAGGGTGCGGCGCATCGAGACCGGCGCCATGCCGGGCCAGCACGGCGGCCATCGCGAAAAGCATGGTCTGGTAGCCGATCACCGTGACGGCCGAGGCCATCAGCTGCGTGTGGATGCCCACAGGCCAGACGCCCGCGCCGGGCGTCGTCGTCTGAGCGTAGAGCAGTTGCAGCAAGCCCAGCACGGCGAGCACCGCACCAGGATAGAGGAACAACCAGCGCGGCGAGTACAACAGCAGGAAGCGCAGGTGTCGCCAGCCATCGCGCCAGGTATTCAGGTGCGGCGGTCGATCTCGGCCGTCTTTGGCCAGCGTGGTTGGCACCTCAGTGACGCGAAGCTGCGCCTGAAGGGCCTTGACGATCATCTCGCTGGCGAACTCCATGCCAGGCGTGACCAGGCCCAGGCGCTTGATGGCCGCGCACGAGAAGCCGCGCAGCCCACAGTGGAAGTCGCGCAGCGGCCCACCGAAGAAGCGCCGCCCCAGGAAGCTCAACACCGGGTTGCCCAGGTAACGGTGAAGGAAGGGCATAGCGCCGGGCGCAATGCCGCCGGCGAAACGGTTGCCCATGACCAAGTCGTAGCCCTGGCGCAGCGCCTCGACGAAGGGCCCCAGACGAGAAAAGTCGTAGCTCTGATCGGAGTCGCCCATGATCACGTAGCGGCCGCGCGCAGCGTCGATGCCGCCGCGCAGCGCCGCGCCATAGCCACGATCCGCGACCTGGATCACGCGCGCACCCAGGGAATGGGCCAGGGCCTGCGAGCCGTCGTTCGAGCCGTTGTCCGCGATCAGCACCTCACCCACAACGCCGCTGTCGCGCAGGAAGGTCTGCGCCTGCTCGATGCAAGCAGCCAGCGTCCGTGCCTCGTTCAGGCAGGGCATGAGGATCGTGAGCTCCAGCGCGCCTGTGTAAGCCGGCGCGATCGTCGCCATTAGGGGCGAACTGGCGGGCTGCGCGACCCGGGTGGCGAGGGCCGTGGGCATGGTCTGCAGTGTGCGGAACGGACAAGGCAGCTGATCGGGGAAGTTGACCGCGAGCAGGCCGGCAATAGGAGAGCGGGCCCGCCTCTACCAACGAAAAGAGGGTGCCGCACGGGCACCCTCTGTCGCAAGGCTGGCGCAGAACGACCGAAGCGGCTTACTTACACGAACCGGGCAGGTACTTCGCTGGCATGGTTCCGCGCGCGCAGACAAAGCTGGAAACAACGACGGAGGTGCCGGCCGTGAAGGTAAGAGCGCTATTCGAGGCGTTGACCGGGGTCAGCGTGATGGTCTTGCTCTGAGCTTCCGCTGGCAGGCCCGTGTTGTTCGACGAAGTGACCGTGACCACGCCGTTGGCGTCGGTGGTAACAGAGGCGACGAACTTGGTCGTTGCTGTGGTCGACTCGCAGCCCCAGCCGTTGGCGCCCGGAGCGGCAGTGCCCGTCTGATAGGTCTCAGCAATGACCGTACGGCACTGGCTGGCCGCCAGGATGACTTCAGAGACCTTGGCCTTGACGGTGTACTCCTGGTATGCCGGCAGCGCCACCGCCGCCAAAATGCCGATGATCGCCACGACGATCATCAGTTCGATCAGGGTGAAACCTTGTTGGACACGCTTCATGGAGAAACTCCCGGTGTGGGGTGGTTGTTGAAAGGAACGTATCCAGCCTATGCAGGGGCCGTGCCAGCCTTGTGGGGCGCCTGCGATGCGCAGTTCCGCACAGGAGCTGACGCACTTGGTCACATCGGGCTGCCGCGCTTGGTCGCATCGGCAGCGCGGGTGACGCAACGCGTCACACGGTGGCGTCGGCCAGGGTCAGCACGTCGCCCGTGGCGAGGGCGCGCACGCGGTGCGGGCTGCCTTGTGCCGCGATGGCCGCCATCACCGCCTCCACCTCGCCGGGCTTGATGTGGGTGATGCAGACCTCGGTGGGGTGCGCCAGCTGCCGCAGCTCCTGCGCCAGCAGCACCGGGCACAGATGCTGGCTGACATGCGCGAGCTCGCGCTCGTCGTCGCGAAAGGCTGTTTCGATGACCAGCTGCGCCACGCGCATCGAAGCCAGGCGGCGCCACAGCGCCGGGTTCGGGCCGGTATCGCCGGTGAACACCCAGGCCCCCTCGGCACCGTGCACGGCGTAGCCCACGGCCGGCACGGTATGGCGGGCGGGCAGCACCTCCAGCCGGTGGTGGCCCAGGTGCAGCTCGTCACCCACGGCCAGCGCGTGGAAGCGCAGCACCGGATTGCCGACGTCGGGCAGGCGGCTGAAGTCGGGCCAGATGACGCCGTTGAAGACGTGCGCCTTCAAGGCCGCGATCGTCTCGGGCAGGGCGTACACGCCGATGGCCGGGCGGCCGGCGGCGCGGCGCCGGCGCGTGACGCTGTCGGCCAGCAGGCCGATGGCCAGCACGTGGTCGAGGTGGGAGTGCGTGACGACGATGTGGTCGACTGCGACCATTTCGTCGAGCGTCAGGTCGCCCACGCCGGTGCCGGCATCGATGAGCAACGAATCGTCGAGCAGGAATGCCGTGGTTCGGCTGCCGGCGGCGATGGAACCCGAACAACCGAGAACGCGGATCTGCATGGAGCGACAACAAGGTACCGCCACACGCCCACCGCGCACGGCCATGCAGTCATGCTGATCCGGACGATGCCCCCGCGCAAGGGCTGGCGCCACAGCTTTGCACGCTGGGCAGCAACTAGGAGAGGCTTGTGTGAGCCTCGTCACGCTGTTGACGAGCAATCTCCCGGAAGCCACCCTGCCGGGACATGCGGTGCGCCGCCCTTGGGGGCGGGCTGGGCGGCTTACCGGGAAATGAATTGCATCTGCGTACCGGCGAGCTCGATGACGTCGCCGTTGCGCAAGGGCACGGATTCGCCCACGATGGGCACGCCATTGATGCTGGGCTTGCTGGCGCCTTCGACGTGCGCGAAGGCGTAGCCGTTGGGTCGCCTGGTGATGGACGCCACCTGCACGCCCGGCTTGCCGACCGTCGTGACGACCTTGGTCAGCACCACCTCGCGGCCGGCGGCCGCGCCGTTGAGCACCTTGATCGACGCCGGCTGCCCCGAGGGCGGCAGGCCGCCAAATCCCGAACTCGACGTACTGCCGAGCGCCGGCGCGCTGGCTGCCGGCGGACGCATGATCATGGTCTTCTCATAGTCGGCGGTGTCGTCGACCAGGTACTTGATCTTGTACTTGCCGATCTCGACCGTGTCGTTGTGCGTGAGCAGTTGCTTCTTGACGGCCTTGCCGTTGATGTAGGTGCCGTTGGTGCTGTTGAGGTCTTCGATGAATACGTCGGCGCTCACCATCTGCAGCACGGCATGTTCGCCGCTGACCGCCAGGTTGTCGATGACGATGTCGTTGTAAGGGCGACGGCCGAGCGTCGTCTTGTCCTTGGTGATCTGGACTTCCTTGATCACAACTCCATCCAGCGAAACGACCAGTTTGCCCATGCCTGCCCTCAGTTTTTGTGCTCGGGGGCGCTGCGGCGCCCGGCTTCGCTCAGCGCTTGAACGGCCACCATGACCGGCTCGCCTGCAACCCGGCATTGCCGGTCGCGCGGCCCAGGATGACAGAGATGTTATCCCTTCCGCCGGCGTCGTTCGCGGCCTCGATCAGCGCACGCGTGCATTGATCCAGAGATTCGTGCTGCTGCAAGAGCTGGCTGATGCCTTCGTCGTCGAGCATGTCCGACAGCCCGTCGGAGCACATCAGGAACAGGTCGCCCGGCTGCACGTCGTGCTGGTGGGTCTCGAGCAGCACGCTGTCCTCTACGCCCACCGCCCGGGTGACGAGGTTCTTATTGGACGAGAACGCCGCCTGCTCTGGGGTGATGACTCCGGCGTCGATCTGTTCTTGCAGCAGGGAATGATCGCGCGTGATCTGCTGCAACCGGCCCTCGCGCAGCCGGTAACAACGGCTGTCGCCGACGTGGCCGAGCAGCACCCGGTTGTCGCGGAACACGGCAACCACCAGCGTGGTGCCCATGCCCGCGTACTGCGGATTGGTGCTGGCGGCGCTGAAGATGGCGCGGTTGGCGTTGTCGACGCAGATGTCCATGGCCCGGCGCACCTCGGCGTCGGACGCCTGGCTCGAGGCCTCACGCAGCCAACGACCGAGCTCGCTGCGGATGAAGCTCGTGACCATGTTGCTGGCCACCTCGCCGGCGTTGTAGCCGCCCATGCCGTCGGCCAGCACCGCCAGCGCCACCCCGTCGTCGATGGCGACGGAGTCTTCGTTGTTGCTGCGCGCGCGGCCAGGGTCCACGGCGGCATGGAGCTCGATGGTCATCGGCACGGGCAACGTCATGTCGGGCAGGTGCAAGACCGCGGATTGTGCATCGGAAAGTCCCTCGTCAAGGGCCGCGGTAACCCGCCCGGCGTGCTGTAGGCCCGTCCACCCCCAATGCCGCGAGCTCTTCGGCCACCGCCGCCGCCTCGGCCGGCCTGCTGGCGCGCGCACCCACGAGCAGCCGCGCCACCAGCGCCGCCAACGCTGGGGCGACCCCCGGCCGCAGCCGCGCAAGGTTGGGCGCCGGCTCCTGGGCCACGCGCCGCAGCAGCTCGCCCATCGTGGCGGCCTCGTGCGGCCGACGGCCCGCCAACAACTCGAAGGCCATGGCACCGAGGGCATAGAGATCGGCGCGCGCATCGGGCTCGGCGCCGGCCAGCTGCTCGGGGGCCATGTAAGCGGGCGTGCCGGGTACGACGCCCGTGACGGTGCGGCCAGGGCCCAGGCCGCGGGCGAGGCCGAAATCGACGACGCGCACCGCGTCGTCGGCCCAGTTGACGATGACGTTGGCGGGCTTCAGGTCGCGGTGCAGCACACCCCGCGCGTGTGCGTGGGCCAGTCCGGCGGCCACGCGATGCAGCACGCGCAGCACCACCGGCTCGGGCAGCAGACGGGGCTCGCGGGTGTAGCGCTGCAGGTCGCTGCCAGGCACCGGCTCCATCGCAAGCCAGGCGAGCGCGCTGTCGTCGCCGGCGATGCCGGCGTCCCAGACGGACACGATGGCCGGGTGACGCAGCCCGCGCGCCAGGTTCGCGGCGCAAAGGAAGGCCTCGGCCGCCGTCGCCTGGCCGGGGCCGGCGGGCAGCGGCTGCAGTTTCAGCGCCGCGATCGCGTCGCCCTGGCGGGCGAGCCACACCTGGCTCTGGGCACCGGCGCCCAGCTGCCGCAGCAGCTGCCAGCCCGCCACCGCAGCGCCCGCAGCCAGCAGCGCGCGCATCGACGTAGGCCTCTCACACTCTCACGCGGCGGCCTGCGCCTGGTGCCGCTTCTTCATGGCGTGGCCAATGGCCAGCACCAGCAGGGCTCCCGCTAGCCCGGCGCCGTAGCGGAGCAGGTCCGAGACCACGGGCAGGGCGCCGGGTTTCTCGGCCGGCGTGGTGGGCAGGAACGGCAGGATGCCGGGGTCTGTGACGGCCATGGTGCCGGCAATCCAGCCCAGCAGCATGCCACCCACCACGATGATCACCGGGAACCGATCCATCAGCTTGATGACGAGCTGGCTGCCCCAGACGATGATCGGGATCGAGACCAGCAGGCCGAAGATCACCAGGCCCATCTGGTGCTGGCCGGCGCTCTCGGCGGCGCCGGCGATGGCGATGACGTTGTCGACGCTCATCACCAGGTCGGCCACGATCACCGTCTTCACGGCGGCCCAGAGTCGGTCGGAGGCCTGGATGTCGCCGTGGCCGTCCTCCTCGGGCGCCAGCAGCTTGACGCCGATCCACACGAGCAGGATGGCGCCGACCAGCTTTAGGTAGGGGATCGCCAGCAGCGTGAGCGCGAAAAAGATCAGGATCACGCGCAGCACGATGGCGCCGGCCGTGCCCCAGATGATGCCCTTGGTGCGTTGCGCGGGCGGCAGCTGGCGGCAGGCCAGGGCGATCACGACCGCGTTGTCGCCGCCCAGCAGGATGTCGATCATGATGATCTGACCGACGGCAATCCAGAATTCAGGGCTCGACAGGGCTTCCATGGCGCGGCTCTTGGCAGGGTTCGCCGGCCAGTGTACTTGCGCGGGCTGGGGTTATTTCTGCGGGAACTACAGATGCCGCCTGCGCCGACGAGCCCGCGGCCGCGCCTGCCGGCGGGGAATCGCCGGCAGCCCTGTGCCGCGCGCTCGGGCCCTTCCGAACCCTCGCGCGCCCGCTCAGCTCAGAGCAGCGACTTCAGCAGCCGGCCCATCTCGGACGGGTTGCGCGTGACCTTGAAGCCGCACTCCTCCATGATGGCCAGCTTGGCGTCGGCGGTGTCGGCACCGCCCGAGATGAGCGCGCCGGCGTGGCCCATGCGCTTGCCCGGCGGCGCGGTGACGCCGGCGATGAAGCCGACGATGGGCTTCTTCATGTTGGCCTTGCACCAGCGGGCGGCCTCGGCCTCGTCGGGGCCGCCGATCTCGCCGATCATGATCACGGCGTCGGTGTCGGGGTCGTCGTTGAAGGCCTGCATCACGTCGATGTGCTTCAGGCCGTTGATCGGGTCGCCGCCGATGCCGACCGCGCTGCTCTGGCCCAGGCCGATCTCGGTGAGCTGCGCCACGGCCTCGTAGGTGAGCGTGCCCGAGCGGCTGACCACGCCGATGCGGCCCTTGCGGTGGATGTGGCCCGGCATGATGCCGATCTTGATCTCCTCGGGCGTGATCAGGCCCGGGCAGTTGGGGCCCAGCAGCAGCGTCTTCTTGCCGCCGGCGGCCTCCTTCTGCTTCATCCGGTTGCGCACCATCAGCATGTCCTTCACCGGAATGCCCTCGGTGATGCAGATGACGAGGTCGAGGTCGGCCTGCGCGGCCTCCCAGATGGCGTCGGCCGCGCCCGCGGGCGGCACGTAGATCACGCTGACGGTGGCGCCGGTGGCGGCCTTGGCGTCGGCCACGCTGGCGTGGATGGGGATGCCCTCGAAGCTCTCGCCGGCCTTCTTGGGGTTGACGCCGGCCACGAAGCAGGCCTTGCCATTGGCGTAGGCCTGGCAGCCCTTGGTGTGGAACTGGCCCGTCTTGCCGGTGATGCCCTGCGTGATGACGCGCGTGTCCTTGTTGATGTAGATCGACATGTCTGGTGCTCCGGGCTTACTTGACGGCGGCGACGATCTTGGTGGCCGCCTCGGCCATCGTGTCGGCGCTGATGATGGGCAGGCCGGACTCGGCCAGCATCTTCTTGCCCATCTCCTCGTTCGTGCCCTTCATGCGCACGACCAGCGGCACGCCCAGGTTGACGGCCTTGCACGCGGCGATCACGCCCTCGGCGATGGTGTCGCACTTCATGATGCCGCCGAAGATGTTGACGAGGATGCCCTTCACGTTTCGGTTCTTGAGCATGATCTTGAAGGCCTCGGTCACCTTCTCGGCCGTGGCGCCGCCGCCGACGTCGAGGAAGTTCGCCGGCTCGCCGCCGAACAGCTTGATGGTGTCCATCGTGGCCATCGCCAGGCCGGCGCCGTTGACCAGGCAGCCGATGTTGCCGTCGAGGCTGATGTAGCTGAGGTCGAACTTGCTGGCCTCGACCTCGGCCGGGTCTTCCTCGTCGAGGTCGCGGTAGGCCACGACCTCGGGGTGCCGGAACAGCGCGTTGGCGTCGAAGTTGAACTTGGCGTCGAGCGCGATCAGGTTGCCCCGGCTGTCGCGGTTCAGCGGGTTGATCTCCACCAGCGACGCGTCGGTGGCCATGTAGCACTCGTAGAGCTTGCGGAACAGGTCGACGGCCTGCGCGGTGCTGTTCTCGGGCAGGCCGATGGAGGCGGCGATCTTCCGCGCCTGCGTCTCGGTGAGGCCGGCCAGGGGGTCGATGAACTCGGTGACGATCTTCTCGGGGGTGCTGTGCGCGACCTCCTCGATGTCCATGCCGCCCTCGCTGCTGGCGATGAAGGCCACCTTCTGCGTGGCGCGGTCGGTCACCAGAGACACGTAGTACTCCTTCTGGATGTCGGCGCCTTCCTCGATGTAGAGGCGCCGCACCTTCTGGCCCTCGGGCCCGGTCTGGTGCGTCTTCAGCTGCATGCCCAGGATCTGGCCGGCCAGCGTCTCGACGTCGGCCAGCGAGCGCGCCAGCTTCACGCCGCCGCCCTTGCCGCGGCCGCCGGCGTGGATCTGCGCCTTCACCACCCAGACGTTGCCGCCGAGCTTCTGCGCCGCCTCCTGGGCCTCGCGCACGGTGAAGGCGGGGTAGCCGCGCGGCACCGGCACGCCGTGCTGGCGCAGCAGTTCCTTGGCCTGGTATTCGTGGATCTTCATGTCGCCTCCTCGCGAGGGTCTGGGATGGTCGTCGGGGGTCAGGAATCAGGGGCCGAGACGGCCACAGGGGGGTACCAGCGCGGGCCGAACTCGCGCAGGTCCAGGCCGTTGGCGCTCGGCCAGCGGCGCAACGCGGGTTTTGGCATTGAAGCCGCTGGCTTCGACGCCCCAGAGCCCGTCGTCGCGCGAGAACACCTGCACGTCGATCGGGCGGCAGTGCTTGCGCAGGCGCGTCGGCGCCGCGGGGGAAAGGCTCATCGGTAGGGGCTGGCTGCGACGCCGATGCGGCGGGGCAGCAACGGGCGGGCGCGAATGTAGCACGCACATTCCCGCGCGAAGCTGACGCCGTGGGCGCGTCCCGGGGGGGTCAAGCGGGCTCGTCGGCCGGCGGAGGCTCGTCGTCGTCGGGCGCGCCGCGCACGACGCGGCGGATGACGTCGCCGCCGAAGCCGCGACCGGCCAGGAAGCGCATCTGCCGCGCCCGCTCGGCAGGCGTGGCGCCCGGGCTGCCGAAGCGGCGCTGCCACAGGGCCTGGGCGCGCTCGAGCTCGCTGCCGCGGGCCTGCTGCACGGCGGCGTCCACCAGGGCAGGCTCCAGGCCGCGCTGCTGCATCACCTGGCGCAGCCGGCGCTCGCCAAACCTCGGCGCCTTGGCGGCCAGCAGCGACTCGGCCATGCGCGGCTCGTTCATGAGCCCGGCGGCGGCCAGGCCGTCGATGACGGCGGCGATGCGATCGCGCAACAGGCTATCGGGGAAGGCGGCAGGCTGGGCGGCGTCCGGCGTGGGAGCGCCAGCCTGGGCCGCGGCCGCCGCCTCCGCCAGCCGCGCCAGCGCGCGGGCGTGCGTGAGCAGCTTGCGCTCCAGCTCCACCCGGCTGTGGTCGCGCTGCGCCAGCCAGCGAAGCGCGCGCGACTTCAGCGCGGCCGGCGTGGGCCCGTCGGCCGGCCGCGGCGGCGGGCTGCCTGCCGCTCGGCCCGCGGGCCTACTCCGCAGCGGCGGCGCCACCGAGCAGCGCGATGCCCAGGCTGTCGCGGATCTTGTTTTCGATTTCGCGCGCGAGCTCGGGGTTTTCGCGCAGGAACTCGCGGGCGTTGTCCTTGCCCTGGCCGATCTTCTCGCCGTTGTAGGCGTACCAGGCGCCGGACTTGTCGAGGATGCGCGCCTCCACGCCCATGTCGACGATCTCGCCCTCGCGGCTGATGCCCTCGCCGTAGAGGATGTCGAATTCGGCGGTCTTGAAGGGCGGGCTCACCTTGTTCTTGACGACCTTGACCTTGGTCTCGGAGCCGATGACCTCTTCGCCCTTCTTGATGCTGCCGGTGCGGCGGATGTCCAGGCGCACCGAGGCGTAGAACTTCAGCGCGTTGCCGCCAGTGGTGGTTTCGGGGCTGCCGAACATCACGCCGATCTTCATGCGGATCTGGTTGATGAAGATGACCATGGTGTTGGTCTTCTTGATCGTGGCGGTTAGCTTGCGCAGCGCCTGGCTCATCAGGCGCGCCTGCAGGCCCGGCAGGGCGTCGCCCATCTCGCCCTCGAGCTCGGCCTTGGGCGTGAGCGCGGCCACCGAGTCGACGACGATGAGGTCGACCGAGCCGCTGCGCACCAGGGCGTCGACGATCTCCAGCGCCTGTTCGCCGGTGTCGGGCTGGCTGATGAGCAGTTCCTGCAGGTTGACGCCGAGCTTCTGCGCGTACTGGATGTCGAGCGCGTGCTCGGCGTCGATGAAGGCGCAGGTGCCGCCTTCCTTCTGCATCTCGGCGATGACCTGCAGCGTGAGCGTGGTCTTGCCCGAGGATTCAGGCCCGTAGATCTCGACGACGCGGCCGCGTGGCAGGCCGCCCACACCCAGCGCGATGTCCAGGCCCAGGCTGCCGGTGGAGACGACCTGGATGTCCTCGATGACCTCGCCCTCGCCCAGGCGCATGATCGAGCCCTTGCCGAACTGCTTTTCGATCTGTGCCAGCGCGGCCTGCAGGGCCTTGGCCTTTTCGGTGTTCAGCGCTTTGACGGGTGCGTCCACGGGGCTCTCCTGGGTGGGTGGGTTCTGGGGCGATGATAGCCAAAATGCTGGATAGACGTACAGCTCTTTCTGTGGCCCCCGGCCGTGGGCGCCCGGCGGTGGGGCGGCGCGGCCCCGGGTCCACCGCCTTGACGGCGGCGCGGGCTCGCGTCACCCTGCCCCCTGGAACCTTTTCGAGCCCGGAGCTCCAGCAAGCCGTCGGAGACACTCCATGAGAATCCTCATCGCGGAAGATGACCAGGTGCTGGCCGACGGGCTGTTGCGCAGCCTGCGGTCCTCCGGCTACGCCGTCGACCAGGTCGGTAGCGGCACCGAGGCCGACGGTGCGCTGGCCGCCCACGAGTTCGATCTCGTCATCCTCGACCTGGGCCTGCCCAAGATGCACGGCTTCGAGGTGCTGCGCAAGCTGCGCGCGCGAGGCAGCGCCGTGCCGGTGCTCATCCTCACGGCCGCCGACAGTGTCGAGCAGCGTGTCAAGGGCCTCGATCTCGGCGCCGACGACTACATGGCCAAGCCGTTCTCGCTGCAGGAGCTCGAGGCGCGCGTGCGCGCGCTCACGCGGCGCGGGCTGGGCACGGCCGGCAGCCTGCTGAAGCACGGCCCGCTCACCTTCGACGCCACCGGGCGCGTGGCCTACCTGAACGACCAGATGGTGGAACTGTCGGCACGCGAGATCAGCCTGCTCGAGGTGCTGCTGCAGCGCTCCGGCCGCCTGGTCAGCAAGGACCAGCTCGTCGAGCGGCTGTGCGAGTGGGGCGAAGAGGTCAGCAACAACGCCATCGAGGTCTACATCCACCGGCTGCGCAAGAAGATCGAGCAGGGGCCGGTGCGCATCGCCACCGTCCGAGGCCTCGGCTACTGCCTCGAGAAGATTGCAGCCTGACGGCCTCCGCCCGCGCCCGCCGGGTAGAGCGCGCCGTGCCTGACCCGCGGCGCCGCGCCGAACAGCGTTCGCTGTTCGGCGAGATCCTCGACTGGATGCTCGCGCCGCTGCTGCTGCTGTGGCCGATGAGTCTGGGGCTGACCTGGTTGGTGGCGCAGGGCATCGCCAACCGCCCCTACGACCGCGAGCTCGCCGAGGCGGCGCTGGCGCTGGCGCGGCAGGCCTCGGCGCAGGCGGTCGACGCCCAGGGGCCGGGCACGGCCGACCTGCGCGCCGGCCTGGAGCGCACGGCGCTGGCGCTGCTGGGCCGCGAGGAGGACGGCGACCTCGCGTTCTTCCAGGTGCTGGGCGCGCGCGGGCAACTGGTGGCTGGCGACGCTCGCCTGGCGCTGCCCGCCGACGGCGACCCGCTGTCCGCCCCAGCCTCGCGGCCCGACGCCAACGGCGTGCGCTTCCGCGATGAGGTGCTCGGCGACGAGCCGGTGCGCGTGGCCTGGCTGGCCCTGCCCGGCGACGGCGAGGGCGAGGCCCTGGTGCAGGTGGCCGAGACGCTGGGCAAGCGCTCGCGCCTGGCCACCGAGATCATCAAGGGCGTGCTGCTGCCGCAGTTCGTGATCCTGCCGGTGGCGGTGCTGCTGGTGTGGCTGGCGCTGGCGCGGGGCATCCGCCCCCTGGCCGAGGTGCAGCAGCGGATCCGCCGCCGCGACAGCACCGACCTCAGCCCCATCGAGACCGGCGGCGTGCCCGACGAGGTGGCCCCGCTGGTGGACGCCATCAACGACCTGCTGCAGCGACTGGACCACACCATCGCGGCACAGCGCCACTTCCTGGCCGACGCGGCGCACCAGCTAAAGACGCCGCTGGCCGGCCTGCGCATGCAGGCCGAGCTGGCCGCACGCGACATCGCGGCCGGGCGCGGCGACGCCGAGACCATGACGCACTCCCTGAACCAGATAGCGGTGTCGACGCAGCGCGCCGCGCACATGGTCGACCAGCTGCTGGCGATGGCGCGCGCCGACGCCACGGCCGGCCAGCTGCTGCAGCATCGGCCGGTGAACCTGGCGGCGGTGGTGCGCCCGGTGGTGCGCGACTTCGTTGCCAAGGCCATGGACCGCCACATCGACCTGGGCTACGAAGGCCCCGACGACGACGCGCCGCCGGCCGGCCTGACGCTGCTCGGCGAGCCGGTGCTGCTGGGCGAACTCGTGCGCAACCTCGTGGACAACGCGCTGCAGTACACGCCGGCGGGCGGCGCCGTGACGGCGCGCGTGCTGCCCGACCCTTTCGGCCAGGTCGTGGTGCTGCAGGTCGAGGACACCGGCCCCGGCATCCCGCCGGCCGAGCGCGACGCCGTGTTCCGGCCGTTCTACCGCGCCCTGGGCACGCAGGCCGACGGCAGCGGGCTCGGCTTGGCCATCGTGCTGGAGGTCGCGCAGCGCCACGGCGCCACGATCACGCTGGCCGACGCGCGGCCGCGCCACGCCGGCCCCGCCGCGCCGCTCCCCGGGGCCTTGTTCACGGTGCGCTTTGCGCTGGCGCCGCCGGCGCCGGCCGCGGTCAGCTCTGCATGAGGCGCTTGCTGCGCGCCACCGACATCAGGATGCCCAGGCCCAGGCCCATGGTCACCATGGCCGTGCCGCCGTAGCTCACGAAGGGCAGCGGCACGCCCACCACCGGCAGGATGCCGCTGACCATGCCCATGTTGACGAAGGCGTAGGTGAAGATGCTCATCGTCACCGCGCCGGCCAGCAGCCGCGAGAAGACCGTGGGCGCCTCGGCGGCAACCATCAGACCCCGGAAGATCAGGAACACGAAGGCCGTCACCAGCAGCAGCACGCCGGCCAGGCCGAACTCTTCGCTCAGCGCCGCGAAGATGAAGTCCGTGGTGCGCTCGGGGATGAACTCCAGGTGCGTCTGCGTGCCCTGCATGAAGCCCTTGCCCGCCAAGCCGCCGGAGCCGATGGCGATCATGCCCTGCAGGATGTGGAAGCCCTTGCCCAGCGGGTCCTTCGTCGGGTCGAGCAGCGTGCAGACGCGGGTCTTCTGGTACTCGCGCAGGCCGATCCACTCCACGCCGGGCTGGCACCAGGCGTCGCCCATGACGACGATGGTGGCGATGCCCGCCACGGCCAGCACGAGCACTGGCGCCACCAGCCACCAGCTCAGCCCGGCGAAGAAGATCACGAACACGCCCGCCGCCATCACCAGCAGCGCCGTGCCGAGATCGGGCTGCTTGGCAATCAGCAGCACCGGCACCGCCAGCAGCACGGTGGCCACCACGAAGTCGGCCACGCGCAGCTGACCCTCGCGCTTCTTGAACCACCAGGCCAGCATCAGCGGCAGCGCGATCTTGAGGATCTCGCTGGGCTGGATCACCGTCACGCCCACGTCAAGCCAGCGCGTGGCGCCCTTGCGCGTGACGCCGAGGAACTCCACCGCCAGCAGCAGCGCCACGCCCAGCACATACAGAGGCACCGCCAGCCGCTCGAGCTTCTGAGGCGGCACCTGGGCGACGAGGAAGATCACGCCCAGCGCGATCAGCATGTTGCGGCCGTGGTCGGCGAAACGCGTGCCGCTGTCGAAGCCAGCCGAGTACATCACCACCAGCCCGATCGCGGCCAACAGCCCAATGGCCAGGAACAGCGGCCCGTCGAAGCCCGCGAACACGCGCGCGGCGCGGCGCGGCCACGAGGCCTGCTCGAAGACGGCGTTCATCGGGCGTCCACCGCGGCGCTGGGCAGGGCCACGCCGGGCAGGGGCACGTCGAGCGCCCGCCGCGGCGCGCCCACGGGCGCGGCGGCACGGCCCTCGCGCACGAGGGCGATGTCCTCCTCGCTGGGCCACTGGCCCAGCAGCAGGTAGTCGAAGACGCGCCGCGCGATGGGCGCCGCGGCCTCGGCGCCGAAGCCGGCGTTCTCGACCACCACGGCCAGCGCCACCGTCGGCGCCTCCGCCGGCGCCATGGCCATGTACAGGGAGTGGTCGCGCTGGTGCTCGGCCAGCTTGGCGGCGTCGTACTTCTGGCCCTGGCGCACGCCCACGGCCTGAGCCGTGCCCGTCTTGCCGCCGCTGCTGTAGGGCGCGCCCGCGAACACCCGCGTCGAGGTGCCCTCCTGCGTCACGGCATGCAGCGCGCGCCGGATGACCTCGACGTGCTCGGGCTTCAGCGCCAGCGGCTCCAGCGCCTTGCGCGGCACCGGCTGGCGCTGGGCGCTGATGGCGTTTTCGATCTCGCGCACCAGCCGGGGCTGAAAGCGCTGCCCGCCCGAGACCAGCGTTGCGGTGGCGCTGGCCATCTGCAGCATGGTGAAGGTGTTGTAGCCCTGGCCGATGCCCAGCGAGATGGTCTCGCCGGCGTACCAGCGCTGTTGCTCGGGCTTCTTGAAGTAGCGGCGCTTCCACTCCGTGCTGGGCAGGATGCCGGTCACCTCGTGCTCGAGATCGATGCCGGTCTTCACGCCGAAGCCGAAGGGCTCGAGCTGCGCGTGCATCAGGTCCACGCCCATCTCGTTGGCCAGGGTGTAGTAGTAGACGTTGCTGCTCTTGACGATGCTGCGGTGCATGTCCACCGGGCCCAGGCCCTTGTCGCCGTGACTGCGGAAAACGTGGTTGCCGAACTGGAAGCTGCCACCGTCCTGGATGACGGTGGCGGCGCTGCGCTTGCCGCTGATGAGCGCGGCCATGGCCATGAAGGGCTTGAAGGTGCTGCCCGGCGGGTAGGTGCCGCGCAGCGCGCGGTTCAGCAGCGGCTTGTCGATGCTCTCGTTGAGCTCGCGCCAGCTCTCGGCGTCGATGCCGTCGACGAAAAGGTTGGGGTCGAAGGTGGGCTTGCTCACGAAGGCCAGCACCTCGCCGTTGCGCGGGTCGATGGCCACCAGCGCGCCGCGGCGGCCGCCAAACAGCTGCTCCACCAGCACCTGCAGCCGGATGTCGACGGACAGCACCAGCTTGTCGCCTGGCGTCGGCGGGTGGCTGCTGAGGCGGCGCACGGCGCGGCCGCCGGCGCTCGTCTCGACCTCCTCGAAGCCGGTGACGCCGTGCAGCGGCTGCTCGTAGGCCAGCTCCAGGCCCAGCTTGCCGACGTACTCGGTGCCCTTGTAGTTGCTCTGGCGCTCCTCGGGCCACTCCTCCATCGCCGCCTTCTCGGCGGCGTTGACGCGCCCGATGTAGCCCAGCAGATGGCTGCCGGTCTCGCCCAGCGGGTAGTGGCGGAACAGGCGCGCCTTGATCTGCACGCTCGGGAAGCGGAAGCTCTGCGCGGTGAAGCGGGCCACCTCCTCGTCGGAGAGCTTGCTGCGGATGGGCAGCGACTCCGCCCCCTTCATGTCGCCCAGCAGCTGGCGGAAGCGGCGGCGGTCGCGCGGGGTGATCTCCACCACCTGGGCGAGATCGTCGACCAGCGCATCGAGCTCGGCGCCGCGCACGCCGCGCGTGGCGATCTCCAGCGTGTAGGCCGAGTAGTTGCTGGCCAGCACGATGCCGTTGCGGTCGACGATGAGGCCGCGGTTGGGCACGATGGGCACCACCGCGATGCGGTTGGCCTCGGCCTGCGTGGCAAGTTCCTCATGGCGGAACACCTGCAGGTGCACGAGGCGCGCGGCCACCAGCCCAAACAGCAACAGCACGAACACGGCGGCCGCCAGCAGACGGCCGCGGAAGCGGTCGATCTCCTGTTCGACGTCGCGAAGGACGGCAGCCATGACGTGAGCCTACAGCGGGCGGTTCTGGTCGGGGTCGGGCGCGCGGCGCTGCGGCGCCAGCAGCAGCCAGGTGGCCAGCGGCCACAGCGCCGCCTCCAGCAGCGGCGCGACCAGCAGCCCCCAGCCCGGGAACATGTCGCCCGCGACCAGCCGCACCACCAGCGACACGGCGTGCGCGGCCGCGAACAGCAGCACCAGCTGCAGCGCCTGCTCGAACACGCCGAACCACAGCAGCCGCCTGTGGATGACCACCGCCACGTACGCCAGCAGCGTGTAGGCCAGCGCATGCTGGCCGAGCAGCGCGCCCTGGTGCACGTCGAGCGCCAGGCCAGTCACGAAGGCCAGGCCCACGCTCACGCGGCGCGGCTGGTGCACGTTCCAGAACACCAGGGCCACGGCCAACAGGTCGGGCAGCGCGGCGTGGCGGCCCAGCGGCAGCAGTTGAAAGCCGAAGGCCAGCATGAGCGAGCCGTAGATGAACAACGGCTTGGCCGGCAGCAGCAGCTGGTCCGAGCCCCGCGGCATGATCATGCCGAGCCTCCTTCGTGGCGCCTGTTCACGGCCGCGCTCCCTCGCGCAGGGTCTTCATGGCGCCGCCACCCCAGGCCTGGGCTTCGCCTTCTTCTCGGGCTTGACCTTGTCCAGCGACACCGCCGGCTCGGGCCGCGGCGGCAGCTGCGCGCCCACGGGCTCGAGCACCAGCACCTGGCGCACGCCGTCGGCGCGCGCCGACGGTTCCAGCACGATGCGCGCGAAGCCCGACTCGACGCGGCGCTCGACCGACGCCACGGTGGCCACCGGCAGGCCCGGCGGGTAAACGCCGTCCAGGCCGCTGGTGTGCAGCAAGTCGCCCACCTGCACGTCGGCATTGCCGCTCATGAAGCGCAGCTCCAGACCACCCCCGCGGCCGGCGCCGAAGGCCGCGCTGCGCTGCTGCGAGCGCGTGTTGAGCACCGGGATGGCAGCGTCCTTGTCGGTGAGCAGGGTGACCTCGGCGGTGAGCGGGTAGACCTGCGTCACCTGGCCGAGCACCCCGGCCTCGCCGATGACGGGCGCGCTCAGCTTCACGCCGTGCGTCAGGCCGCGGTCGATGAACACCTTGCGCGAGAACGGATCGGCGGCCTCGTACAGCACCTCGGCGGGCAGGGAGCGCACCGTCAGCGCAGGGCGCAGTTCCAGCAGCGCACGCAGGCGGGCGTTTTCGGCCGCCAGCTGTTCGGCGCGCGTGGCGCGCTCGGCCAGCGCGGTGGCGCGCCGCTCGGCCTGATCCTGCGCGCCGCGCGCCGCGGCCAGGCCCTGCAGGTAGTCGACGCCGCCGGTCACCATGGCCACCGGCACGGCCACGGCGCGCTGCAGCGGCAGCAGCGCCACGGCCAGCGCCTGGCGCACTGGCTGTGCGATGTGCAGCCGCGTGTCGGCCACCATCAGGAAGACGGCCAGCGCGGCGAAGAACACCAGCTTGCTCAGGGCCGAGGGGCCCTGGCGGAAGAACGGCGGCGGCGTGCGGTCGAGCGTGCCCAGCGGCATGGCGATCCCCAGGCGGTTCAGGCCCCCTCGGGGGGCCGGAGCGCAGCGACGGGGGCGGCCATTACTCGGACGTGAAGATGGAGCCCAGGCGCTCCATGCGCTCCAGCGCCATGCCGCAGCCGCGCACCACGCAAGTCAGCGGATCCTCGGCCACCAGCACCGGCAGGCCGGTCTCCTCGGCCAGCAGGCGGTCGAGGTCGCGCAGCAGCGCGCCGCCGCCGGTGAGCATCATGCCGCGCTCGGCAATGTCGGCGCCCAGTTCGGGCGGCGTCTGCTCCAGCGCGTTCTTCACCGCGCTGACCATCTGGTTCAGCGGGTCTGTCAGGGCCTCGAGGATCTCGTTGGAGCTGATGGTGAAGCTGCGCGGCACGCCCTCGCTGAGGTTGCGGCCCTTGACCTCCATCTCCTTGACCTCGCTGCCGGGGAAGGCGCTGCCGATGGTCTTCTTGATGGCCTCGGCGGTGGGCTCGCCGATCAGCATGCCGTAGTTGCGGCGGATGTAGTTGATGATGGCTTCGTCGAACTTGTCGCCACCGACGCGGATGCTGCCCTTGTAGACCATGCCGCCTAGCGAGATGACACCCACCTCGGTGGTGCCGCCGCCGATGTCGACGACCATCGAGCCCGAGGCCTCGGACACCGGCAGCCCGGCGCCGATGGCGGCGGCCATGGGTTCCTCGATCAGGTAGACGTCGCTGGCGCCGGCGCCCAGCGCCGACTCGCGGATGGCGCGCCGCTCGACCTGCGTGCTGCCGCAGGGCACGCAGATGATGATCCGCGGGCTCGGGCGCAGCACCGAGCGCGGGTGGACCATCTTGATGAACTGCTTGAGCATCTGCTCGGTGACCGTGAAGTCGGCGATCACGCCGTCCTTCATGGGCCGGATGGCCTCGATGTTGCCGGGCACCTTGCCCAGCATGGCCTTGGCGTCCTTGCCGACGGCCTGGATGGTCTTCTTGCCGTTGGGGCCGCCCTCGTGGCGGATGGCCACGACGGAGGGCTCGTCGAGCACGATGCCCTTGCCCCGCACGTAGATCAGCGTGTTGGCGGTGCCGAGGTCGATGGCGAGGTCGGTCGAGAAGTAGCGGCGCAGGGAGGCGGCGAACATGGGCAGGGGCAAGGTTCGGGGCGGCCGAGGGCGGGAGCGTCGGTGGCCGGCATCGGGGCGGCCAAGGGGCCACCGCTAGCGGCACGGCGCGCGCTGTCGAGGGCTGCTGAAGAGGCTGCGGAGGGCCCTGGCGCGGTGAGTCCGGGGCAGTGGGTCGGGAGCGGCGTTTCCCTGCGGTCGGGGGCGTGCAGGTTGGCCGGAGATAATACCCGACCCCATGCACGCCGACGCCCTGGCGGAGCCGCTTTTTCCAGCAGGCCGACGCGGCGCACGGCCCCCTTCCGATGTCCCTGACTCCCTCCGACGTGAGCCGCATCGCGCACCTGGCGCGGCTCGAGATCTCCGCGGCCGAGGCCGAGCAGATGCTGCGCCAGCTCAACGGCTTCTTCGGCATCGTCGAGCAGATGGGCGCCGTCGACACCCACGCCGTCGAGCCGCTGTACACGCCGCTGTCGGCGGTGCAGGAGGTGGCGCTGAGGCTGCGCGACGACGCCGTCACCGAGCCGGCCTCCGAGGCCCGGCGCGGCGCCAACCAGGCCAGCGCGCCGGCCGTCGAGGCGGGGCTGTACCTCGTGCCCAGGGTGATCGAGTGAGCGGCGCCCTGCACACGCTGAGCGTCGCCGAGCAGCTGCACGGCCTGGCCGGGCGGCGCTTCTCGGCGCTGGAGCTCACCGAGGCGATGCTGGCGCGCGCCCGGGCCCACGCCGACCTGGGCGCTTTCCTGGCCCTGGACGAGGAGCGCGCCCGCGAGCAGGCCCGGGCCGCCGACGCCGCGCGCGCCGCCGGCACGGCAGGGCCGCTGGCCGGTGTGCCCATCGCCCACAAGGACATCTTCGTCACCGACTACGCCCGCACCGGGCTGCCCTCGACCGCCGGCTCGAAGATGCTCGCCGACTACCGCAGCCCCTTCGACGCCACCGTGGTGGCGCGGCTGGCGGCGGCCGGCACGGTGACGCTCGGCAAGCTCAACTGCGACGAGTTCGCGATGGGCTCGGCCAACGAGAACTCGGCCTTCGGCCCCGTGCTCAACCCCTGGGACCGTGCGCGCGTGCCGGGCGGCTCCTCGGGCGGCAGCGCGGCGGCCGTGGCGGCGCGGCTGGTGGCCGCGGCCACCGGCACCGACACCGGCGGCTCCATCCGCCAGCCGGCGGCCTTTTGCGGCATCACTGGCATCAAGCCCACCTACGGCGTGTGCAGCCGCTACGGCATGATCGCCTTCGCCTCCAGCCTCGACCAGGCCGGCCCGATGGCGCGCACCGCCGAGGACTGCGCGCTGCTGCTGGCCGCGATGGCCGGCTTCGACGAGCGCGACGCCACCAGCGCCGAGCGCGCGCCCGACGACTACGTGGCCGCGCTGGCCCGCCCGCGCGAGGGCGCCCCGCCGGGCCGGCCGCTGCAGGGCCTGCGCATCGGGCTGCCGAAGGAGTTCTTCCCCGCGGCGCTGGCCGAAGACGTCGGCCGGGCCGTTCGCACCGCGCTGGCCGAGCTCGAGCGGCTCGGCGCCACGCTGGTGGACGTGAGCCTGCCCCGCACCGAGCTGTCGATTCCCGTCTACTACATCATCGCCCCGGCCGAGGCCAGTTCCAACCTCAGCCGCTTCGACGGCGTCCGGTACGGCCACCGCGCGGCGCAGCACGGCGACCTGCTCGACCTGTACAAGAAGAGCCGCGCCGAGGGCTTCGGGCCCGAGGTCAAGCGCCGCATCATGATCGGCACCTACGTGCTCAGCCACGGCTACTACGACGCCTACTACCTGCAGGCGCAGAAGCTGCGCCGCATGATCGCCGACGACTTCGCGGCCTGCTTCCGCGACTGCGACCTCATCGCCGGTCCGGTGGCGCCGACGGTGGCCTGGCGCCTGGGCGAGCAGGCGGGCGACCCGCTGCAGGCCTACCTCGCCGACATCTTCACGCTGCCGGCCAGCCTGGCCGGGCTGCCGGGCATGAGCGTGCCCGCCGGCTTCGGCGCGGGCGGCCTGCCGGTGGGCCTGCAGCTCATCGGCCGCCACTTCGACGAAGGCACGCTGCTCCACGCCGCCCACGCCCTGCAGCAGGCGACCGACTTCCACCGGATCGAGCCGCCGGGCCCGCAGGCCGGGCCGGAGACCGCGTCGTGAGCGCCCCGGCCCTGATCCGCGGCTACGAGGTCGTCATCGGCCTGGAGACGCACGCGCAGCTCGCCACCGCCAGCAAGATCTTCAGCGGCGCCCCCACCGCCTTCGGCGCCGCGCCCAACACGCAGGCCTGCCCGGTGGACCTGGCCCTGCCCGGCACGCTGCCGGTGCTCAACCGCGGCGCGGTGGAGCGCGCCATCCGCTTCGGACTGGCGGTGAGCGCGCACGTGGCGCCGCTGAGCATCTTCGCGCGCAAGAACTACTTCTACCCTGACCTGCCCAAGGGCTACCAGATCAGCCAGTACGAGATCCCCGTGGTACAGGGCGGCGAGGTCGCCTTCGTGCTCGACGGCCGGCCGCGCGCCGTGCGCCTGACGCGCGCGCACCTGGAGGAGGACGCCGGCAAGAGCCTGCACGAGGAGTTCCACCTGCCCGACGGCCGCCCGGCCACCGGCGTGGACCTCAACCGCGCCGGCACGCCGCTGCTGGAGATCGTCTCCGAGCCCGACATGCGCAGCAGCGCCGAGGCCGTGGAGTACGCCAAGGCGCTGCACGCGCTGGTGGTGTGGCTGGGCATCTGCGACGGCAACATGCAGGAGGGCAGCTTCCGCTGCGACGCCAACGTCAGCGTGCGCCGGCCCGGCCAGCCCTTCGGCACGCGGCGCGAGATCAAGAACCTCAACAGCTTCCGCTTCCTGCAGCAGGCCATCGACTTTGAGGTGCAGTGGCAGATCGACCGCGTCGAGGACGGCCTGCCCATCGAGCAGGCCACCGTGCTGTTCAACCCCGACACGGGCGAGACGCGCGCCATGCGCACCAAGGAAGACGCGCACGACTACCGCTACTTCCCCGACCCCGACCTGCCGCCGCTGGTGATCGCGCCCGAGTGGGTCGAGCGCGTGCGGGCGGCGATGCCCGAGCTGCCGCGCGCGATGGCGGCGCGCTTCGAGCGCGACGACGGCCTGCCCGCCTACGACGCGGCCATGATGACGCAGAGCCTGGCCTTCGCCCGCTACTACGAGGCCGTGCGCGACGCCGGCCGGGCGCTGGACGGCGGCCGCGGCGGGGCCGCCTGGGCCAAGCTCGCGGCCAACTGGCTGATGGGCGAGGTGAGCAAGCGCCTGAACGCCGAGGGCCGCAGCATCGATGGCGTGGCGCTGGCGCCGGCCACGCTGGCGGCGCTGATCGGCCGCGTCGTCGACGGCACGGTCTCGAACAGCGGCGCGCGGCAGGTGTTCGACGCGCTGTGGGCCGGCGAGGCCGGCGACGTCGACGCGGTGATCGACGCCCGGGGCCTGAAGCAGATGAACGACGCCGGCGCGCTGGAGGCCATCGTCGACGAGGTACTGGCCCGCAACGAGAAGTCGGTGGCCGAGTACCGCGCCGGCAAGGACAAGGCCTTCAACGCGCTGGTGGGCGAGGTGATGAAGGCCAGCCAGGGCAAGGCCAACCCGGCACAGGCCAGCGAACTGCTGAAGAAAAAGCTGGGCTGAGCTTGTGAGCGGAGCCCAGGGGGTGGGGGCTTGCCGCCGTCAGGGCTTGGCGGCTGGGGCCGAACTGCGATCAGCCGGTGACAGCGGGACCGTGCCCGGCGGCGCGCCAGCCCACAGCCGGCGCAGGCGCTCGAGCTCGGCGTCGTAGAGCCGGTTGATGCGCTCGAGCTCGGTCTCCTGTGTGGCGCCGGCGGCGCGCTGCGCATCGACCGAGGCGTCGTTGGCATCGATTGCGGCACGCAGCTTGATCGGCAGTGCCTTGCCGAGGTAGAACTCGGCCTCGTCGAGCAGCGGCTTGCGCTCCGACTGCAGTTCGCGCAGGCGCTGTTCGGTGGCGCGCATGGCCGCGCGCACCGGGTCGAGTGCGGCCTCGCGCGCCCGGTTATGGGAAGCCTCGTCGGGAAAACGCGCCAGCAGGTTGCGGTCGCGGCGCGCGGCGTCGGCGCTGGCGACCTTGGACTCGGCGGCGGCACGTTCGCGAGCTTCCTTGGCTGCGCGCTCCTCGGGCGTGAGCGTCGGCGGCAAGACCGCGCGCAAGGAGCCGTCGCGGTTGAGGATCTGCTGCTCCTTGTGGCGGCACTCGATGATGGGCCGGTCGGCCGACAGACGGCGGCCACGGTCGTCGACGCAGGTGTAGATGCCGGTGTTCGCCGACGGCGACTGCGATGCGGCCACCACGGGCCACAGGGCCGCCAGGCCCAGCAGCAGGCCGCGGACGGCCGGCCGCATGGCGGTCATTCCGCCGCCCGCACGCCGTAGCGCGCGCGGTAGGCCTCGACGGCGGGGGCATGCTCGGCCAGCGAGGTGTCGGCACCGACGCGCAGCCATTGCAGCAGGTCGGCCAGCGTGGCCACGGCCACCACGGGCAGGCCGAATTCGCGCTCGACGAACTGCACCGCGCTCCACGGCGCATCGGCGCCGTCCTGCGTGGCGAGTTCCTGGCGGTCCAGCGCGATGGCCACGCCGGCGGGCATGGCACCGGCGGCGCGGATCATGGCGATGGATTCGAGCACCGAGGTGCCGGCCGAGATGACGTCGTCGACGATGAGCACGCGCCCGCGCACGGGGGCGCCGACCAGCGTGCCGCCCTCGCCGTGGTCCTTGGCTTCCTTGCGGTTGTAGGCGTAGGGCAGGTTGTGGCCGGCACGCGCCATCTCGACCGCCACGGCCGAGGCCAGGGTGATGCCCTTGTAGGCCGGGCCGAACAGCATGTCGAAGGCCAGGCGGCCCTCGCTGCGGGCCTGCAGCAGGCGCCGTACATAGAATGCCGCGAGCGCCCCGAGCTTGGCCCCGTCGTCGAAGCCCCCGGCATTGAAGAAGTAGGGCGACAGCCTGCCGGCCTTGGTGCGGAACTCCCCGAAGCGCAGCACGCCCGCGCGCACGGCGAAGGGCACGAACTCCTGTGCAATCGGATCCGGGGCGGGGAGGCTCATCGCGGGTCTAACGGCGGGCGTTGGAGGAATCTCTTGGCTTTCAGAGTGGTCACGCTCAACCTGAACGGCATCCGCTCGGCCGCCAGAAAGGGATTCGCAGCCTGGGCCGAAGCCGCGGCGGCGGATTGTATGGGCGTGCAGGAGGTCAAGGCGCAGGCCGGCGACGTGGCCGGGACCCTCGACCGCGTCGGGGGGTTGCAGGGCCACTTTCATTTTGCGCGCAAGAAGGGCTACTCGGGTGTCGGCCTGTACGTGAAGAAATCACCCAGCGACGTGATCACGGGCTTCGGCGCGCCCGAGTTCGACGACGAAGGCCGCTGGGTCGAGGCGCGCTACGACACCCCCCGGCGCCGGTTCAGCGTCATCAGCTGCTACTTTCCCAGCGGCAGCAGCGGCGAGGACCGACAGGCCGCCAAGTTCCGCTTCCTGGCGGCGATGTACCCCCATCTGATGCGGCTGAAGGCCGAGCGCGAGTTCATCCTGCTGGGCGACGTCAACATCGCCCACAAGGAGATCGATCTCCGCAACTGGAAGAGCAACCAGAAGAACAGCGGCTTCCTGCCCGAGGAGCGCGCCTGGCTGGACAGGCTCCTCGGCGAAGGCGGCCTCGTGGACGTGTTCCGCACGCTCGACACCCGCCCCGAGCAGTACACGTGGTGGAGCAACCGCGGCCAGGCCTGGGACAAGAACGTGGGCTGGCGGCTGGACTACCACTTCGCCACGCCCGCGGTGGCGGCCACGGCGAAGAAGGCCGCGATCTACCTCGACGACCGCTTCTCCGACCACGCACCGCTGACCATCGATTACGGCTGGGCGCCGTAGCCGGCCGGGCGGCGCTCAGCCGCCCTGCGCGGCCAGCATCGCGGCCTGCACCTCGCCCAGCAGCGCCAGGCCCAGCTGCCGCGCCTCCACTGGGTCGGGGCGCAAGCCCTGAAGTTCGCCCTCGACCTCTTCGCGGCGGCGGCGAGGCAAGGCGTCCAGGATGCGGTCGCGCACCGGCTCGCCGGCCAGCGTGGCCAGCAGCTTGGCCAGGTCCAGGCCGTCGCGGCGCGACAGCGCCGCGAACAGCGTCTTGGCATCGGCGAACTCGAGGTCGGCGACCTCCGTGAACTCCTGCGGCTGCTTGATACGCCGCTCCGCGAAGTAGCGCCGGCCCTGGGTGTCGAGCAGGCGCAGGATCTCCTCACGGCGGAAGGTGAAGACGTCGTCGGCGAAGTCGCCGGCGGCCAGCTTGCGCAGCAGCACCGTGCGATCGACGTCCACCATCGAGGCGAACTCGTCCAGGCTCAGCGTCTCGTGAAGCAGCCGGTCGGCATCGGTGTCGCTCGCGATGAGCCGGAGCACGTCGGACACGATGTCGCGCACGGCGAAGTGCACGCGCTTGCCCAGGCCGCGGTCGTCCTCGATGCGGATGAGGCAGGCCGCGCGCAGGCGGGCCAGGCAGGCCAGCGCGTGGCGCTCGGAGTGGCCCAGCAGCAGCCGCGCGTTGTGCAACACGTCCTGCAGCAGCGGCTGCGCCTGCGGGCTGCGGCTGTCGGCGCCGGGGCGCACCGCCACCGCGGCGCGGCCGACCTCGGCCAGCCCCAGCAGGTGCAGGATCTGCGCGTACACCTGCAGTTCGGGCTGGAAGTTCACGCGCTGCGCGATCAGCCGGTGAGCCGCCAGCGTCCGCTCCGACAGCGTGCGCAGCAGGCCGCGCGCCAGTTCGGAACCCTCGGCCACGGCCTCGGCCACGGCGTGCAGCGGCACGAGCGACATCTCGCTGTAGCTGCGGGCAGCGGCGCTGTGCAGCCGCTCGGGCCGCTCCAGGTGCGGCTCGATGCCGAAGCACTGGCCCTGGCGCAGGGTCTCGACCACGGTGCGCCTGCCGTCGCGCACCAGGAACAGGTCGACCTCGCCCTCGGTGATCACGTACAGGTGCGTCGCCGGCATGCCCTCCTTGTAAATGACGTCGCCAGCGAAGGCGCGAAGCCGGCTCGCCTCCGCCTCGCGGGCAAATTGCAGGAAGTTGTCTTGGGGAATCACGGCTCGAAAGGGCGCGCCACCATCGCGATGCCGGTGGCCCTAAGTGATAAAAGAGATCATGAATGTATCGAAAAAGACCCATCAATCGGTGTCAAAAATGCCAAATAGTTCAATATAGGGCCGCGAACCGAGCATGAACTGTCCTCCAGCGACGGCGAGCGCGTGCCGCTGGGCCAGAGCGTGGGCGGGCTGATGCGGGGCGTGGCAGTGGCTGGGCGGGCTCTAGACTGCGCGGAGGATCAGGAGACCGCCGCCATGAACGCCCCCACCCGCCCCGCCGAGGCGAGCGCCCTGGCCGCCTTGCTCGCCGCGCACGCCGACGAGGCCTGGGACCAGCGCATCGTGCCCGCGCTCACCGACTACATCGCGGTGCCGGCCAAGAGCCCCTTGTTCGACGAGAAGTGGGCCGAGCACGGCCTGCTCGACCGCGTGGTGGTGGATGCCGCGCGCTGGATCGAGGGCCGCCGCATCGCCGGCCTGACGCTCGAGGTGATCCGCCTGCCCGGGCGCACGCCGGTGCTGTTCTTCGACATCCCGGCCACGCGCGCCGCGCACGGCAGCGGCGGCACGGTGCTGCTGTACGGCCACCTCGACAAGCAGCCCGAGTTCAGCGGCTGGCGCAGCGACCTGGGGCCCTGGACGCCCAAGTACGACAACGGCCTGCTCTACGGCCGCGGCGGCGCCGACGACGGCTACGCCGCCTACGCCGCCATCACCGCGATCGAGTCGCTCGACCGCCAGGGCATCGCGCGCCCGCGCTGCGTGGGCCTTATCGAGAGCGGCGAGGAAAGCGGCAGCCCCGACCTGCCCGCCACCATCGAGGCGCTGAGGCCGCGCCTGGGCGACATCGGCCTCGTCGTGTGCCTGGACAGCGGCGCCGGCAACTACGAGCAGCTCTGGCTGACGACCAGCCTGCGCGGCATGGTCAGCGGCGTGCTGAAGGTGGAGATCCTGACCGAGGGCGTGCACTCGGGCGACAGCTCGGGCCTGGTGCCCAGCAGCTTCCGCATCCTGCGCCACGTGCTCGACCGGCTCGAGGACAGCGCCACCGGGCGGCTGCTGCCGGAGAGCTTCCACTGTGAGATTCCGGCCTCGCGCGTGGCGCAGGCGCGCGCCACGGCGGCCATCCTGGGCGACGAGGTCTGGAAACGCTTTCCCTGGGCCTGCGGCGCCGACGGCGGCGTGGCCCTGCCCACGACCACCGACCCCGTCGAGGGCCTGCTCAACCGCACCTGGCGGCCCACGCTCAGCGTCACCGGCGCGGAGGGCTTCCCCGAGCTGGCCAACGCCGGCAACGTGCTGCGGCCGCACACGGCCTTCAAGCTGAGCCTGCGCCTGCCGCCGCTGGTGGACGGCCACGAGGCCAGCGTGCGCCTGAAGGCGCTGCTGGAGGACAACGCGCCCTACAACGCCCGCGTCACCTTCCACCCCGACGGTCGCGCCGGGCAGCTGGGCGCCACGGGCTGGAACGCGCCGGAGCTCGCGCCCTGGCTGGAGCAGGCGATGGACGGCGCCTCGATGGCGCACTGGGGCGCGCCGCTGGGCTACATCGGGCAGGGCGGCACGATCCCGCTGATGAGCATGCTGCAGGCCGGCTTCCCGAGGGCGCAGATGATGGTCTGCGGCGTGCTGGGCCCGAAGAGCAACGCCCACGGGCCCAACGAGTTCCTGCACGTGCCCTACGCGAAGAAGCTCACGGCCTCGGTGGCCCAGGTGATCGCTGCGATGCCCTGAGCGCGCCCAGGCCGGGCTGCGCCCAGCCCGGCCCCCGCGGGGGTTTCAGGTGCCCGGTAAAGCCGGCCCACGCTTAAGAGCTTGGCGCTCGGGGCGTCCAAGGCCTGCGGCTCGCGTGCAGCGGGTCGGCCAGGCACGTCGGGGTCCCTGTCGGAGTTGAAGAAACCAAATAGTCTCCGCAAAGTCTTGTAGGTTGTTTTATGACTTAGTAGTTCACTCAGGAAACTATTGAGTTCATACTCCGCGTCGTCCATGTCATTTCGCATGGCTACCCACCCCTCAGACCCGACCCGGGCTGACCCAAGACGCAGGAGCAAATCATGTTTAAGTGGATCCGGCTTTCCCTCGCCATCCTGGCCACGGGCCTGGTCGCCGCATGCGGCGGCGACGATCACCCCGCCGAAGTGACGGCCAACAAGAACATCGTGCAGACGGCGCAGGCGCTGCCGCAGTTCAGCACCCTGGTGGAGGCCGTCGTGGCGGCCGACCTGCAGGGCGCGCTGTCGGGCCCCGGGCCGCTGACGGTGTTCGCGCCCACCAACGACGCCTTCGCGGCGCTGCTGACCGAGCTGGGGTTGACCAAGGCGCAGTTGCTGGCCGACAAGCCACTGCTGACCAGCGTGCTGCAGTACCACGTGCTGAACGCCAGCGTGCCCCGCGCCAGCGTGCCGCTGGGCAAGGCCGTCACGCCGCTGGCCGGCGGCGTCTTCAAGGTCGACTCGGTGTCCGGAGCGCTCGTCATCACCGACGGCCGCAACCGCACCAGCCGCATCACGCAGACCGACGTCGCCGCCACCAACGGCGTCATCCACGTCGTCGACCGCGTGCTGCTGCCGGCCGACAAGAACATCGTGCAGACGGCGCAGGCGCTGCCGCAGTTCAGCACCTTGGTGGAAGCCGTCGTGGCGGCCAACCTGCAGGGCGCGCTGTCGGGCACAGGGCCGCTGACAGTATTCGCCCCCACCAACGACGCCTTTGCGGCGTTGCTGGCCGAACTGGGCGTGACCAAGGCGCAGCTGCTGGCCGACACCGCGCTGCTGACGAAGGTGCTCACCTACCACGTGCTGCCGGCACGCGTGCTCAAGGCCGACATCGTGCCGGGCACGCCCGTCACCACGCTGCAGGGCGAGACCTTCACCGTGACCCCGGCCCTGGCCATCACCGACCAGCGCGGCCGCAGCGCCGCCATCACGGGCACGGACGTGCTCGCGAGCAACGGCGTCGTGCACGTGATCGACCGCGTCATCCTGCCGCGGCCCTGACCCCCACCCCTATCCCGCAACCGTCCCTGAAAGGAACGTTCTATATGAAGAAGCTCTTCATCGCCGCCGCCCTGGCCGCGGCCTCGCTGGCCGCCCAGGCCAAGGACATCGTCGACACCGCGGTGGCCGCCGGCTCGTTCAAGACGCTGGCCACGGCGCTGCAGGCGGCCGGCCTGATCGACACCCTCAAGGGCCCCGGCCCGTTCACCGTGTTCGCGCCCACCGACGCGGCCTTCGCCAAGATTCCGAAGGCCGACCTCGACGCGCTGCTCAAGGACAAGGCCAAGCTCACCGCCGTGCTCACCTACCACGTGGTGCCGGGCCAGGTGATGGCCAAGGACGTGAAGGCCGGCAGCGTCAAGACGGTGCAGGGCGGCATGCTGAGCCTGGGCACCACGGGCGGCGTCACCGTCAACAACGCCAAGGTCGTGCAGGCCGACGTGGTGGCGAGCAACGGCGTCATCCACGTCATCGACAGCGTCGTGCTGCCGAAATAAGGCGCGCCAGGCGCACCCGGGGCGGCGGTCAGAACGTGTAGCCGGCGGCCACCGCCCGCTCGCTCATGGGCTCCAGCAGCTTCAGCAGCGGGGCCAGCGGGCGGTAGCGCAGCGCCACCCGTGTGGCGTAACCGAAGAAGCGCGGCAGGTCGGCGGCGTAGCCGGCCTTGCCGTCGCGGTGCTTCAGGCGGCAGAAGATGCCGAGCACCTTCAGGTGCCGCTGCAGCCCCATCCACTCCAGCGCCCGCCAGCATTCGCCGAAATCCTCGGCCACCGGCACGCCGGCCTGGCGTGCCGCCTGCCACCAGCGCACGGCCCAGTCGATCTCCTGCTCCTCGGGCCACGAGATGAAGGCGTCGCGCAGCAGCGACGCGATGTCGTAGGTGACGGCGCCGGCCACGGCGTCCTGGAAGTCGAGCACGCCCGGGTTGGCGGGATCGCCGGGGCCGCCGCACACCATCAGGTTGCGCGGCATCCAGTCGGCGTGCACGGCCACCACGGGCTGCGCCAGCGCGCTGGCCACGAGCACGTCGCAGCTGCGCTGCCAGGCCTGCTGCTCGGCGTCGCCCCAGGCAATGCCGTGCTCGCGCGCCACGCACCAGGTGGGGAAGAGGTCTAGCTCGCGGCGCAGCAGCGCCTCGTCGAAGGGCGGCAGCGCCGCCGCGGGCACGCCGCGCTGCAGCGCCACCAGCGCCGCGATGGCGTCGCGCATCAGCCGGTCGGCCAGCGCGCCGTCGCCCGCGGCCTGCGCGGCCTGCAGCTCGGCCAGATAGGGCTGCTGGCCGAGGTCGTCGAGCAGCAAGAAGCCGCGCCCGGCATCGGCCTCGAGCACGCGCGGCGCGTGCAGCCCGGCCTCGGCCAGCAGCGCGGCCACGTGCACGAAGGGGCGCGTGTCCTCCAGCGGCGGCGGCGCGTCCATCACGATGCGGGTGCCGCCCGCGCCGGCCACGCGCAGGTAGCGCCGGAAGCTGGCATCGGCCGAGGCCGGGGCCAGGGTGGCGACATCGAGGCCGTGTCGCGGCGCGACGTCGGCCAGCCAGTGCTCGAAGGCCTCGCGGCGCGCGGCGTCGGCCCAGGCCACCGCGCCCGCGGTGGGTGGCGATGAAACCGGAGGCGGGGCGGAATCGCTCATGGATAATGATTCTAAGAATCGCGCTTCCAACGCCTGCCCCCGAGCGCATGACCCAACCGACGCTGGCCCTGGCGGTCGCTGCGCTCGCCACGGCCGCCCCGGCAGGCGCCGCGCCGGACGGCACCGCCCCCGCGGCCGCCGCGCCGGCGGCATCGGCCGCATCGGCACCGACCTCGGCGGCCCCGCTGCTCGAAGCGTCCACCCGCCTGGCGCCGCTGCCCCGCGCCAATGCCGCGCGGCGGCTGCCCATCGTGCTGCAGGCGCGCACGCTCACCAGCCAGCCTGATCTGCAGACGGTGGCCGAAGGCGAGGTCGAGTTCCGCCGCGGCGGCGTGGTCATCCGCGCCGATCGGCTGGCCTACGACAGCGTGCGCGACACCGCGCGCGCCAGCGGCGGCGTGAGCATAGCGCGCCAGGGCACGGTCTACCGCGGCCCCGGGCTCGAGATCGCGGTGCAGCGCTTCGAGGGTTTCTTCCTCCAGCCGAGCTTCGACTTCACCGAGCTCGGCGCCGGCGGCCGTGCCGACCGCATCGACTTCCTCGGCCCCGGGCGCTCGCGGGCCACCAACGCCCTGTACACGAGCTGCCCGCGGGTCGACTCCGGCGCCGCGGGCGGCGAGCCCGACTGGGTGCTCAAGACCGACCGCGTCACGCTCGACCTCGATGCCAACGAGGGCCTGGCCGAGGGCGCGCAGCTGCGCTTCCTGGGCGTGCCCATCGTGGCGTTGCCGGCGCTGAGCTTCCCGCTCAACGACGCGCGCAAGAGCGGCTGGCTGCCGCCGTCGATCAACATCGACAACCGCAGCGGCCTCGTCGTCTCGGTGCCCTGGTACTGGAACATCGCGCCCAACCGCGACGCCACGCTGGCGCCGCGCATCATCACGCGGCGCGGCCTTGGCCTGGACAGTGAGTTCCGGTACCTCGAGCCGCGCCACGAAGGCGCGATCCGCATCGACGCGCTGCCCCGGGACCAGGTCGCGCGGCGCTCGCGCGGCTCGCTGCAGTGGCTGCACCAGGGCGAGCCGGCCGCCGGCTGGCGGCTGGAGGCCGAGATCGCGCGCGTCAGCGACGACGGGTGGTGGAAGGACTTCCCTGAAGCCGGCCGCAGCTTCACGCCGCGGCTGCTGGCCGGCGCCGCCGGCGTCGAGCGGCGCTACGCGCTGCCGGCCGCGTTGTGGGCGGGCGGGGGCGAGGCCAGCGCCTACGCCCGGGTGCTGCAGTGGCAGGTGCTGCAGGACCCCGAGTCCTTCGTCACCGCGCCCTATGAACGCAGCCCGCAGGTGGGCCTGGCGCTGCGGGTCCGCCTGGCCGGCGGGCTGGAGCTGGCGTTGGAGACCGAGTTCAACCGCTTCACCCTGCCCGACGACCAGGCCCGGGCGCTGAACCGCCCCACGGGCGACCGCTGGCACGCCCTGGGCTCGGTGGCGTGGCCCCTGCGCGGCGAGGGCTGGTTCGCCGTGCCGCGCCTGTCGCTGAACGCCGCCGCGTACGCCCACACCGAGCGGCTGGCCAGCGGCCTGGTCGATGCGCGCCGCGCCATCCCCACCTTCAGCCTGGACCTCGGCCTGGAGCTCGAGCGCAGCACGGTGTTCTTCGGCCGCGAACTGCGGCAGACGCTGGAGCCGCGGCTGCTGTTCGTCGACACGCCCTACAAGCCGCAGCAGCAGCTGCCCAACTACGACTCGGCGGGCAAGGATTTCAACGTCGTCTCGCTGTTCACCGACAACGCCTTCTCGGGCGTGGACCGCGTCTCCGACGCCCGCCAGCTTACCGCAGGCTTCACGTCGCGGCTGGTCGATGCCGCCAGCGGCGCCGAGGCGCTGCGCCTGGGCCTGGTGCAGCGGGTGCTGCTGCGGCCGCAGCGCGTGGCGCCGCAGGCCGACGGCTCGCCCGACGGGCCGACGCTGGAGCAGCGCTTCTCGGACGCGCTGCTGGTGGGCAGCACTAGCGTGCTGCCGGGCTGGCGACTGGACGCCGCCGTGCAGTACAGCCCCGACATCCGCCGCTCGGTGCGCTCGATCCTGGGCGCGCGCTACTCCCCGGGCCCGTACCGCACCGTGGGCGCCACCTACCGCCTGGCGCGCGGTCTGTCCGAACAGCTCGAGGTGGGCTGGCAGTGGCCGGTGTGGGGCACCACCGCCGGCAGTGGGCAGCCGGCGTCTCGCGGCAGCGGCGGTGGCGCCTGCAAGGGGGCCTGGTACTCGGTGGGCCGCTTCAACTACAGCCTGCAGGACCGGCGCCTCACCGATTCGGTGCTTGGCGTCGAGTACGACGCCGGCTGCTGGATCGCGCGCGTCGTGGCCGAACAGCTGTCCACTGGGCGCAGCCAGGCGACCACGCGCATCCTGGTGCAGCTGGAACTGGTGGGCCTGTCGCGCCTGGGGTCCAACCCCTTGAAGGTCTTGAGGGACAATATTTCCGGTTACCGCCTGCTGCGCGACGACCGCGACAGCGGCCGGGCTGCCGACGGCGGCCCGACACCCTGAACCTGCCGCCGATGACCACCAAGGCTCCCCGCGCCCCGCGTCCGATGTTCCCGTTGCGCCCTTTGGCGCTGGCGCTGCTGCTCGCCGCCGACACGGCCGCGCTGGCCCAAGTTCCGGCCACCGGCGCGGCGCGCAACGCCGACTGGATTGCCGCCATCGTCAACCAGGAGTCGGTGACGGCCGGCGAGGTCGAGCGCCGCATGCAGCGCGCCCGCGCCGAAGCCCAGCGGGCCGGGCAGGCCGTGCCGAGCGAGGTCGAGCTGCGCCAGCTCGCGCTGGACGCGCTGATCGACGAGCGCGCGATGATCACGCAGGCCCGCGACAGCGGCATGCGCATCGACGACGTCGAGATCGACCGCGCGGTGCAGAACATCGCGCTGCAGAACCAGCTCACGCCCGAGGCGCTGCGCCAGCGGTTGGCGGCCGACGGCATCGACCTCGCGCGCTTCCGCGCCAACCTGCGCGACCAGATCATGCTGGAGCGGCTGCGCGAGCGCGAGGTCTACCAGCGCATCCGCGTCAGCGAAGACGACGTCGACCAGCTGCTCGAGCAGCAGCGCCGCGCCCTCAATGCCGACGTCGAGACCAACATCGCCCAAATCCTGGTGACCGTGCCCGAGGGCGCGACGCCCGAGGTCCTGGCGCAGCGCCAGGCGCTCGCCCTGGCCGCGCTGGCCCGCGTGCGCGGCGGCGCCGACTTCGAGGTCGTGGCGCGCGAGGTCAGCGAGGACAGCAACAGCGCGCGCGGCGGCGTCATCGGCCTGCGGCCGGCGTCGCGCCTGCCCGACCTGTTCATCGAGCACACGCGCAACCTGAAGAACGGCGAGGTCGCGCCGACGCTGCTGCGCTCGGGTGCCGGTTTCCACGCGCTCAAGCTGATCGAGCGGCGCGAGCGCGCGCTCGGCGAGATCACCCAGACCCGCGCTCGCCACGTGCTGCTGCGCACCTCGGCGCAACTCGACGCACAGACCGCGACGCGCCGGCTGGCCGAGTACAAGCGGCAGATCGAGTCCGGCAGCGTGAGCTTCGAGGAGATCGCGCGGCGGGTCAGCGAGGACGGCAGCGCCGCCAGCGGCGGCGACCTCGGCTGGTCCGACCCCGGGCAGATGGTGCCGGAGTTCGAGGCGGCGATGAACGCGCTGCCGTTGAACGGCCTGTCCGACCCCGTCGTCTCGCGCTTCGGCGTGCACCTGATCCAGGTGCTCGAACGGCGCACCGCGACGCTGGCCTTGCGGCAGCTGCGCGAGCAGGTGCGCAACGTGCTGCGCGAGCAGCGCTTCGACCAGGCCTACGTCGACTGGACCCGGGAACTGCGCTCGCGCGCCTACGTCGAGTTCCGCGAGCCGCCACTGTGAGCGGTGGCCGCGGCGCGCCCTTCGCCAGGAAGCGCTTCGGCCAGCACTTCCTGGCCGACGAGGCCGTGATCGGCGACATCGTGCGCGCCATCCAGCCGCGCCCGGGCGACGCGCTGGTGGAGATCGGCCCCGGGCTGGGCGCCATGACGCAGCCGCTGCTGGAACGCGCCGGCGCCCTGACGGTGATCGAGCTCGACCGCGACCTGGCGGCGCGGCTCCGCGCCAGCGGCCGGCCCGGGCTGTCGGTGATCGAGGCCGACGTGCTGAACGTGGACTTCGGCGAACTGGCCGCGCAGGCCGGCCGGCCGCTGCGCGTGGTGGGCAACCTGCCCTACAACATCTCCAGTCCCATCCTGTTCCACCTGCTGCCGGTGGCGCACGCCGTGCTCGACCAGCACTTCATGCTGCAGAAGGAGGTGGTGGACCGCATGGCCGCCGCGCCGGGCGGCAAGGACTACGGCCGGCTGTCGGTGATGCTGCAGTGGCGCTACGCCATCGAGGCCGTGCTGGAGGTGCCCCCGCGGGCCTTCGAGCCCCCGCCGCGCGTGGACTCGGCGGTGGTGCGCATGGTGCCGCGCCTGCCCGAGGCGGTGGCGGCCATCGATGCCACCCGGCTGGGCGCCCTGGTGGCGGCGGCCTTCTCGCAGCGGCGCAAGCTGCTTCGCCACTCGCTGGGCCCGTGGATCGAACGGCACGCCCCGGGGGCGGCCTTCGACCTGCAGCGCCGCGCCGAGGAGGTGCCGGTGGCGGAGTACGTGGCGCTGGCGCTGCACCGGGCCTGAGCCAGGCCCGGCCCGCCGCTCAGGCGGCCGACATCCAGGCGGCTGTGTCGAAGGCGCTGCTCATCATCGGCATGTTCATGCCGAAGTTCGGGTTGGTGCCGTTCTTGGGCACCACCTTGGCGGCGACCGGCTTGGCTGCCGCGGTGCCGGCGGCGGCCGCCGGCGTCGTCTGGGCCGTCTCAGCAGCCCGCTCCCATGACCCGTTTTCCTGGGAGCGGGCTACTGAAAAGAATAGAAACATCGGAACGGGATCCGGCGGTCGCCCCAGTACTCGGCGGCGTCGCGGAACACCTCAAGCAGTTGCTCGCGGGCCTCGCGATCGAAACGCGGGTTGTCGGGGATTTGCTCGAGCACGACCACGAAGCCCGGCTGCTGCCCGCTCTTGTGGACGAGGTCGGTCACGCAGTCGTACAAAGCGTCCAGGTTCTTCCCGAAATGCGTCGGAAACGTGAAGGCCGAGGCGATGCCGTCGAGCACGTCCTGCTTGGTCTGCGCGCTGGAAAGGTTGGCGTACAGAAAATGATGACCAGCGGCTTGGGCCGCGGCCATCAGATCGTCAACCCGGTAGGCGCGGATGGCCTGCACGAGGTTGGGGCGGATGGTCTGCAACTCCATGGTCGCGATCCTCCTGGGTGGCGGGAAAAGGTAAGCGTGATCGGTTGGGGCGTTCATGGCGCGGGGCTCCGGTCGGCAACTCAGGGTTGGATGCGCTTGAAGCTGGCGTAGTGGTCGGCGGTGTAAAAGCAAGTTTCGGGCTGGGTCGGCGGCAGTCCGCCGCAGACGATGCGACGAGCGCCCCGGTGCGACAGTCCCGGCGTGCGCACCGTGTACTCGCGGTACTGGCCCCGCGGCCGCGACGGCAGCAGCCTTTCGCGGTTGAAGAACACGGTGCCGTCCTTCTCGTACTCAAATGGGCCGCCCGCAAGGATCAGCCGGTGTGTCTTGCGGGCCTCGGGCGGCAATGCGCCCAAAGCGACGGTGTCATCCAGGACAGCGATGTCGGCCGATCGAGCCATTGCCGGGGCAAGCAGGGTGCCGAAGGAGGCGCAACTTGCGAGCACCAGCACCGCCAAGTCACCGCGCAGGCCCGGCACCCGCAGCCCACGCGGCCAACGCCCCGGGGGAGTCGCTTCCGCAGCCTGAGATCCGGTCCGAAACACGGGTTAACCCTGGAAAGTCCAACGCGAATGGTAGCGCCGAGCCCCGGAAAACTCAAGATGCCGCCCCGGATTGGGGCGCGCCAGCAGGGTTATTAGTGGGCGCTCACATGGCTTTGTGGGGTCATTCCCGCGGGAAGATCCGTGCGGACCCGGCGGTGACGGCCCGCGGGCGAACCGACGCCCCCCCGGGGGGGCGTCAGCCCGATTGCCGCCCCGCCTCGGCGTCCGTCACCACCAGCGCGGTCATGTTGACGATGCGCCTGACCGTGGCCGAGGGAGTGAGGATGTGCACCGGCTTGTCGGCCCCCAGCAGCACCGGGCCGATGGCGATGCCGCCGCCGGCTGCCGTCTTGAGCAGGTTGTAGGCGATGTTGGCGGCGTCGATGCTGGGCAGCACCAGCAGGTTGGCCTCGCCGGTGAGCGTGCTGTCGGGCATGAGCATGCGCCGCGCCTCGGCATCGAGGGCGATGTCGCCGTGCATCTCGCCGTCGACCTCCAGCCAAGGAGCCTGCTCGCGCAGCAGCGCCAGCGTGCGCCGCATCTTCTGCGCCGACGGGGTGTCATGGGTGCCGAAGTTGCTGTGCGACAGCA
>JBIKLC010000019.1:0-54166 GCA_044360025.1 Rubrivivax sp. | reverse complement strand
TGCTGCATAAAAAAGCAGCAGAGTAGGTTGTTCACCTGGCTCAGTTTTGAGTCGGCACTACCCTCAAAAGTGGCTCAGTTTTCGGTCGGCGCCAACAGCGCACACGCTCGAACGTCCTGTTCTGCTCCTCAGTAAGCTTGCCGCGAACCCACTCCCGTAGGTTCGCTGGGATAAGTTCGTTGGCGTACACCGCTTCCGGGTCGTGGCCTAGGTCCAGCAGAAAGCGCGCCGTCCGCAGGGCTTTCTCGTGTTCGGGGTCGAGGTCTGCCATGGCTGCGTCTTCTCAGGTCAGTCTTCGAGAGTCGACTGCGCTCTGGCCACAGCAGCGTCTATCGCAGACAGTTCATCAGGTTTGGCCACTTTTTTGAGCAGCTTGCCCACTCGAGCCAGCTCTTCGCTTGTGACGCCGCTCTTGGGCGGCGAGACCGGGGTACTGGTGCTAAACGTGCCAGAAGAGTTTCCGGCTCCGGCAGAGCTTGGCGCGGGAGCCGGGGAGGGCGAAGGCGCTGCCGGCTTCGATCCCGATTTGCCACCAGCTGGCGCAATCGAGATAGGTGCGGCGGGCGATGCTGCACCTCCAGCGGCCTTGTTAGCTGTGCGATATGTCTCGTCGGCAATCCTCGTCCACGTCTTGACGGCCTTCTCGACGTCGGCGCGGATTTCGGCCGGGAAGGCGACCTTCATCTTAGGCACGTTGATCTTGAACTCTTCGTCGAGCTTGGGCGAAAAGAAGACCGCGATGCGTGCTAGCTTCAGGTGCTCGTCCAGCGTCCGGATGTTGCTCCATCCGCCGCTTTGGATGAGGCGGTCAGCGCGGTAGATGTAGAAGCCTTGCTGCCGATTCCATGAGGCCGGCCCCGATGCGCGCTTGTGCGCCTCTGGGCTCGAGAACATGGACTGCGCTGGAAGAACGTAAGGCTCGAAAACGACGTCACTGCGCCCGATGTGACCGTCGACTTTCAGACTCAGCGGCTCCAGCACCTTGCGCTTGGGCTCATTGGCGACAAAGGGATCCCAGGGAGTCACCTTGTCGTCTTGGATGTAGATGGCCAGCCGCTTGCCACGCACCTTGTTCTCGAGGAAGCGATGGAAAACCATGGCCACGTGCTCTTCCAGTGTGCGGCACATGTCGATCAGCCGCTTGCGAGCAGGTTCGCCCTCTGGGTTGCTGTACCCAAGGATGCGGTCGAGCTGCTGCCAGACGACCACCGTGCCGGTGGTCTCCTTCAGATGCAGGCGCACCCTTTCTGGCAGGTCCGCCGAGCGCACCGGAAGAATCTCCCACTTGTTGGTCGCTTCGATGTGCGACATGTCCCAGCAGTAGGCGTTAATGTCGGCCCGGCTCTCGTTTTGCCGTGACGCCACGATGAGCTTGCGGCACTGGCTGAGCGACGCAGTCTTGAGTCCAAGGCCGAACTTGCCAAGGTCATCGTCGTCATAGTCCCGCTCTGCGCCAAAGCGCAGCGCTTCGCGAAGGTCCTGCGCCGACATGCCCACACCGTTGTCGGCAATGCTCACGTAGGAGTCGGCTCCGGCCCAGTGCGTGTTGATGCGGACCGTGTTGGCTCTGGCGGCAATCGAGTTGTCGATAAGGTCAGCCACAGCCGACTCGAACTCGTAGCCCATATCGCGCAGCGACTTGATGAGGCGCCGCGCGCCCGGGATGCTCTCAACACCGATTGACATTAACTCTCCCTTTCAACCCTGTTGTTCGCCCGACTCACTTTGCCTTCACCGGCTGGTCCTTGGCCGCAGCTCCGGCGATGACGGCCGCGGAGCAGTAGTACTCGTCTTCTGCAAGCAGCTGGGCATCAAAACGCCGGCGAGCCTCTCTGGCCAGTCCGATGAGCTCCACAGGCCAGCCGCTGCGCACGTAGTAGGGCTCGAGGACGAAGCTCACGCCGCGCTTAGGTCCAGGGCTAAGCTCCTTGCCGTTGTCCAGAGCTGCATCTGGGTGGAGGTTTGGATGCAGATATCCGACAGCCCACCATGCTTTGAGAAAATCCGCAGTGGGCAGCTGTGCGAGGTCTCTCATCTGCGTGGACTCGATGAATTCCTCGAGCTGCGTTATGGCCAAAGCCCTGCTCAGCGGCAGATGTGCGTTGAGACTGGCTGTCACGGCGTCGGCCATCTCGGGCTGAGTCAGAAAGTCCAAGACAGCGAGACCCACGGCCTTACCAACAAGGGGAGGCACAGCGTTGCCGATCTCAGCGTACGACCGCGTGCGCTCTGCAGGAAACTCGAAGGTATCCGGGAAGCTCTGCACGCGGGCAGCCTCCCTTGGCGTCAGCGACCGGGTCTGCGTTGGGTGGATAAACATCAACCCGTCCTTCTTCAAGTGCGCCACGATCGTCGAGCACAGCTGGTCCCTGTGCTGGCGCGTATAGCGGTCCTTGAAGTGCTCCCGGTCGTAAGGGAACTCCATTTCGACGCCTCGAGCGATCGCCGCCCGACTGGTCTCACCCTCGCGAAGTCGCAAGAAGTCACGCATGTCTCTCAGGCTGTGCGGCCTGGCTGCGTGTCCAACCAACTCCTTGGCTTTGTGCGCCTTCAAGACGTCGTATGTGTATCTGCGGCCATACCGCTGCACGTGCGCTTTGCGCCGCTCGAGGTCATAGTGTTGGACGTGCCGCTCGTCGCCAGCCAGCACTTCGGGGAGGTCACCGATAGCTTCGCCCAATGTCACTGCGGGCTGCTTTCCCTTTGCGAGTGGCGTGCCAGGGTCTGCATGCGTCTCGCGGATGTAGCGCTCGGGGATGAAGAGCGGCAACTCTCTGCGGGTACCAATGATGAGCTGTCGCACGCGCTTCTGAGGCACGCCGAATCGCCATGCCAGCGCTTCATATGGGATGACCCGGTATCCAAGCTCGCGGCTGTCCACCTGAACGGCGGTGAAGAAGGCGCCACCAGCGGCCGAGCGGATGCCCGGAACGTTCTCCATAACGAAAATGGAAGGTTGGTAGTAGGCGACGTACTTCAAAAACTCGCGATAAAGCTCTCGGCGGGGGTCATAAACGAGTCTGTCGCCGTGATTTGAGCCACCGACTTGGCGAGCCTTGGAGAAGCCCTGGCATGGTGGGCCGCCAACAATGACGTCCACAGGGCTAGACCCAAGTGCCTTGTCGAGTTCTTTAGGCGCAAACTTTGTCAGGTCTTCGACAAGCGCGATCGGGACTTCCGGGTGGTTGCGCTTGAACGTCTCGATAGCTGACCCGTTGAAGTCAATAGCGGCGAGGCAACGTAGACCTGCCCATTGCAGGCCGAGGGAGAAGCCTCCGCAGCCTGAGAACAGGTCGATGAAGCTGAGCGGCTCTGTGGCGGTCGGGAACCGCCGTCCTGGCAGACGGGCCTGTGGCATCTTCCTCCCAGTCGGGGACCGACGGGCTTCTAGTTGTGTGTGCCGCTATTTTGCATGCGCATCTCTTGCTGAGGAGCCGCAGGTTTCCCCGCAGGGAGCCCGGCTGGTGGCCGAGATCAATTGACCTCGGCAGGAGACCGGCGCAACGCACCGGCCGCGATGAAGCGCTGCAGTAGAACGATCTGTTGGCGGCGGTTGCCGACAAGAGCCGTGAAGCCATGGTGCAGGTAGAAGGCGACCGCCTTGTCGTCTTTGGCGTCAACGATCAAGGCGAAGATGGCGACCTCGGATCGGGCCGCACGAAGGGCCGCATCCCCGCGAGCAGCGCACCGCCGAGTTTCTGCCCTTGGAACGCCTAGTCGATGGCTAGGCGCCCGATGCGGGCCGCGGGAACCGCGGGGTAGCGCGGAAGCCGCTTAGTGGACTCGGGCGGCAGGTAACTGAGCGGCACACTGCCGACCGCCAGGGTATAGAAGCCCGGCACCTTGCCTTAACTGACTTCGACCGCGACGTGGCAGGCGCTGACGCGGCGCCGAACGTCCTCGCTGGCTTGGCTGACGAGGTACTGGTCCGACACCTTGACGCCACAGGTGAACTCGTGCCGCTCGTGGCTGGGCCCCAGTGTCTCCAGGCGAAACTGCGCCGTCACTCGGCACCGGCGATGAGGCGCTGCCGAGCTTTCAGCGCGCGCTTCATGGCAGGCGCCAGCGGTGGCGGATCGATCAACAGTTCGGCGAAGCGCTGCTGGTCCTCGACACTCAGCCGGATGATCTGCGCGTCTTCGATGGTGCGCTGCGCGTCCTTCAACGCTGCCGCGACCAGGCAGTCGCTGACGCTGCGGCCCTGCAGCTCCGCCGCCCGGCGGACGACGGCGAGTACGTCGGGCGCGATTCGGGCTTCGACGCGGGCGGTGCGGGTGGACTCAGGTGGAGCCATGGCGTGCCTTTGCGGTGGTAACCCTTGTTGTACGTGAGATCACCGTACATTGACAGCGTACCAAGGATCGCGGTTCGCCGGTGCTGACCTTGGTTGTTGTCTTTGGCTGTTGGCCGCGAAACGGCCTTTCGTCCACTGTGTACGCCTCTGCTAGCGGGAGCCTAGAGGTTGTACCGGACAACCTACAGGGCCGGTCTTATGCACGCTGCAAGTGTCTGATTCGACGAAGAAAACGTTGGCGACCAGATTGGCTCGCCGACCGTTTATGCGCACCGTGGCGACCGAGTATGCGTGCGGCCGCGACCATTTATGCGTGGAAGCGCCGACCGTTTATGCGTGGACAAGTCAAGATATCCACAGGCCGGAGTAGCTGCCATCAGCGAATCCTGGCTGGAACGCTGGGACGCGATCTGTTCAGCTTGAACTGAGTTTCCGTGATTGAACAGCTCAGGGCCGGGTAGACGGCCCGCACCTGCTCCAGCGCATGGCGGAACGCGATCCTGAAGTCACTTTCGCGCGCGTAGCTGGCACCAAACTGGGCCATCAAGTCTGACCAAGCGATGCAGGCGGGGTGCGTCCGCGCGACTCGGGGCGAGCGGTAGGTGGTCCAGAAGTAGAGGTCCAGGGCCAGTGTGCTTTGCTGCAGGGCACGCACAGCGCGCAAGTCCACGGGCACCGCCGACGTGAGCATCTCTTGGAACATGCGTTCGCCCAGTCTCAGACGGGCAGGCAGGCCGCCACCCCCGCCAGATTCCAGCGCGGCCCAGTGGATCTCGAATGTGTCGGCGAGAGGTGCATTCGCCAGCCGCGCCTGCGTGGTGTCGAGCATGCTGACCGTGGTGGTCAGCGACAGGATCCTCAACAACTGGCTCTTGAACGGCCGGATGCTGCCGTGCGCCCCGCCGGTCGGTGCCATGAAGAGGGACCGCATGAACTTTGACAGAGAGGAGCCGAGTTCGATCTCGCGCTTCCGGGTGCGAACCGCTTGGGTGGTCAAGTGGACGAGCAACAGCCTCGGCACCTTGCCGAAGGGCAGTCCGATGTGCGGGGGAGACATGAACGTCACTTGCAGATCGCCATCACGTCGCTGAAAGGCGTGCCCTGCGATCTCCCGGTGTGGGAGCGTGAAACGGGCGAAACCGGAGTAGATGAAGGCGATCTCGTCGCCAATCGGCGGGGCCGCAGAAATTGCGCAGTGCGCCGCGACGAGCCGATCCAGTCGACGCCCAGGTGGTAGCCCAGGGGCGGGCACGGGAAGGCGATTTCCGCGATTCACAGTGCGAAACTCAGTTCAAGCCTTGCGCTTGCGGCCCATACGCGTGGGACCCTTCGCTGCACCGCTGGCCGGCTGCGCGCAGTGGTGGGCGGGCACGCCGATGGTGGCAATGGCCGGCGTCGTCGTCTGCAACGGTTCAAGGCAATCGCGAATGTCACCGTGGCGCCACGCCACGCGGCGCCCGAGGCCATTCACGCGCGGAGGGAGTTTCAGAGTGACATCGCCCCGGGCGATCCTCCTCGCCGAGCAGGCTTGCTGGATCGACGCGACGGAGGTGTTGAGCAACACCGCGACCTCTCGGACACCGACCAGCATCTGCCGGTCCAAGACAGCCAGTCGCTTCGCAATCTCCAGGCGTTCGGCCTCGGTCAAGTTCTTCATTCAATGGCTCCAGTCAACCAACGAGGAGCCCATTGAAATCAGTTCACCAATAATCTGTCGGTCATGAAAAGATGGAGGTTCCGTTACACATAGAGTTTCGAATGCAGAAAGTCAGTTCTTGTCGCGGCCGGCCCCGCAATTCGAGCGCCTATCGCGGCGCACAGATCGAGGTGGCCAAGGCCATCGTCGAGATGGGGCGCATTGGCGCCAACCTGCCGAGGATGCGCGCAGAGCAATCGCGCAAGTTCAAGTTCTCTGATCGACGTTCTCGACGGAGTTTGCCGGCGCGGGTCAATGACACGGGGGTTGCCGAGATCCTGGGATTCGTTTCAGATGCGCGCGGCGTCAAGAAAATCGCGCAAGGGTCACGAGCCATCCTGCCCGCAACGAGCGTATGCGCTGTCCAGAATCTGATTGAGCACGGCTGTCTCCCGAGGCGAGCGCTCAGCCCGGTCGCCATCGACAGCGGACACGCCCGCGCGATGAAGCCGTTTGCGCCGGTGATGAGTCAGCTGATGAGGCTGAGGCTCGGCTCACCACCTCCAGCGCGGCTGCAGCGGAAGATCAGGCGGCTTGTTGCGCTGCACCGTGCCGCACTGTCGGACTTCCGGGAGTTCGAGAATGCGGATCGGTCGCGTTTCCGGAATGCAAGCGCTCAGCTGCGTAGCGCATGTCTGGCGATGCGAGCAGCCGAACTGAGTTCAGAACCCGAGCCGGATGGCCGCCATTTCGCCAACGTGGCGAGGGCTGCAATGGCGGTGCAGGAGGTGCTGGACCAACTCGTCGTGTCGCACTGGCATCTGAGAACGCCCCGGTACTCGGGGCCAGATGCCGTTCGGCAATTCGTTCCGCTGTCGGGTGGTTCGGGCGTTCCCGCACTGGCTCATGTCGTGGCCTGGGTCCAGGAGCGCATGGCTCATGACACTGACGACTTCCAAACCGCCTTGGAGATCGTGCGTGAGATCGTGCGCCGCAGGTGGGGAGACGACCCGTTCAGCCTCGCACCGGTGCCGACCGAAGTGAGTTTGGACAATGCTCAGGCAGTCGCATCGGTTCCCGACGACGAGTGCGACATTCCGTCGCGGGTTCAGCGTTTCTGTGACCGGGACGAGGCACTCATTGCTTCCGATCCGCGGCTTGGACCCCTGTACCGCCGCGTGGGCGCCGGCGCCGCAGCGGTGCCGAGCAACTGCACGAGGCCCGAAGACCGGTTCGTGCGCCGCGTTCTGTGGTCGGTGGGTCCCGGCAAGCTCGGGGCCATGATCCTGTTCCAGATTGCCGAGAACTGGTACTTTGGCGAGGACCGGGGCGAGTCAGTTGAAACTGACTTCATGGATCGCCTGCGAGCCGTGCGGGTCTGGGCGGCGAAGCAGGCGGGGGCGGCTGGCGCGGAGTTTGTCGAAAACGTCCCGCACGCTGACGCACGTCCGGTTCGCTCCGGCGAGACGGCATGTTCGCCCTCGTGGAGCGATGTCAAGGTCATGCTGCGTGACTTGGCAAGGATCGAGGTGCGCTCGTGGACCGAGATGAACATGGACGTGCCAGACGCTCTGCCGCTGGACCAGCAGTGGTGGCGTGCTGAAGCAGAGGCGGCCGTCGAAGGCGGGCCGTCTTCGAGATAATGGGTCGATGCGCTGCAAGATCGTCGATGTTGGTCGCCGCCGGGATGGTGGCACGAAGTATTGGTGCCTCGCTCACCATGCGAATGCCACAGCAAAGTACGGTGTCGCTGCACTCAAGTGTGTTGCTGCCGATGATCCACCGATCAAGAAGAGCGAAACACTCGACTTGGACTTCGCCGACTTTCCTGGAGGCGTTGCTCTTTGGGGATCGGTTCCAGCCGTCTACGACACCACGACGGAGCCCCTGGATCGTGGAATCCACGTTCATGCGAGATCTGTTGAGGGCGGGACCAAGGAAATCGATCGAACCTACCGCCGCCTGCGGATTCCGTTAAAAGCCGACCTCCTATCTGACGGGTGGGCTGAGATCGATGAGATTGATGCCATCAACTACATGGTGTCAAGTGTGTTTGGGTTCGAGACGATTTCCGTCAGGTGCGGGCACTGTGGTTTTGCGCACCTTGATCGTGATTGGTTTGCAGTGCACAAACATCGCAAGCACCAGTGCCACGGATGTGGGCGACAGTTTGCTGACGCGGTGGCTGGCGTGGGCAACCCGATTTCCGAGTTGCGTCAGATGCTTGGAAGCATGCCTTCCACGAAGCGCAAAGCGCCTGATGCAATCTCCATCAGGCAGGCGGACTACCCCGGTGGGATTCAAGTCTGGGGTTCGAACCCGGCAATCTTGTGGACTTCCGCGCAGCCCGAGATGACGGGTATTCATGTCCACGCCTTCGAGTTTCACGGACAGGTGCACCCGACAGTTGATGAGACCTACGCGAAAGTGACGATCGACGGTATCAAGCTGGACGCGGAGCAAGTGCGAACCTACATGGCACAGTCTGCCATGCCGCACTTGGAAGGACGGGTCATCGATCTAGCGTGTCCGAAATGCTCCACGCCACATTTCGAGCAGGGCGAACTTGCGTTCACTCCTCATATCGATCATGAATGCCATGCATGCGGGACTTCGTTTCAGGCCCCAGGGCAACTCAAGAAAACCATTGGCAACCCATTCGTCGGCATTCGCCGAAAGCTCTCACTGTCAGCGGTCGGGACTCTCCGCGAAGACAAGCTAGGGTTGCGTCCCGAGACGATCTAGGTCTTGAAGTCGGCCAACGTCAAGTCAGGCAGGAATCCCCCCCGGCGCTTCATCTCCAGGTAGCTTTCGAACGCCGCTTCTGCTGTCATCAGCACTGCCGTGATGGCATCGCGCAACAGGCCGACCGTTCCTGTCAGTCGGCCAGCACCGATTTCACGCCTGATGACTTTGCGCGCAGCCCCGTCATCGCAAGCCACTGAACACCCGAGCGACCTCGCGGCGAGTATGCATTCCGTTTCGCCAGGGCCGAGTTGCCAAGCTGCGATCGCATCTTCATAGTCGTCGGCATCGATCGCGCTGTCATCGACCAATGCAATCTGACGTGCCTCCACGGCAGCCTTGATGGCGGCTGCCACAGTTCTGGACTCACGTAGCACCTCGGTGCTCACACGGAACGAGCGATCAGGGATAGACAGCACTTGGGCGAGCGCGTCGCCGTTGTCTAGATTGATGAGCGTGGATGCGTCTAGGACGACGATCACGCGTCAAATTCCGAGTTCGCGGCAACGAGGGTCGAGACCGGAACGTTGAGCAGTTCCGAAGCCTTGCCCAATGACAGTTCACCCACACGCACCTTGGCCGCGGCTAGTCTTAGTAGCGCAGGCGAGGTCTCGATGACCAGATCCTGACGCTCCGGCACGCCGATACTGGATGCGAACTTCTCGGGATTCTTGAAATCGTCCTGCAGGCGCTGGTAGAAGGCGCGTGCACCGCTGCGAGGCAGCAGATCGAAGGCTTCGAATCGCCTGGCGGCGACCTCAAAGCTGACGTGGAAGATGCGCGAGATCCAAGCGATCTCGATGGCGCCCAGCGGCTTCTGAGCGATTCCGAGCTGCTCTCGCACGACCTTGAGTGCGCTAAGGACCCCATGCCTTGGAAGGAGCAACTCAGAAGCGAACGCGTCAGCGAACTTTTCTTCTTCTCTGACCGGGCCACGAGACCAATCGATCTCAGCGTCAAGATGGGCGTAGCCTGCCGCGCGCTGATCGTGATGTGCAATCAAGTGGCCCAGTTCATGGGCCACCGTGAAGAGCATTCGAGGCTTGAAGGTACGAGGCCCGATGATGACTATCGCGTGCCCGTCCACGATGGCAGACACTCCCTCGACAGTCGGATCGCGCGAAAACAGCAGCAGCACACCCATCTCTCCGAGCGTTTGCGCAAGCTCTGGAAAAGGGTCGAGGTCGTCTAGCCCACCGAAGGTCTTTCGGAACATCGCCGCGAGAGTCCCTGCGGTGTCCACGCGAGCCACCATCCCGTCAAACAGATCAAGCCAAGCGAGGTTTGAGGGAAGCCCTTTGGCGACCGCTAGGGCGTCGCGCACTTGCGACGAAAGGACTTCGATGTGCGACGCGGCCTGGAGTGGTTGACGTTGATCGAGCGTTTGCCGGAACAGCATCTTGATCGGTTCAGCCGGCGAGCGTTCGACGAGGCTCGACATCGGGACTCGCAGGGCCTTCGCGATCCCGCGTATTTCTCCCAAGGAAGCTTTGGCGCCACTCGCAACCTGTTGGAACCTTTCCGGAGTCATTCCTGCCTTCTCGGCAGCCGACTCCACGGTGATGTTCTTGCTAGCTAGGTGGGCGGCGATGCTGTTCACGTCCGTGCCTCGCGCTTGATGTCGTCGAGCGCACGCCGAAGCCGATCGACTTGTACAGGCGACAGCTTTCGGCCGCGACCGACAACCTGCTGCATTCGACTTCCCTCAATGCCGAACAGCTTCGAGAGGATGCCGACGGATCTGTCTCTCCCGATCTCAACCTCCTTTGGAGTCTCAAGCACTACCGGATCTTTGCCGAGGACGTAGTTCTTGATTCGCGTCTCGAACCTGCTGTGATCGTCTCGGGGGTCTTGCGTCCCGTCGGGCAAGGCGATGATGTTGCCGGCTCGCTGGTTGCCATCGAAGCGGAGAGCGTTCTGCGGCAGCCGACGAAGTGCCTCCAACTGATCCTCGAGCTTTTCGTCGATCTGCATGCCGCCGATGACGTACTGCGGAATCGACTTCCCGCGGCTGCCACTGATGACGAAGATGTGGTCGCCGGGCCTCACCATCCTGCGGAGGTCTGGCCGGCAGGTTCCCATGGTTGGGCGGCTCGAACTGAGCATTGGGTCAACCAATGCGAGCCCAGCTCCTGGATCCGACCCGGGGGACACGAAGATGTAGCTGGGCACGGAACCTCCGCTTCACGACACGATGAATCTGTATTTTTGTACAGTACTATGTTTCGCGCAACCCACACTGACACGATGTGGATGGTTGGCGCAGACCAAGGTGGCCTGACAGCGCATCTTCGGGGCACCGTCTCAACCTGGGAAGAGGCGGGGACTACCGATGGGTCGGGTGCTTGGAAGTCTCCGAACCCCCAAAGTTCAGTGAGCATGAGGCTTTCAGCGCTTGCTGAAAACAGCTCTTTCCATGAAATTCCGCCACAAGCTTCAGTCGATGTGGTAAGTTCAGCATATGCTGAAACAGTCCCTGGGAGTGAAAGAGACGGAGGCTCGTGCTGCCGAGGCCCTACGTGCGCTGCTGGCCAACGTTCCGATCCTTCAGGTCGAGGGCATTGCCTACGAGGCGCGTGAGAACGGCTGGCAGCCGGACCTGATCGCTCGGTTGACCGTGGATGGCAGCCAGCACCAACTGGTCTGCGAGGTCAAGTCGAACGGACAACCGAGGCACGCAAGGTCCGCACTACTGGAGCTCGGGAACTATGTCGCACATGTGGAGCCGCGGGCAACCCCCGTCTTCATCGCACCCTACATCTCACCCACCGTGCGCGACATGTGCGTAGACGCAGGCGTCGGATATCTCGACTTGGGAGGCAACGCTCGAATAACGTTCCGGGGGGTCTTCATCGAGCGAGAAGTGGCAAACGCGCCAGCGGCCCAACAGCGGGAACTCAAGTCCCTGTTCAGGCCGAAGTCAGCTCAGGTTCTGCGCACCATGCTGCGGGAGCCTAGCCGCGCCTGGCGCGTCAGCGAATTGTCGGAAGCGTCGGGGGTCAGTCTCGGACACGTGAGCAACGTGCGCTCCGGGCTGATCGATCGGGAATGGGCCGTTGCCTCGGAGGGCGGCCTTGTCCTATCCAACCCAGGAGCAATCCTTGACGCCTGGCGAAGCAGCTACACCGGGCCGCAGGGTGAGCGGTTGCGCTTCTACACGCCGCTGCACGGCAGAGATCTGGAAGCGGCAGCCCGAAGTGCTCTCCGTGTGGACAGCGGCCCAACGCGAGCTGCCTTCGCTTCGTTCTCAGCGGCGCACTGGCTGGCCCCCTATGGGCGGACAGGCATGCACTACTTTCTCGCTGACGATGAAGGGTTGAACAAGCTGAAGGTAGCGTTGCAACTCACGCACTCATCGAAGGGCGAGAACGTGACGGTGACCATTCCAAAGGATCCAGAACTACTCGCTGACACTGTCGAGCCTGCGCCAGGGGCAGTCTGTACAAGTCCAATCCAAACCTACCTTGACCTGTCTGTTGCAGGCGAACGAGGAGCCGAGGCTGCGGATCATCTGCGAAGCGCGCTACTTTCATGGCCCAAATGACTCCGCCTCAAGAACCGCAGTCCGCGGCTGACTACGACGACCGTACAACAGCGGCCGTGAAGTCGGTACTGATCGAAATCGGCCAGATTCTTGGAAGCTTCAAGGGCAAGTTTGCGATCATCGGCGGTGCCGTTCCCTGGTTGCTATTGGCCAACGAGGAAATGCCGCACGTCGGTACGCTCGACGTGGACGTTGGGCTCCACGCTGAAGCCCTCGGTGAGGGCGAGTACGCCACCCTGATTGGGGCTCTTCAAGGCCATGGATACGCCCAGCGTGAGGGGCTTCGGCGCTTCCAACTAGTTCGCCGGGTTCCAGCACAAGACGGCGGTGAAGCGATCGACGTCGTTGTCGACTTCTTGATGCCGCGCGATGCCGAGATCGTCAAGAACGATCCGCCGTTGATCAGCGACTTCGCCGTTCAACGGGCCGACGGCGCAGACTTGGCGATGCGGTTCTATCAACTGGTTGCCGTGGCCGGACCGATGCCAGACGGAGGAACGAACCGCGTAGAGATCGCTGTTTGCTCCATCCCTGCCTTGCTGGCAATGAAGGGGTATGCCCTAGCGGGACGCTACAAGCAGAAGGACGCATATGACATCTACTACTGCGTGCGGAACTATCCTGGTGGGATAGAGGCGTTGGCGCAGGAGTGTCGCCCACTGCTGGGGCACAAAAGTGGCGAACGCGGCTTCCAGCACATCGCGGAAAAATTTGATGCGTTCGAAGGGTACGGTCCTACTTGCGTGAGACGTTTCGTCGAAGAGACCCAGGCTCTGGGTGAACGGACGCCAGAACAATGGCAGCAGGACGCTTTCGGCCAGGTTGACGCGCTGCTGCGCTCCTTGGCACTTCGGGCGTGAGTCGAGCGAAACGACCGAGTCAGTGGCCGTCCAGCCCCCGCAATGGTCAAGCTCCTTGAAGCGTTCGGCGGGTGGCTGTGAGAGTCGAAAACTGGCACAAAACTGGCACAGTGACACAGCAACTTCAGTGAGCTCCAGTCACTTGCAGTCAACACCAAAGTCCTGTAAATTCAACAACTTACGAGTCATCGCCAGTCAACGCTGGGCACTGATTTTCGGCTCTTAATCCGTTGGTCGCAGGTTCGAATCCTGCAGGGCCCACCAAACACCTCTCTTGGCCGCTCGGAACGTCGCCTCGGCCGCGCGTCAGCCGTCGATCAGCGTCGGATTCCAGGCGTGCACCGTTTGCCGCTGCTCGCCGAGTTTGCCGATGCCCAGCCGCATCGTGTCGTCGGGCTTGAGGTACACCGGGTGCGGCTTGGCGCCCAGGCCCACGCCCGGCGGCGTGCCGGTGGTGATCAGGTCGCCGGGGTGCAGGCTCATGAAGCGGCTCAGGTAGCTCACGAGCTGTGCCACGCCGAAGACCATCGTGCGCGTGCTGCCGTTCTGCCAGCGCTTGCCGTTGACCTCCAGCCACATCGGCAGGTCCTGCGGGTCGCCGACCTCGTCGGCCGTCACCAGCCACGGGCCCACCGGGCCGAAGGTGTCGCAGCCCTTGCCCTTGTCCCAGGTGCCGCCGCGTTCGAGCTGGTACTCGCGCTCGGAGATGTCGTTGACGACGCAGTAGCCGGCCACGTGCTTGAGCGCGTCGGCCTCGGAGACGTAGCGCGCCGTCGAGCCGATCACCACGCCGAGCTCGACTTTCCAGTCGGTCTTGAGCGAATCCCGGGGTAGCACGACAGCGTGGTTGCAGCCCACTGCGACGCCAGTGGGCTTCATGAAGACGATCGGCTCCGTGGGGATCGGCTGGTTCGCCTCGGCCGCGTGGTCGGCGTAGTTCAGGCCGATGCCGATGAACTTGCCCATGCCCGTCCAGGGCACGGCCAGCGTGCCCTGCGGCACGACCGGTAGTGTCGACACGTCAAGCGAGCGCAGCCGGGCCAGGCCTGCCGGGGACAGCGTGGCCGGCGTGATGTCGGTCATCAGCGAGCAAAGGTCGCGCACCCGCCCCTCGTCGTCGAGCAGTGCGGGCTTCTCGTGGCCTTTGGGGCCGTGGCGAAGCAGCTTCATGGTCTTGGTGTCTCCGTGGCGATCAGCTCGGCCCGGTGCCCGCGCTTCGGGTTGGCGAGCGCGAATCGAATCGTGCCCATGGCGGTTGCCGCCGCTCAGCCGCGGCCCACGTAGGGCATTTTGGTCGCCATCACCGTGGTGAACAGGATGTTGGCCGAAAGTGGCAACCGGGCCATGGTCATGAAGGTCTCGACCACCGCGGGCAGGTCCATGCGCGGCTCGGCGCGGACCGAGCCGTCGGCCTGCACGACGCCCTGCGCCATGCGGGCCGTCAGCTCGCTGGCAGCGTTGCCGATGTCGATCTGCCCGACGGCGATGTCGAACGGCCGGCCGTCGAGGGCGGCTGTCTTGGTCAGCCCAGTGACCGCGTGCTTGGTGGCCGTATAGGCGATGGAGCCCGGCCGCGGCGCGTAGGCCGAGATCGAGCCGTTGTTGATGATGCGGCCGCCCTGCGGCGACTGCGCCCGCATCAGCCGGAAGGCGTGCGACAGGCAGTAGAAGGCGCCGTTGAGGTTGACGTCGACCACCTGCTTCCATTCGGCCGCGCCGACGAGGTCGGGCGTCTTGGCCGCCAGGCCGCCGCCGGCGTTGTTGAACAGCAGGTCGAGCCGGCCGAAGCGGGCGTGCACGGTGTCGAACGTGTCGCGAACGGCCGGCTCGTCGGCCACGTCGCAGGGCAGGGCCAGGGTGCGTTCGGCGTTGCCGCCTGCCAGCGCCTGCGTCGCGGCCAGCGCCTCGGCGCGCCGGCCGACCAGTGCCACGCGCCAGCCCTCGCGCAGCAGGGCCAGGGCGCAGGCCTGCCCGATGCCCGATCCGGCACCGGTCACGACGGCGGTCTTCGGTGAGGTCATGGTGTGCTCGCGCTGAACGCTGTGGCGATTGTCTGTCGGAACGAACGCGCCGAACTGGCCGCCCAGACCCCGCAGGACGTCGATCGGGCGGCTTCGTCGGCCTGTCAGTTACCGTGCGCGGAACCCGCCCATCGCCTGGACCGCTAAACTCCGAGATCCCACGCAACCCCGTGGAAACCCGAATCCATGAGCCCGACCATCCCCCCCGCCGACACCGCCGCCCCGCTCGCCTACGACCCCAGCGCCAAGCAGAAGTCGCAGGCCAAGACGGCCCGCATCCCGATCAAAGTGGTGCCCGCCAGCGAGGTGCTGAAGAAGCCGGATTGGATCCGAGTCAAGGCCGGCAGCCTCACGACGCGCTTCTACGACATCAAGAAGATCCTGCGCGAGCACAAGCTGCATACCGTGTGCGAGGAAGCCTCGTGCCCGAACATCGGCGAGTGCTTCGGCAAGGGCACGGCCACCTTCATGATCATGGGCGACAAGTGCACGCGGCGCTGCCCGTTCTGCGACGTCGGCCACGGCCGCCCCGACCCGCTGGATGCCGAGGAGCCGCTGAACCTGGCGCGCACGATCGCGGCGCTGAAGCTCACCTACGTGGTCATCACCAGCGTCGACCGCGACGACCTGCGCGACGGCGGTGCCGCCCACTTCGTGGCCTGCATCGAGAAGACGCGCGAGCTGTCGCCTTCCACGCGCATCGAGATCCTGGTGCCCGATTTCCGCGGCCGCGACGACCGCGCCCTGGGCATCCTGCGCGCCGCGCCGCCCGACGTGATGAACCACAACCTCGAGACCGTGCCGCGCCTGTACAAGGAGGCGCGCCCGGGCTCCGACTACGCCTTCAGCCTGAACCTGCTGAAGAAGTTCAAGGAGCAGGTGCCCGGCGTGCCCACCAAGAGCGGCCTGATGGTGGGCCTGGGCGAGACCGACGACGAGATCCTGGCCGTGATGCGCGACATGCGCGCGCACGGCATCGACATGCTGACCATCGGCCAGTACCTGGCGCCCAGCGGCCACCACCTGCCGGTGCGGCGCTACGTGCACCCCGACACCTTCGCGATGTTCGAGCGCGAGGCCCGCGCCATGGGCTTCAGCCACGCCGCGGTGGGCGCAATGGTGCGCAGCAGCTACCACGCCGACCAGCAGGCGCACGCCGCGGGCGTGGCCTGACAGCGCCTCGTACCGAGGCTGCGCTGGCCCCCCGGCGCCGTCAGTCGGCCAGCGGCAACTCGCGCCAGTTCAGGCGCTTCAGCCCCACGGCGCCGGCTGGCGAGCGGCGCAGTCCGCTGCAGGTGCCGAGGTCGTTGCAGGCCACCAGCCTGGGTTTGCCCTGGACGCTGTACGTGCGGTGCTCGATGACCACGCCGCTGAGCACGTCGCTGTAGGCGATGGTGGTGTCGGTGTCGTTGATGAGCTGGCTCTTGCCGGTGCCGATGTCCACCGAGTACACGCGGCTGACGCCAGAGGGGTTGCAGGGGCTCGTGCTCGGCAGCATGGCTGTGAAGGTGACGACGCCGTAGAAGCCGCTGGGCTCGGTGATCACGCGCCAGCCGTTGCCGCTGGTCACGCCCAGATTCACCCACCAGCCGCCCTTGGTGGCGGGATCCACCACCACCGGCATCGTGAGGTTCGTGTGCTCAACCATCTGCGCGCGCGTGATCGGGAAGGCCGCGCCGCCCGGGCCGGTGGTGGCGAACGTGTACCCCGTGCCGTCGATGACGGCGTGGAAGGCCTGCGCAGAGGTGTTGGTGATGTCGGAGTTGTCCAGCAGCCGGCCCGTGCCCACCGCGATGTAGCGCCGATTGGTGGGTGGGTGCACCAGGACCAGCGGCCGCGACGTCACGGGCTGCGCCTCGCTGGCCGCGTTGGTGAGCTGGGCGATCTTCACCGGCGCCGGATAGTTGCCGCTGGTCGCGCGCAAGTCCCAGCGCCACAGGTTGCCGAGCAGATCGCCCGCGTACACGGCATCGGCCGTGCCGTCGGTGCGGTCGACGATGTAGCTCTGCAGGTGCGCCATGCCGGCTTGCGCCGCGGCCGTGCCTTCTCCGGTGCTGATCTTCTCCAGCAGCGCGCCGTTGCGCGGGTTGACGATGAAGAACCAGCCCTTGCCGTCGCTGTTGTTGTAGCCCGAGGCGAAGATCAGCACCCAGCCCCACTTGCGGGTCTTCACCGCGGTGGGCTCGCCGTAGGTGTAGCCCAGCTCGGCGAAGTCGGGGTGTGCCGAACTGATCTCCCACAACACCTTGCCGGTCACCAGGGCCTCGGTTGTCATGGATGCCGGGTCGGTGATGTCCAGCGCAAAGTAGCCGCGGCCACCCTTGCCCATGCCGCCCACGAGAATGGTGCGCCAGTCGTTGCTGCCGCCCAGGACGCCCGTGCGCGCATTGTTCTGCGTGCGCGAGAAGTCGAGGTCGAAGGCCGCGGGCGAACCGTCGACCAGGGGTTTGTGCGCGAACTCGGGGTCGCCGCGCGAACGAAGGCCGAGGGTGTTGGAGTCCTGGAACAGCATGTCGGGCACGTAGGCGAAGCGTTCGCGACCGGCCGCGCTGCCCGTGACGACGCCGTCGATGGCGTGCAGCAGGCCCGCGTTGGTGCCGACGTACACCACCGTTGGCCTGGAAGCCTGGGCCGTCTTGAAGGCGCCGTAGCCCGGGTTGGTGGCGTCGGCGAACGGAGCGGCCGGGGCTCCCACCGGCCGCACGCGCGAGCCCACGATGTCGCCCACCGGGTTGGTGCGGTTGCGGTAGATCCTGGCGCTGCCAGCGGCGGTGGAGCTTTCCTCGTGCGTCTTGTCGCCGCGCAGGTAGTTCAGGTAGTCGGCGCTGTCGTCGCCCGTGCGGTAGGTGGTGTTCAGCGCGGTCTTCTGCGCGGCGCTCAGGCTGGCGTGGCGGAAAGGCTTGCCGCCGCCCGCCGGCCCGGCGCCGCCGGTGGCCGCCGTGGTGAGCTGCCAGGTGGCGATGCGGCGGCTGATGTCCCAGCCGGTGCCGCCGCTTTCGGCGATCTGCGCCGCGAGCTTGGTCGAGAACTGCCACTGCAGCGTCAGGCTGGGCGTGCCAGTGGTGGCGTCGAAACTCACCGTGTTGGCCTGCACCTCGCCGCTCCAGTTGCTGGAGTCGTACTGCGCGCCGTAGCTGATGTTGCCCACCAGGGCGGTCTGCGGCAGCGAGGTGGCGAAAGACGTGGTGTAAGCCTTCAGCGATGCGGCGATGTTCTCGAAGGCGCGCGTCAGGCCCGCGATCATCTGGTCGGGCTGCGCCGCGGTGTAGTAGTTGTCGGGCCGCCTCTGGCCGCCGGGCGTGAGGTCGGTGGTCGTGTACCACAGGTCCTCGGGAATGTCGGTGGTTCGGCCGTAGGCGTCAAAGCTGTCGGGCACGCGGAAGCCGCCGTACTTGGCCGCCAGGTAGAACTGGTTGTTGTTCTTGTAGACGCCGAACTCCAGCACGTCCAGCCAGTAGGTCTGGATGGTCTGCTTGCCCGGCATGTCGGGACGGATATCCTGCGTGTTCGCGTCGTAGGCGATGCCGGCCATCAGCGCCGAGTTGTTGTTGCAGCAGCCGCCGTAGTTCTCGCTCGAGCCCAGCGTGGCGCCCAGCCCGTGCAGGGCGCCGACCTTGTCGGTGGCGGTCTTGGCGTTTACCGGGTCCAGCGCCAACGTCGAAGGGCGAGCGGGCTCGTTGCTGGTGCCGATGCCCGTGCCGGGCACGTTCTTGTCGGCATGCGAGTTGACGTCGCCAATGCCGAGGATGAAGTTGCGCTGACACGAGTACTGGATTGGGTCGTTCCAGCTCGTGATCACCGGAAAACCATCGGCGCGGCTGCGTTTGGTGGCCGTGTTGGCGCTACCCTGGTCGGTCCACTCCGGTACGTTGCCCAGCGCCTTGAAGTAGCGCACCGCCGCGTAGTACAGCTCGCCCACCGGGTCGAAGGTCTTGTGGTTGCCCTGGAAGGTTTGGCCGAACTTGTTGAGGTAGTTCATGACGCCGCTCTGCACGATGGCGTCGGCGCCGCTCAGGCCCAGGAAGGTGTTGGCTGTGGTTGCGTCGGTGGGGTTAGGGTTGGTGAAAAAGATGCCCGTATCGGGATCCCACTCGCGCGCGCTGTTGATCGCGGGCGCAGCACCGGGCGTGTAGTTCAGAGGCCCCACAAACTTCTGCGGGGCGCGCAGCACGCCGCCGTCCCGCCTCAGGTTGTTGGCGTCGAAGCTGCCGTCCGTGAGGTACCCGAATGCGCTGTACCGAAAGCGGTCGGAGTACTGGTGGATCAGGCCCGTGGGCTTGTAGGTGCCGCTGGGGTATGCGGTGCAGTTGCCTTCCAGCGGGCCGGCCGCGGTGGTGTTGTTGTCGCAGACCTTGACGCGCGCATACACGCGGTAGACCGTCGCGTCGGCGACCGCGAGCGTCTGGCTGTAGTGGGTGGCCAAGCCGGTGGGCGGTGCCCCGCTGTTGAGCGTGCCGGTGCGCGTGAACAGCACCTGGTTGCCGCGCGTGCGCACACCGACGCGGATATCGGCCCACGACAGCGGCGTGTGTTCCGCAATGGCGGTGGCCGACGGCGACGGGCGCGAAGTGCTGCCAACGACGTAGAAGTTGGCCTCGCCGCCCTGGTTGCTGGACCAGGCCCGCTCAAGGATGGTGGTGCTCGTCGTATCGACGCGCCGGTAGCCGCCCGTCAGCGCCCAGCGGAACGAGTCGATCGACTGCATCGTCAGCCAGTTCAGGAAGCTGCCGCTCCAGGTGTCGGTCAGGCCTGAGGCGGTGCACTTGAAGTCGTTGGTGGCACTGCCGACCGGGAAAAAGTGGCTGACGTCGTCACCGGCGGTGGGGCCGGCGTCGTGCGCGCTGTTGCCCTGGTAGTAGCGATAGCACTTCTTGGCGTCGAAGTAGCCCAGGTACTGCGTGCCAGGCACAAAGTTGGCCTGGTAAGCCGCGTTGATGACGGTGGGGAACTCCACCGAGATCGCCAACGCCAGGTTACCCGGCACCGCGGTGTTGGTGAACACGGGCTGGTCGGCCAGCAGCGTGGTGGCCTGCGTGGGCCCGGCCGCAAGCAGGGCCGCCAGGGCCAGTGCTCGGCCTGCGCGCGGGAGCAGTCGCAATCGTCGCTCGGTGTTCATATCGTCAAGGTGCTCTGAAAGAAGGCCTGGGTGGCGCGCGGGCCTGTCACCCGAACGCTCAGGCGATAGACAACGCGGCGCTGCAACGCGCCGGCGCCGCCGCTGGTGCTGTCGACGGCGTTGATGAGATCGCTGCCGCTGCCGCCGGCGGGCAAGGGATCGTTGGCCATGGTGCAGCGGCTCGCGTCGGCGTTTCCGGTGGCGGTGCACAGGCGGTCGACCACCCAGCGGATGGTCACGCCCTGGTCGGCCACAGCGATGTCGTTGGTGCTCACGCCCACGGTGCCGAAGGCGGCGTCGTCGAGCAGCGCGTTCGGCAAGCCCTGTGCGTTGGTGGCCAGGATGGTGGCGCTGTAGTTGCTGGCGGTGCTGGAGCTGGCGCGCGCTGCCTCCGTCGACAAGGCCCCTGTCTGCAGCAGCGTCATTGCGGTGGCCGCTGCCCGCTCGGCCTGGTTGGTCAGGTCGCGCTTGAAACCGATGTTGCCCGCGGTGATCAGCGAGGTGTTCATCGAGCGCAGCATCGCTGCGGCACCAATCAGCATGATCGTCAGCACGACCAGGCTGTACAGCAGGATCACGCCCTGCTGGGCGCTTGGGTTGCGGGGCTTTGGCTTGGCCATGGGCTTTACGGCTCGGGCAGCCGGTTCAGAACAGCAGCAGCGTGTTGCGCAGCGGCACGGTGAGGTCGATCACGCGCCAGTGCAGGCGCCGCTCGTCGGCGGTGAGCGTGCGCGTCACCCGCAGCCCGGCGTCGAGGTCGGGGAACAGCACCAGCGCCTCGGGGGCCCGAGCGTCGCGCTCGGGCACCTGGGTGCGCGTGACCAGCGCGATGCGCAGCGCCAGGATCTGCCCGAGCCTCGCGTTGGCGGCGGCTGTGCCCGACTGCAGCGTCGCGCCCGACCAGTCGGCGCCGGCCGGGTTCTGCCAGCTGTCGATGCGGCCATCGCCGGTCGTGTCCACGCCGTATCGCACACGCAGGTCGGCCACGCCATCGGCCAGTGCGACGACGGCGTCGGCGTCGTCCAGGCGCAGCATGTCCATCCCCACAAGCGTGGCGTTGTCGCCGACGCCGATCAGCTGGAATTGGGGCCGCGCTCCGGCCGTGTTGCCCAGCGGCACCACCCAGGCCGGCTCGGTGACGCCGATGCCGATGAGTTCGACGCCGCCGATGTCGACGTCGGCGTAGGTGCCTCCGAAATCCAGCGGCTGCGTGGCGCCGCCGCTGAAGCCTGCGCGGACCTGCTGCAGCATGCAATCGGCGGCGGTCTGGTACACGAGCACCAGGTCGCCACCGCGCAGCCCAACGGTCGATGCCAGCCGCAGGCTGCTGTCCGCGCCCGATGCCCCGACGGAGCCGGGCTGGACAGCCATCGGCGTCTCGCCCAGCCCGGAGGATCCCGCCTGGACGGCGATGACGTCGGAGCCGCCGGTGCCGGCGCCGGCATGCACCACCACCGGCGCCAGCCGCACGGTCTGCGGCACGCTGGCAAAGGGTGCCGGCCAGGCTGCGGTGCGCGGCAGAACCTGGGTGCCATTGCGCGAGGCCAGCACCCGGCAGCCGCCCGCGTTCGCCCAGCTCTGCATGAAGCCAGAGCCGGCGCTGCGGATGCTTCGGTCGAGGGTGTGGCTGAGATAAGCGCCGCCGATCGCGCCGTCGTTGATGGAGGCCAGCGTGCGCCTGTCTGTTTCGAAGCGGGTCAGCGTCAAGGTCACCACCAGCGTCATGGCCATGCCCACGGCCACGGCCACCAGCAGCTCGATCAGCGTGAAGCCGTGGCTACCGCGCGGACGCCGTGCCCCCGGCGGCCGAAGCGCTGTCATGGCAGCTGCACCTGAGTCTGGTATGCCGAAGAGGCCGACGCTCCGGGCGTTCGCCACTCGACGCGGATGGTGGCCACGCCGCTGGCCACCTCGACGGTGCCGACCCCGTTGGGCAAGCCGCCCCCCGTGGGGTTGGCGACGCGTCCGTTCCAGTCGCTAACAGCGCTGGCGGGCAACGTGACGCTGCGTGCCAGCCACATGTCTGCGGCGATGCCGTTGGCCAGCAGGGCCGCTCGGGCACTGTCTTCAGCGCCGACCGAAGCCTGCGTCGCGCGCGCCTGCACGCTCACCATGCCGACGATGCCGATGGAGAACAAGACCAGCACCACCAGCACCTCGATCAGGGATATTCCGCGGGCACAGCGGCCCGTTCGGGGCGTGGCCGTCATGTCGTGCACCCGTCTGGCGCCGAAGGCGAAAGCGTGAGGGCCGGATCGCACATGCGCACCTGCCCGCCGAGAGTGACCAGAGCGCGCAGCGGCCGCGTACCGCCCGCGATGGCGACGTTGTACGCACTCACGCCCGAGGCGTCGAGCGAGCAGGCCGTGCCGCCGATGCCCGGGTTGGGGTTGGCCACCTGCTGGCCGGCGGAGTTGAAGCAGATGGCCGTGGGGCCGGTGATCGTCGTGCCCGGGGCCACGTCGGACAACTGGCCGCACTGCACGACTTCGGCGGCTTCACCGGCGACGAGCGGCACCGTGCGAATGGCCCAGAACGCGCCGTTGGCCGCGGGCGGCGTTGCCCCGGTGCATGCCGTGTCGTTGGTCAGGAAGAACACCACCTGGCGGTTGCGCCGCACGGCCTCGGCCTTGGCCAGGCGGGCCCCGGTTTGCAGCGCATCGGTCACCGTCCGGACCTGGGCGTTGCGGTGCCACTCCGAGAAGGACGGCGCAGCCAGCCCCAGCAACAAGACCAACAGCGCGATCGTCACCATCAACTCGATCAGGGTCAGGCCACGCTGGCCCGCGGCATGACTCAACATGTTGCCCCCTTCTTCAGCAGCCACTTCGTGCCGCAGGTGGCCCAGCCTGCCGGAGCCGCCGTCGTGGCGCGCACGCCCACCTCGTCGATGGTGAAGCTGAAGCCCTGCACGGGCCCATTCCCCGTCGCCAGCAATTTGTAGGTGGTGGCCGTGGGCGTGTCCGAGCAGCTCACGACGAAGTTGTTGAACGTGCGCGAGGCGGCGTCGGTGCTGGCGCAGGGTGTGGTGAACGTGCCGGCGGTGGCGTAGGTCCGGTTGTCCTGGAAGTGGCGTTCCATCTGCGCGCGCATCAGCGACAGACCGTTGGAAGCGTCGGCCAGGTGGCCGCGCATCAGCTGCTCGCGATAGTTCGGCAGCGCCACGCCTGCCAGGATGGCGATGATGGCGATCGCGATCATCACTTCGATCAGCGTGAAGCCGCGGCCCGCGGTGCGAGGCGACGGCCGGTCGGGGTTGGCGGGGGGTGACTTGACGGGCAGTGAGGTCGGCATGGTCGGGGCGCTCTGGAAAGGGCCAGCCGCGGGACGAAGGGGCGTCCCACCGGGCCTTGACAATGTTTTATCGGCCGGTGGTGGCGTTTCTTTAGGAAGCGCGCCCGGTGGCGGCTCCGCGCCCACTCCGCTATCGGCACCCGATTGGGTTACGAGAACATTTGATGGGTTGCATATAGTTTCTAGATGTCGCCGGAGCACCCCATGAAGCCGCTCACCCACAGCGCCACCGTGTCCAAATCGTTCCTGCGGGCTTTGCCGAAGGCCGAACTCCACATTCACATCGAGGGCTCTCTGGAGCCCGGGCAGATGTTCGAGATGGCAGGCCGCAACGGCATCGATCTGCCCTACCGCAGCGTCGAGGCGCTGCGGGCGGCCTACGCCTTCACCGATCTGCAGAGCTTCCTGGACATCTACTACGCCGGTGCCGCCGTGCTGCGCACCGAGTGCGACTTCTTCGACATGGCCATGGCCTACTTCGCGCGCGCCGGGGCCGACGGCATCGTGCGCGCCGAGCTGTTCTTCGACCCTCAGACGCACACGGCGCGCGGCGTGCCGATGGGGGCCGTGATCGAGGGCCTGGCGCGCGCCTGCCGCCACGCCGCCACGGAGCAAGGCATCAGCGCCGACCTGATCCTGTGCTTCCTGCGCCACCTCAGCGAGGCCGAGGCCCAGCAGACCCTGGACGAGGCGCTGCCTTGGCGACAGCACTTCATTGGCGTCGGTCTGGACAGCAGCGAGCGGGGCCACCCGCCAGAGAAGTTCGCCCGCGTGTTCGGCCGCGCCGCGGAACTGGGCCTGCGCCGCGTGGCCCATGCCGGCGAGGAGGGGCCGCCGGCCTATATCGAAAGCGCGCTCGACCTGCTGGGCGCCGAGCGCATCGACCACGGGGTGCGCTGCACCGACAGCCCCGCGCTGGTGCAAAGGCTGGCAGCGCAGGGTACGCCGCTGACGGTGTGCCCGCTGTCGAACGTGAAGTTGCGGGTGTTTCCAGATCTGGCTTCGCACAACCTGCCGGCGTTGTTGGCGGCCGGCCTCAAGGTCACGATCAACAGCGACGATCCAGCGTACTTCGGGGGCTATCTGTTGGACAACTGGCTGGCCTGCTTCGATTCGCTGCCGCTCGCACCGGCCGACGCCGTCCGCCTGGCCCGCAACAGTCTGGAGGCGAGCTTCGCCCCCGCCGGCCAGCGGGCGGACTGGCTTGCCCAACTCGATCGGGTGGCCGCCAGGGCAGCCTGAGCGGTCTCAGCTCACTTCGGCTAGCGTCCCCGCTTCGGGCCCGAAGGCGTAGGCGTCCATGCCCAGCTCGCCGAAGGTCAGGCTGCTATGCACGCGCAGGGCCTGCGGCGGGCCGTCGGCGGCTGCGGCGCCGGCGGCCACGAAGAAGGGCAGCAGGTGCTCGTCGGTGGGGTGCATCGAGGCGCCGTGCGGCGCCGCGGCCCGCCAGGCCAGCAGGGCGTCCCAGTCGGCGGCTGCGCCGCGCTCGGCGAACCAGTCGCGGAAGGCCGTGCTCTCGGGCGTGGCCGGGGCGTCCTCGCGCCCGCGCAGGCCGCCGGCGAACACGCGCCGCAGGTTGTGCGTGATGCTGCCGCTGCCCACCACCCACACGCCCTCGGCCACCAGCGGTGCCAGCGCGCGCCCCAGCGCGAACAGCTGCGCCGGGCTCCAGCCCGGCGGCCAGGCCAGCGGCAGCACCGGCACGTCGGCGGCCGGGAACAGCTCGCGCAGCGGCACCCAGATGCCGTGGTCCAGGCCACCCTCGGGCCGCAGGTGCACGGGCAGGCCGGCGCCGCGCAGCAGCGTGGCCGCGCGCTCGGCCAGCGCGGGGGCGCCCGGGGCGTCGTAGCGCATCGCGTAGAGCCGCTCGTCGAAGCCGCCGAAGTCGTGCACGGCCTCGTGGTGCGGCGCGGCCCGCAGCACGGGCTCGCGGGTCAGGCTGTGGGCCGAGGCCACCAGCACCGCCCGCGGCCGCGCGCCCCGGGCGCCCAGCCGCTCGCCGAGCCTGCGCCACCAGAGGCCGGCCTCGCGCGGCTCCAGCGCCGTCATCGGCGAGCCGTGCGACAGGAAGACGGGCGGGAGGGTCCGGGTGTCCATGCCCGCATTGGGCCCGAAGCCGCGTCGGCGGCCGTTCAAAGCCGCTGACGCCTGGGTTCGATTCCGCGCCGCGCCAGCAGCGGCCGGGCCGATGCGGGATCATCCGGCCATGACCGCACCCGCGCCGACCCCGAGCCCCCGACCGCCGTCCCTGCGCAGCCTGGCCTGGCGCCAGGCGCTGCGCGACTTCCGCGCCGGCGAGTTGCGCCTGCTGGCTGTGGCCGTGATGCTGGCCGTGGCCGCGCTCACCGCCGTGGGCTTCTTCGCCGACCGCCTGAGCAACGGGCTGCAGCGCGACGCGCGCCAGCTGCTGGGCGGCGACGCAGTCGTCGGCAGCGACAAGCCAGCGCCGCCCGAGCTGGCCGCTAAGGCCGCCGAGCTGGGCCTGCGCACCAGCACCAGCGCCAGCTTCCCGAGCATGGCCCGCGCGAGCGACGAGCAGGGCGGGCAGTCTCGCCTGGTGTCGGTGAAGGCGGTGAGCCCGAGCTACCCGCTGCGCGGCCGCCTGCAGCTGGCCGACGCCCCCGGCGGCCCCACGCAGACCGTGGCGGCCGCCCCCGCCCCGGGCAGCACCTGGGTCGACGTCGGCCTGCTCGATGCGCTGGGCCTGAAGGTCGGCGACGCCCTGCTGCTGGGTGACGCGCGGCTGCGCATCGACAAGGTCATCGTCATCGAGCCCGACCGCGGCGCCGGCTTCTCGACCTTCTCGCCGCGCGTGATGATCGCCGAGGCCGACCTGCCGGCCACCGGCCTGATACAGCCCGCCAGCCGCGTGGGCTACCGGCTGGCCGTGGCCGCGCGCGAGGGCGCCCCCATCGCGCAGGGCGATGCCGCGGTGCGCGAGTTCACGGCCTGGGCCGAGCAGCGCATCAAGTCCGCGACGCTGCGCGGCGTGCGCGTCGAGAGCCTGGACAGCGGCCGCCCGGACATGCAGCGCACGCTGGGCCGCGCCGAGAAGTTCCTCAACCTGGTGGCGCTGCTGGCGGCGCTGCTGTCGGCCGTGGCCGTGGGCATCGCGGCGCGCGACTTCGCCAGCCGCCACCTCGACGACTGCGCCATGCTGCGCGTGCTGGGGCAGAGCCAGCGCCGCATCGCCGGCGCCTACACGCTCGAGTTCGGCCTCGTGGGCCTGCTGGCCAGCCTGGCGGGGGTGCTGCTGGGACTGCTGGTGCACAACGTGTTCGTGTGGCTGCTAGCCGGGCTGGTGGACGCGCAGCTGCCGCCGCCGTCGCCGTGGCCAGCCCTCTTCGGCCTGGGCGTGGGCATGACGCTGCTGATGGGCTTCGGCCTGCCGCCGGTGCTGCAGCTGGCGCGCGTGCCGCCGCTGCGCGTGATCCGGCGCGACGTCGGCGGCATCAAGGCCAGCTCGCTGGGCGTGCTGCTGGCGGGCACGGGGGGCTTCGTGGCGCTGCTGATGGCGGTGTCGTCCGACCTGACGCTGGGCCTCATCGCGGTGGGCGGCTTCCTCGGCGCCATCGCGCTGTTCGCGGGCCTGAGCTGGGTGGCGGTGATGCTGCTGAAGCGCTCGGTGCCCGACGCGAGGGCGCCGCGCTGGTGGCCGTTTGGCGGAGCCATCGCTCCGCGCTGGCTCGTGCTGGCCACGCGGCAGATCGCCGCGCGGCCGGCCTTCGCGGTGCTGCAGGTCAGCGCGCTCAGCGTGGGCCTGCTGGCGCTGGTGCTGCTGGTGCTGCTGCGCACCGATCTCATCGGCTCGTGGCGCCAGGCCACGCCGCCCGACGCGCCCAACCGCTTCGTCATCAACCTGCAGCCCGACCAGGCGCAGCCCTTCCGCCAGCGCCTGGCCGAGGCCGGCGTGGCCAACTACGACTGGTACCCGATGATCCGCGGCCGCCTGGTGGCCATCAACGGCACGCCGGTGAAATCCGACGACTTCGCGGGCGAGCGCGCGGCGCGACTGGTGGAGCGCGAGTTCAACCTCACGCACACGGCGGAACTGCCGCCCAAGAACCCGGTGGTCGCCGGCCGCTGGACGCCCGACGAGGCCGACGCGCTGAGCGTGGAAGAGGGCCTGGCCCAGGAGCTGGGCCTCAAGCTCGGCGACCGCCTGGCCTTCGACATGGCCGGCCTGGTGGTCGAGGGCCGCGTCACCAGCCTGCGCAAGGTGGACTGGGGCTCAATGCGCGTCAACTTCTTCGTCATCTTCCCGCAGGCGCAGATGGGCGACGGCGTGCCGGTGAGCTACATCAGCGCCTTCCGCGCGCCGGCGCCTCAGGCCGCTCCGGCCGGGCAGCCCAGCTTCGACAACCGGCTGGCGCGCGACTTTCCCAACATCACCACCATCGACGTCTCGGCCAGCGTGGCGCAGGTGCAGCGCGTGCTGGACCAGGTCATCCGCGCGGTCGAGTTCCTGTTCGGCTTCACGCTGCTGGCGGGGCTGGTGGTGCTGTTCGCGGCCGTCACGGCCACGCGCGAGGCGCGCTCGCGCGAGTTCGCGGTGATGCGCGCCATGGGCGCCGGTGGTCGGCTGCTGGCGCAGGTGCAGCGCGCCGAGCTTTTGGGCGTGGGCGCGCTGGCCGGGTTCCTGGCCAGCGTGGCGGCCATGGTCGTGGGCTGGCTGCTGGCGCGCTATGCCTTCGAGTTCAGCTGGAACCCGGCGCCCTGGGTGCCGCTGGCCGGTGCGGCGGCCGGCGCGGTGCTGGCGCTGCTGGCCGGCTGGTGGGGCCTGCGCGAGGTGCTGCGGCGCCCGGTGCTGGACACGCTGCGCCGCGCCGGCGCGGTGTAGCGGCGGCGGTCACGAGGGTTCGCCCCAGCCCCCGCCGCCCGGCGTCTCGACCACGAACACGTCGCCCGGCTGCATCTCGACCTGGCCGATGTGGGCCAGCGTCTCGATGCGGCCGTCGGCGCGCTCGACGCGGTTGACGCCCAGGGCGCCGGGCAGCCCGCCGGCCATGCCGAAGGCCGGGACCGTGCGGCCGTTGCTCAGGATGCTGGCGGTCATGGCCTCGAGGAAGCGCACGCGGCGCACGCCGCCGTCGCCGCCGCGCCAGCGCCCCGCGCCGCCGCTGCCCGGGCGCAGCGCGTAGCTCTCCAGCCGCACGGGGAAGCGGAACTCCAGCACCTCGGGGTCGGTCAGGCGCGAGTTGGTCATGTGGGTCTGCACGACGCTGGTGCCGTCGAAGCCCCCGACGGCGTGGCCGGCGGCGTCGGTGACCGCCCCGGCGCCGCTGCCGCCGCTGATCGTCTCGTAGTACTGGTGGCGCTCATTGCCGAAGGTGAAGTTGTTCATCGTGCACTGGCTCGCCGCCATCACGCCCAGCGCGCCGTACAGCGCGTTGGTGACGCACATGCTGGTCTCGACGTTACCGGCCACCACGGCGGCCGGCGGGTTCGGGTTCAGCATGCAGCCCGGCGGCACGATCACCTCCAGCGGCTTCAGGCAGCCGGCGTTGAGCGGGATGTCGCCGTCCACCAGCGTGCGGAACACGTACAGCACCGCCGCCATCGTCACCGCCTTGGGGGCGTTGAAGTTGTTGGGCAGTTGCGCGCTGGTGCCGGTGAAGTCGATGGTGGCGGCGCGGCGCTCGCGGTGCACCGTCAGCCGCACGGCGATCTGCGCGCCGTTGTCCAGCGGCAGCGTGTAGGCGCCGTCTTTCAGCGCGGTGATGACGCGGCGAACGTTCTCCTCGGCGTTGTCCTGCACGTGCTGCATGTAGGCGGCCACGGTGTCGCGGCCGAACTGCGCCACCATGGCCTGCAGCTCCTGCACGCCCTTCTCGTTGGCGGCGATCTGTGCGCGCAGGTCGGCGATGGTCTGCGCCGGGTTGCGCGCCGGCCAGGGGCCCGACGCCAGCTGCGCGTTCAGCTCGGTCTCGCGCAGGCGGCCGTCGCGCACGAGCAGGAAGTTGTCGAACAGCACGCCTTCCTCGGCGATGGTCTTCGAGAACGGCGGCATCGAGCCCGGCGTGGCCCCGCCGATGTCGGCGTGGTGGCCGCGGCTGGCGACATAGAAGCTGGGTTGGGTGTCGCCGGCTGACGCCTCGGATCCGGGTTCCCCGGGCCGAGGCGAGCCCCCTTGGGGGGTGGCGACCGCAGGGAGCCTGGGGGCCGACAGGTACACCGGCGTGACCACGGTGACGTCGGGCAGGTGCGTGCCGCCGTGGTACGGGTCGTTGAGCACGTAGACGTCGCCCGGCTGCATGGCCGGGTTGCGCGCGATGACAGTGCGGATGCTCTCGCTCATCGAGCCCAGGTGCACCGGCATGTGCGGCGCGTTGGCGATGAGCCGGCCCTCGGCGTCGAACAGCGCGCAGGAGAAGTCCAGCCGCTCCTTGATGTTCACCGAGTAGGCGGTGTTCTGCAGCCGCAGGCCCATCTGCTCGGCGATGTTCATGAACAGGTTGTTGAACACCTCCAGCATCACCGGGTCGGCCTGCGTGCCGATGGCGTGCTGCGTCTCGCGCGGCACCACGCGCCGCAGCTCGATGGGGCCGGCGGCCATCAGCCGGGCCTGCCAGCCGGGCTCGACCACCGTGGTGGCGTTGCGCTCGGCGATGATGGCCGGGCCGTCGATGGTGGCGCCGGCCGCGAGCTGCTCGCGCACGAAGAGCCCCGCCTCGTGCCACTGCCCGGCGTGCACGCGCACGCGCGCCGTCGGCTCGGGCTGGTGCGGCGCGGGCTCGGCGGCGGCGTGGGCCGCGTCGTGGCGCTCGCCGGCACCCACGGCCTCCACCGAGACGGCCTCGATCACCAGCGGGCGGCCCTCCATCAGGAAGGCGAAGCGGCGCCGGTACGCGGCCTCGAAGGCCGCCGTCATGGCGGCGGCGGCGTCGAGCGCGACGACCAGCGCCGTGTCCGTGCCCTGGTAGCGCAGGTGCACGCGGCGGTGCACGGTGATCGCGGCCGCGGCCACGCCCTGGCCGGCGACCTCGGCCCGCGCGGCCTCGGCCAGCGCGTCCAGCGTTGCGCCGGCCGCGGCAAGGCCCTCCGCGCCCAGCGGCTGCTCGACGCTGGCCTCGCGCATCGCGATCTGGTCGGCCAGGCCCATGCCGTAGGCGCTGAGCACCCCGGCCAGCGGGTGCACGAACACGCGCTCCATGCCCAGCGCGTCGGCCACCAGGCAGGCGTGCTGGCCACCGGCGCCGCCGAAGCACTGCAGCGTGTACTGGGTGACGTCGTAGCCCCGCGCCACGCTGATGCGCTTGATGGCGTTGGCCATGTTCTGCACCGCGATCTGCAGGAAGCCCTCGGCCAGCTGCTCCGGCGTGGTCGGCCGCCCGGTGGCGCCCGCCACCTGCGCCGCCAGGGCCTGGAAGCGCTGCCGCACCACGTCGCGGTCCAGTGGCTCGTCGCCCGCCGGGCCGAAGACCTTGGGGAACCACTCGGGCTGGATCTTGCCCAGCAGCACGTTGGCGTCGGTGGTGGCCAGCGGCCCGCCGCGGCGGTAGCTGGCCGGGCCCGGGTTGGCGGCCGCGCTCTCCGGGCCCACGCGCAGCCGCGCGCCGTCGAACGTGAGCAGGCTGCCGCCGCCGGCGGCCACGGTGTGGATGCTCATCATCGGCGCGCGCATTCGCACGCCGGCCACCAAGGTCTCGAACGCGCGCTCGAACCCGCCGGCAGGACCGTCGACATAGTGGCTGACGTCGGTGGACGTCCCGCCCATGTCGAAGCCGATCACCCGCTCGTGGCCGCCGGCCAGCGCGGTGCGCACCATGCCGACGATGCCGCCGGCCGGCCCCGAGAGGATGGCGTCCTTGCCCTGGAAGCGGTGCGCCTCGGTCAGGCCGCCGCTGCTCTGCATGAAGAACAGGGGCACCCCCGGCATCTGCGCCGCCACCTGATCGACGTAGCGGCGCAGGATGGGGCTCAGGTAGGCGTCGACCACCGTGGTGTCGCCGCGCGAGACCAGCTTCATCAGCGGGCTGACCTCGTGGCTGGCACTGACCTGCGTGAAGCCGATCGCGCGCGCCAGCCGCGCCGCGGCGGCCTCGTGCTGCGCATACCGGTAGCCGTGCATGAAGACGATGGCGACGGCGCGGATGCCGGCGTCGAACGCCGCCCACAGGCGTTCGCGCAGGTGGGCCTCGTCCAGCGGCTCGAGCACTTCGCCGTGGGCGCCGATGCGTTCCTGCGCCTCCACCACCCGCTCGTACAGCAGCTCGGGCAGCCGGATGTGGCGCTCGAACAGCCGCGGCCGCGCCTGGTAGGCGATGCGCAGCGCGTCGCGGAAGCCGCGCGTGGTGACGAGCAGCGTGCGGTCGCCCTTGCGCTCGAGCAGCGCGTTGGTGGCCACCGTGGTGCCCATCTTCACGCACGCCACCTGCGTGGGCGTGATGGGCGCGCCGGCGGGCAGCTGCAGCAGCCGGCGGATGCCCTCCACCGCGGCGTCGCCGTACTGCTCGGGGTTGTCGGACAGCAGCTTCAGCGTGCGCAGGGCGCCGTCGGGCGCGCGGCCCACGACGTCGGTGAAGGTGCCGCCACGGTCGATCCAGAACTGCCAGCGTGTCGTCATCGGGGGTTGTCCTGCACCGGGGCCGGGTGGGCGTTCAGAGTGAGGTGGCGGCACGCGCCGCCTGGTCGTACATGCCGCTCATGGTGCGCAACAGGCGCGCGAGTTCGCCGATGTCGGCGTTGAGCTCGGTGTCCAGGCTCTGCACCAGGCACTGCTCGCGCACGGCGCGGTACTGCTGCACGAAGGCTTCGCCCTGAGCGGTGGGCGTGTAGAAGACCTCCTTGCCCAGCTTCTCGGCCCGCGCCAGGCCGGCGCCGACGAGCTTCTTCAGCGAGTAGGCCACGACGTGGGTGTCCTCGTAGTTGAGCATGAAGCCGATGTCGGCCAGCTTCTTGCCGCGCACGCGGTGGCACAGGTTGTGCAGCAGCAGCACGTCGGTGATGGTGAGGTCGGGGCAGCCGGCGGCCGCCATGCAGCGCACGCACCAGCGCGAGAACGCGTTCCAGGCCACGATGAGGCCGAACTCGAACTCCGACAGCTCCACGCTGCGCGGCGAGACCAGGTGCGAGCTCGACACGATGCCGCCCGTGCGCGGCGCGCGCCTCGGGCCCTTGGCGGATTTGGAGGGCATCGGTGTTTTCACCAGAACGTCGAAGAAACGTTGACACTTTATCGACGAACTTTCTAGACTTCAACGCACCTCTGGCAAACCCCGAGCCCCATCGTCCTCATTCCGGAAAGGGACCTCCCGATGAAGTCGCTGCCTTCCATCCTGGGCGCTGCCGCCCTGTTCGCCGCTGCCACCCTGGCTCCGCCGGCCCAGGCGCAGGTCAAGTGGGACCTGCCCTCTGCCTACCCGGCCACCAACTTCCACAGCGTGAACCTGCAGCAGTTCGCCGACGACATCGACAAGGCCACCGGCGGCAAGCTCAAGATCACGGTGCACGCCAACGCCAGCCTGTTCAAGCTGCCCGAGATCAAGCGCGCGGTGCAGGGCGGCCAGGCCCAGATGGGCGAGATCCTGCTGTCGGCCTACCAGAACGAGTGGATCATCTTCGGCGCCGACGGCGTGCCCTTCCTGGCCGACAGCTACGACGAGGCCATGAAGCTGTGGCGCGCGCAGAAGCCGCTGCTCGACAAGAAGCTCGGCGAGCAGGGCATGATGGTGCTGTACTCGGTGGCCTGGCCGCCGCAGGGCATCTACGCCAAGAAGCCGCTGAACAGCGCGGCCGACCTGAAGGGCGTGAAGTGGCGCGCCTACAGCCCCGCCACCAGCCGTATCGCCGAGCTGGTGGGCGCCCAGTCCGTCACCGTGCAGGCGGCTGAGCTGACGCAGGCCCTGGCCACCGGCGTGGTCGAGAGCACCATGACCTCCGGCGCCACGGGCGTGGACAGCAAGCTGTTCGAGCACCTGAAGTTCTATTACGACACCCAGGCCTGGCTGCCCAAGAACGCCGTGCTCGTCAACAAGGCCGCGTTCGACGGCCTCGACGCCGCCACCCGTCAGGCCGTGCTCAAGGCCGCGGCCGACGCCGAGGTGCGCGGCTGGGCCGCCAGCCGCAAGGTCAACGTGGACACGCTGGCGCGGCTGCGCACCGAGGGCATGCAGGTGCTGCCGCCCTCGCCGCAGCTCAAGGCCGACATGGCCAAGGTCGGCGAGACCATGCTGAAGGAGTGGGCCGAGAAGGCCGGCGCCGACGGCAAGGCGCTGCTCGACGGCTTCAGCAAGTAGCCACGGCTCGCCCGGGCCCGCCGCGATGCGCCGCGCACTGGATGCCCTGTACGACGGCGCGGCCTGGCTGGCGGCGCTGTCGATGGTGGGCCTGCTGGCGATGGTGCTGCTGACCATCCTCAGTCGGCAACTGCACTTCCACGTGCCGGGTACCGACGTCTATGCTGGCTACCTGATGGCGGCGGCCGGCTTCCTGGCGCTGGCGCACACGCTGAAGAAGGGCGAGCACATCCGCGTCACGCTGCTGATCGGCCGGCTAGAGGGCGCCGCGCGCCGCGCGATGGAACTGTGGGCGCTGGCCGCGGCCGCCACGCTGGCGGGCCTGTTCGCCTGGTACAGCGCGCGGCTGGTGTGGCAGTCGCGCCTGTTCAACGACATCAGCACCGGCAACGACGCCACGCCGCTGTGGATTCCGCAGCTGGCTATGGCGGCCGGCACGCTGTTGCTCTTCGTGGCGCTGGTCGACGAGCTGGTGCTGGCCGCCACTAACCGCCGCGCCACCACCGACCAGTCCGCCCGGCACGAGTGAACCCGCGATGAGCGACATCGGCATCATGCTGCTGCTGGTGGCGGCGCTGTTCGCCATCCTGGCCAGCGGCGTCTGGATCGGCCTGACGCTCACCGGCGTGGCCTGGATCGGCATGCAGCTGTTCACCAGCCGCCCGGCCGGCGACGCCATGGCCGTGGCCATCTGGGGCAGCGCCAGCAGCTGGACGCTGACCGCGCTGCCCTTGTTCGTGTGGATGGGCGAGATCCTGTTCCGCACGCGGCTGAGCTCCGACATGTTCCGCGGCCTCGCGCCCTGGATGCAGGCCCTGCCGGGGCGGCTGCTGCACGCCAACGTGGTTGGTTGCACCATCTTCGCGGCGGTGTCGGGCAGCAGCGCCGCTACCTGCGCCACCATCGGCAAGATGAGCCTGCCGGAGCTGGCCCGCCGCGGCTACCCCGACGGCATCAGCATCGGCTCGCTGGCCGGCGCCGGCACGCTGGGCCTGCTGATCCCGCCGTCGATCATCATGATCGTCTACGGCGTGGCGGCCGACGTGTCCATCGCGCAGCTGTTCATTGCCGGCGTGGTGCCGGGCATCCTGCTGGCGCTGCTGTTCTCGGGCTACCTGGTGGTCTGGGCGCTGCGCAACCCGGGGCTGGTGCCGCCGGCCGACGCGCCGCTGCCGCTGCGCGCGAAGCTGGCCGAGTCGCGCCACCTGATCCCGGTGGTGCTGCTGATCGCGGGAGTTCTGGGCAGCATCTACGGCGGCATCGCCACCCCCACCGAGGCCGCGGCCGTGGGCGTGGCGGGCGCGCTCGTCGTCAGCGCGGCGCAGGGCTCTCTCACCTGGCAGAGTTTCAGGGACAGCCTCTTCGGCGGCACGCGCCTGTTCTGCATGATCGCGCTCATCCTGGCCGGCGCGGCCTTCCTGACGCTGAGCATGGGCTACATCGGCCTGCCTCGCCACCTGGCGGAGTGGATCGGCGGCCTGGGCCTCGAGCCCTGGCAGCTGCTGCTGGCGCTGATGGCCTTCTACATCGTGCTCGGGTGCTTCCTCGACGGCATCAGCATGGTGGTGCTCACCATGGGCGTGATCATGCCCACCGTCACCGCCGCGGGCATCGACCCGCTGTGGTTCGGCATCTTCATCGTGCTCGTGGTCGAAATGGCGCAGATCACGCCGCCGGTGGGCTTCAACCTGTTCGTGCTGCAGGGCATGACGGGGCGCGACATCGGCTGGGTCGCGCGGGCGGCGTTCCCGTTCTTCCTGCTGATGATCGCGGCCGTGGTGCTGATCTGGGCCTTCCCGGGCCTGGTGACGGCGCTGCCGCAGCAGATGCGCGGCTGAGGCGCCCCGGCGCCGCGGGAGGCGGAAATCGGCCCCATAGGCCGTGCTGTTCGGCCGATTGCGCCGGGTGCGCGGGCCTAGCATCCCGCACATGTCCGACCTGTCGAATCCGCCGCTGCGATTGCTGACCCGTCGCATGGGCCTGCCGCAGTCCTGGCCGACGCCGGAACGGGTCGGCTACGAGGCGGCCATCCCCTTCCTCGTGCCGCCTGTCGTAGCGATCGAGGGCCACAACGGCCATGCCATCAAGGGCCGGCTGACGCGCTTCGAGCCGGATCGCGAGGCGATCGAGATCATTCCCTCAGGGCAGTCTCGCCCCGCGCCGGTCCTCCTAGGCCAGTTCCGGCGCCTGTGCGTCGTCGAGCCGCTGGAGGCGCTGGCGCCGGTAGACCTGCCCAGTGCCGGCGAGCCGGGCTGGGAGCGGGCGTCGCTGCCCTTCGTCCTGCACTTCCACCAGGGTGCGGCCTGGCACGGCCATACCGTCGGCCACCATGAGCGGCCGGAGGGCCTGTATCTGTTCGAGCCCACGGACGACCGCGGCTCGGTGCGCCGTTGGTTCGTGCCGCGAGCCGCCTATGCGCAGGCTGGGATCGGTACGCGGCTGGGCGAGACGCTGCTGCAGCAGAACGTGGTGTCGCCGGAACAGCTGGCCGAGGCCTTGGCCGAACAACAGGCCCTGCGCAGCCGCAAGCTCGGCGACATCCTCGTCGTGCGCCAGCTCGTCACGGCCGGCGAGCTCGAGGAAGCCATCGAGCAGCAGTCGAAGATGCCCATGGTGCGCATCGGCGAGGCGCTGTTGGCCCTGGGCTACGTCACCCAGGATCAGCTGTCGCACGCGCTGACGCAGCAGACCGAGGACCGCAGCGTCCCGCTGGGCGAGTTGCTCGTGCAAAAGGGGCTGGTCGGCCGGGCTGACCTGCAGACCGCGTTGGCCCGCAAGATGGGTTACCCGCTGGTGGACGTGATGCAGTTTCCTGCGGACGCCGAGTCCCTGATGCGGCTGCCCTACGCCGTGGCCGTGCGCGTGCCGGCGCTGCCGCTCATGATCCGTGGCGGGCGGCTGGTGGTGGCGGTGGAAGACCCCTCCGACCGGCGGCGGCTCGAGGAAGTGGAGTTCGCCGCGCAGTGCAAGCTGGTGCCCGTCCTGGCACCCAGCGGCTCTTTGCTCGCCGCCATCGACCGCGCCTACGAGAGGCTGGGTGCCCTCGGTCCCAAGGGAGGCCGAGTCGTCGATGGCGCTGCGGTGTCGGACTTCGAGGTCGGCGATGCCGGCAGGCTGCTGGCGAGCATGGAAGGCGGCGCCACCGACGGCGACGAAGGAGTGGTCGAGAGCATCGAGCAGAGCGACAACTCGCTGGTGCGTCTGATCAACTCGATGATCGTCGAGGCGCATTCGCAGGGTGTCTCCGACATCCACGTCGAGTGCCCCTCGGGGCGCGAGAAGGTGCGCATCCGCTTCCGTAAGGACGGTCTGCTGCGGCTCTACCTCGAGCTGCCGCCGAGCTACCGCAGCGCCCTGATCGCACGGCTGAAGATCATGTGCGACCTCGACATCAGCGAACGCCGCAAGTCGCAAGACGGCAAGATCAACTTCGGCAAGTTCGTGCAGGGTCTGCGGCTCGAGCTGCGGGTGGCCACCATCCCCACCAGTGGCGGCCTCGAAGACGCCGTGCTGCGCCTGCTGCAGGGCAGCAGGCCGTTGCCGCTGGATAAGCTGGGCCTGTCCGACACCAACCTGGCGCGCGTGCGCGACGCCGCGGCCCGGCCCTTCGGCATGTTGCTGTGCGCGGGCCCCACCGGCAGCGGCAAGACGACGACCCTGCACTCGCTGATGGGCAGCATCAACACCCCCGAGCGCAAGATCTGGACGGCCGAGGACCCGGTGGAGATCACCCAGGCCGGGCTGCGTCAGGTACAGATGAACCCCCGCATCGGCTGGACCTTCGCCAAGGCGCTGCGCTCCTTCCTGCGCGCCGATCCCGATGTCATCATGGTCGGCGAGATCCGCGACGAGGAGACTGCACGCGTGGCCGTGGAAGCCAGCCTCACGGGCCACCTGCTGCTGTCCACGCTGCACACCAACAGCGCGCCCGAGACCGTGACGCGTCTGCTCGACATGGGCATGGACCCATTCAACTTCGCCGACGCGCTGCTGGGCGTACTGTCGCAACGCCTCGTCCGCCGGCTGTGCAGCGCCTGCCGCGACCCGCACGAGGCCACGGTCGATGAGCTGCGCGAGCTGTCCGACGACTGGCTGCGCGCCCTGCAGGGCGAGCCGCCCGTTCCCGGCGCCCCGTCGCGCGAGGCCTTGCTGGACGCCTGGCGGCTGCGCTTCGGCACCCAGGGCCGCCTGATGCTCCACAAGCCCGTCGGTTGCGAAGCCTGCAACGGCACCGGCTTCCGCGGCCGTGCCGGCATCCATGAGCTCATGATGGTGAGCCCCGAGCTGCGCGAGAAGATCCAATTGGGCTGCCGCGCCGGTGCGCTGCAGCGGCAGGCCCTGGCCGACGGCATGCGCACCTTGCGACAGGACGGCATCGACAAGGTGCTGTCGGGCGTCACCACGCTGGCCGAAGTGCGCGCCAACTCTTGACCTGAAGGTTCGACCCTGCTCGACCCCCGGGGGGGTCAAGATTGGCCGGTCGGCGCCGATATGCCGGGAAGTCTGCCGATGTCCGGGCAGTGCTGTTGGAGTCGCAACCCATGCCCGATCGACATTCCGGCCTCCGCGAGCGCGGGGCCAAATCCCGGATCGAGCGCCGCGCACCCCGTGGAAAGCCCGGGACGCTGCGCTGGCTGCGCAGCGTCCTCGGCCGCCCCGTGGTGCTGATCTGGCGCAACGGCAGTCTGCACTTGGCCTTGCGGGACCGCCGCTGGCCGCCCGAGTTCATACACGCTCACGACCGGACCGCGCTCTGTGAGGAACTCCGCGTGCGCCTGCTGGAGCACGGCGAGCAGCACGCGGCTGTGCTGCACCCTCTCGTGGCCGTGCATGAGGCTCTGAAGGGTGGTGGTTGGGAGCACGTATCCCGCCTGCCCAGTGCTTTGTTAGTCAAGGCCCACCTGCAGTTGCTGATGCTGCTCGGCCGCGAAGCGTCGGGCCCGCTGGCCGGCATGGCCGAGCGCCTGCGGCAGGCGCAGACCGCTGCGGCCCGGCGCGAGGAGCGCGACCGCCGTGATGGCGTGCGTGACGATGACCAGCTCGTCGTTGTCGAGGAGGCGGAAGCCAACCAGCGGTGCGGTTGAGCCTCCCTTGGCTACTCGCCCACCAGTCCGTTGCGGATGGCGTACACGGTGAGTTCGGCGTTGTTGGCCAGCGCCAGTTTCTCGAGCAAGCGGGCGCGGTACACCGACACCGTCTTGGGGCTGAGCATCAGCTCGGCGGCGATGTCGGCCAGGCGCTTGCCGCTGGCGATCATCACCAGCGTCTGCAGCTCCCGGTCGGAAAGCTTCGTGTGCGCCGCAGCCTCACTGCTGGGGGTGGTGAGGCTTTCCACGAGCATCTGCGCGATGTCTGGCGTCACGTACTTGCGGCCCTGGGCCACCGTGCGCACCGCCTGCACGAGGATCTGCGGATCGCCGCCCTTGTTGACGTAGCCGAAGGCGCCGGCGCGCAGCGCGCGGATGGCGTACTGGTCTTCCGGGTACATGCTCACCACCAGCACCTTCACCAGCGAGCCCTCGTCCTTCAACACGTGCAGTGCATCCAGGCCGCTGCGGCCGGGCAGGTTGATGTCGAGCACCAACACGTCGCAGGGCAGGCTGCGGCTGCCCGGGGCGGCAACACGCTCGCGCATGAGGGTGCGCAGCTCGCCATAGTCGGCGGCCTCGCCGACGACGCGGATGTCGGACGCGTCGGACAGTGTGTCGCGGATGCCGCGCCGGATGAGGGCGTGGTCATCGCAGAGGATGACGTCGATCATGCGGGCGTGTTCAGTAGGTCGTCCATTCGGCTTCCTCGGCATCCAGCCCCGACGGTGGGCGCGGCGGCGGCAGGCCGCCGTCGAGCGGCACCGACAGGATCAGGCTGGTGCCCCGGCCCTCGCCGCTGGACAGGTCGATCCAGCCGCCCACGGTGGCTGCGCGCTCCCGAAGGCCGCGAATGCCGAAGCTGCTGGCCTTGGCCAGGTCGGCGCTGGCCAGGCCGCGGCCGTTGTCGGAGATCTCCAGCGACAGCACGCCGCCGGTGAGCGCCAGGTCCACCACCACCCGGGTGGCTGCGGAGTGCTTGCCCACGTTGGTCAGCGCCTCCTGCACGGTGCGGTAGGCCACCAGCGGCACGCCGGCGGGCAGGCTGGGCAGCGGCCCAGAGGCCGCGTCGGGCAGGCGCAGCCGGCAGCCGATGCCGGTGCGGCTCTCGAAGCGCTGGGTCAGCCACTGCAGCGCCGCCACCAGGCCCTGCTCGAGGATGGCCGGGCGCAGGTTCTGCATGATGCGCTGGCTGGCGCCGATGGCCTGCGTCACCGACTCCAGCGCCGCCGTGGCGCGCTGCTTCACGGCCGGCTCGGCACTGTGGCGGCGGATCCAGTCGAGCTCGAACTTCAGCGCCGTCAGCGTGCCGCCGACGTCGTCGTGGATCTCGCGCGCGATGGCGTGCCGCTCGGCCTCGACGCTGGTCTGCAGGTGCTGGGCCAGGGCCGACAGTTGCCGGCGCGAATCGGCCAGCTCGCGGTCGGCGTGCTGGCGCGCGCGGTGGCTGGCGGCGGCGGCCAGGGCGGCCTCGGCAGCCACGGCCAGGCGCGAGAGATTGTTCTTGAGCAGGTAGTCGCTGGCGCCGTTGCGCATGGCTTCCACCGCGGTGTCCTCGCCGATCTGCCCCGACACCAGGATGAACGGCACCGGCCCAGTGTGGGTGCGCGCCTCCTGCGAGCGCAGCAGCCGTAGCGCGTCCAGGCCCGAGAAGCCGGGCAGGTGGTAGTCGGAGATCACCAAGTCCCAGGGCTGCTGCAAGGCCAGCACGAACTGCTCGCGCGTTTCCACGCGCAGCTCCTGAAGCGCCAGTCCGGCGCGGCACAGGTGCGCAACCACGAGCGCGTGGTCGGGTTCGGAATCTTCCAGGTGGAGCAGCCGGATGGGCTCGGACATGCGTCCAGTATCGCAAAGCGGCCGTCCATGTGACCGCGGACCGGGGTGTCGTGGGCCGTGTATGCCGATTTAGCGGCGGATTTCCGCCGTCTTCCCCTCAATGTCCACGGGGTCGGTGCCGAAAAATGGTCAGTCACATGAGCTCCAGGGTGGTGGTGCGCCGCGGCGCGCGCACCCCCCGGGGGCACGCCACCCGCAAGGAGACCGGATGCTCGCCCAGGAATCCAGCCCGCCGCAGACCGCCGCCGGCATGCACCCGACGGCTCAGGCCAGCGACGAAGGCCTGGTGCCGCTGGCCGCAGCCGACCTGCAGGACCATCTGATGGTGGCGCAGAACGACCTAAACCGGCTGCAACGCCTGCTGGGTGATGCCTGCGACACGCTGCTCAGGCACTTCTATGGAGCCAGCCACGAGGTGCGCTCACTGCTTCTTCAGCAGGCCCAAGCCGCTGCCGATGACTCCAGCGCGGCGCCCGCTGGCGAGGCGCCACAGCTTCACAAGACCCTGGAACACATGGCCGAGGTCATCACCGCCATGCAGTTCCACGACATGGCTTCGCAGCTGATCGAGCACACCGTTCGCCGCTTGCGCAATTGCACCGATCGCCTGGCCGTACGGGTCATGGGCGAAGAGGATGAATTCGGCCACGCCTTCGTCGAGGCCCTGCCTCTACGGCCCAACCCAGTCACGCAGGACGAGATGGACGCCGGCAGCGTCGAGCTCTTCTAAACGCCGACCGCTGCACAAACCCCCGCCGAACACTGACCCCAAGATTCCCAGGAGCCCCGCCATGCACTCGATCCTTGCCGTCGACGACAGCGCTTCCATGCGACAGATGGTGTTGTTCACGCTGAAGAACGCCGGCTACAACGTCGTAGAAGCCGTCGACGGGCAGGACGCCTACGAAAAGGCCAGCCGCCGCGACTTCAACCTCGTACTCACCGACCAGAACATGCCGCGCATGGATGGCATCAGCCTGACGAAGAAGCTGCGCGAGAACCCGAGGTTCACGGGCACGCCCATCCTGATCCTGACCACCGAGAGCTCCGACCAGATGAAGCAGGCCGGCCGCGCAGCGGGCGCCACAGGCTGGTTGGTGAAACCCTTCGACCCGGCCAAGCTCGTCGAGGTTGTGGGCAAGGTCATCCGCTGAATCCGCGCACCGCGTTCACACTGCCAGGAGTCACGCGATGGGCGACATGACCAACGAGGGCGACCACGTCTCGGCCGGCTTCGATCTCAGCCAGTTCTACCAAGTCTTCTTCGAGGAGGCCAGCGAGAACCTCGACAACATGGAGCGGATGCTCCTGAACCTCGACCTCGGCAACCACGACGACGAGCAGCTCAACGCCATCTTCCGATGCGCGCACTCCGTCAAGGGCGGCGCAGCCACCTTTGGCTTTGCCGACGTGGCCGAGCTTACGCACCAGATGGAGACGCTGCTGGACAAGTTGCGCCGCCACGAGCTGCAGATCACCGCGGCCATGGTCGACGTGCTGCTGGCTGGGGGCGACGCGCTCCGGGCGCAGCTGGCGCGTCACCAGGGTGGCGGCGGCGAGGCGGTGGACACCAGTTCACTGCTGTTCGAGATTCGTGCCCACGCCGAGGGCAGCGCGGTGCCGTTGGCCAAGCCGGCGCCCGCCCCGACCATCGCGGCCTCGGCACCGGCCACCGTGCCCGCGGCTCCGCCCGCCTCGCCCGCGGCCGCTGCATCGGCCAGCGTCCGGGCGCTGGAGCTGCGCGTGGGCCCGCTGCCCGACCCCTCCGTGGCCGACAACCTGGTCGAGCTGTTCAGCGAGATCACCAACCTCGGCCTCATCGAGCCGCTCGACGCCGGCCGCGATGCCGAAGGCGTGCGCCGCTTCAAGGTGGTCACCGCCAGCTCGGACAACGATCTCATCGACCTCTTCGGGTTCCACGTCGCGCGCGAACACATCAGCTTGCTGCCGATGGATGAGGGCTTCGGCTTCCACGAGGGGGCCCCGGGCGCGCCCGAGCACATCCCGGTGACCGATCCCGGTTACGGGTTCTTCGACGACGCACCCGCGGCCCCGTCCGCAGGCGGTGCGGCCGCCGTCGAAGCGGCGCATCAGGCCCCCAGGGAAGCGCCGGCGCCCCGGACCGGTGCGCCGCGGACCGATGCCAAGGCCGCGGGCTCACCGGAGTCGAGCACCTTGCGCGTCAGCGTCGACAAGGTCGATCAGCTGATCAACCTCGTCGGCGAACTCGTTATCACCCAGGCCATGTTGGCGCAGAACAGCAAGGGTCTGGACAGCGGGCTGCACCAGCAGCTCAGCAGCGGCCTGGCAGACCTGGAGCGCAACACACGCGACCTACAGGAAGCGGTGATGTCGATCCGCATGATTCCGATGTCGCTGGTGTTCAACCGCTTCCCGCGCATGCTGCGCGACCTGGCCAGCAAGCTCGGCAAGAAGGTTGAGCTGGTTCAGGTGGGCGAGTCCACCGAAATGGACAAGGGTCTGGTGGAGAAAATCACCGATCCGCTTACCCACCTGGTGCGCAACAGCTGCGACCACGGCATCGAGCCGCCGGCTGAGCGGCTGGCCCGGGGCAAGCCCGAGCACGGCACGATCACGCTGGTTGCCAGCCATCAGGGCGGCAGCATCGTCATCGAGGTACGCGACGACGGCAAGGGGCTCAGCCGGGAGAAGCTGCTGAAGAAGGCGCGGGAGCGTGGGCTCGAGGTGTCGGACACGATGACCGACCCCGAGGTCTACAACCTCATCTTCGCCCCTGGATTCAGCACCGCCGACCAGGTGACCGACGTGTCTGGCCGCGGCGTGGGCATGGACGTCGTCAAGAAGAACATCACCGCGCTGGGCGGCACGGTGGAGATCGATTCCTCCGAGGGCCACGGCATGACGGTGCGCGTGCGCCTGCCGCTGACGCTGGCCATCATGGACGGCATGAGCGTGGGCGTCCTCGACGAGGTCTACATCCTGCCGCTGAACAGCGTGGTCGAGTCGTTCCAGGTCAAGCCCGGCATGGTCAAGACCATCGGCGGCTCGGGTCGCGTGGTCGAGGTGCGCGACGAGTACATGCCGGTGCTCGACCTGGAGGCGCTCTTCGGTGTGCCGCGCTTCGATCCCGAGCGCAGCACCGAGCTCATGGTCGTGGTCGAGGCCGAGGGCGGCCGCGTCGCACTGCTGGTCGACGAGTTGCTCGGACAGCAGCAGGTCGTTGTCAAGAACCTCGAGACCAACTATCGCAAGGTCGACGATGTGTCGGGTGCCACCATCATGGGCGACGGCCGTGTTGCGCTGATCCTGGACATCGGCGCGCTGATCCGCCGGGCTCGCCACTGACCCCGGTCGCCCGGAGACCCGCATGTTCGACGCCCCCACCGACAAGAACCCTCAGTTCGAGGCCCGCAAGCTCCCCGAGACCGTGGCTGCGTTCCGGCTGCCCGCCATGGCCTGAGCGTCAACCCCCACTTCACTGCCACCAGGACATCACTATGAACCTCCGACAGTTCCGCATCGGCCAACGGCTGGCCCTGGCCTTTGGCGCCCTGATCATTCTGATGATCGCTGGTGCCGCGGCCGCCGGCTTCCAGTTGTCGCAGATCCGCGGCCAGCAGCAGGACATTGCTTTGCAGCATCAGCAAGGGCAGTCGGCGAAGGCGGAAGAGGCCATGGTCCGACTGGACCAGAAGGTGTCGAGCACGATGAGCCTCCTGACGTTCAGCACCGGGCTGGGCGTCGTGGCGGCCGCGCTGCTCGGCGTGGCCATCGCGCGATCGGTGACGCGCCCGCTGGAGGCGACGCGCGTCGCCGCCGAGCGCATGGCAGGAGGCGACCTGTCTGCGCCGGTCTGGACAGACGGACGCGACGAGGTGGCCGAGCTTCAGCAGGCGCTGTCGCGCATGCAGCAGGCGCTGGGCGCCATGGTGGGCGAGGTGCGCGTCAGCACCGAGAGCATCGCCGCGGCCAGCGCGCAGATCGCCAGTGGCAACCAGGATCTGTCCACCCGCACCGAGCAGACGGCCGGCAACCTGCAGCAGGCGGCCGGAAGCCTGGGCCAGCTTACCGGGACCGTGGGCCAGACGGCCGACAGCGCACGCACCGCCAATCAGCTGGCGGCCGCGGCCAGCACCGCAGCGCAGCGCGGTGGCGAGGTGGTGTCGCAGGTGGTCAGCACCATGAACGAGATCCAGGCGGCCAGCCGCCGCATCGCCGACATCATCGGCACCATCGACGGCATCGCATTTCAAACCAACATCTTGGCGCTGAACGCCGCGGTCGAGGCCGCGCGGGCCGGCGAGCAGGGCCGCGGCTTCGCCGTGGTGGCCGGCGAGGTGCGCACATTGGCCCAGCGCAGCGCCGAGGCAGCGCGCGAGATCAAGGGCCTGATCGGCGCCAGCGTCGAGAGGGTAGACAACGGCACCCGCCTCGTGAACGAGGCCGGCGGCGCGATGGAGCAGATCGTCTCCGGCGTGCACCGCGTCACCGACGTGATCGGCGAGATCAGCGCCGCCGCCACCGAGCAAAGCGGCGGCCTGCGCCAGGTCAACGAGGCGGTGGTGCAGCTCGACCAAATGACGCACCAGAACGCCGCGCTGGTGGAGCAAAGCGCCGCCGCGGCGCAGAGCATGGCGGAACAGAGCCGGCGGCTGGCGCAGGCGGTGGGCCGCTTCAGGGTGTCCGGTGGCGGCAGCGCTGCGTTCGAGCCTGCAGTGACGACGCCGCCCGTCGCGCGACCCGCGCCGGCTGTGACCTCAGGTGCAACGCCGGGCGCGACGCCCAAGGCCTTGGCCGGCCAGGCCCTGGGCCGTGCGCGCACGGCTGCCAAGGCCCCGGCCGCCGCCTCCACCGGAGACGACTGGGAGACCTTCTGACCACTGGCCCGCTCAAGCCGAAATCAACGCGGCCTGTACACCCGGTCAAGCCCATTTCACGCACTCCAAGAACCCCATGAACATGATCGCCGAAGCCAGCCAAGTCGCACGTCCTGAGTCTGTCAGTTCGGCCTTGGCGGCTGCCGGACTTCCATCTCAGCTGGCCCAGGGTGGCGAATTCCTCACCTTTCGGCTTGGCGCAGAGGAGTACGGCATCGACATCCTGCGCGTGCAGGAGATCCGCTCCTACGAGCCGCCCACGCGCATCGCCAACTCACGGGTCTTCATCAAGGGCGTGGTCAACCTACGCGGTGTGATCGTGCCGATCGTCGACTTACGCGTGAAGCTCGGCTGCGAAACGGTGGAGTACAACACCTTCACCGTCGTCGTGGTGCTCAACGTCAGAGGGCGTGTCGTCGGCGCCGTGGTCGACTCGGTCTCGGACGTGCTGGAATTGGGCAAGGACCAGATCAAGCCAGCCCCCGAGCTGAACTCCTCGGTCGACGCCCGCTTCATCACTGGCATCGGCACCGTGAAGGCCGGTGGCGCCGGGGACGACGGCAAGGACGCTGAACGCATGCTGATTCTCATGGACATCGAGGGCCTCATGAGCAGCGCCGACATGGGCCTCATGAGCGACTGATTGGCCGGTGCCTACTCGTCCGGCCGGAAGCTGATCAGCAGCGCTGGCGGAACGCGTCCGTCGGCGTCGGCGGGGATGCGCGGCGTGCGGTCGATAGCGCGAAGCACGGCCTCGTCCCAGTCGGGGTGGCTGCTGCGCTTGACGAGCCGGCGCGAGATGACGGTGCCGCCGGGCGCCAGCGTCACCTCCACTTCGGCCACCGCGCGCGGCGGCGCCTTACCCGTGTACACGATGTTGGGCAGGATCGCCGCCTTCACCCGGCCCTGGTAGGCCGCCGACGGTGCCGCGGCCTGCGCGGCCGAGCCCGGGCTCATGGCGGGGCCGGGGCTGGCATTGGCCTGGCCGAGCATGCGGCGCAGGTTCTCCTCGCGCTGCCGCGCTAGGCGCTCCTCTGCGGCCTTGGCTTCGGCTGCGGCCCCGGCGGCACGCGCCTCGCGCTCGCGGCGCTGCTGCTCAGCGCGCCAGCGTTCGCGCTCGGTGGCGATGTCGGGGGGCGCCGCCGCCGCCACGGCCGGCGGCGGCGCCGGCGTGGGCACGGGGCTGGGAGCCGGTGCGGGGGGCGGCGGCGCCGCAGCCTCGGGCACCGCGGCCCACAACTCGGCGGCCACGGGTTGCGGCGCCTGGGTGCGCCAGTCCACGCCGACCGTGAGCGCCGCCACCAGTGCCACGTGCACCGCCAGCGCCAGCGCGGCTCCGCGACCCAGGCCGCCCGGCGGCTGCGGCGCCAGCACCGACGACGGCAGCGCGGCCGCGCTCACGAGACTACCCTCCGCGCTGCGCGCTCCGGGATGAGCGCTTGGGAGCGGCCCGGCGCGCTCACTGGACTACCCTCCGCGCTACGCGCTCCGGGTTAAGCGCTTGGGAGCGGCCCGGCGCGCTCATGTCCTCACGGGCCAGATGCTGTGAATAAGCCCGGCGCGTCCGAGCGGCGCGCCAGGCGCCGCTGGAACGAGGCGCAAACCGCAGCCATATCCAGAGATATGGCGAGGATTTGCAGCGAAGTGCCGGCGGCGCATGGCGTGACGAGCGGGCGTGTCGGAATGGTTCTCAGCCTCTCAGCTGGCCTGCTTGACCGACAGCCCGACGCGGCGCACGCCGGCGCGCTGCAGCGTGTCCATCACGCGCACCACGCGCTCGTAGCGCACGCTGCGGTCGGCACTGATGACCACCGGCACCTCGGCCGCCGCGGCGCCGCCGGCCGCGGCCTGGCTGCCGCGCACGCGCGCCGCCAGCTGCGCCAGCGCCACCGGCTCGGGCTCGGCCTGGCCGGCGACCTTCAGGCGAAGCTGCTCGTCGGTGCCCACGATGACCTCGATCACCGCCAGCGGCCGCTGCTGGCTCTTGCCGACGCTGGGCAGGTCGACCACGCCTGTGGTGATGAGCGGGGCCGTGACCATGAAGATGATCAGCAGCACCAGCATGACGTCGATGAACGGGACCATGTTGATCTCATTCATCGCGCGCCGGCCGCGCGTGCCGCGGGAGACGAAGGCTGTCATGGTGCGCGCCCGTTCAGCGGAGCTGCGTCGTCTCCGCCATCGCGGCCGCTGCGGCGGCGCCGCCGCCGGCGTGGCGCTGCAGGATGTTGGAGAACTCCTCGATGAAGGTCTCCAGCTGCGTGGCGATGCGGTCGATGTCGCGCGCGAAGCGGTTGTAGGCCACCACCGCAGGGATGGCCGCGAACAGGCCGATGGCCGTGGCCACCAGCGCCTCGGCGATGCCGGGGGCCACGCTGGCCAGCGTCACCTGCTGCAGGTTCGACAGGCCCACGAAAGCGTGCATGATCCCCCACACCGTTCCAAAGAGGCCCACGTACGGGCTTACGCTGGCCACGCTGGCCAGGAAGCTGAGGTTGCTCTCGACCACGTCGAGCTCGCGCTGGAAGCTCGCGCGCATGGCGCGGCGGGCGCCGTCGAGCTGCGCGCCGGCGTCGAGCCGCTTCTCGCGCAGCTTCAGGAACTCGCGCATGCCGCTGGCGAAGATGCGTTCCATCGGCGCGCTGACGGTCTTCTGGCCCACCGCGGCGTTCAGCTCGGTGAGGCTGCGGCCGCTCCAGAACTCGCGCTCGAACTCCTCGTTGACGCGGCGCACGCGCTTGAGCCCGAACAGCTTGCTGAAGATTACCGTCCAGCTCGCCAGCGAGGTGAGCAGCAGGCCCGCCATCACCAGCTGCACCACCAGGCTGGCCTGCAGCACGAGGGCGGTGATGGACAGATCGGCGTTGTTCATGGATGCGGCGCGGGCAGGGTTGTAGGGGTTTCGAGCGCCAGCTGGACGAGGCTGGGCATGCGGCAGGGGCGCAAGCTTGTCTGGTCGACGCAGCCGATGCGGATGTCGCCTGCGGCCAGCAGCGTACTGCCGCGCCACGCCTGCTGGCGCAGCCGCAGCGAGGCGCTGCCACGCCCGAGCACGGCCACGGTGACCTCGATCGCGTCGTCCAGCTGCGCGGGGGCATGGAAGCGCACCGCGGTGTCGGCCACCACGAAGATCGCGCCCGCGCCCTCGCGCAGCGCCTGCTGCTGCACGCCCAGGCTCCGCAGCCACTCGGTGCGGGCCCGCTCGAAGAACTTTAGGTAGTTCGCGTAGAAGACGATGCCGCCGGCGTCGGTGTCTTCCCAGTAGACCCGCAGGGGCCACCGGAACAGCACGCGATCGACGTCGGCACTCGGCAGAGCGGGCAATGGCATGGGCGCCTCATGATAGCGGCCGTCCAGCCGTGCCCTTGGGCAGGCTCTCGGCGGCTCAGGGCTTGCCGAGCACGCGCCGGTACACCGGGCCCCACAGCGGGTGGCCGGCCTCGGAGCGATCGAGCGAAAACGCCGGGTCGGCCGCGCGTGCGGCGCGGAACGAGCTCTCGCAGGTGGCGATGCGTTCGCTGATGCAGGCAATGAAGGCCAGCAGCTTGTGCGCGCTGGCGCGGTCGCGCGGGCTCGCCAGGCCGCCCAACAACGCGCGCTGCAGTGCCGCCTCAGCCAGCGCATACTGGCCGTCGTCGTATGCGCGCAGGCCCTCGATCAGCGCACGTTCGGCGGGCCGCTCCATCAGATCGGCCAGTCCCGAAGGCCGCGGCGGCGGCGGACTGGCGCAACCGGCCAGCAGCAGCGTCAGCGTGGCGGCCGTGGCGAGGCGGGCCAGGGCGTTCGGCAGCAGGCTGTGTCTCATGGCTTGAACCGGTGGCGCAGCACGGTGGTGGATTCAGGCTCGATCTGCACCGTGGCCCTGAAGGGCGGGAAATCAGCGTTTCGCACCACCACTCGGTGCGCGCCGGCGCTGAGCTGCAGGCGGTTCAGCGGCGGCGCCAATCCGACCACGCGGCCGTCGATCTCAACCTCGCCCCAAGGGCTGATGGCGAGCTGCAGGGTACCGGGGGCGGGGGCCGCGGCCTCGGCGGCGGTTGCAGCGGCAGGTGCGGCGGCAGGTGCGGCGGCGGGCTTGGTGCGCGTCGGCGGCGCGACTGGGCGACTGACTGTCGGTGCAGGGGCGGGCGCCGGCGTCGCCGCCGGTGCTGGCGACGTCCTGGACTCGGCGACCGTGGGAGGGGTGTCGTCGCGCAGCTCGGCAGCGGTGGCCGGCGCAGTGGCCGGCGCAGTAGCCGGCGACAGAGACGGCGATGGAGCTGCAGAAGGGGCTGGCACGGGCGCGGCCGCGGCGGGCGCTGTGGCCACGGCACCCGGGCCCGTCGCCCAGTGCGATGTGTCCACGGCCAAGACCAGCAGGGTGGCAGCAATCAGCGCACCGCCGGCCCACATCCAGCGGCGGTCCGCCGTCGCGCTGGCATCGCCCGAGGCCGAACGGGCCAGCGGGTCGTCGGCCGCCTGGGCCTCGTGCGCCGCCAGCCAGCTGCGCAACTCCATGGCCATGGCCAGCGCGCTGTGATAGCGCTCCGCGGGGTCTCGCGCCATGGCCTTGGCGGTGATCAGCGACAGCGCCTTGGGCACCCCGGGCCGCACCTCGTGCGCCGGTGCGGGGTGGTGGGTGAGGATGGCGGTGCTGATCTGCTCGATCGAGTCGCCCGAGAACGCACGGCGGCCGGCCAGCAACTCGTAGAACACCACGCCTAGGGCGTGGACGTCGGTGCGGGCATCGACTTCGCGGCCCTCGAGCTGCTCCGGTGAGAGATAGTGCGGCGAGCCCATCACGAAGCCTTCCAGGTGCGACTGCGGCCGGCCATGGGTTACCCGCGCGATGCCGAAGTCCAGCACCTTGGGCTTGTCGCGTCGGCTCAGGAAGATGTTGGCCGGCTTGATGTCGCAGTGGACGACGCCGCGCGAGTGCGCGTAGGCCAGCGCATCGGCCACGCGGCGCACCAGCAGCGCCGACTGCGCCGGCGTAGGCTGCCAGCCGGAGGCCAGTGCGTGCCGCAGGTCGCGGCCGTGCAGCCGTTCCATCGCGATGTAGACGCCATGCGCCGACAGCCCCGCGTCGTGAATGGTGACGATGTGCGGGTGATTGAGGCTGGCGACGGCTCGCGCCTCGTTGAGGAAGAGGCCATCCAGCGCCACGCGGTCGCCCGGGTCGGTCTGGAACTGCAGCGTCTTGACCGCCACCACGCGCGACAGCAGCGGGTCCCAGGCCTCGTGCACCTGGCCCAGACCACCGCTGCCAAGCGGCCCCTTCAGCGCGTAGCGCCCGATCAGCGCGGTCGTGGGGCGTTGTTCGACAGGCAGGTCGGCAGCGAGCTCCGACGCGGCGGGCTGAATTTCTACTGGGCTTGACTCGGGCCCCAGGGGTAGCGAATCGCCGGGCGGGGACCCGAAGATGTCACCGCCGTCGGGGTGGTCGTCATAGGCCCCCGCCGGCATCAAGGCCACGGTGGATGCGAATTCGTCGTCGGCGGCGGCGGAGCGCCTCTGGAAGAAGTTGAAGACCACGTCAACCGCAACTGTAAGGGGCTGTCAGCGCCGCGCACGCGCGGAAATGCGCTGCCAATCCCCGCAAGCCGGTGCCGCCGGGTGCGACGGGCCTACCGCCGCATCGATCGTGGCTGGGTGCCGCATCCGAAGTCAACCGAGCATGCGCGCCAGCCGCGCGAGCGCCACGTCGAGTTGCGCCAAGCTGCTGGCGAACGAGAGCCGGGCGTAGCGGTCGGCCGCATGCGGGCCGAAGTCGCGCCCCGGCGTCAGGGCCACGTGGGCGCCGTTCATGACGCGCTGGCAGAAATCCCAGCTGCTGCGGGCGTGGCGCGTGCAGTCGAACCAGGCGTAGAAGGCGCCGTCGGGCACCACGGGCACGGGCAGGCCCAGCGCCTGGAGCGCCGGCACGACATGGTCGCGGCGGCGTCTGAACTCGCCGCGGCGGCGCTCGAATTCGGCCAGCGAGGCCGGCTCGAAACAGGCCAGCGCCGCGTGCTGCGCCAGCGTGCTCGGGCAGATGTAGAGGTTCTGCGCCAGCCGTTCCACCGGCCCCACCAACCACGGCGGCAGCACCAGCCAGCCCAGGCGCCAGCCGGTCATGCCGAAGTACTTGCTGAAGCTGTTGATGCTGACCACATGGTCGGCCAGCCCCGCCTCCGGCAGCGCCAGCGCGGTCTGCCCGAAGCGCTCGTCGTAGCTCAGGCCGAGGTAGATCTCGTCGACCAGCGTGATGCCGCCGCGCGCCGCCACGGCCTGCGCGATGGCGGCCATCTCGGCCGGTGCGACCGAGGTGCCCGTGGGGTTGCCCGGGCTGGCCAGCAGCACGCCTCGGGTGGCCGCCGTCCAGGCCGCCTGCACGCCGGCGGCGTCGGGCTGGAAGCGGGCTTCGGGGCCGGCCGGCAGCAGCCGCGGCGTGGCACCCGTGGCGGCCACGAAGTGGCGGTTACAGGGGTAGCTGGGGTCGGCCATCAGCACCTCGTCGCCGGGTTCGAACAGCGCCAGGCACACCAGCTGCAGCGCCGCCGAGGCGCCGGCCGTCACGACGATGCGCCCGGGGTCGACGTCGACGCCGAAGCGCTGCGCGTACCAGCCCGAGATCGCCTCGCGCAGCGCCTGCAGCCCCGTGGCCTGCGTGTACTGCGTGCGGCCCGCGGCCAGCGCCGCCGCGGCGGCCGCCTGCACCGCCGGCGCGGCGGTGAAGTCGGGCTCGCCGATGTTCAGAAAGATCATCGGCTCGCCGCCCCGGGCGGGGTCGCAGGCCGGCGAGGCGGCGATGCGCGACGCCGCCTTGGCCAGCTCCATCACGTAGAACGGCTCGATGTGCTCGAGCCGGCCGGCCAGGCGCGCGGGCGTTGGGGCCACGGCGGCGCGGTCAGCCCGCCCGCCGGCCGCGGCCGGCGGCGGCTTCGTCGGGGCGCAGCTGCCCGACGCACTGGTCGAGCACGCCGTTGACGTACTTGTGGCCGTCGGTGCCGCCGAAGGCCTTGGCCAGCTCGACGGCCTCGTTGATGGCCACGCGGTAGGGAATCTCGGCGCAGCGCGACAGCTCGAAGCAGCCGATCAGCAGCGCCGCATGCTCCACCGGCGACAGCATCGAGGTCTTGCGGTCGACGTGGCGGGCCAGCACGGCGTCGAGCGCCGCCGACTCCTCGACGCAGCCGTGCAGCAGCGCGTCGAAGTGGGCGCGGTCGCACTTGTCGAAGTGCTCGAGCTGCGCGACGTTGGCCTCGATCTCGCGCACGGGGGCGCCGGCCACCAGCCACTGGTACAGGCCCTGCAGCGCGAATTCGCGCGCGCGGCGGCGGGCCGACTTGGGCGCGGCCCGGCGCTGCGGGGTCGGAGCCGGGGCCGCCGGCGCGACCGCGGGCGTGTCGGCCGCGCTCACGACAGGTCTTCCAGCAGGTTGGCCATCTCCACCGCCACGCGCGCGGCGTCGCGGCCCTTGTCCTCGGCGCGGGCCCAGGCCTGGGCCTCGTTCTCGACCGTGAGGATGGCGTTGGCCACCGGGACCTGGTGCTCGAGCGCCACGCGCGTCACGCCGGCCGCGCTCTCGTTGCACACCAGCTCGAAGTGGTAGGTCTCGCCGCGGATCACGCAGCCCAGCGCCACCAGGGCGTCGAACTCACCGCTGTCGGCCATGGCCTTCAGGGCCACGGGGATCTCGAGCGCGCCGGGCACGCTGACGTGGCGGATGTCGGACTCGTCGACGTCCAGCCGCTCGAGCTCGGCCAGGCAGGCCTGCGCGAGCTTGCGCGTGATGACGTCGTTGAAACGGGCGCGCACGATGCCGATGCGCAGGCCCTCGCCGGCGAGCTCGGCGGCCTGGCCCTGGTCAGCGCCCTGCATGGCGGCGGTGCCGGCGTGCGGCGGTGGGGGTAGGGGAGTGGGTCATGGTGGGTGGTGTTCAGGTGCCGGCTGCGACGAAGCCGGTGATCTCGAGGCCGTAGCCGGCCATGCTGGGCATGCGGCGCGGGCTGCCGAGCAGCCGCATGCGGCGCACGCCAAGCTCGCGCAGGATCTGGGCGCCCACGCCGTAGGTGCGCAGGTCCATCTGCGCCCGTGGCGGCGGCGGGGCAGGGCTGTCGGCGAGCAGAGCGGGCAGCAGCACGCGCGCGTCGGTGCTGGCGTTGAGCAGCACGGCCACGCCGGCGGGCGAGCGCTGCAGGGCCTGCAGCGCCTGCGCCAGCGGCCAGGAGTGAACGCCGCCGCGCGCATCGAGCAGGTCCAGCGCGGTGAAGGGCTCGTGCACGCGCACCAGCACCTCGTCGGCGGGCTGCCAGCGGCCGTGGCGCAGCGCCAGGTGCAGGCCGCCGCCCTTGTCGCGGAAGGCGCGGCACTCGAACTCGCCGTGCGGCGTGCTCAGGCTGCGCGTGCCCAGGGGTTCGATCAGCGTTTCGTTGCGGCTGCGGTGGCCGATGAGATCGGCAATCGTGCCGATCTTGAGGCCGTGCTGGCGCGCGAACAGCTCCAGGTCGGGCAGGCGCGCCATGGTGCCGTCTTCGTTCATCACCTCGCAGATCACGGCGGCGGGCGACAGGCCGGCCATGGCCGCGAGGTCGCAGCCGGCCTCGGTGTGGCCGGCGCGCATGAGCACGCCGCCGTCCTGCGCCTGCAGCGGGAAGATGTGGCCCGGCTGCACC
>JBIKLC010000048.1:0-15070 GCA_044360025.1 Rubrivivax sp. | reverse complement strand
TTGTCGCGCATCGACTGCCGGAAGTTCCTCGAACAGGCTGACCGGCGCCTCGCCTTGGTGCTGGGCTTTGCTCATCGCCAAAGATTAGCCAGTTGCATGCCAATCACCAAAGTGGCGAGAAAAACTCCCACGCTCTCACTCCTCTTCGCCGAAGCGCCCGTCGATCAGCGCCCGCAGCGCGGCCATGGCCTCGGCCTCGTCGGGGCCGTCGGCCTCGAGGTCGACGCTGACACCCAGACCGGCGGCCAGCATCATCACGCCCATGATGCTCTTGGCGTTGACGCGGCGGCCGTTGCGCGAGAGGTGGATCTCGCAGCGGAAGCTGCCCGCCAGCTTGGTGAGCTTGGCCGATGCCCGGGCATGCAGGCCCAGCCTATTGCTGATGGTGATGCTGGACTGGATCATGGGCTGTGGGCGCAGGGCCCTGGTTCTGGCGCCGAGACACCGGCACGTGCATCACACCCTGGCTGGCGCCGGCCACCGCACGCGGCACAAGCTCCTCGAGCGGCAGCGTGGCATAGCACAGCGAGCGCCACAGCATCGGGACGTTCACGCCGGCCACGACCCGAGCCCGCACGCCGTCGACCGCCGCGATCGCACCGTTGCAGGGCGTGGCACCGAAGACGTCGGCCAGCACCAGGGCTTCGTCGCCACCAGCCAACACCGGCGCCAGCGCGGCCCGCACACGGGCTTCGACGGCATCCGGCCCCTCCCCGGGACCCACGTCGACGGCGACCAGGCGGCCGACGGCTTCCGGATACGCGTGCGCCGCAAGGGCCTGCAATGAACTGGCCAGGGGCGCATGGGCGACGACGACGATGTGGGCCATGGTGTGTCAGCGAACATTATCCGCAGCCGCGTCGACGGCGCGCATGCGATGCAGGAACCAGGCGAACGATGCCGCGCACAGCAGCAGCAGGGCGCCCATTGCGCCGCGGAAGGCGTCGATCTCTTCGAGACCGAGCCGGCGCAGGGCATCGACCGCGAGGCCCAGGCCCCACTGCACCGTGAAGACGCCGCTGAAGATAACGAGGTTGAACGCCGACAGCGCCCGCCCGGCCTGCTCCCCCGGGAAGGCCGCACCCACCGCCGGCTGGCTGACCGACACCGCCGTGCAGGCGACGCACCAGGCGGCCCAGTGCAGCGCCCCGGCATGGGGGCCGAGCGCGATGTTCAATGCCAGCAACCCTAGGGCCAGGGGTATGCCCCGGCGCATGATGCCTGGCGCCGTCCAGCCGCGGCGCAGCAGGCGCGGCATCACCGCACCCCAAGCCGCGAAGGTGCAGAGCATGGCCAGGTTGACGATGAACAGGCCCTGCGCCGCCTGGCCGGCCGTCTGCCCCGCCACCCGCGTGAGCCACGGCCCGGCCCACAGCGCCTGCACGGCAATCAGGCCTCCGTACAGCCAGAAGCCCAGCGGCGCCATGGCCACGAACTGCGGGTGGCGCACGATGGCACCGTAGCCCGGGGCCGGCGCAGCCGCGACGGCCGCCACGGAAGGCGGGGCATCCCGGGGGACGGCCAGCGCCAGCAGCAGCATGCCCAGGGCCAGCAAGGCCGCCACGGCCCAAAACAGCCCGCGCCAACCCAGCACGGGCAGCAACCACTGCACCGGCAGCGTCGAGGCCAGCATCCCCAGCGAACCCGTCATCAGCAGCCAGGAGTGCGCACGCAACTGCGCCGCCGGCGAGAACAGACTCCTGAACAGGGTCAGCGGCGCCATCAGGCAGGCCGCCACGCCGGCCCCGATGAGGGCACGGGCAGCGATCAGCCCGGCGAGCGATCCCGCCAGGGCGAACAGGCCGCAGCCCAGCACCGCCACGACCAGCAGCGCCAGCAGCGTGCGCCGGGGCCCGAAGCGATCGAGCGCCTGGCCCAGCGGCAGCTGCAGGCTCGCGAAGCCGAGAAAGTAGGCTCCGGCGAGCAGCCCCAGGTCGGCGGCACCCAGGCCGAGCTCGGCGCTGAACACGGGCGCCAGTGTGGCCGTCACGGCCCGCAGCAGAGCCGAGAGGAAGTAGGCGAACGCGAAGGCCAGGAAGATCCAGGCCGCCGCCGGCAGCAGAACCCACGGGCGCTTCGGGCCTGTCACGGCAGTACGCGCAGCGAGCCGAGGTAGGTATCGACCAGCTCTTCCGGCAGGCGCGGGCCCAGCGCGGTGGCCTGGAAAACGCGCGTACCGTGCGTGAACAGCGCCACCCGCATCTGCGCGTCCTGCCCGTCGGGACGGCGGCCATCCAGCGCCACGCGCCGGCTGCCGGGGTGCGGCGTCGCGCCGGGCACCTGCAGCGGCAACGTGCGCGGGGTGGCCGCCAAGTTCGCGCCGGCGGCGGCAGCCAGCTCGTCGAGCGCCGGCGCCAGGCGCGCCGGGTCCGCCAGATCGGCACTGGCCAGGCCCCAGGTCTGGCCCCCACTGTCGCAGGCCTGGAGCGTCAGCTTCACCGTCGCCCCGGCCAGCGCCAGCCGCCGCTCGTGGAGTTGGGGCCGGCAGGGAAACAGCGCCTGCACGGCGCCGTCGGCGCTACGCACCTCGCGCCAGTCGTGCGCTGGGCTGCAGCCGGCCAGCACCAGGCCCCATGCCAGCCCTACCACGGCGCGAAGAACCCGGCGGGGAGCAGAAGGTGGAGCAGTTGCAGGCACCGCTACATTATCCGGAAGCGCTCGACAGCACCCACGCAACAATGACCCGCATGGATGCATCGCCCCTGCCCAGCCCCGGCGCGCTCGACGGCGTGCGCGTACTCGACCTGTCGCGCGTGCTCGCTGGCCCCTGGTGCACGCAGACCCTGGCCGACCTCGGTGCCGACGTGATCAAAGTCGAGCGCCCATGCGCCGACGGTCGGAGCGGGGGCGACGACACCCGGGGCTGGGGCCCGCCCTTCCTGGTCGATGACGAGGGCCGCGACACCGAGGACTCGGCCTACTTCCTGAGTGCCAACCGCAACAAGCGCTCGATCACCATCGACCTGGCAAAGCCCGAGGGCCAGGCACTGGTGCGGCGGCTGCTGGCGCGCTGCGACGTGCTGGTGGAGAACTTCAAGGTCGGCGACATGGCCCGCCACGGGCTCGACGCGGCCACGTTGATGCGCGAGTTCCCTCGACTGGTGTACTGCTCCATCACCGGGTTCGGGCAGACCGGCCCCTATCGCGAGCGAGCCGGCTACGACTACGCCATCCAGGGCCTGGGGGGCCTGATGAGCGTGACGGGCGAGCGCGACGACCTTCCCGGCGGCGGCCCGCAGAAAGTCGGCGTGGCCGTGGCCGACCTGTTCACCGGCCTGTACGCGACGGTGGCCGTCCTGGCGGCGCTGCGCCATCGCGACGCCACCGGTCAGGGGCAGGTGGTCGACATGGCACTGCTCGATAGCCAGGTGGCCATGCTCGCCAACCTGGGCACCAGCTACCTCGTCACGCGAAACTCACCCGGCAGGGCCGGCAACGCCCACCAGAGCATCGTGCCGTACCAGGTGTTCGAGGTCGCTGACGGGCATCTCATCCTGGCCGTGGGCAACGATGGGCAATTCGAACGTTTCTGCCGGGTGTCGGGCCAGGAGGGGCTTGCACAGGACCCCCGGTTTGCCACCAACGCTGGCCGCGTGCGCCATCGCGAGGTGCTGGCGGGCCTGCTGGCGCCGGTGCTCAAGGGACGCCGCCGAGATGACTGGATTGCAGCGCTGGAGGCGGCCAAGGTGCCTGCCGGGCCGATCAACGACCTCGCGCAGGTGTTCCGCGACCCTCAGGTACGGGCGCGGCGCATGACCGTCGCGATGCAGCATCCCCGTCGGCGCCGGCTAGAGCTGGTGAACAGCCCGATCAAACTGTCGGAAACGCCCCCGCAGCTGCGGCGTGCGCCACCACTGCTGGGCCAGCACACCGAGGAGATCCTGGATGAGGTGGGGATCGACACGACAACCCGGGCGTCTTGGCGCCAAAGAGGAGTCATAGGCCCAATCTGGCCGCCCGGGAAGTAATTTTTCTTGCCATCGGCCCGATTTGCGGGTTAGATACAGGGTGCGAACTCCCCAAAAGTTGGGGAGGTGCCTAAAAGTTCATACCTTATGGTCCTGTCCACCCGCCTCGAAATGAAGCTGAACTCCTTGCAGCTGACGGATCCGATGGCGCCCACGGCGATGAGGCGTCGCGCCTTCGACTCCCCGGACTCGCACGCTTTGGTGGCCCAGCTCGGGAGCGAAGTGGCCGCCCACCTTTCAAAAGCGCTTGAGCGGGTCACGACGTTGTCGGCTACTGGCAAGATCGATCGCGCCGGGCTTCGGGCGCTGCGCGATGAGATCGACCGCGCTCGTCGCGCCGGCATCATGGCCCAGCAGGTGGCCCGGTTGTCCGGTGGGCAGATGCAGTTGGCCAACGAACGGCTCGATCTCACCGCGCTACTCGGCGAGGCCTTGCGGCAGCGCGGGCGCGAGATCGACGCGCGCGGCATCGAGGTCTGCCAGGTGCTGTCACCGGCGGAAGTGATGGGCGACAGCACGTTGCTGTACTCGTTGCTGCAGACGCTGCTGGATTGGTGTTTCGAGCACGCGTTCGGCCGAATTGACCTGACCGTCGAAATCAAGAGTTGGCCGGCGCACGCCTGCCTGAGTGCAAGTTTCCAGCACCAGCCGCCCGACGAGGTGGATGCAACGTCCGTGCCAGCAGGGCCGCACCACGAGGCCCTGCTCGACACGATGTCCTGGCGACTGTTGCAGAAGACCGGCGACGTGCTGGGCCTGGACCTGCTGCGCCACGACACGCCTGGCAGAACCAAGCTGAGTTTGCAATTCCCGCAGACCGTGGTCCCCAGCCTGGTGCCTCCCTCTAGACCGGCCGATTTGGCGGGCTACGCGGAGGTGTCTTCCGGAGCCATGCCACTGGCAGGCCGCCACGTGGTGGTGCTGGCCGCCCGCCGAGAGGTGCGCAATGTCGTGCGCACTTCGCTACGCCCGATGGGTTTGATGGTCGATTTCGTCACTTCGGTGGAGGAACTGCGGCAGCTTGTAGCGGACGGTTTGCCACACGCAGTGGTCTACGAGGCCGCTGTCGCGGGTGAACCCTTCGAGCGACTGCGGCGAGAGATCCTAGCCGAGGCGCCGGCGATGGTGTTCGTTCGCCTGTCTGACCAGGGGAAAGCCTTCGAGGTGATGAATGTCGGCGGAAGACAGTTCACCAGCGTGGGCCGTGACGCAATCATGGTGGCGCTGCCAGAAGCCCTCAATTTCGAGTTTTCGCGCGCCGAAGAAGCCGCGGCGCGCAAGATCTAAGCTCGGGGCGACCGGCAGCTAGTCCAATCCGACGCAATTCGGGTTCGACGCAACCAGCACAAAGCTGGCGTGGGCCGTTTCACCCGAGACCCTCAGGCCCGGCGGCGGCGAGTAGCCATACCCATGGCGGCCAAGCCCGCGATCATCATCGCGTAGGTACCCGGCTCAGGCACCAGGGAGGTGTTGATCCAGGCGCTGTGGATATAGGTCGGGACATACCCACTGAACTCGCCGAAGCTGCTGTTCAGGCCGGACAGGAAGTCGCCATACGCTGACCCGAAGCTCAGCCCATAGGAATTGACTCCGGAGATCATGCCGTTGATGAAATTCGGGCCGCCGGAATCGCCCCCCGCCACGCCGACTTCTCGCGCTCCGACACCGGTGTTGCACCACTTCGGCCCAGACAGGTTGAAGTCGGGGTCAGCGGCCAACCGGCAAGTGGCGTCGTTGGCAGCCAGACCGTTGTCGAAGTCCGAAACGTACGAGTACTCGATCGTCGCCGCTGGAAGGGACGGGTTGTCGAAGGCTCCGTTCCAGTAGCCCGCGCCGAAGTCGGGGTCGCCGAAGCGGAAGTCGTAGCGGTTGTCGCCGTTGCGCAGCCGGGCCGTAAAGTTGTTGCGGCCGGTGGCGCCGTCGCCGAGAGCGCCGTAACCGTGCACAGTAAAGCCAAGGCCCGTCAGCGGCCCCCCGTAGATGCCGTAACGGTTGGCGTGAACAGGCGCCGCGCTGTCGAGCCGAAGCACCGCGATATCGTTTTGGTCAATCACCTGACCGGTGTAGAGCGGGTGCACCGAGTAGCCGGTCACAAGACGTGTCTCCACGCCCGGCGCGGGCACCAGGTTGGTCTGGATGCGGGTGCCAGGGGCCAAGCCGTTCGCAGGCTGGAAGTACACCGTGGTCGTGAGCGGGTTGGCGGTGCCGGCGCCGTCGGAGACGCAGTGCGCCGCCGTGAGGATCGACTGGCGATCACTGAGCAGCGCGCCGCTGCAGATGAAAGCGCCGATGGTGGGGCCGTAGTCCATGACCAGGTGCACGATCCCGCTGTCGCCGGGCGAAGACGCCCAGTAGATCGGGTCACCGCCGTTGGTGACGGGGCCGCCAGACTGCGTGTTCGTGGTGCCCGTCAACATATGGCTGGCTGTCCACTGCAGGCCGTTGAAGGTGCCGGTGATGGACGCGGGCGTGGCCTGCGCAAGGCTCGCAGCCCCAGCGCCCAGGACCAGCGCGAGGACGGTTTTCTTCATGGAGCAGCTCCCCCGAAATGGATCGACAACACCCGAGAATGCCCGACGACCGGGGCCGCCGCCCTGCCCGAGCGCGGCGCAGCCCCGTGATTAAGGGGTCGGGCTAATACCGAGCCCAGCCGCCCTCCGCGCCATCGTCACCCCCGCCCGCGGCGGGCAAAGGCGAGAGACAACGGCCCCTGCCGTAGACTTGCAGTCATGCCGTACGGCTCAGGTTCCCGCACCGCCCCATGATGAACGTTCCGGGTCGTCTCCTGCCGCGCCGGGACCTTCTTGCGACCGGTGCGCTGCTGCTCGGCGGCCTGGGCGGCTGCACCGGGCGCGACTCAGCCCCGGGCTTCGGCTACACGCTGCTCGACGGGAGCAAGGGTCACACCGACCGCCTGCGCGGCAAGGTCGTTCTCATCAACTTCTGGGCCACCAGCTGCGTCACCTGCGTCAAGGAGATGCCGGCGCTGGTGGCCGCGCACGAGCGCTTCAAGGCCCGCGGCTACGAGACGCTGGCGGTGGCCATGAGCTACGACCCCCCGGCCTACGTCGCCAACTTCGCCGAGACGCGCAAGCTGCCGTTCGGCGTCGTCATCGACAACACCGGCGCCATCGCGCGGGCCTTCAACGACACCACCATCACGCCGACGACCTTCCTGCTCGACAAGCAGGGCCGCATCGTCAAGCGCTACGTGGGCGAGCCCGATTTCGCCGAGCTGCACGGCCTGGTCGACAAGCTGCTGGCCGAAGCCTGATCGGGCACCCGTGATCGGACGGCTCAGCGGCCGCCTGGCGGCCAGGAACCCGCCGCAGGTGCTGCTCGACGTGGGCGGCGTCGGCTACGAGGTCGACGTGCCGATGAGCACCTTCTTCAACCTGCCGGCGCCCGGCGAGCCGGTGCAGCTGCTCACGCACCTGGTGGTGCGCGAGGACGCCCACCTGCTGTACGGCTTCCTCACCGAGGGGGAGCGCGCCACCTTCCGCGAGCTGGTGAAGATCAGCGGCGTGGGCCCGCGCACGGCGCTGGGCATCCTGTCGGGCCTGAGCGTCGCCGAGCTGGCGGCCGCGGTGAGCCGCCAGGACAGCGCCCGCCTCGTCAAGGTGCCCGGCATCGGCAAGAAGACGGCCGAGCGGCTGCTGCTGGAGCTCAAGGGCAAGCTGGGCGCCGAGCTGTCGCTGCCGGCCGGCGCCGCGCCGCCCAGCGACGCGCAGGCCGACATCGCCCAGGCCCTGCAGGCCCTGGGCTACAACGAGCGCGAGGCCCAGGCGGCCATCAAGGCGCTGCCCCCCGAGGTGGGCGTGGCCGAAGGCATCAAGCTGGCGCTGAAGGCCTTGAACCGATAATCACTGGATGGGCATCCAGACCGACGACTTCGCCGCCCCGCCGCCGCGCCGGGTGCTGAGCGCCGCACCGGCCAGCCCCAACGAAGAGGCGCTGGAGCGCGCGCTGCGCCCCAAGGGCTTGGGCGACTACGTCGGCCAGGCCAAGGCGCGCGAGCAGCTCGAAATCTTCATCGGCGCCGCCCGGCAGCGCGCCGAGGCGCTGGACCACGTGCTGCTGTTCGGCCCGCCGGGCCTGGGCAAGACCACGCTGTCGCACATCATCGCTGCCGAGCTGGGCGTGAACCTGCGCCAGACCTCGGGCCCGGTGCTCGAGAAGCCCAAGGACCTGGCGGCGATCCTCACCAACCTCGAGAAGAACGACGTGCTCTTCATCGACGAGATCCACCGGCTGAGCCCGGTCGTCGAGGAGATCCTGTACCCCGCGCTCGAGGACTACCAGATCGACATCATGATCGGCGAGGGCCCGGCAGCGCGCTCGATCAAGCTCGATCTGCAGCCCTTCACGCTGGTGGGCGCCACCACGCGCGCCGGCATGCTGACCAACCCGCTGCGCGACCGCTTCGGCATCGTGACGCGGCTGGAGTTCTACACGGCCGAGGAGCTCACGCGCATCGTCACGCGCTCGGCCGGGCTGCTGAACGCGCCGATCGACGACGCCGGCGCGCGCGAGATCGCGCGCCGCAGCCGCGGCACGCCGCGCATCGCCAACCGGCTGCTGCGCCGCGTGCGCGACTACGCGCAGGTCAAGGCCGACGGCCGCATCGTGGCCACGGTGGCCGACGCCGCGCTGGCCATGCTCGACGTCGACCCGCTGGGCTTCGACGTCATGGACCGCAAGCTGCTCGAGGCCGTGGTGCACCGCTTCGGCGGCGGCCCGGTGGGCCTGGAGAACGTGGCCGCGGCCATCGGCGAGGAAGCCGGCACCATCGAGGACGTGATCGAGCCCTACCTCATCCAACAGGGCTACCTGCAGCGCACGCCGCGCGGCCGCGTGGCCACGGCGGCGGCCTGGCGGCACCTGGGCCTGGCGCCGCCCAGCTCAGGCGGAGACCTCTTCGGCGGCTGAGCCTGCGGCGTCTTCCAGGTGCCGCCGGTCGTCCCAGCCGACGACGCGGAAGCCCTCGCCGGTGTAGAGCAGCCGGTTGATGGCGGCGTTGGCCAGTTGCCAGGTGCGCGGCGCCTGCAGGCCGATGCCGCTGGCGGCGCGGTACAGGCAGTCGAGCACGCCGCCGTGGGCCACGATGGCAATGGTCTGCCCCGGGTGGGCCTGGGCCAGCTGCGTGAACGCGGCCACGCAGCGCGCGGAGAACACCTCGGGCGACTCGCCGCCGCCGGGCCCGAAACCGGGCTCGCGCTGGCGCCAGCGGCGCGCGTCGTCGGGGAAGCGCTCCTCGATCTCGGCGTGGCTCAGGCCCTCGAACACGCCGAAGTGGCGCTCGCGCAGGTCCGCGTGTGTCTGCAGGCCCAGGCCGCAGGCGGCGGCCACCGCCGCGGCGGTGTCGCGGGCGCGCGACAGGTCACTGGCGTGCACGGCGGCCAGGCCGGCATCGGCCAGCGCGGCCGCAAGCCGGGCGGCCTGCCAGCGGCCGGTGTCGTCGAGGCCGACGTCGAGGTGGCCCTGGATGCGCTGCGTGGCGTTGTAGGCCGTCTGGCCGTGGCGCAGCGCCAAGACGTGGGTGGGCTCGAACACGCCGGCGGGCCCGGGGCTGGGGGGCTTAGGGCGCCTCTGACAGGAGCCGGGCGTTGAGCGTGTAAGTACCCGAGAAGGTGGCCTCGCCCAGCACCCGGCCGGCGAGCTCCCGCCGCACGGCGTGGCCGTCGAAGACGCCCTTCAGCGGCAGGCGCGGCACGGCCACGGCGTACAGCGTGAACACGTAGTGGTGCACCAGCGAGTCGTTCCAGGGCGGGAACGGGCCGTCGTAGCCGAAGTACTGCCCGGCCATCGCGGCGTCGCCGGCGAACCAGCCGGTGTAGTCGTTCAACCCGTGGCGCGCGGCCTCGGCGCCCGGCACGCCCTGAACTGCAGGGCCAGGCTTGCCGCGCGGCGTGAAGCCGCGGCTGAAGGCGCCCTCCACGATCTCGGCCGGCTCGGGCGGCAGGTCGACCAGCACCCAGTGGAAGAAGTCGGCGCGCGGCAGGTCGGCCGGCACCTCGCGGCCGGGCTGGTTGACGTCGTCGGCCCGGGTCGGCACGTCGAAGTCGTGGCAGATCATCACCAGGCTCTGCGTGCCCGCCGGCAGGTCGGACCACGCCAGGTGCGGGCTGAGGTTGTCGCTGAAGGTGGCGCGGCCGGCGCCATCGGGTCGCCCGGCCGCGTGGCGCTGGGGAATGCCGTCGCCGCTGGTCCAACTGTCGCTCCAGAGCTTCATCGGGTGTTGCCTCGGTACGCTGGATGCTGCTCAGACGCCCCAGACCACCGGCACATCGGCGGCGTGACTGCGTCGCAGAAGCTCGATGATGGGCCACAGACGCTGGCGCAGGCCCACGACACGAGGGCCTGCCTCGGCGTCTTCTCGGGGCTCGGCTGCGGTCACCTGCTCGGCGTCGGCCAAGGCGGCTTCGAGGGCCGCCAGCAACGCCGGCATGTGCTCCGGCTCGAAGATGCCGCGCGCCGCAGGCTCGCGACGCAGCAGGCGCAGCAGCGCTTCGCCGTGGGCCTGCAGCATGATCACGTCGCCGGCGGCCTTGCTTCGAAACTTGTAGGGCATCGCTGCATTGTGCGGCGAACCGCCGCGCGGCGTCCGCGCCCTCAGCCGCTGACCAGACGGATGCGCGGCACGCGGCGCGGCGCCGCCGGAGCCGCCGCCGCGCCGGGCTGGGGTAGCCGCTGCTCGAAGCTCAACACGTCCAGCGCCGGCGCATACAAGAAGCCCTGGTACTCGTGGCAGCCGCTGTCCCGCAGGAATTGACGCTGCGCCTCGGACTCCACGCCCTCGGCGATCACGCTCTTTCCCAGCGCGTGGGCCATCTGCACGATCGCGCGCACGATGGCCGCATTGCCCTCGTCGCCGGGCAGGCCCGCCACGAACGCGCGGTCGATCTTGAGCTTGCTGACCGGGATGCGCTTCAGGTAGGCCAGGCTCGAATAGCCGGTGCCGAAGTCGTCGATCGACATCTGGACGCCCAGCCGCGCCAGGGCGTCCAAACACTGCAGCATCTCGCCGCCCTCGTCGTGCAACAGGATGGACTCGGTGAGCTCGAGCTCCAGCAGACGCGGCGGAATGCCGGCCATGTCCAGCGCCTCGGCCACGCGCTCGACGAAGTGCGCCTGCTGGAACTGCAGCGCCGAGACGTTGACCGCCACCGGCAGCGCACGTCCCTGCGCGTGCCATCGCGCCGCGTAGCCCACGGCGGAGCGCAACACCCATTCGCCGAGCTGCACGATGAAGCCGCTGTCCTCGGCCACCTTGATGAAGCGCCCGGGCGCGATCTCGCCCATCTCGGGGTCGCGCCAGCGCAGTAGCGCCTCCGCTCCGGTGATCTCTCCGGTCTCCAGGCACACCTGCGGCTGAAAGTTCAGCCGGAACCGATTGGCAACCAAGGCCTGGCGCATGGCGTGATCCAGCTTCATGTGGCTGCGCCAGTCGACTTCGGTGCGCACCTGGTGCATGCGCCAGCTGCCGCGGCCGGCCCCCTTGACCGCGCGCATGGCCTGCTCGGCGCGGCGCATCAGCTGGTCAGCGTCAGTCCCGTGCGACGGTGCCAGCGCCACGCCAATGCTGCAGGTGAGCGTGAACTGGGCGTCGCCGACGCTGCAAGGCTTCTTGATCTCGGACAGCACGCGCGCGGCCAGCCGTTCGGCAAACACGGCGTCGGCCGGACTCACCACGATGGCGAACTGGTCGCCGCCCAACCGAGCCAGCAGGTCACCCCGGCGCAGGCAGCCCTGGATGCGGCGCGCCACGTCGAGCAGCACGTCGTTGCCCACCGCGTGGCCCAGCGAATCGTTGATGTGGCCGAAGCGGTCCAGGTCAATCACCAGCAGAGACAGCGACACGCCGGCGCCGTCGTGGCCCGTCGCGGGCGACTGCTCCAGCAGCTGGCGCACGTGCTCGGTCAGGCAGCTTCGATTGGCCAGGCCCGTGAGCGGATCGGTGCGGCTCAAGGTCTCGATGCGCTCGGCGCTGGCCAGCCGTTCGGTGAGATCGCGGAAGCTCCAGACGCAGCCGCTGCCAAGACCCTGCTGCACCAGCGGCCGAGTCACACGCTCCAGTACGCGGCCGCCCTGCAGCGCGAAGCGCTCGCTGGCGCCGGCCTCGAACACGGGTGCCAGCAGGCGCCGCGCATCGCTGGCGGGCTCAGCCAGGCGGGCGACCAGCGCATCGCGCAGCGCGGCGTCGTCGCGCGACTGCAGCAGCGCCTCGGACAGCTCGAACAGCTCGGCAAACCGACGGTTGAACACGCGCAGGCGCCCGGCCAAGTCGGTGACGACGATGCCGTCGGCCGTGGCCTCCAGCGTGCCCTGGAGTTCGGACAGCAGCGTCTCGCGCTGGCTCTGCAATTGCACCTCGGCGCTACGGTCCTGCACCACCACCAGGGCCAGCGGCTCCGCCGACCCGCCGTCGACCAGCGGCAGCTCGACGACGCGGATGCTGCGGCTCACCGGCCGCGTGCGGCCGTCGGAAGTGCCCACGAGGGTGTCGCTATAAAGGGGCTCGCAGTCGCCGAGCTCGGCGCCCAACCACCACGCCAGGTCTTCGGGGGACGCCGCGATGAGGTCGGCGGCACGTCCGACCAGGTCCTGCGGCTGCGCGCCGTCGCCCATGAACCAGCAAGCCGCCTCGGCGTTCGCCGCCACGATGTCGCGGGTGTCCAGCCGCGCCAGCCAGGCTGCGTGCGGCAGACCCTCGAGGAACTGCCGCAACAGCCGTCCGGGGTTAACCAGCGGCCACGCCAGCGTCAGGCCGGGGTCGCTCACTGGACTACCCTCTGCGCTGCGCGCTCCGGGATGAGCGCTTGGGAGCGGCCCGGCGCGCTCACGCGGCCAGCTCCACCGCTTGCCCACCTTCGGCCGCTGGCCGCTCCAGGGGTTCGAAGTAATAGCTGACGCGGGGCCGCGGATCGAGGTACTCGATGGCCGCGGCCGGCAGCCTGGCCGCCGGCAGGCTGCGCCGGATGCCGAGATTGGGCTGCGTCTCCAGGTCGAGCACCAGCGCCTCGTGGCGCGGCACCCCGGACTCGTGGACCAGCACCCACGGCTTCAGCGGGCGGCTCGAGTTGACGCCCACCACGAGCGCGAAGCGGTCGTCCGTGAGCTGCACCAGCGAGCCCGCCGGGTACACCCCCATCATGCGGATGAAGGTGTTGAGCACCAGGGGATCAAAGCGGTTGCGTCCCTGCGCGAACAGCAAGGAGACCGCCTCGTGCGGCGTGACCGGCGGCGTGCGCGACTGCGGGTTGCAGAGGTTGTCGTAGCGGTTGACGAGCGCCACGATGCGCGCCGCCAGCGTGATCCGCTCGCCGGCCAGCTTGAGCGGAAAACCAGTGCCGTCGGTGTGTTCGTGATGCTGCGCCAGCACACGCAGTGCGCGGGCCGACAGGCCCATGCGCTGGCCCACGGCCACGCCCTTGGCCACATGGTCCCGGTAGGCGGCCAGCTCGTTGGGGTTGAACCCGTCCTCGGCGTGGCGGAAGCGGTCGACCACCTCAAGCTTGCCGATGTCGTGCATCAGCGCACCGATACCGAGATCCAGCAGGTCGGCTTCGACCATGCCGAGCGTGCGCCCAATGAGCAGGGAGATCACGCCGACATTCAGCGCATGCGAGGCCGCGCGGTCGCCACTGCCCGCCATCAGGCGGATGCCGATGTCTTGCTCGACGAGCATCTTGTCGAGCAGCGCACGCACGAGCCGCTCGGACTTCGCCGCCGCCTCGCGCGGCTGCGCATGCGCAGGTTCCATCACCTCCCGCCAGGCCTTGGCGGCCTCGGCGTGCTGGCGCTCGCAGCGCTGGCTGGACTCGATCTGCGCCTGCAGCTGGCGGCGACGCTGCCGCAGCATGTCTTCCTCGCCCACTCCTTGTCGGCGTGCGGCAGCTTGGTGGTCGGCGGTCGCTGCCTCGGTCGCCACGTCTTCGGCAAAGGCGGTCGCAGCCCCCGCCGCGGGATCGGGGGAGTCGCTTTTCTCTGGGCACCAGCGCACGCGCTGCACGCCCAGCGAGCGGATGGTCTGCAGCTGAGCGGCGTTGTCGATGCGGAAGTTCGACAACGGGAAGGGATGCGACAGCCAACCGCCGTCGAGCATGACGAACATGCCCACGCGCAGATCCTCGACGGCGATGGTGTTGGACATGGGTTGCGTGAGGTTGCTGATTCAAATCGGGACGTGGGCCGAATCCGCCTCCGGCTCAAGCTGTTTTCGGGTCGGACCCGCCCGGGCTTGAGCCCCCGCTGAGCAAACACAAAAGGGCGTGACATTTGTCGCGGGCCGCCGTCCACAATCCGCGGGATGGCCCCACCCAAGACCCTCCACACCTGCCGCGAGTGCGGCGGCACCAGCCCCAAGTGGTTGGGCCAGTGCCCGCACTGCAAGGCCTGGAACACCCTCGACGAGACCGCTGCCGAGCCGGCCGGCGCGAGCAGGAACCGCTTCCAGGCCCTGGCCGGCGCGCCAGGGCAGCGCCAGGCCGTGGCCACGCTGGCCGACATCGAAGCGGCCGAGGTCTCGCGAACGCCCACCGGGCAGGAGGAACTCGACCGCGTGCTCGGCGGCGGCATCGTCGAGGGCGCCGTGGTGCTGATCGGCGGCGACCCGGGCATCGGCAAGAGCACGCTGCTGCTGCAGGCGGTGGACGCGCTGGCCGGCCGCATGCCGGTGCTGTACGTGACGGGCGAAGAGAGCGGCGCGCAGATCGCGCTGCGCAGCCGGCGCCTGGGGCTGAGCGGCCAGCGGGTGCGCGTGCTGGCGGAGATCCAGCTCGAGCGCATCGTGCAGGCCATCGAGGCCGAGGGCCCGGACTTCGTGGTGGTGGACTCGATCCAGACGCTCTACAGCGAGCAGCTCACCAGCGCCCCCGGCAGCGTGGCGCAGGTGCGCGAGTGCGCGGCGCAGCTCACGCGCGTCGCCAAGACGCGCGGCTGCACCATCGTGCTCGTGGGCCACGTCACGAAGGAGGGCGCGCTGGCCGGCCCGCGCGTGCTGGAGCACATCGTCGACACGGTGCTGTACTTCGAGGGCGACACGCACAGCAGCTTCCGCCTCGTGCGCGCCATCAAGAACCGCTTCGGCGCCGTCAACGAGA
>JBIKLC010000047.1:0-15267 GCA_044360025.1 Rubrivivax sp. | reverse complement strand
CAGCAGGCCGCGGGAGCCCACTGATGCTGCAGGTCGACAAGCTGCACGCCTTCTACGGCAAGAGTCACGTCCTGCACGGCGTGAACTTCCAGGTCCGCGACGGCGAGATCGTGGCCCTGCTCGGGCGCAACGGCAGCGGCCGCAGCACCACCGTCAAGGCCGTGATGGGCCTGGTGGACCTGCAGGGTTCGGTGCAGTTCAAGGGCCGCGAGCTGCAGGGCCTGAAGGCCTTCGAGATCGCGCACACCGGCATCGGCTACGTGCCCGAGAACCGCGACATCTTCCCCACGCTCACCGTGCACCAGAACCTGATGCTCGGTCAGAAGAGCGGCCAGAAGAACCCACGCTGGACTTTCGACGACATGTACCGGCTGTTCCCGCGCCTGAAGGAACGCCAGTACACCGAGGCCGGCGTGCTCAGTGGCGGCGAACAGCAGATGCTCACGCTGTGTCGCACGCTGATGGGCGACCCCGAGCTCATCATGATCGACGAGCCCACCGAGGGCCTGGCGCCCAAGATCGTCGAATTGGTGGCGGAGTACCTGCGCGAACTCAAGCGGCGCGGCATCAGCGTGCTGCTGGTCGAGCAGAAGCTCACCATCGCGCTGGAGGTGGCCGACCGCTGCCTCGTCATGGGCCACGGCCAGATCGTGTTCGAGGGCACGCCGTCCGAACTGCGCGCCAACGCCTACATCCGCAAGGAGTGGCTGGAGGTCTGAGCCACCGTCGCGGGCGGGACAGCCTGCCGCCGACGCACGCTCCTAGAATCGAACGACCGTTCACTTTTGTCCTGCTGAAGGAGGCCCCATGGCTGCCCGCTACGAGACCCGCGGCAACGTTGCCGTCATCACGCTCGACAACCCCCCGGTCAACGGTCTCGGCTACGACACGCGCACCGGCGTGGCTGCTGGCGTGGAGCAGGCGGTCGCCGACCCCGCCGTGGTGGCCTTGGTCGTCACCGGCGCCGGCCGCGCCTTCTCGGGCGGCGCAGACATCAAGGAGTTCGGCAGCCAAGCCATTGCCGAGCCCAACCTGCTGAGCCTGATCCGGTTGCTGGAGGATTGCCCCAAGCCGGTGGTGGCCGCCATCAACGGCACCTGCATGGGCGGCGGGCTCGAGCTGGCCCTGGGCTGCCACTGGCGCGTGGCCGCCGCGGGGGTGGACGTGGCGCTGCCCGAGGTGAAGATCGGCCTCATCCCCGGGGCCGGCGGCACGCAGCGCCTGCCGCGCGTGCTGGGCGTCGAGACGGCGCTGAACATCATCGTCAGCGGCGAGCCCGTCAAGAGCGACCTGCTCGCCAGTCTGCCGGGGCAGCGGCTGTTCGACCAGATCGTGCCCGCGGGCCAGAGCGTGCTCGACGCCGCCGTGGCACTGGCCGCCGCCAAGGCCGGCGAGCCGCGCGTGCGCATGCGCGACCTGCCGGTGAGCCACCCGAACCCCGACGCCTACTTCCAGTTCGCGCGCAACACCGTCAAGGCGATGGCGAAGAACTTCCCCGCGCCGGCCAAGTGCGTGGATGCGGTGGAGCAGGCGCTGAAGAAGCCCTTCGATCAGGGCATGACCTACGAGCGCGAGACCTTCATCGCGCTGATGATGACGCCCGAGTGCAAGGCGCTGCGCCACGCCTTCTTCGGCGAACGTGCGGCCAGCAAGATCCCCGACGTGCCGGAAGACACGCCGCAGCGCGCCATCGCCAAGGTGGCCGTCATCGGCGCCGGCACGATGGGTGGCGGCATCAGCATGAACTTCCTGAACGCCGGCATCCCGGTGACCATCCTCGAGATGAAGCGGGAGGCGCTCGACCGCGGCGTGGCCACCATCCGCAAGAACTACGAGGCCCAGGTCAAGAAGGGCAAGCTGAAGGCAGACAGGTACGACGCCCGCATGGCGCTGCTGTCCACCACGCTGAGCTACGCCGACATCGCCGACGCCGACCTCGTGATCGAGGCGGTGTTCGAGGAGATGGGCGTCAAGGAGAAGGTCTTCAAGACGCTCGACGAGGTCATGAAGCCCGGCGCCATCCTGGCCAGCAACACCAGCACGCTCGACGTCGACGCCATTGCCGCCTTCACGAAGCGGCCGCAGGACGTGGTCGGCATGCACTTCTTCAGCCCGGCCAACGTGATGAAGCTGCTCGAGGTGGTGCGCGGCGCGAAGACGGCCAAGGACGTGCTGGCCACGGTGATGGCCGTGGCCAAGAAGATCCGCAAGACGGCGGTCGTCTCGGGCGTGTGCGACGGCTTCATCGGCAACCGCATGATCGAGCAGTACAGCCGGCAGGCCGGCTTCCTGCTGGAAGAGGGCTGCACGCCGGCTCAGGTGGACAAGGCGGTCGAGAAGTTCGGCTTCGCGATGGGCCCGTTCCGCATGGGCGATCTGGCGGGCAACGACATCGGCTGGGCCATCCGCAAGCGCCGCTACGTCGAGAAGCCGCACATGCGCTACAGCAAGACGGCCGACCTGCTTTGCGAGATGGGCCGCTACGGCCAGAAGACGGGCGCCGGCTGGTACGACTACGTGCCGGGCAAGCGCGACGCCATCCCGTCGGACGTGGTCGTGAAGATGCTCGAGGAGCACCGCAAGACGCTGGGGATCGCGCCGCGCAAGATCGGCGACGACGAGATCGTGCACCGCCTCGTCTACTCGCTCGTCAACGAGGCCGCCAGGATCCTGGAGGAAGGCATCGCCAGCAAGGCCAGCGACATCGACATGGTCTACCTCACCGGCTACGGCTTCCCGCTGTGGCGCGGCGGGCCCATGTGCTACGCCGACAGCCAGGGCCTGTTCAACGTGGTGCAGACGATGAAGAAGTTCGCCGCCAACCCGCACGACGACGCCGGGTTCTGGACGCCCGCGCCGCTGCTGGCCCGACTGGCCGCCGAAGGCCGCTCGTTCACCTGACCCGCCTCACCCGACCCCGCACGAACGAGGAGCCGCACCATGACATCCGCCGTCATCGTCTCGACCGCCCGCACGCCCCTGGCCAAGAGCTGGAAGGGCGCCTTCAACATGACGCATGGCGCCACGCTGGGCGGGTTTGCCGTGCAGGCTGCCGTCGAGCGTGCCGGCATCGACCCTAGCGCGGTGGACGACGTGCTGATGGGCTGCGCCAACCCCGAGGGCGCCACCGGCTGGAACATCGCGCGCCAGGTGGCACTGCGCGCCGGGCTGCCCATCACCGTCAGCGGCGTCACCGTCAACCGCTTCTGCTCCAGCGGCCTGCAGACCATCGCGCTGGCCGCGCAGCGCATCATCGCCGGCGAGGGTGACGTGTACGTGGCCGGCGGCGTCGAGAGCATCTCCTGCGTGCAGCAGGAGATGAACATGCACATGTTCCAGGACAGCTGGCTCAAGGAGCACAAGCCCGAGATCTACTGGCCGATGCTGCAGACGGCCGAGCAGGTGGCCAAGCGCTACAACGTGGCCAAGGAGCGCATGGACCGCTTCGGCGCCGAGAGCCAGCAGAAGGCCTGCGCGGCGCAGGAGCAGGGCCGCTTCAAGGACGAGATCGTGCCCGTGACGGTGACGGCCGGCGTGGCCGACGCGGTGATGGGCCTGCGCAGCAAGGAGGTCACCGTCAGCGCCGACGAGGGCCTGCGCCCGGGCACCACCTTCGAGGTCGTGCAGGGCATCCGCTCGGCCGTGCCCGGTGGCGTGGTGACGGCGGGCAACGCCAGCCAGTACTCCGACGGGGCCGGCGCCTGCGTGGTGGTGAGCGAGGTCTACGCGCAGCAGAAGGGCCTCAAGCCGCTGGGCCGCTTCCTAGGCTTTGCCGTGGCCGGTTGCGAACCCGATGAAATGGGTATCGGTCCGGTCTTCGCCGTGCCCAAGCTGCTCAAGCGGCTGGGCCTGACCGTGGCCGACATCGACCTGTGGGAGCTCAACGAGGCCTTCGCCGTGCAAGTGCTGTACTGCGCCGACCGCATCGGCATCCCGATGGACCGCCTCAACGTTAACGGCGGCGCCATCGCGCTCGGTCATCCCTACGGCGTGAGCGGCCAGCGGCTCACGGGACACGCGCTGATCGAGGGCAAGCGCCGCGGGGCCAAGCGGGTGTGCATCACCATGTGCGTGGGAGGCGGCATGGGTGCGGCGGGCATCTTCGAGGTGCATTGAGCTTGGCCACGCCAGCCCGCGCCGCGATGGCCGCCATGAGCAACGACGCGCTCGACAAGCTGATCGGGGTGCTGATCTACGGCGGCCTGTTTGCGTTGTGCCTGGGCCTGTTCGTGCTGCACGCGGACGCCGGCCTGGGCTGCCGCCGAGGCGGCTGAGGGCCCCATGCAGAACACCCCAGGCCCTCTGGCCTTTCCGCTGCGCATCCCTTTCGTCGAGGAGCTGGGCCTCGAGCCCTGGCATTTCGGCGGCGGCCGCGCCGAGCTGCAGGTGGACCTCGCCGAGGCCCACCTCAACAGCTGGGAGGTGGCCCACGGCGGCGTGCTGATGACGATGCTCGACGTGGCCATGGCCCACGCGGCGCGCAGCGCCCACTCGGTGGATCCGGCGACGGCGCCGGGCGTCGTGACCGTCGAGATGAAGACCAGCTTCCTGCGCGCCGCCGAGGGCCGGCTGCGCGCCGTGGGGCACCTGCTGCACCGCACCACCACGATGGCCTTCACCGAGGGCCACGTGTACGACGAAGACCAGCACCTCTGCGCCCACGCCACCGCCACCTTCAAGTTCCTGCGCGCGCTGCCCACCAAGGGCCGCGCGTCCAAGGCGCTGCAACGAAACCCCGACACCGGAGACGACACCCCATGAGCACCCACCGCCGCATCGTGCTGGCCGCCCGACCCCAGGGCGAAGCCGGCCTCGAGCACTTCCGCCTCGAGAGCACCGAGACGCCCGCCGTGCCCGAGGGCCACGTGCGCGTGCAGGTGCACTTCCTCAGCCTCGACCCCTACATGCGCATGCGCATGAACGACGCCAAGAGCTACGCCGCGCCCGTCGGCATCGGCGAGGTCATGGTCGGCGGCACGGTGGGCGTGGTGGCCGAGTCGCGCCACGAGGGCTTCGCGCCCGGCGACAGCGTCGTGTGCATGGGCGGCTGGCAGGAGCAGGCCGTGCTCGATGCGCGGCTGCCCGGCATGGTGCGCAAGGTCGATGCCGGCCGCGTGCCGCTGTCGGCCTACCTGGGTGCCGTGGGCATGCCCGGCGTCACGGCCTGGGTGGGCCTGAACATGATCATCGAGCCCAAGGCGGGCGAGACGGTCGTCGTCAGCGCCGCCAGCGGCGCCGTGGGCGGCGTGGTCGGCCAGCTGGCCAAGGCCCGGGGCTGCCGCGTGGTGGGCATCGCCGGCGGTTCCGAGAAGTGCGCCTACGTGGTCGACGAGCTCGGCTTCGACGCCTGCATCGACCACCGTGCGCACCGCGACGCCGCCTCGCTGGGCGCGGCACTGGACGCGGCCGCGCCCAAGGGCATCGACGGCAACTTCGAGAACGTGGGCGGCGTGATCCTCGACGTCATCCTCAGCCGCATGAACGCCTTCGGCCGCGTGGCGCTGTGCGGCCTGATCTCGGGCTACGAGGGGCAGCCGCTGGCCATCACCAACGCGCGGCTGCTGCTGACGCAGCGGCTGAAGCTGCAGGGCTTCATCGTCAGCGAGCACATGGCCCTGTGGCCCGCGGCGCTGAAGGAGCTGGGCGCCGGCGTGGCCGAGGGTCGCATCAAGTACCGCGAGACGGTGGCGCAAGGCCTGGAGGCCGCACCGGAGGCCTTCCTGGGGCTGCTGAAGGGGCGCAACTTCGGCAAGCAGGTGGTCCGGCTGGTGTGAGCGGGCCATGGCGCCGGACTGGACCTGGTCGCGCTTTGGCGGGCTCGGCGTGGACAACCTCTACGACGCGCTGGCGCTGCGCTGCCGCGTGTTCGTGCTCGAGCAGGGGCCCTACCTCGACCCCGACGGCCTCGACCGGCAGGCCTGGCACCTGCTGGGGCGCGATGCCCAGGGCGCGCTGCAGGCCTACCTGCGCGTGGTGGACCCCGGCGTGAAGTACGCCGAGCCGTCCATCGGGCGCGTGATCACCAGCCCCGAGTCCCGCGGCACCGGCCTGGGCCGGCGGCTGGTGGCCGAGGGCGTGGCGCGCTGCGCCGCGGCCTGGCCGGGCCAGGGCATCCGCATCAGCGCGCAGTCGCACCTCGAGCGCTTCTACGCCGCCTTCGGCTTCGAGCGCACGGGCGCCGACTACCTGGAAGACGACATCCCCCACTGCGAGATGCTCAGGCCTCGCGAACAGGAGCAACCATGACTCTCCGAGCCGGCGGCATCGCCGTCATCACCGGCGCCGCCAGCGGCTTCGGTTTCGAGGCCAGCAAGCAGGCCGCGCAGCGCGGCATGAAGGTCGTGATGGCCGACGTGCAGGCCGATGCGCTGGCCGCCGCGCAGGGCCAGATCGAGGCCCTCGGTGCCGAGGTGCTGCCCTTCCGGCTGGACGTGTCCAAGGCCGCCGAGGTGGAGGCCCTGGCCGAGGCCACCTTCTCGCGCTTCGGCGTGCCCAGCTTCGTGTTCAACAACGCCGGCGTGGGCGCGGGCGGGCTGATCTGGGAGCACACCGCGGCCGACTGGGAGTGGGTGATCGGCGTCAACCTCATGGGCGTGGCGCACGGCGTGCGCGTGTTCACGCCGGCCATGCTGGAGGCCGCTGCCCGCGACCCGGCCTGGCAGGGCCACATCGTCAACACCGCCAGCATGGCCGGCCTGCTGAACGCGCCCAACATGGGCGTCTACAACGTCAGCAAGCACGCCGTGGTGTCGATGAGCGAGACCCTCTACCAGGACCTCTACCAGGACCTGGCCCTGGTGACGGACCAGGTGCACGCCCACGTGCTGTGCCCCTACTTCGTGCCCACCGGCATCAGCCGCAGCCACCGCAACCGCCCGGCCGACATGCCCGCGGCGCGGCCCACGAAGAGCCAGCTCATTGCGCAGGCCATGAGCGACAAGGCCGTCGGCAGCGGCAAGGTGACGGCGGCGCAGGTGGTGCAGTCGGTGTTCGAGGCCTGCGACGAGAGCCGCTTCTACGTCTACAGCCACCCGCATGCGCTGGGCGGCGTGCAGGTACGGCTGGAGGACATCGTCACGCCGCGCAACCCGACCGACCCCTTCGCGGCCAAGCCCGAGATCGGCGCCGAGCTGCGCCGGCAGCTGCGCGGCGGCTGAGCACCGGGGGTCGGCCCGGGCCGAGTCCGGCCCGCATCAGCGCCGTGGCGGCGGCCGCAGCGCCGCCATCAGCGGCTGCGCGCGCTGCCACAGCGACCACAGCGTGACCAGCGTGCCGGCCCAGCCGAGCACGCGCCGCGGGCGCAGCAGCAGCAGGCCCGCCGCCGCCGCGGTGGCCGCGAGCGCCGGGTGGGCGCGCACCCAGCGCGACGCCAGGCGCATGCCGAGCACGGCGCGATCGGCGAATTCGCCGCCGGGCAGGGCGCCCACGCCCTGGCGCGCCCAGGCGCTGCGCTGCGCGGCGCAGCGCAGTCGCAGCTCCTCGCGTTCCAGCTGCAGGGCCCGGCGGCGCCGACTCAGGGCGCTCACTGGACTACCCTCCGTGCTGCGCACTGCGGGATGAGCGCTTGGGGGCGGCCCGGCGCGCTCATCGGCGGGCCTCGTCGTCCGCCGGCATCAGGGCGGCGCGGTCGCGGGCCAGTTCCTCGCGCAGCGCGGCGAACGGCGGCTCGCCGCCCTGCAGCCGGTCCAGCGCCGTGCGCCAGGCCCAGGCGGCCCCGCCCAGGAAGCCCAGCGCCAGCAGCCCCAGCAACGGCAGCCGCCAGGCCTCGTCCACCAGCAGCAGCGCCAGGGCCACCAGCAGCAGCACGCCCACGGTGGCGCTCACCAGGGTGGCGGACAGCCAGGCCAGGGCGTCGACCAGACGCAGCTTCTCGAAAGCCAGGCCGTTGGCCAGCAGCGCCAGGCGCAGCTCGGCCCACTCAAGCCCGCTGCCGCCGAGGCGCCTGATCCGGTCGAGCAGGCCGGGGCCGCCCACGGCCGTGCTCAGCGCCGGCCGATCAGCAGGCCCACGACGACGCCCACCGCGCCGGCGATGCCGATGGCCTGCCAGGGGTGGTCGTGCACGTAGTCGTCGGCCTTGCGGCCGGCTTCCTTGGCGCGCTCGACCGCGCCCTCCTGCAGCTGCAGCAGGCTGTCCTTGGCGTCGAGCAGCCGCGAGCGCACGCGGTCGCGCAGCGCCGCGGCTTCGTCGCCCGCGTCCTGGGCCGTCAGCTTGAGCAGCTCCTCGGCGTCGTGGATCACGTTGCGCAGGTCTTCGGCCAGGCGCTCGCGCTGGCGGTCGGTCATCGTGCTCATGGGGATTCCTCGAAAGGGCAGAGGCCGGAGATTAGAGGACGCGCGCGAGTCCGGGAACCGGCCGGGCCTTTGCCGGCGCGTCGGCGCTTAGCCCAGGCGAGCCAGCAGCGGCGGCAGCGCGCGCACGAGCAGCGCCGCGCCGGTGAGCGCCAGCAGCGCCAGCACCACGCGCTTGAAGGTCTCGGTGGCGAGCCCGGCGTACACGCGCGCGCCCAGCAGCACGGGCAGCAGCACGGCGCCGGCCACCCAGGGCAGCAACGGCGCCATCGCCCGCGTGATCAGCCCGCTGGCCGCGTAGGCCGCCAGCGTCACGACCAGCATCGCGAGGTTGAAGTTCTGCACCACCGCGCGCAGCGCATCGCGATCCCAGCCGCGCAGCGTGGCCCACAGCGTGGGGATGGGCCCGGCGAAGCCGGCCACCGCGCCCGTGAGGCCGCCCAGCAGGCCGGCCGCACCGTCGGCAACGCGGCCGCCGCGCTGCAGCCGCGGGATGCGGCCCGAGAACAGCATCACGGGGCACCACAGCGCCAGCAGCAGGCCCACGGCGAGTTGGAAGCTCGGGCCGTCCAGCCGCGGCAGCAGCAGCAGGCCCAGCGGGATGCCGGCCAGGCCGCCGGCCAGCAGCGGCCACAGCCGCGGCCAGTGCAGGCCACGCCGCACGGTGGCTGCGGCGATGAGTTGGCCGACGAGCGCGCCGAACACCGACAGCGGCGCCACCATCTGCGGCGGCAGCCACCAGGCCCAGATCGAGGTGGCCACCAGGCCGAAGGCGAAGCCCGACAGCCCCTGCACGAAGCCGGCCGCCACCGCGCCGGCGATCACGACCGCGAACGTCGAATCCATCGGGCCGCATTGTCGGGGTCTTCGCGGCAGGCGCCGTGATTCCGCCGCACCGTACAGTCGCGCCGCCATGCAAGCGCTCCCCATCGATGTCGCCGTCGTCGGCGCCGGCCCCGCCGGCCTGATGGCGGCCGAGTCCCTGGCCGTGCGCGGCCACGCCGTGCACGTCTTCGACGGCATGCCCTCGGCCGGCCGCAAGTTCCTGCTCGCCGGCAAAGGCGGCCTGAACCTCACGCACGGCGAAGAAGCCGCTCGCTTCGTCACGCGCTACCGCTGCGGTGCCGGGGGGCGCACGCCGGCCCTGCAGGCGGCCCTCGACGCTTTCCCGGCCCAGGCGCTGCGCGACTGGTCCGCGGCGCTGGGCGTGGAGACCTTCGTGGGCAGCAGCGGCCGCGTCTTCCCGCGCGACCTGAAGGCCGCACCGCTGCTGCGCGCCTGGCTGCACCGGCTGCGCGGGCAGGGCGTGCAGTTCCACATGCGCCACCGCTGGCAGGGCTGGGCCGACGACGGCGCGCTGCACTTCGAGACGCCGCAGGGCGCCGTGGCGCGGCGGCCGCGCGCCACCGTGCTGGCGCTGGGCGGCGCGAGCTGGCAGCGCCTGGGCTCCGACGGCGCCTGGTGGCCCTGGCTGCGCGACGCCGGCGTGGCGCTGGCGCCGCTGCAGCCCAGCAACTGCGGCTTCGACGTGGCCTGGAGCGACAAGCTGCGGCGCGAGCACGCCGGCGCGCCGCTGAAGGGCGTGCTGCTGCGCTTCGAAGGCTTCGAGCAGCGCGGCGAGATGGTGCTGACGGCCGGCGGCGTGGAAGGCAGCCTGGTCTACGCCGCATCGGCCTGGCTGCGCGACGCCCTGGCGCGCGACGGTAACGCCACCTTCGTGCTCGACCTGCTGCCCGACCGCGACGCCGCCTGGGTGGCGCGCGAGGTGGCCCACCCGCGCGGCAGCCGCTCGCTGGGCTCGCACCTGCAGTCGCGCCTGAACCTCGGCGTGGCCAAGGCAGCGCTGCTGTGGGAGGTGGTGATGCGCCAAGAGCCTGCCGCGCGGCACGACCTGGCGCACCTGGCACGTCTGGTGAAGTCGTTGCCCGTCACGGTGACGGCGGCCCGGCCCATCGACGAGGCCATCAGCAGCGCCGGCGGCGTGGCCTTCGACGCGCTGGACGGCCGCTTCATGCTGGAGGTCCGGCCGGGCGTGTTCTGCGCCGGCGAGATGCTCGACTGGGAGGCCCCGACCGGCGGCTACCTGCTCACCGCCTGCTTCGCCACGGGCCGCGCGGCGGGCGAGGGCGCGGCCGACTGGCTCGGCCAGGTCCGGTCGGGCTGAGCCTGTCGAAGCCCCCCGTACACTGCGCGGCTTCGCGTTTTCAGCCCCCTGTCCCTTGGATCCGATTGCCCTGCAGATCGCCGCCGAACTGAAGGTCCGGCCGGCGCAAGTGGCCACCGCCATCGAGCTGCTCGACGGCGGCGCCACCGTCCCCTTCGTCGCCCGTTACCGCAAGGAGGCCACCGACGGCCTCGACGACATCCAGCTGCGCGAGCTGGAGGTGCGGCTGGTCTACCTGCGCGAGCTGTCGGAGCGCCGCGACGCGGTGCTGAGGAGCATCGGCGAGCAGGGCAAGCTGACGCCCGAGTTGCGCGCCGCCATCGAGGCCGCGCCCACCAAGCAGGAGCTCGAAGACCTCTACCTGCCCTACAAGCCCAAGCGCCGCACCAAGGGCATGATCGCCCGTGAGGCGGGCCTGGAGCCGCTGGCCGACCGGCTGTTCGCCGACCCCACGCTGGAGCCCCTGGCCGAGGCCGCGGCCTTCGTCAACGCCGACGGCGGCTTCGCCGATGCGCCGGCCGTGCTCGACGGCGTGCGCGACATCCTCTCCGAGCGCTGGGCCGAGGACGCCGCGCTCGTCGGCACGCTGCGCGACTGGCTGTGGAGCGAGGGCCTGTTCCAGAGCCGGCTCGTCGACGGCAAGGACGGCAACCACGCCGACGCCGCCAAGTTCCGCGACTACTTCGACTACGCCGAGCCCATCCGCACCGTGCCCAGCCACCGCGCGCTGGCGGTGTTCCGCGGCCGCAGCCAGGAGTGGCTGGACGCGAAGCTGGTGCTGGACGAAGAGGCGGTGCCCGGCACGCCCGCGTCCCAGAAGGGGACACCGGCGGTGTCCATGGCCGAGGGCCGCATCGCCCGCCACCTGGGCTGGAGCCACCAGGGCCGCCGGGCCGACGAGCTGATCCGCAAGTGCGTGGCCTGGACCTGGAAGGTCAAGCTCAGCCTGAGCCTGGAGCGCGACCTGTTCGCACGCCTGCGCGAGCAGGCCGAGGCCGTGGCGATCAAGGTCTTCGCCGACAACCTGCGCGACCTGCTGCTGGCCGCCCCCGCCGGCAAGAAGGTGGTGATGGGCCTGGACCCGGGCATCCGCACCGGCGTCAAGGTGGCCGTGGTCAGCGACACCGGCAAGGTGCTGGCCACCGACACCGTGTTCCCGCACGAGCCGCGCCGCGACTGGGAGGGCTCTTTGCACGCCCTGGGCCGCCTCGTGGCCACGCACGGCGTGAACCTCATCGCCATCGGCAACGGCACCGCCAGCCGCGAGACCGACCAGCTCGCCGCCGACCTCCTCGCCCGCATCGCGCGGCTGGCGCCCGACCTGAAGCTGCAGAAGGTGGTGGTCAGCGAGGCCGGCGCCTCGGTGTACAGCGCCAGCGAGGTCGCCAGCCGCGAGCTGCCGGAGCTGGACGTGAGCCTGCGCGGCGCCGTCAGCATCGCGCGGCGGCTGCAGGACCCGCTGGCCGAGCTCGTGAAGATCGACCCCAAGAGCATCGGCGTGGGCCAGTACCAGCACGACGTCGACCAGAGCGGCCTGGCGCGCACGCTGGAGGCCGTGGTCGAGGACTGCGTCAACAAGGTGGGCGTGGACCTCAACACCGCCAGTGCGCCGCTGCTGGCGCGCGTGTCGGGCCTGAGCCCGGCGGTGGCGGCCGGCATCGTGCGCTGGCGCGACGCGCACGGCGCCTTCGCCAACCGCCGCCAGCTGCTGGAGGTGACCGGTCTGGGGCCCAAGACCTTCGAGCAGGCGGCGGGCTTCCTGCGCATCCGCGACGGCGACAACCCGCTGGACATGACCGGCGTGCACCCAGAGACCTACCCCGTGGTCGAGAAGCTGCTCGCGGCCGCGCGGCGCCCGGTCCACGAGCTGATGGGCAAGGCCGACGTGCTGAAGACGCTGCGCCCCGAGACCTTTGCCGACGAGCGCTTCGGCGCCATCACCGTGCGCGACATCCTCGCCGAGCTCGAGAAGCCCGGCCGCGACCCGCGCCCCGACTTCGTGGTGGCGCGCTTCAACGAGGGCGTGTCCGACATCAAGGACCTGCAGCCCGGCATGGTGCTGGAGGGCACGGTCAGCAACGTGGCGCAGTTCGGCGCCTTCGTCGACCTGGGCGTGCACCAGGACGGCCTGGTTCACGTGAGCCAGCTGGCGAACAAGTTCGTCGCCGACGCGCGCGAGGTGGTCCGCACGGGTCAGGTCGTGAAGGTGCGGGTGGTGGAGGTGGACCTGGCGCGCAAGCGCATCGCGCTGACGATGAAGATCGACGCGCCCACCGCCCCGGGCCGCGCAGCCGGCGACAACCGCTTCCGCCCGGCCGGCCGCGCCGAGCAGCCGCGCGCACGCGGCGCCGAGCCGGCCGGTGGCAGCGCGATGGCCGAGGCCTTCGCCAGGCTGCAGGGCAAGCGCTGATGCGCGCAGCGGCGCTGGCGATCTGCGAGAACCCTGGGGCGCGCGCGCTGTGCAGACCGCGCACCTGCTGGGCGCCCGCGTCGGCGCCTGGCCGTTCGCCTGGTGGGGCCGACCTGGTGCCGTGACCTCACCCTTCGTGCCCCGCTAGAATTGAAATTTCTCAGTCATCCAACAAGGGCAAGGAAAGGCGCGACGGTTATGACACCGCGGACTACGGGCTGCAAGGCCACCGGCTGCTGAAGCCGGCACTTCCGCGCGCGTCCGACACCCTCTACCCCTCGAACGAAGCGCGGCGATCCCGCGCTTTTTTCATGCCCTTCAAGGACACCCCATGCTCCAGATCACGCTCCCCGACGGCGCCCGCCGCGAGTACCCCGGCCCCCTCACGGTGGGCGAGGTGGCCGCCAGCATCGGCCCGGGCCTGGCCAAGGCGGCGCTAGCCGGCAAAGTCGACGGCCGGCTCGTCGACCTCAGCCACCGCCTCGAGGCCGACGCGGCGCTGGCCATCGTCACCGACAAGGACCCCGACGGCCTCGAGATCATCCGCCACAGCACGGCGCACCTGCTGGCCTATGCCGTGAAGGAGCTGTTCCCCGAGGCGCAGGTGACCATCGGCCCGGTCGTCGACAACGGCTTCTACTACGACTTCGCCTGCAAGCGCCCCTTCACGCCCGAGGACCTGGCCGCCATCGAGAAGCGCATGGGCGAGCTGGCTGCGAAGAACGAGCCCGTGGTGCGCCGAGTGCTGCCGCGCGACGAGGCGGTTCAGCACTTCAAGGCCCAGGGCGAGCACTACAAGGCCGAGATCATCGGCAGCATCCCGGCCGGCGAGGACGTGAGCCTGTACCGCGAGGGCGGCTTCGAGGACCTCTGCCGCGGCCCGCACGTGCCCAGCACGGGTCGCCTGAAGCACTTCAAGCTCATGAAGGTGGCCGGCGCCTACTGGCGTGGCGACCAAGCCAACGAGCAGCTGCAGCGCATCTACGGCACGGCCTGGGCGACGAAAGACGAGCTGCAGGCCTACCTGCGCATGCTCGAGGAAGCCGAGAAGCGCGACCACCGGCGCCTGGGCCGCGAGCTCGACCTGTTCCACCTCGACGAGCACAGCCCCGGCACGGTGTTCTGGCACCCGAAGGGCTGGACGGTGTGGCAGGAGGTGGAGCAGACCATGCGCCGCGTCTACCGCGACAACGGCTACCAGGAGGTCAAGGGCCCCCAGATCCTCGACCGGGCCCTCTGGGAGAAGACGGGCCACTGGGACAAGTACCGCGACAACATGTTCACGACCGAGTCGGAAAAGCGCGACTACGCGCTCAAGCCGATGAACTGCCCGGGCCACATCCTGATCTTCAAGCAGGGCGTCAAGAGCTACCGCGACCTGCCCCTGCGCTATGGCGAATTCGGCCAGTGCCACCGCAACGAACCCACCGGCGGTCTGCACGGGATCATGCGGGTGCGCGGCTTCACCCAGGACGACGGCCACATCTTCTGCACCGAGGACCAGATCCTGGCCGAGTGCACGGCCTATACCGCCTTACTCCAAAAGGTGTACAAGGACTTCGGTTTTACCGACATCATCTACAAGATCGCCACCCGGCCCGAAAAGCGCATCGGCTCCGATGAGAGCTGGGACCGCGCCGAAAACGCCCTGATGGAAAGCCTGCGCGCCTCCGACTGCGAATTCGTGATCGCGCCGGGTGACGGCGCCTTCTACGGTCCCAAGGTCGAATACACCCTGAAGGACGCGATCGGCCGCCAGTGGCAGTGCGGCACCATCCAGGTCGATTTCTCGATGCCCGAGCGCTTGGGCGCCGAGTTTGTGGGCGAGGACGGGGCGCGCCATCGCCCGGTCATGCTCCATCGCGCCATCGTCGGCAGCATGGAGCGATTCATCGGCATCCTGATCGAGCAACACGCGGGCGCGCTGCCCGCCTGGCTGGCGCCGGTGCAGGTGGCGGTCCTCAACATCACCGATGCCCAGGCCGATTACGCCCGGGAAGTGGCCAAAACGCTGCAAAATCAAGGGCTTAGGGTCGAGTTGGACCTCCGAAACGAGAAAATTACGTATAAAATCCGCGAGCACGCTCTCCAGAAGCTGCCGTACATCCTGGTCGTAGGCGACAAGGAAAAGGCTGCAGGCGGGGCTGCCGTCCGAGCCCGGGGCAACCAGGACCTCGGCGTGATGTCGGTCGAAGCGTTCATTGCGCGCATTCAAGACGACATCGCACACAAACATTGATTGACATCCAAAGGAAGCAACCATCGCTACTGAATTTCGCGATCGCCGCCAGCGCGAGGAACGCAAGCACCGCCTGAACCGGGAAATCATGGCCCCGGAAGTCCGACTCTCCGGCCCCGAGAACGAGCCTCTTGGCATCGTGAGCCTGCAGGATGCCCTGCGT
>JBIKLC010000071.1:0-5134 GCA_044360025.1 Rubrivivax sp. | reverse complement strand
CAAGCCCATGCCGGCCTGCGCCACGCCGGTGACCAACGGCATGGTGGTGCGCACGAAGTCCGACAAGGCGGTCAAGGCGCAGCAGTCGGTGATGGAGTTCCTGCTCATCAACCACCCGCTGGACTGCCCCATCTGCGACCAGGGCGGCGAGTGCCAGCTGCAGGACCTGGCCGTGGGCTACGGCGGCAGCGCCAGCCGCTACGCCGAAGAGAAGCGCGTCGTGCCGCACAAGGATGTCGGCCCGCTGATCAGCATGGAGGAGATGTCCCGCTGCATCCACTGCACGCGCTGCGTGCGCTTCGGCCAGGAGGTGGCCGGGGTGATGGAGCTGGGCATGATCCACCGCGGCGAGCACAGCGAGATCACCACCGTCGAGGACCGCACCGTCGACAGCGAGCTCTCGGGCAACATGATCGACGTCTGCCCGGTCGGGGCGCTCACGAGCAAGCCCTTCCGCTACAGCGCGCGCACCTGGGAGCTCAGCCGCCGCAAGAGCGTGAGCCCGCACGACAGCACCGGCGCCAACCTCATCGTCCAGGTCAAGGCCGGCGCCGTGATGCGCGTGGTGCCGCTGGAGAACGAGGACGTCAACGAGTGCTGGATCGCTGACCGAGACCGCTTCAGCTACGAGGCGCTGAACGCGCCGTCGCGCCTGCGTCAGCCGATGATCAAGCAGGGCGGGCAGTGGCAGGCCGTGGACTGGACCACCGCGCTGCAATACGTGGCCGATGGCCTGAAGCGCGTGAAGGCCGAGTTCGGCACCTCGCACGTCGGCGCGCTGGCCCACCCGGGCAGCACCGTCGAGGAGCTGCACCTGCTGGCGAAGCTGGTGCGTGGCTTCGGCAGCGAGAGCGTGGACCACCGCCTGCGCCACGCCGACTTCTCCAACGCCGCGGCGCCGGGCCGGGCGCGTTGGCTGGGCCGCCCGATCGCCAGCCTGGCCACGCTGGACCGCGCCTTCGTCGTCGGCAGCTTCCTGCGCAAGGACCACCCGCTGCTGGCGCAGCGCCTGCGCCAGGCCGCACGCCGCGGCGCGCGCATCGCCAGCCTGAACGCGGTGCACGACGATTGGGCGATGCCGCTGGCGGCCACGCTGACCGCCGCGCCCTCGCAGTGGCTGCAGCAGCTGGCCGACGTCGCCGCCGCCGTGGCGCCGCTGGCCGGCGTGCCGGCGCCGCTGCCGGCCGACCCCGGCCCGCACGCGCAGGCCGTGGCCGAGCTGCTGGCCGGCGGTTCGCAGAAGGCGCTGCTGCTGGGGCAGGCCGCGGCCCAGCACCCGCAGGCCGCGCAGTTGCTGGCCGTGGCGTACTGGATCGCCGCGCAGACCGGCGCCACCGTGGGCTACCTGGGCGACGGCGGCAATGCCGTGGGCGCGCAGCTCGTGGGTGCGCAGCCCGGCCCTGGAGGCCTGAACGCTGCGCAGATGCTGACGCAGCCCATGAAGGCGCTGCTGCTGCTGCACACCGAGCCGCAACTCGACGGCGCCGATGCCGCGGCCACCGCGTCCGCGCTGGCGCAGTCGGGCCTGGTGGTGGCGATGACGGCCTTCTTCGATGGCCCCGACAGCCCGCTGGGCCAGGCCGCCGACGTTTTGCTGCCGACGGCGCCCTTCACCGAGACCGGCGGCAGCTTCGTCAACGCAGAGGGCCGGCTGCAGGCCTTCCACGGCGTCGTCAAGCCCTTGGCCGAGACGCGCCCGGGCTGGAAGATCCTGCGCGTGTTGGGCAACCTGCTGGGCCTGCCGGGCTTCGGGCACGACAGCGTAGAGGCCGTCCGTGCCGAGGCGCTGGGCGACGTGGCCACGCTGGCCGCGCGGCTGGACAACGGCACGACCGCCCAGCCTGCGCCGGCGGCCCTGGGCGCGGCGCCTGCCGGGCTGGAGCGCATTGCCGACGTGCCGATCTACGCCACCGACATGATCGTGCGGCGCGCGACGTCTCTGCAGCTCACCGCCGACGCGCGCGAGCCGGTGGCCGGCATCCCGCCGGCGCTGTGGGCGCAGCTGGACCTGGCCGACGGCGACCGCGTGCGCATCACGCAGGGGCAGGGCCATGCCGTGCTCGCCGCCCGCCGTGACGACTCGCTCGCCTCCACGGCGGTGCGCGTGTCAGCCGGCCACCCGGCCACGGCCGCGCTCGGTGCGATGTTCGGCCCCCTCAGCGTCGAGAAAGCCTGATGTTCGAGCCCCTGCACACCGCCGCCAACGCGGCCCTGGGCCCCACGCTGTGGCTCGTGATCTGGACGTTGATCAAGATCGTGGCCGTGGTGCTGCCGCTGATGGGCTGCGTCGCCTACCTCACGCTGTGGGAGCGCAAGGCCATCGGCTGGAGCCAGATCCGCCCTGGCCCCAATCGCGTCGGGCCCTATGGCCTGCTCACGCCCATCGCCGATGCGGTCAAGCTGATCTTCAAGGAGATCGTGCGCCCGACGGCGGCCAACAAGCCGCTGTTCTTCCTCGGTCCCATCATGACGATCATGCCGGCGCTGGCGGCCTGGGCGGTGATCCCGTTCGGGCCCGAGCTGGCGCTGGCCGACATCAACGCCGGGCTGCTGTTCCTGATGGCGATCACGAGCCTGGAGGTCTACGGCGTCATCATCGCCGGCTGGGCCAGCAACTCGAAGTACGCCTTCCTGGGCGCGCTGCGCGCCAGCGCGCAGATGGTGAGCTACGAGATCGCGATGGGTTTTTGCCTGGTCGTGGTGCTGATGGTCTCGGCGAGCATGAACTTGTCGGACATCGTCGCGCAGCAGCAGCGCGGCCACTTCGCCGACATGGGCCTCACGTTCCTCAGCTGGAACTGGCTGCCGCTGCTGCCCATCTTCGTGATCTTCTTCATCGCCGGCCTGGCGGAGACCAACCGCCACCCCTTCGACGTGGTCGAGGGCGAGAGCGAGATCGTCGCCGGCCACATGATCGAGTACTCGGGCATGTCGTTCGCGATGTTCTTCCTGGCCGAGTACGCGAACATGATCCTCGTCAGCACGATGACCGTGCTGCTGTTCCTGGGCGGCTGGTCGTCGCCGGTCGGCTTCCTGCCCGACGGCTGGTTCTGGCTGGCGGCCAAGATCTTCGTCGTGGTGACGATGTTCCTCTGGGTGCGCGCCACGTTCCCGCGCTTCCGCTACGACCAGATCATGCGCCTGGGCTGGAAGGTGTTCATCCCAATCACGCTGATCTGGCTGGTCGTCGTCGGCCTGTGGATGCAGACCCCGTTCAACGTGTTCAAGCCCCTGTGATGGAGACGCCGCGATGAGCACCCTCGCTGCGGTCAAGGACGTGCTGTCCAGCCTGATGCTGGCCGAGCTGTTCAAGGGCCTGAAGATCACCGGCAAGCACTTCCTGTCGCCGACGATCACGGTCCAGTTCCCGGAAGAGAAGACGCCGCAGAGCCCGCGCTTCCGCGGCCTGCACGCGCTGCGCCGCTACGACAACGGCGAGGAGCGCTGCATCGCCTGCAAGCTCTGCGAGGCCGTGTGCCCGGCGATGGCCATCACCATCGAGAGCGAGGTCCGTGCCGACGGCACGCGCCGCACCAAGCGCTACGACATCGACCTCACGAAGTGCATCTTCTGCGGCTTCTGCGAGGAAAGCTGCCCGGTGGACAGCATCGTCGAGACACACCACTTTGAGTACCACGGCGAGAAGCGCGGCGACCTGTACTTCACCAAGGACATGCTGCTCGCGGTGGGCGACCGCTACGAGAAAGAGATCGCCGCGGCGCGCGCGGCCGACGCCAGGTACCGCTGAACCCGGCACCGGCGGCGCCACCGGTTGCCGCAGCCCGCAACAAGATGAACTCGATCACAGCCCTCTTCTACGTCTTCTCGGCGGTCCTGCTGTTCGCGGGATTCCGGGTCATTACCGCGCGAAGCACGGTGCACGCGGCGCTGTACCTGGTGCTCGCGTTCTTCAGCGCCAGCTGCCTGTGGATGCTGCTGCGCGCCGAGTTCCTGGCCATCGCGCTGGTGCTGGTGTACGTGGGCGCGGTGATGGTGCTGTTCCTGTTCGTCGTGATGATGCTGGACATCAACTCCGACGCCTTCCGGGAGGGCTTCTATAAGCACCTGCCGGTGGCGGGCTTCGTGGGTGCGCTGATCGCGCTGCAGATGGCGCTGGTGCTGATGCGCGGCTTCCGGGGCGGGGCGCCGGCACCGAGCGCGCGCGAGGTCGAGGTGGGCAACACCAAGCTGCTGGGCATCGAGATCTACACCGACTACCTGTACCCGCTGCAGCTGGCCGCCGTGCTGCTGCTGGTGGCCATCATCGCCGCCATCGCGCTGACGCTGCGCGAGCGCAAGGACAGCAAGCACATGGATCCGTCCGAGCAGGTGCGCGCGAAGAAGGCCGACCGGGTGCGCCTGGTGAAGATCGCCCCGACGGTCGAGCAGCCCTCGCCGCCCCGGCAGGAAGGGGGCGCGTGATGGGCTCGCTCACGCTCGGCCACTTCCTCAGCCTTGGCGGCATCCTGTTCGCGCTGTCGGTGGTGGGGATCTTCCTGAACCGCCGCAACCTGATCGTGCTGCTGATGGCCATCGAGCTGATGCTGCTGGCCGTCAACCTGAACTTCATCGCCTTCTCGCACTACCTGCCGCTGGAGGCCGACCGCATGGCCGGGCAGGTGATGGTGTTCTTCATCCTCACGGTGGCCGCGGCCGAGTCGGCCATCGGGCTGGCGATCCTGGTCGTGCTGTTCCGGAACCGCGCGTCGATCAACGTCGAAGAGCTGGATGAACTGAAGGGTTGACGACGATGGCTTCGACGCTCTCGCAAGGACTGCTGCTCACGGTGCCGCTGGCACCGCTGGCCGGCGCGCTGATCGCCGGCCTGGCCGGCCGCTGGGTGGGGCGCCGCGGCGCCCACTTCTTCACCATCCTCGGCGTGTTCATCGCGTTCGTGTGCTCGGTCATGGTGCTGGCGCAGGTGGCGGGCGGCGCCCGCTTCAACGCCACCCTGTACGAGTGGATGGTCCTGGGCAAGCTGGTCATGGAGGTCGGCTTCCTGGTCGACGGGCTGACGGCCATGATGATGGTCGTGGTGACCTTCGTGAGCCTGATGGTGCACGTCTACACCATCGGCTACATGGACGGCGACCCGGGCTACCAGCGCTTCTTCAGCTACATCAGCCTGTTCACC
>JBIKLC010000046.1:0-16118 GCA_044360025.1 Rubrivivax sp. | reverse complement strand
TTACGGCATCGACATGGCCACGGGCGCCGAGGGCGACGTGGTGGGCTTCCCCAGCCCCGAGGCGCTGTGGGCGCAGACCTTTGCGGCGACCTTCACGCAGGCCGAGGCAGCGGCCGCAGTGTGGCGCGAGCTCTTTGCCGGCATCCCGTTCGAGGACAAGGGCGGCACCTGGCAGGGGCGCTACTACCAGGAGATCGCCATTGCCCGCGTGCTCGAGGCCGTCGGCGCCGGGCGCGACCGCATCCTGCTCACGCTGGCCACCGGCACGGGCAAGACCTTCATCGCCTTCCAACTGGCCTGGAAACTGTTCCACAGCCGCTGGAACCTGAACGACTGGCGCGCGGGCACCGAACCTTCGCGCCGGCCGCGCATCCTGTTCCTGGCCGATCGCAACATCCTGGCCGACCAGGCCTACAACGCCTTCTCGGCCTTTGCCGACGATGCGCTGGTGCGCATCGACCCCGCCGACATCCGGCGCAAGGGCCGCGTGCCGAAGAACGGCAGCATCTTCTTCACGATCTTCCAGACCTTCATGAGCGGTCCTGGCGGGGCGCCCTACTTCGGCGAGTACCCGCCGGACTTCTTCGACTTCATCGTCATCGACGAGTGCCACCGCGGCGGGGCCAACGACGAAGACAGCTGGCGCGCCATCCTCGACTACTTCAGCGCCGCCGTGCAGCTGGGCCTGACGGCCACGCCCAAGCGCACGCTGAACGCCGACACCTACGCCTACTTCGGCGAGCCGGTGTACCAGTACTCGCTGAAGCAGGGCATCAACGACGGCTTCCTCACGCCCTTCAAGGTGCGGCAGATCGCCACCACGCTCGACGAGTACGTCTACACGCCCGACGACGAGATCGTGGAGGGCGACATCGAGGCCGGCCGCCGCTACGAGGAGAAGGACTTCAACCGGCTCATCGAGATCCAGTCGCGCGAGGCCTACCGCGTGAAGATCTTCATGGACGCCATCGACCCGCGCGAGAAGACGATCGTGTTCTGCGCCACCCAGCTGCATGCGCTGGCCGTGCGCGACCTGATCAACCAGCGCAAGACAGTGGCCGACCCGAACTACTGCGTGCGCGTCACTGCCAACGATGGCGCTTTGGGCGAGCAGCACCTGCGCGACTTCCAGGACAACGAGAAGACCATCCCGACCGTCCTGACCACCTCGCAGAAGCTCTCCACAGGCGTGGACGCGCGCAACGTGCGCCACATCGTGCTGATGCGGCCGATCAACTCGATGATCGAGTTCAAGCAGATCATCGGCCGCGGCATGCGGCTCTACGACGGCAAGGACTACTTCACCATCCACGACTTCGTGAAGGCCCACCACCTGTTCAGCGACCCCGAGTGGGACGGCGAGCCGGTGGAGCCCGAGCCGCGGGTGCTGACCACCGACGGCAAGCCGCTACCCGCAGAGGTGAACGAGCCTGCGCCAACCGAGACCGAGACCGAGGCCGAGGAGAAGCGGCCCGCCAAGATCAAGGTGCGGCTGGCCGATGGCAAGGAGCGCCAGCTCCAGCACATGTCGGCCACCTCGTTCTGGAGCGCGGACGGGCGGCCGATGTCCGCCGCGCAGTTCCTGGAGTCGCTGTTCGGTGCCCTGCCCGAGTTCTTCAAGGACGAGGACGAACTGCGGCGCCTGTGGGGCGACCCCGACACCCGCCGCAAGCTGCTGGCCGGGCTCGCCGACAAGGGCTTCGGCCGCGAGCCGCTGGCCGAAATGCAGAGGCTCATCGAGGCCGAGAACAGCGACCTGTTCGATGTACTGGCCTACGTGTCCTTCGCGGCGCCCCCGGTGACGCGCGCCAAGGGGGCCGCTGCGGCGAAGGCGGCCACGGGCCTGGAGTTCACCGACAAGCAGCGCGCCTTCATCGACTTCGTGCTCGCACAGTACGTGGCGCAGGGCGTGGATGAGCTCGACGCCGAGAAGCTCTCACCGCTGCTGAAGCTGAAGTACCGCAACGCGATCGCCGATGCCTTCGCAGAACTCGGCCGGCCGGACCAGGTGCGGCGGGTGTTCGTGGGGTTTCAGCGGCACTTGTACTCGGCGTAGGGGCTGCGCGAGTGATTGCGCTGCTCTTGCCGTCGGCCCGTTGATCATGGGCATCGAGATCGTCAGCCAGCGGATGTTGTAGCCCAGGGCGCAGCTCAGCGCATGCAGCGCATCACCCATCGACCCCTTGAGCCAGCAGCGATCCATGCGGTGGTCGGCCTTGGCATGCCCGATGGCTGGCTCCACCGCCTGCCGGCGCCGCAGCCACTGGCGCTGCAACCTGGTCAGGCTCTTGAACTTGCCGCGGTGGATGATCTCCACGCCCACCTTCACGCCGAACTCGTAGGGCTTGCGTGCCTTGCCCTTGCCGATGCACTCCACCTCAGGGGCGTGCAGCGCGTAGAGCTTGTTCTTGTCCTTGGGCTTCTGGGCGTGAATGCGCTGTGCGCGCTCCAGCCAGGTGTTCATCGCGGCCAGCGCCAAGCCGTCGGCAGCGGCGCTGTCGCCAGTGGGTGCAACTCTGGCGGCGAGCTTGCGCCGGACCTCACGCATCACGATGCCCAGCACCGTGCGCTGCCGCCGCAGCACCGCCTTGTGGCGGGCGATCTCCAGCAGCCGGCTGTCGGTGGGGTGGGCGATGGCCTTTTCCTGCACCGTCGAGTCGACGATCACCCGCTCCAGTTCCTGCGGCTTGATGGCCTTGCTCTGCACGCCCGTTTCGATCGTGGCCTTGAGCAGCCACTCCATGCCGTCCTCGCCAATGGCACGGCGGAAGCGTCCGATCTGTGTGGCGTCACAAGGCAGTCGAGGCTCGAAGTACACCAGGCCGCAGAAGTGCTGCCAGTACACGTTCTCGGCCCAGCGGGCCACCAGTTCCTCATCGCTGAGGTCGAAGCTGTTCTTCAGGTACAGCAGCCCGGCCATGAGCCGGATGGGCAGACGCGGCCGACCCGCGCGGCAGACGCCGCCACCGAACTCAACGGCCTCCATGCCGAACAGGCCCTCCACCATAGCCGCCTTCGCCGGCCGGTCCTGGTGCGCGAATTTGACCGCCAGCGCCGCCTCGATCCCGGGCCACGGCAGCTTCGTCGACAGCACCGCCAACGGGTGGCGCAGGTCGATCATGGAGTCCAGCCGTGCGCGGAAGAAGTCTTCGGTGGACATCTCTGCAGCCCCAAGAACTCTCAGAAAACAAACCGAAGTGGAATGCAAACGCGGAGAAATGGCTGCCCGGATTCACCCGTAAGTCATTGTTTTGAAAAGGGATTGTGGGTTTTGCAGGGCCGACTACTTCAGCGCCGCGGCCCGCAGCAAGCGGCTCACCGCCCACAGCGCCATGGCGCACAGCAGCACGCTCGAGGCCACCGAGGCCGCGATCTCGGGCGCGGCGAGCGCCTCGCCCTTGAGCACGCGGCCCATCAGCGTGGTCTGCGCCAGCGCCGGCACCCAGTAATGCCAGGGTGCCACGCCGTCCTGGCTGAAGACCGTCACCAGGGGCAGCGTCGAAGCAGCCAGCACCACCACGGTGGTGCTGGCCTGCGCCTCCTTGAAGCTCTTGCTGCGGATGGCGATGGCCATCAGCACGGCCGCCAGCGCGCCGGCCAGCGGCAGCAGCAGTGCGATGAAGGCCGCGGCCTCGTAGGGCCCGAAGCGGAACATGGCCGCCAGCGCCTCGCTGCGCATCAGCCACTGCCCGGGCAGGAAGCTCAGGCAGCTCAGCAGCGCGATCAGCATGCCCACCGCAGCCACCGCTCCCCACTTGCCGAGCACCAGCGCCGCGTGCGGCATGGGGTTCATCAGCAGCGGCTCCAGAGAGCCGCGCTCGCGCTCACCGGCCGTGGTGTCCAGCGCCGCGGTCAGCGCGCCGTACAGCACCGCCATCAGCACGAAGAACGGCACCATGGCGGTCAGCTGCGCCGCGCGCGAGCTGCGGTCGGCCACGTCGCGCTCCTGCACCTCCACCGGGCGCAGCAGCGCCGGGCTCACGCCACGCATCACCAGCCGCAGCGTCGCCTGCTCGGTGTTGAAGCCCTGCAGCAGCCGCGCCACGCGCTGCACGCCGGCCTGCGCGCGCTGGTTGGCGCTGCTGGACACCACCTCCACCAGCGGCATCTCGCCCCGGGCCAGCGCCGCCTCGAAGCCGGGCGCGACCACGATCACGGGGTCGCCGAGCTTGCTGTCGCGCAGCTGCGCCTCGAAGCCGGCGGGCGCGTCCTTCACCGCGAAGGTCTGGCGCTCCAGGTAGTTGCGCAGCGTGGGGGCGTGCTGCAGCCCTACGGCGAGCACCTCGCGCGTCTCTGCCCGCTTCTCCAGGCCCGACACCAGCGTGCCGATCAGCACCAGCACCAGCGGCCCCACGGCCACGCTGGACAGCAGCACCATCATCAGGGTGCGGCGGTCGCGCAGCGCGTCGAGCAGTTCCTTGCGGAAGACGGTGAGGGCGGCGGCGATCATCGTTCGCTCCCGGTGGCGGTGGGTCGGGCAAAGGCCAGCTGCACGAAGGTCTCCTCGAAGTCGGGCTGGCCGGTGCGTTGCGTCAGTTCGGCCACGGTGCCGTCGGCCACCGTGCGGCCATGCGCGACGACGACGACGTGGTCGCACAGGCGCTCCACCTCCTGCATGATGTGCGTCGAGAAGACGATGCACTTGCCCTCGTCGTCGCGCAGGCGGCGCAGCGCCTCGCGCAGGGCCCTCGTGGCCAGCACGTCCAGGCCGTTGGTGGGCTCGTCGAGCACGATGTTGGGCGGGTCGTGCACCAGCGCGCGGGCCAGCGCCGTCTTCATGCGCTCGCCCTGGCTGAAGCCGTCGGTGCGGCGGTCCAGCAGCGGCTCCATGTCGAGCACGCGCGCCAGGTGCGCGGCGCGCGCGGCCGCGGCGGCGGCCGTCATGCCGTGCAGGCGGCCGTAGTAGACGATGTTCTCGCGCGCCGACAGCCGCGGGTACAGGCCGCGCGCATCAGACAGCACGCCCAGGCGCGCCAGCGCCTGCGCCGGCGCGCGGGCCACGTCGATGCCGTCGACCTCGATGCGGCCCTCGTCGGGCACCAGCAGCGCCGCGACCATGCGCAGCGTGGTGGTCTTGCCCGCGCCGTTGGGGCCCAGCAGGCCGGTGATGCGGCCGTCGGGCGCGCTGAAGTCCACGCCGTCCACCGCCTGCACGACGCGGCCCGGCTGCCGCCCCAGGCCCGGCAGGCCCGAGGCCGGCTGCACGAAGCGCTTGCGAAGCTGCTGCACGCGGATCATCGCGGGGCTCCCGGTTGCGGCGCTGCCGGCGCCAGTGGCACGAAGGCCGGCGGCCGCGGCACGGCCCGGGCACAGCCGGCATCGACCTGCTGCGCCGCGGCGTCGGTGTCGGCGTCGATGAAGCGGAACAGCGCGTCGCGCAGGCAGGGCAGGGCCATGACGCCGTGGCCGGCCTGCGGCACCACCACGTGCCGCGCCGACGCGCCCAGCGCCTGCGCGGTGCGTGCGCCATGGCGCGGCGGCGTCACCGGGTCGGCGCCGCCCGACAGCACCAGCGCCGGCGCGGCCAGCGCGGGCATGGTGTAAAAGGCCGGTGGCACCTCGCCGCGCGGCCAGTCGGCGCAGGCGCGCGTGTACAGCTCGGCGAACTGCGTGCCGAAGTCGGCGCCGGGGCTGTCCTGCGACTGCGCCAGGCGCGGCAGGTCCTCGGCGCAGACGACGCTGAAGTGCATGCCCATGGCCAGCTGCGACTCGCGCCGTGCCGAGAGGCCCAGGCTCATGGCCAGCAGCGGGCCGAGGTCGCCGCGCATCGCGCGTTCCATCGCCGCCGGCAGCGCCGCGGCCAGCGCCGGCGCGTACAGCGGCAGCCGCACCTGCGCGGCCAGCAGGTTGCGCGTGACGGTGATCGTCTCCACCGCGCCGGTCAGCGGGTGCGTCACTGGCAGCGCCTTCGGCAGCGTGGCGCCGAAGGCGCGCCAGCGCTCGCGCAGCTGCGGGTGGCGACCGCGGCAGCCGGCGTCGGCCTCGCAGGCCGCGAACACCGCGTCGAGCGCCGCCTGCCCGTCGGGCGAGAACGCGGCTGGCAGCGCCATGTCGGGCGGGGCCACGCCGTCCAGCACCAGCCGACGCACGCGCTGCGGGAACTGCCGCGCGTACTCCAGCCCGGCGCGCGTGCCGTAGCTGCCGCCGATCACGTTCACGCGCTCGGCCCCCAAGGCCGCGCGCACGGCGTCGAGGTCCTCCATGGCGATCGTTGTCGTGTACTGGCGCAGGTCGCCGTGGGGCAGCTTCTGCAGCGCCTCGCGGCAGCGCGCCACCAGGCGGGCGATGCCGTCGTTGTCGAGGCGGCCGGCCAGCGGCGCGGGGGGTTCGTCGTCCTCGCAGGCCAGCGGCGCGCTGCGGCCGACGCCGCGCTGGTCGACCAGCACCACGTCGCGCCGATTCAGCAGCCGCGCGAACAGGCCCTCGGCCGTGGCGGCCAGGCCGATCGCGCTCTGCCCCGGGCCGCCGGCGAGCAGGAACACGGGGTCGGGCTTCTTGTTGCGGGCCAGCGCCGGCAGCACCGCCACGTGCACGCCGATGGACGGGCCCTGCGGCTGGGCCGGGTTCAGCGGACGCTGCAGCACGCCGCACAGGGCGTCGTGCTCGACGCCGCGCAGGCGGCAGGGCTCCAGCTTGAGCGCCTGCGTGGCGGCCCGGGCCGGCGGCAGGGCCAGCGCCAGGGCTAGGCCGGCGCCGGCGGCCCAGGCGAACATTGAGGGGGGCTTCTTCATGGTGTTCATTGTGGGCGGCCCCCAGCGCGGCGGCGCTGCGGCGGGGCGAACGGCCGGCCCGAACGCACGAACGGCGGCTGCCGGCGGGCGAACCGTCCTCAGCCCGTCGAACCGCGCGACGGCGCGGGCGCCGCCCTTGCCGCGCGCATCAGCCGCAGCGGCTGCACGGTGCCGGGCGCGTGGCGGGCGCGCAGCTGGCCGCAGCCGGCATCGACGTCCTGGCCGTCGGAGTTGCGCAGCTTGGTCAGCACGCCGCGGCGGTGCAGCCAGCGCGTCATGGCCGCGGCGCGCTCGATCGGCGGGCGGCGGAAGGCGCTGCCCTCGACCTCGTTGAACGGGATCAGGTTGAGCATGGCGTGGCGGCCGCCCATCAGCGCGGCCAGGGCCTCGAGCTCGTCGTCGCCGTCGTTGACCCCCTCGATCAGCGTCCACTGGATCTGCGCCGGGTAGCCGGTGGCGCGCGCGTAGGCGTCGGCGGCGGCCACGAGCTCGGCGGGGGCGATGCGCGGCGCGCGCGGCAGCAATTGCTCGCGCAGCGCCGCCTTCGTGGTGTGCAGGCTCAGCGCCAGCGCCGGCTTCACGCGCTGGCGCGGCAGCTGCTCGAAGGCGCGCGCGTCGCCCACGGTGGAGAACACCAGCTGCTTGTGGCCGATGGCGCCTTCGGTGCCCAGGCACTGGATGGCCTCGAGCACGGCCTCGAGGTTGTGAGCGGGCTCGCCCATGCCCATGAACACCACCTTCTTCACCGGGCGCAGCCGCCGCGCCAACACCACCTGGGCCACGATCTCGGCGCTGCCGAGCTGCCGCTCCAGGCCGCCGCGGCCGGTGGCGCAGAAGGTGCAGCCGACGGCGCAGCCCACCTGTGTGCTGACGCACAGCGCGGGCGTGCGCGTCAGCGCGAGCAGCACGCTCTCCACCGTGGCGCCGTCGTGCAGGCCCACCAGCAGGCGCAGCGCGCCGTCGGCGCCGGCGTGCTGCGACTGCACCCGGGCCAGGCGGGCGAGGTCGGCCTGCAGCGCGCCGAAGCCCTGGCGCAGGGGCAGCGGCAGGAAGTGCTCGGGCTTGCGGCGCGCCGCTTCAGGGTCGCGGCACTGCAGCCAGTCGCGCAGCACGCGGGCCTCGTGCTGCGGGCCGGCGCCCGAGGCCACCAGCTGGGCGCGCAGCGCGGCGAGCGTGAGGGGTGGTGCAGGGCCGGCGTCCATGGCGGCGCGGATTGTCGCCGCGGCCCGCACGGCCCGGTGCGGCGGGAGAAGAACGGCAAAGCCGGCCCCACGCGCCGCTAGGCCGCGGGCGGCAACCACAATCACGGCATGTTGCCGCACCGCCCGCTGCTGTCCGCCGGACTGCTGCTCGCCCACACGGCGCTGGCGATGGCCCAGGGCACGACCCCCGCCACGCCGGCCGCGCCGGCGGCAGCGGCCTCTGCGCCGGGCGCTGCGGCGCCGGGCCGGGCTCCGGCCCCTGCCACCCCGACCTCTCGCATCGAGATCACCGGCGGCCGCGACACCGATACCGAAGCCCGGCGCCGTGCCAGCGCCGCCAAGATCGTCGTCGGCCGCGACGAGATCGACAAGTTCGGCGATGCCACCGTCGGCGAGGTGCTGCGCCGCCTGCCGGGCGTCACCACCCCCGGCGCCCCCGGCCGCGGCGGCCCGCCGCGTATGCGCGGCCTCGGCGGCGGCTTCACGCAGATCCTGATCGACGGCCAGCGCATCTCGCCGGGCCTCAACCTCGACAGCCTCAGCCCCGACCAGATCGAGCGCATCGAGATCCTGCGCGCACCCACTGCCGAGACCGGCGCCCGCGCCATCGCCGGCACCATCAACATCATCACGCGCGAAGGCTTCCGCATCCGCCTGAACGACCTGCGCGTGGGCCTGGGCACCGAGGGCGGCCAGCCGCGCGGCGGCATCAACTGGAGCCACAACGACACCGCCGGCCCGCTGACCTACACCCTGGGCGCGAACTTCTTCCAGTTCCGCAGCCTCGACGAGAACACCACCACCACCACGGTGGAGCGCCTCGCCGACGGCGCGCCGCTGGAGGCGCGCGATTCGCGCGGCAGCACGCGCAACGAGCGCTTCGGCGCCAACCTCAACGCGCGGCTGCAGTGGCGGCTGGCCGGCCAGGGCGATTCGCTCACGCTGATGCCCAGCGTCTTCCACAGCGAGAACTCCGGCCGCGGAACGACGGCGCTGACGCAGTCGCTGCGGCGGCCGTCGACCCCGGCGTTCTACGACACCGCCACCAGCACCAACGACGGCCAGTTCACCAACGCCCGCCTCGGCGCCATGTGGCGCCAGCGCCTGGGCGACGTGCGCGTGGAGCTCAACGGCAACGGCGCCGCGTTCCGCTCGCGCAGCAGCGCGCTGCGCGAGGAGCTCGGCGGCGCCGGCCTGGCCCCCGGCTTCGCCAAGCTCTTCGACGACCGCACCGAGACGCGCGAGCGCTCGGCCAACGTCTCGCTCAAGGGCTCGCTGGTGGCCGGCGGCCGCGAGTTGGCCGGCAGCGCGCGCCCCGGCGGCGTGGCGGCGACCACGCCCGAGCACCAGCTGGTCTTCGGCGGCGAGATCGAGACCGTCTCGCGCGACGAGACCCGGGTGTCGGTGCCCGACCTGGCGGACTTCGGCGACAACCTCAGCGCCAGCACGCTGCGCGTGGCCGCCTTCGTGCAGGACGAGTGGAACCCCACGCCCAAGTGGGGCGCCAACTTCGGCCTGCGCTGGGAAGGCATCCGCACGCGCGGCGACACCGGCCAGGGCACGCGCCCCGAGAACACCAGCAGCGTCTGGACGCCGCTGCTCAACGCCGTCTACCGGCCCGACCCCCGCAGCCGCGACCAGCTGCGCCTGTCGCTCACGCGCAGCTACCGCAGCCCGCCCACGGGCGCGCTGATCGCCAGGCCCACGATCAACCGCGAGTACCCGGTCACGCCTGTCGACCAGCCCAACACGCCCACCTTCCCCGACAGCGCCGGCAACCCCGACCTCGAGCCCGAGCTCGCCACCGGCATCGACCTCGCCGTGGAGCGCTACCTCGAGGGTGGCGGCATCCTCAGCGCCAACCTGTTCCACCGGCGGATCAGCAACCTCATCCGCAGCCGCACCGAGCTGGAGAGCGTGTCCTGGAGCGCGCTGCCGCGCTGGGTGCGCCGCCAGCGCAACATCGGCGACGCCAGCACCAGCGGGCTGGAGCTCGAGGCCAAGTTCCGGCTCGACCAGCTCGTGGCCGGCGCGCCGCGCGTGGAGCTGCGCGCCAACGCGGCGCTGTTCCGCAGCCAGGTCGAGGGCGTGCCCGGCCCCGACAACCGGCTCGAGCAGCAGTCCCGGGGCACGCTCAACGTCGGCGCCGACTACCGCTTCCGCGGCACGCCCATCACGGCCGGCGGCAACGTCAACCTCGTGCCCGAGACGACCACGCGCCTGGACGAGAGCCAGACCACCACCGCCAGCCGCAAGCGCGTGTGGGACCTCTACGCGCTGTGGACCTTCAACCCGGCGCTGGGCCTGCGGCTGCTGGCCAACAACCTGGCACCGCTGGACAGCAGCACGCTGGACGTGATCGACAGCGCCGGTGAACGCACGCGCCGCTTCAGCACCGGCCCGAGCCAGACGAACTGGCACCTGCGGCTGGAGATGAAGCTCTAGCCAGGACGCCCGGGCGATGTGGCGCGCCGCCGCCGATGCCGTGCTGGTGCTGCACGCGGCGGTGGTGCTGTTCGTGGTGGGTGGCCTGCTGCTCGTGGTGGCGGGCAACCTGTTGCGCCACCGCGCCGGCGGCCCGCGCTGGCCCTGGGTGAACCGGCCGTGGTTCCGGCTGCTGCACGGCGCGGCGATCGCCACCGTCGTGGCGCAGGCCTGGGTGGGCGTGACCTGCCCGCTCACCGAGCTGGAGTGGTGGCTGCGCGCGCAGGCCGGCGAGGTGCTGCCCGCGCAGGGCTTCATCGAGCTGTGGCTGCACCGGCTGCTGTTCTACACGGCGCCGCCGTGGGTGTTCGCCACCGCCTACACGGCCTTCGGGCTGGCGGTGGCGGCGGCCTGGTGGCGCTGGCCGCCGCGCAGGGGCTGAGGCCCCAGAGCCTGTTCGGGCGCTCAGGTCGGCGTCGGCACGCCGGCCATGCGGTCGTGCCGCAGGAACCAGCGGCGCGCCAGCGCCACCAGCTGCGGCTCTGTCGGCTGGTCCACCATCTCGTGGCCCACCAGGTGCCGGGCGATGGCCGACCGGTGCTTGTGGGCGTAACGCTCGAAGTCCGCGATCGCGGTGTGGCTGCCCGTCACGAGCACCTCGGTGATGCCCTCAAGCGCGTCGCAGACCTCGCCGAAGAACTCGTGTTCGGTGCGCACGCCGCTGCGGTGGCGGTGCGAGAGGTGGCGGTGCTCCTGCACGCGCGAGGCCTGCACGTGCTCGGCGTCGAACTGCAGCAGGCGCGCCTCGTGGTGGTCGATCAGCAGCACGGCGTGGAAGAAGGTCATGGTGGGGCTCCAGGCAAGGGGTGAAGGGGGTGTTCCGGGGCCGGCCTCAGGCGCGGCGGCCGTTCTCGATCGCGGCCTGGCAGGCCACGCAGCGCAGCGCCCAGGGCTCGACCTTGAGGCGGTCGAAGGGGATCTCGGCGTCGCACTCGGCGCACAGGCCGTAGCGGCCGGCATCGGCATCGCGCAGCCGGGCCAGCGCGGCGCTGACCTCGCCCAGCGCCACGGTGTCGCGGTCCCCCAGGGCCTGGTCGAGCTCGCGCTCGGCCTCGCGCTGCGGCGCGTCGTCGCCATCCTGCTGCAGCACCTGGTGCGCATGCTCGGCGCGGCTCGTGCCGCCCAGGTGCTCGGCGAGGCGCCGGTCGATCTTCTGCAACTGCTGCTGGAGCGCGCTTTCGAGCAGCGCGTGCTGGCCGGCGGTGAGGTGGCGCATGGTGGTCGGGCTTCCGAAGTTTGGGGTTCGAGGGCACCTGGCCCCTTAACGCCATGGTGCGCCGCCGCGCCGCGTCTGGCCTTGAGCCGCGTCAAGGGGCGCTCCCTACAATGCCACGCACGATGAGTTCGACCGTGCCGCCTGCGGCCTGCGATGTGCTGGTGATCGGGGCCGGCCCGGCCGGCAGCGCCTGCGCGCAGCGCCTGGCCTCGCGGGGCCGGCACGTCGTGCTGGCCGACCAGCATGTCTTCCCGCGCGACAAGGTCTGCGGCGACGGGCTGATCCCGGACGCCCACGCCGCGCTGGCCCGCCTGGGCGTGCTCGACGAGGTGCTGGCGCGGGCGCAGCCCGTGGGCGTGGTGCGCTGCGTCGCGCCGCGCGGCCACCACGTCGACGTGCCCGGCCACCTGTGCGTGCTGCCGCGCCGCGAGCTCGACCAACTGCTCGTGCGCGCGGCCGAGCGCGCCGGCGCGCAGCCGGCCATGCCCTGGCGCTTCGAGCGGCCGCTCCTGCAGGCGGCCGGCACGCCGGGCGAGCGCGTGGCCGGCGCCCGGCTGGTGGCGCGCGACGGCCGCGTGGCCGAGGTGGCGGCGCGGTGGGTGGTGCTGGCCACCGGCGCCGCCGCGCTGCCGCTGGCGGCGGCCGGGCTGGCCGAGCGCCACACGCCCAGCGGCGTGGCGCTGCGCGGCTACATCCGGCACGAGGCGATGGCGGAGGAGCTGCGCGAGTTGCAACTGGTGTGGCACCCGCGGCTGAAGGGCGGCTACGGCTGGATCTTCCCGGCCCCGGGGGGGCACTTCAACATCGGCACCGGCGTGGTCGGCAGCCACGAGGTCGGCGACGATGGCCGCGGCCAGCGTCGCGCCGGCCCTAACCTGCGCCGCATGTTCGACATCTTCTGTGAACTGCACGAGCCCGCGCGCCGCCTGGTGCAGCAGGGCACCTGGACGGGCGAGCTCAAGGGCGCGCCGCTGCGCTGCTCGCTGGCCGGCGCGCGCTTCTCCAGGCCCGGCCTGCTGGGCACCGGCGAGGCCATCGGCAGCACCTACGCCTTCACCGGCGAGGGCATCGGCAAGGCCCTCGAGACCGGCCTGGCCGCGGCCGACGCGGTGCTGGCCGACGACGCCGAAGACGTCGACGATGCCGCCGTGCGGGCGCACTACGCCTCCGCGTTGGCGTCGCTGAAGCCGCGCTTCGACACCTACGAGCGGGCGAACTATGTCAACCGCTGGCCCTGGATCGCCAACCTGGTGGTCAGCCGCGCGCGCCGAAGCCCGGCCATCCTGCGCAAGCTGCAGGGCCTGCTCGAGGAAACGCAGAGCCCCGGCAACCTGTTCAGCATCCGGGGCATGGCGCGGCTGATGTTCGACTGATGGCGCAGCCTCGTGCGGCTGGACGGCGGCGTCGCTGAGCCGATCGGGCGCTCAAGAAGACTCGCGCGCTTAGCATCACCGCACCCCGGACCCGATGCCGCCGCCCGAGCGCGCCCGCCATGCCCGCCATCCCCGTCCCGCGCTTCGACCAGTTCTACCGCTACCCCGAGCTCACGCGGCTGCTGCAGGACTACGCCGCCGCCGCGCCGATGCTGGTGCAGCTGCGCTCCATCGGCAAGAGCCACGAGGGCCGCGACATCTGGCTGCTGGCCATCACCAACCAGGCCAGCGGCGCCGACACCGACAAGCCGGCGTTCTGGGTCGACGGCAACATCCACGCCGCCGAGCTGACGGCTTGCACCGCCTGCCTGTACTGGCTGCACCAGCTCGTCAGCACCTACGGCAGCGACGAGCGCGCGCGCGAGCTGCTGGACACCCGAGTGGTCTACATGGTGCCGCGCCTGAACCCCGACGGCGCCGAGCTCGCGCTGGCCGACCGCCCGCGCCACATCCGCAGCAGCACGCGGCCCTACCCCTACGACGAGGAGGCGGTCGAGGGTCTGACGATCGAGGACATGGACGGCGACGGCCGCATCCTCAGCATGCGCATCCCCGATCCGCACGGCCCCTACAAGAAGCACCCGCAGGAGCCGCGGCTGATGGTGGCGCGCGAGCCTGGCGAGTTCGGCGGCGAGTACTTCCGCATCGTGCCCGAGGGCAGCCTGAAGGCCTACGACGGCGTGCAGATCACGGCCAACCCCGACAAGGAGGGCCTGGACCTCAACCGCAACTTCCCCGCCTACTGGCGCCAGGAGTTCGAGCAGGTCGGCGCCGGCCCCTACCCCACCAGCGAGCCCGAGGTGCGGGCGATGGTGGACTTCATCGTCCGGCACCCGAACATCGGTGCTGCGGTGAGCTTCCACACGCACAGCGGCGTGATCCTGCGCCCGATGGGCACCAACTCCGACGACGACATGACGCCGGAGGACCTGTGGATGTACCAGCGCCTGTCCGAGCTCGGCGCCAAGCTCACCGGCTACCCGGCCATCAGCGTCTGGCACGACTTCAAGTACCACCCCAAGCAGGTGATCACGGGCACGCAGGACTGGATCTACGAGCACCTGGGCGCGCTGTTCTGGACGGTGGAGATCTGGGCGCCCAACAAGGAGGCCGGCATCACCGACTACAAGTGGGTCGACTGGTACCGCGACCACCCAGTGGAAGACGACCTGAAGCTGCTGAAGTGGAGCGACGAGCAGTGCGGCGGCCAGGCCCACGTCGACTGGTACCCGTTCCGCCACCCGCAGCTTGGCATCGTCGAGCTCGGCGGCTGGGACCGCATGAACTACTGGCGCAACCCGCCGCCGGCGCTGCGCGAGCGCGAGGCGGCGCGCTTCCCCGCCTGGCTGCTGCAGCTGGGGCTGTCGCTGCCGAAGTTGGAGGTGCTGCGCACCGAGGTGCGCGCGCTGGGCCCCGACAGCTGGCGCGTGCGTCTGGCGGTGGCCAACGCCGGCTACCTGCCCAGCTACGTGAGCCAGCGCGCGCTGGAGCGTAAGACGGCGCGCGGCACCGTGTTCCGCATTCACTTGCCGCCGGACGTGACGCTGATCAGCGGTCTGGAGCGCGAAGTGGGCGCGCACCTGGAGGGTCACGCGCCCAAGGCGAGCCTGCTGGCCTTCCTGCCCAACCGCGAGCTGACGGCCGACCGCGCCGTGTGCGAGTGGGTGGTGCGCGGCCCGCGCGGCGCCGCCATCGCGCTGAGCGCCACGGCCGACCGCGCCGGCTCCGTGCGCACCGAGGTCACGCTGGACTGATCGCCGCCGCTACGGCTGCCCGAAGCGGTACACCGCCACGCTGGCGCGCCAGTTCGGCGCTACGCGCACCGCGCGGCCCTCGTGCAGGCCGAAGGCGTCGGTGACGTGCAGGCCCAGGCGGCGCGCCAGCACGCCGAAGTCGGCAAAGGTGCCGACGCGGATGTTGGGCGTGTTGTGCCATTCGTAGGGCAGCGCGCGCGTCACCGGCATGCGGCCGGCGGCCACGCGCAGGCGGTTGGGCCAGTGCGCGAAGTTCGGGAAGGCCACGATGCCGATGCGGCCCACGCGCGCCGTCTCGCGCAGCATGCGCTCGGTGTGGCGGATGGCCTGCAGCGTATTGATCTGCAACACGACGTCGAAGCTCTGGTCGTCGAAGAGCGCCAGGCCTTCCTCCAGATCGAGCTGGATGACGTCGACGCCGCGCTGCACGCAGCGCAGCACGTTGTCGTCGGCCAGCTCCACGCCGTAGCCGCTGCAGCCCTTCTCGCGCTGCAGCCACTCCAGCAGCGCGCCGTCGCCGCAGCCGAGGTCGAGCACGCGGCTGCCGGCGGGCACCAGCGCGCCGATCAGTGCGAGATCCCTGCGCTCGCTCACGTCGCCACCCTCGCGAACCACGCCCGCACCAGCGCGTGGTAGCGCCGGTCGTCGAGCAGGAAGGCGTCGTGGCCGTGCGGCGCGTCGATCTCGGCATAGTTGACGGCGATGTCGTTGTCCACCAGCGCCTTGACGATCTCGCGGCTGCGCGCCGGCGCGAAGCGCCAGTCGGTGGTGAAGCTCACCACCAGGAAGTGCGGGCCGCGCGCCGCCGCGAAGGCCCTGGCCAGGCTGCCGCCGTGGGCGCGCGCCGGGTCGAAGTAGTCGAGCGCGCGCGTGATCAGCAGGTAGGTGTTCGCGTCGAAGTAGCCGCTGAACTTGTCGCCCTGGTGGCGCAGGTAGCTCTCGACCGCGAACTCGATGTCCAGCGTGCTGTAGGCCAGCGCCGCGTGCTCGCCGCGCTGCAGGCGGCGGCCGAAGCGCGCCTCCATCGAGTCGTCCGACAGGTAGGTGATGTGGCCGAGCATGCGCGCCACGCGCAGGCCGCGCTGCGGCACCACCCCGTGGGCGTAGAAGTGTCCGCCGTGGAAGTCGGGGTCGGTGACGATGGCGCGCCGCGCCACCTCGTTGAAGGCGATGTTCTGCGCCGACAGGTTGGGCGCGGTGGCGATGGCCGCCACGGCGCGCACGCGGCCCGGGTGGCGCAGCGCCCAGGCCAGCGCCTGCATGCCGCCCAGGCTGCCGCCCAGCACGGCCGCGAGTTG
>JBIKLC010000018.1:0-60764 GCA_044360025.1 Rubrivivax sp. | reverse complement strand
ATGTCCATGGTGATCACTCCTCGTCCTCTGCTGCATAAAAAAGCAGCAGAGTAGGTTGTTCACCTGGCTCAGTTTTGAGTCGGCACTACCCTCAAAAGTGGCTCAGTTTTCGGTCGGCGCCAACAGCCAGGCGCGCACGGTGGATTCGCTGCTCAGCGCCTGCGCGCGTTCGCACGCAGCTTCCAGCGCGTCCGACCACGCCCACAGCGTGCGCGCATAGTGCGGGCGCAGGTTCTCGACGTCGAGCAGCTCCAGCCCGCCGCGCGCCAGCGCCTCGGCGCCGTGGGCCAAGTGCACCAGCTCGCCACCGGGGAATATGTGGCGCTCGATGAAGCGGCCCAGGCCGTCGCCGAGCTCGTGGTTGTCCAGCCCGCCGGCAGCGATGCCGTGATTGAGCAGCAGCCCTCCCGGCCGCAGCAGCGCGTGCAGCCGGGCGAAATAGCCTGGCAGCTGCGCGCGGCCCACGTGCTCGAACATGCCCACCGACGCAATGCGGTCGAAGCGCTCGCGCCTCGGGTCCAGGCTGCGGTAGTCGGCCAGCCGCACCTCGACACGTTCGCTCAGGCCCTGCTCATCCACCAGCCGCTCGACATACGCGTGCTGCTGGCGCGACAAGGTGATGCCCACGGCCTGCACGCCATGGTGGCGCGCCGCCCACAGCATCAGGGCGCCCCAGCCCGCGCCGATGTCCAGAAAGCGCTGCCCGGGTTGCAGCTGCAGCTTGCGGCACACCAACTCCAGCTTGGCCTGCTGGGCCTGGGCCAGCGTCAGACCTGGCCGAGGCCAGTAGGCGCAGGAGTACACGCGCAGCGGGTCCAGCCACAGCGCAAAGAATTGGTCACCCAGGTCGTAGTGGAAGCGCACCTGCTCGGCGTCGCGCGCCGCACGGTGGGCCCAGCGCGAGCGCAGGGCGGCCAGTGCACGCCAGCGCGCCGGGCCAGGCTGCGGGCGCAGCGGATCGCCGATGAGCGGCGCCGCCACGGCCATCACATCGGCCGGTGCACCGTCGATGTCCAGCTCGCCGGCCACGTAGGCCTCGGCCAATTCGCCGACGCTGCCACCGGCCAACAGCGCCAGCTGCCGCGCGCTGCGCAGGCGCAGGTGCACATCGGCCGGCGACTCGCCGCTGCGGCCCCCCGGCCAGCTGACGGCGACGCGCGGGCGGTCATCGGCCGTGCGGGCGCGCTCGGAGGGGTGCGACAGGGGCCGGTGGGCGAGGCCCGCGTCGATCGCCGCAGAGTGCGAGTTCGTGGTTGTCAGCATGGCCGTAGTGTGCGAAGCGGCCGTGCGGCCCGGTTGAGCCGCCTCAACCGGGCCGCAGCCGGCACGCGCAGCCTGCGCACGCACCAGGGACCCCGGCATGAACTGGACCGACGAGTTGGCGCGTCTGCACGCGCTTCACCAACGCACCGCCTTCACCGACGGCGAGTGCCGTCTCGTTCAGCGCCGGCCCTGGGTGCACGCCCCATGAAGCCGCGCCGCCCACCCCGCCTGCCGCACCGGACCGCTCCGCAGTCACCCGTGGGCGATCTCGACGAGGTGGACTTCGTCGAGCACCCCGACGGCTGGTATCGGAAAGCCCCGGACGGCCACCAGCAGTTCGGCCCCTTCGATAGCCGGACCGACGCACGCCGAGACCGCGAGCGCGGCAGCGAGGAGTCCGTCGACGAGGCCGAGGTCGAGCGCGAAGCCGAGCGCGAACTGGACATCGACGACGCGCTGGAAGAAGACCGCGAGGACCGCCGCGCCGACGACCCCGACCGCGGCGTCTGAGCTCCAGGCGCGGGGTTGAGCGGCCTGGCCAGGCGGTTCACCACTGGGGCGGTGCCGGCCGAAAGATGGAGCCCGACACCGGCTGTTCCGGACCGGCGGCGGGCGGTGGCGGAGATCCCCGGCGCCGCGCTTTCACACGACGCCGGTCTGGAGCGCGTCTCCGTCCTTCGCCCCCGGGGGAACGATGCGCCCGTCGCCGGGCGGCCCCACTTTCGCCACGACCCGGCGCAAGCCGGGCCGCAATGCAGCGCCACGATGCCGCCTTGGCGCCGTACCGGGCTTGAGCCCGCGCAACGCGACGCCGCGCACGCCTTGAAGAATGTGTGCGAAGGGGACGTTTCGTGAGCCTCCGGCAGGAGGGGCGTCCGATGAAGGTGCCGGTGGTCCATCACGCGCGGACGGGTCGCATCCGGCGCGTTGCAAAGAGGCTCGTGCCGGCGTTGCGGGCCGATCGCTCGGCATCGAGAAACAGCACCCAGCCCTCTGACGATGCCCAGCCCGATGGGGCCTGAGGCTGTGAACCAATCCGACACGCCCGCTCGTCACGCCATGAGCCCCGCACCGCTGTTCACCAACCGCCTTCAGGCTGCCGAGGTCTTGGCCGACCGCCTGGCGCGCCTGCCGCTGGGGCACCCTCGCGTGGTGCTGGCACTGCCGCGCGGCGGCGTGCCCATCGGCGCCGTGGTGGCACGCCGCCTGGGGGCGCCGCTGGACCTTCTGCTGGTGCGCAAGATCGGCGCGCCCTGGCAGGAAGAGCTGGCCGTGGGCGCCGTGGTCGATGGCGGCGAGCCGGTGTTGGTGATCGACGAACGAGCCGCCAGCACCGGTGCCGATGCCGCCTACATCGAGCGGCAGGGCGCCGAGGCCTGGAAGGAAATCCTTCGTCGGCGCGCGCGTTACCTGGCCGGGCGTGAGCCGGTGCAGGTGAAGGGCGCGACGGTGGTGCTCGTCGACGACGGCATTGCCACCGGCACCACCATGCGAGCGGCGCTGCAGGCGCTGCGCCGCCGCGGTGCCGCCCATACGGTGCTGGCCGTCCCGGTGGCGCCGCACGAGACCCTCCTGCGTCTGGCCAGCCAGGCCGACCGCGTGGTTTGTCTGGCCGAACCGCACGGCTTCCGCTCGGTCGGCGAGCACTACGCCGAATTCCCACAGGTCGACGACGACGAGGTGGTGGCCGCGCTGCGCAGCGCAGCGCGGCCGAGGGCTTGAGTTTCAGGCCCAGCGCCCCGGCGCGGGACCGGGCGGCAGCAACTGACGCAGCCGCGGCTCCAGCATGTGCAGCGCGAGCTGAGTGAGGTCACGCTCCGCGTGCTGCACCAGCAGCGCAGTGGCGTGCGGGCCCAAGGCGAACCGCAGCGTGCCCATGAACGGGCTGGACGCTGCCAACATCCAGGTCCCGAGCCGGTGGTCCAGCGCCAGGGCCTCGAGGTGCCGCGAGATCTCGAGCGCAAAACGCTGGCGTTCGTGCTCATTGGGATCGGTGGGCGGCTCGTAGGCGGTGCGTTGCGAGCCCAGGGCGCTGCGGCCTGGGCGTTCGCGGTCGAGCATGCTGGCCTTCAGCCGGGCGCGCGGATTGACGAAATCGTCGAGCTCGCGCAGCGCCCCGTTGTCGGGGTCGCGGCCCAGCAGCCGCGCACGGCCGGCGTTGGCCAGCAGCACGTGGCGCGGCCGGCGGTCCGGCACAGGGGCTTCGGGCCTGATCATGCGTGCGGCTCAGTGTTCAGGGCTTGGCCTGCGGCTTCGCCGGTTTGCGGGGGGCCTGGTCGTCCACCCAGCCACCGGCCATGTCGTCCCAGTGATGAGTGCGCAAGAAGGCTTCCGTCTCGGCCCGCACCTGCTCGCGCGACAACAGGCTCAAGCGGCGTTGCGGCGTCAGTGCCACCCAGCGGGCGCGGCGGTCGTCCCAGCGGTGGCTGCGCAGGAACATGTGCAACTCCTCGCGCACCTGCGCCCGTGTGGGCGATGTGCCGGCGGGCGGGTTGTCCTCGGGCAGCCAGAGGCCGTTGGCGTCATCCCACCGGTGCGCTTTGAGGAAGTCCGCCGTCTCCTTGCGCACTTCGTCGCGCGATTTCGGCGCGGCCTGCGTTTGCGCTGCGGCCGGCGGGGGCGCCAGGCTAGCCACCAGCAGGGTCAGCGCCACGGCAAGGAAGGTCAGGCCCCTGAAGGGGCTGGGCAGGCGGAGGGAAAGGTTCACGGTCGGCTCTCCAGTGAGTCCGGGTCGCGGCGCGCCAACCGAATGTCGGCGCGCCGGCCCGTGGGGCACCTTAGGCGCGCGGTCGCGATGGCCGTTGCGCCCGCTCAAGACGCTCCGGCTCAGCCCGCAATCGCCAGCTTGCGGCCACCGGCAGCGCCGCCCTTCTTGGGCAGCATCAGCTCGAGCACGCCGTTGCGGTAGTGCGCCTCGGCCTTGCCTTCGTCGACGGCGCTGTCCAGAGCGAACGATCGGCTCGCAAAGCCATGGCGGCGTTCGCTGCGCAGCGTGCGGCCACCATTGCCTGGCGTGGCCTGCTCGTGCTTGACCTCGGCACTGAGGGTCACCTGGCGGCCGTCGATGCGCACCTCGATGTCATCCTTGGCCACGCCGGGAATGTCGGCCTTCAGCAGGTAGGCGTCGCCATGGTCGGCAAGGTCGATGCGCATGGTCGGCGCCAGCGGTTCGTCGGCCGATGGGCGCCAGGGGCGCATCAGCGTGCGCATTGAGTTGTCGAAGGGATCGAGGTCGAAGAGGTCGTTGATGAGTCGCAACTCGTTCATGGCGGGGTCTCCGGATGAGGGTGGAACGCGCCAGTGGCCTTGATGGCCCCGGCACGCCCTCGATGGTGGCCAGGGCCCGGTGCCGCGCCTTGAGCGTGCGCAAACCCGGCTGTCAGGCACACCGCTCGGAATTGTCTGCACCGCATCGGAAACGTTAGGTGTCCGATTCGGCCGTGACCGATTGCCGACTCCGGGGCACCGGGACCATCCTCCCGGCGCCAGAGACGACACTCAACAAGGAGTCAAGAATGCCGTTGCCGTCACCCACCCCGCGGGATGCCGCGAGCCCGCTGCGCGAGACCTGTGCCGACGTCATGCGCGTGCTCGGCGTGTCGCCAGAGCTGACCGCGGCCCCCGAGGCCCAGGTGCCCGTCGCCACGCGACGGGTGCCGGCCTTGTCGCCGCTGTTCGTTGAGGGTGCGCCGGCCGATGCGCTGTACCTGGGTCGGCACGGCCACTTCAAGATCCTCAGCATCAACCACGAGGGTTACGAGCAGGTTCTGAATTTCGCGGGGCGGGGCGACCTGATGGGCTGCGAGGTGCTGGGTCGCGCCACGCACGCCAGCAGCGCGGTGGCGCTGGACGACAGTTCGGCGTGGGTGTTGCCGCTGCGCGACTTGCGTGCCCTGCGGCGCAGCGTGCCCGCCTTCGACGACGTGCTGCACCGCGCGCTGGCGGCGCAGCTGCAGCACGTCAGCGAGATGGCCGAGCTGATGAGCGCCGTGGCCGCCGAGGTGCGCGTGGCGCGCTTCTTGTTGCACCTTTCGGCGCGCGCCGCGGCCAGCGGGCAGTCGTCGCGCCGGCTGCTGTTGCGCATGAGCCGGCGCGACATCGCCAGCTACCTGGGTCTTGCGCACGAGACCATCAGCCGCTGCATGACGCTGTTCGCGCGCTGGGGCTGCCTGGAGGTGCGCAACCGCGAGCTCGAAATCCTCGACCCACGGGTGCTGTCGGCCTGTGCGCGCAGCACGCGCGGGCGCTGGACGCCGGGCGACGAGCTCGAGCCCGCTGCCGATGGCCACGCCCGCTGTGGCGTGATCGCCGCCGCCAGGCCGCCCATGGCCCCGCGGGCGCTGGCCGCGGTTTCCTGAACGAGGGGCGGGCAGCTGCCGAAGCTGATGACGCACTGAAGTTCCCGGCGCGTCCGTATCCGCGCCGGGACTCTGTGCCGTGCCCTCAGCGCGCCTGCAGCCGGTTCAGGTATTCGGCCAGGGCCAGGATGCGCGCGCGCACGTAGGCCGTACTGTCGTAAGGCGTGTCGATGTAGTACTCGGCCGCGCGCACGCTGTACTCGGTGCCCCAGATGGGCATGTCGCGGCCGCCGTGGCCCGGGCCCGCGCCCTCGATCACCTCGAAGACTTGCGCCATCGGAAACACGCCGCCGTTGCGACGGCTCAGCAAGGTCAGGTCGGGTGGGCCGCGGCGCAGGAACTCCACGAAGGGCCCGTTGCCCCGGGCATCTCGCCCGTGGCAGGCGGCGCAGTTGTTGTCGAATTCGCGTTTGCCCAGATCCACGCGCACCGGCGCGGTCTGCGCGGCGGCGGCATGGGCAAGGGTCGCGAACAGCAGCAGGGTGGCGGCGCGGCGCGCCGTCGGCAGAAGCGGCATGAGACCTGCTTCGAAGCAGGCCGAATGGCCCGCCCGAAGGCCAGCATCGGTGGTGGCCTGCGCAGCCGCATTGCGCGCGCTCAATCGCGCCGAGCCACGGGCCGCGACAGTCCCGCCATGGACGTGAAATCAATTTGTTCGCGGCGCTTGGTGACTGCCGATCGCCTGTCGCCGCTGGCCGAGGCCGCCCGCCTGATGCGGGAACACCATGTGGGGAGCGTCGTCGTCACGCGCCCGACAACCGTTGGGCTTCTGGCCGTGGGCATCGTCACCGATCGCGACTTGGCCGTGGAGGTGCTGGCGCGGGACGGCGACGGAACCGCCGCATCGCCCGTCGGCGCGCTCGTTGGGGAGCAGACGCTTGTGGGCATTGGCGAGGATGCAACCCTGGGTGAGGCGATTCTGCGCATGCGCGAGTCTGGGGTGCGCCGCCTGCTGGTTCGTTCGGAGGAAGGTCTGCTCGTGGGGCTGCTGTCCTTCGACGACGTGCTGCAGGCCTGTGCCGCGCAGCTCACGGGTCTGGCAGCCGTGCTGCCCCGCGCGCGTCAGCGCGAGGCGCTGCGGCGCAAGCCCGTGGCCGTACCGAGACCGGCGCAGCCGGTCGGGTTGCCGCCGTTGGATAACGGCGGCTGGATGCAGGGCTGGGCGCCTCCGGTGAGCGCGCAACCCAACATCAGCACAGGGCCGAGTCCGCGCCTTTGAAGCTCGTTCCGGTCGTTTGGAAGCCGCTGTCCATCGCTCGCGCGGTGGTCGCGATGTCGCGGACGGACGGCAGCCCGGCCACGACCCGCCCAAATGGCCACACCGTGGGCGGGCCGCGCCACGCCTGAGCCCGCTCAATGGCTGCCCGGGGGCTGCTATTTAGATTGGCACCGTCGAGCCGGGGTTCGACGAGGCGTCCAACTTCATGCTGTCCACACGGAGGAATCCATGCGATTCGATTCCAGACCACTTGCCAGCGGTGCTGCCACCGCCATCGCCATCATGGCCACCACGGCGCTGCCGGCCCAGGCCGCCGTGTTCTACGAGGACCTGCCCACCAACGTCGACATCGTGGACCACACGATGTCGCGCCACGGCGTCGGCGGGCCCATCATCGCCGACGACTTCATGTCGGCCACCGGGGGCTACATCACCCGCGTGGAGTGGTGGGGCAGTGCCGCGCCCGACACGCGCTGGGAACTGGCCTTCCACACCGACAACCCGGTGCTGCACCAGCCCAACGTGGACGACCCGTTCGCGGGTGCGCTGCGCAAGTACGGTGCCAACGGCAGCATCGTCGCCACCGGCGTGGCCAACGTGCCGGGCCACCCCGACATCTTCCACTTCACGGCCGATTTGCCGGTGTCGCTGTCGATCGCGGCCGACACGGTGTATTGGTTCACGGTGGCCAACTTCACGCAGGGCTGGCACTGGGCTTACGCCCTCGCCGGGCCCACGGTGGGCAGCGAGTTCTACAACGCCCACTTCTCCACGGGCATCGGTCCCTGCGGCGACGGCGGCCCGCACTGCGGCCCCTGGACCGACGTGCACACCGACTTCGCCTTCCGCGTCAATGGTGTGCCCGAGCCAGCCACGCTGGCCATGGTCGGGCTGGGGCTGGCCTACGTGGCAGCGGCGGCCCGTCGGCGCAAAGGCGTCGCGGTGGGCGATCCGGTCGTCGAGGCCTGACGCTGTGCGCGGGCCGGTGACATCGGCCGCGCACCGGCCGCGCTGGGCGGGGCTGGTCGGGCTGGCCCTGCTCGTCGCGGCTTGCGGCAGCCAGCGCGACGGCCTGGCCGACGCCCAGGCCGCGATGCAGCGGCGCGACACGGCGGCGGCCCTGGTCCACGTCAGGCGCGCGCTGCAGCAGGCGCCGGAATCGGCTCCGGCCCGGCAGTTGCTGGGCCGGCTGTTGCTCGAGCGCGGTGATGCCGCCGGTGCGGTCATCGAATGGCGCAAGGCGCTCGAGCTCGGACACGACCCGGCCGAGGTGCTGCCGGCGCTGGCCAACGCGCTGGTGCGCCAGGGCCAGTTCCGCGAGGCGCTTGCCCTGGCCGATGCCGGCCGTGCGCTGCCCGAAGCCGCGCGCGCTGGGTTGCTGACCGCGCTGGCGACGGCGCACTTTGCGCTGCGCGCCGAGCCCGCGGGCGAGGCCGCGCTCGCCGAGGCCCTGCGGCTGGACCCTTCGGCCGTGTCGGCCCGCTTGCTGCGCATGCGCCGCCTGGCCGCAGCGGGTGACCGCGCGGCCGCGCTGACCCTGGCGCAGGACACCGTGCGCGACGCCCCCGCCGACCCGATGGGCTGGCTCGCGCAGGCTCAGCTGCTGGCGGGCGAGTCTTCGCAGCGGGATGCGGCGGTCGCGGCCTATCGTCGGGTGATCGAGTTGCAGGGCGACGTGCTGGCCGCCCGGCAAGGCCTCCTCGCCCTGTTGATCGAGCGCCGCGAGTTTGACGCCGCGGCCGGCGAACTGGGATTGCTCCGCCAGCAGAACCCCCAGCATCCGGCGACGCTGTACTTCGACACCCTGCTGGCCCTGCACCGCGGCGACACCGCGGCGGCGCAGGGCGGCGCCGACAAGCTGCTGGGCGGCGCGCCGACGCAGGCGCGCTACGGGCGCCTGGCGGGGGCGGTGGCGCTGGAAGCCGGCGAGCCGGCGAAGGCGGTGGCGCAGCTCGCGCTGACGCTGCGTGCGAACCCCGGCGATCCGGGCCTGCGGCGGCTGTACGCCCTGGCGCTGGTGCGCGAAGGCGATCCCCGTCAGGCGCTGGAGGTGCTGCGGCCGCAGCTGGGAGCCGCATCGACCGACGCCGAGGCCCTGGCGTTGGCCGGCGTGGCCGCGCTGCAGCTGGGCGACCGCGACGCCGCTCTGGCGCATTTCGCCCAGGCCGCGGCGCACGCCCCGGACGACAACCCCCGGCTGCGCGCCACGCTGGCCCTGGTCCAGCTCACGCAGGGCGAAGTCGGCGCCGGGCTGGCTTCGCTGGAGGCGCAGGCCAGGGCCGATGCCGGCCTGGGCGTCGAATCCTTGCTGGTGAGCGTGCGCATCCAGCGCGGCGAGTACGAGGCCGCGGCGCAGCTGCTGGACGCCCTGCAGCGCAAGCGGCCCGACGACCCCGAGGTGCCGGTGATGCGCGCCGAGCTGCTCCGGCGGCGCGGTGATGTCGCTGGCGCGCGCGCCAGCCTCGAGCGGGCGCTGGCGATGGCGCCGGAGCAGTTTCCGGCGGTGGCGGCCTTGGCCGAGCTGGACCTGCTGGAACAGCGCGCGCCGCAAGCCCGCGCCCGCTTCGAGGCGCTGCTGGCTCGGGCTCCTGGGCTCACCGGGGCCATGCTGGCGCTGGCGCGCCTGGCCGAGCTCAGCGGCGCCCCCCCCCAGGAGGCCTCACGCTGGCTGGCCGAGGCGGTGCGTGCCGAGCCTGCCAAGGCGTCGCTGCGCATGCAACAGGTCGAGCACGCCCTGCACCACGGGCAGTGGCAGGCGGCGCTGGCAGCGGCCGAGGACGCCACCCAGGCTCTGCCCGGGGATGCCCGGCTGCAGCTCGTTCTGGCCCGGGCCTGCCTGGCCGCGCGCGAGCCGCAGCGGGCCGTGGCGGTGCTCGGTAAGCTGTCGGCCGGCCCGGCGCCGCCGGTCGAGGCGCTGCGGCTGCTGACCCGCGCCCACATGGCGCTGAACCGCCCCGACGATGCCCGCCAGGCCCTGCGGCTGGCTCGTCGCCTGTGGCCGCTCGACCCGGACCTCGCCGCCGATGCCGTGCGGCTGGAGATTGGCGCCGAGCGGCCCGCCGAAGCCCGCCGAATCGCCCGTGCCCTGCAGGACGCACGCCCAAACGACGTCGCGGGCCACCGACTCGTCGGCGAGGCCGCTGCCGCCGCCCAGGCGTGGAAGGACGCCGAGTCCGCCTACGCCGCGGCCCTGGCCCGCAGCCCCGCCGACGCCGCAGCCGCCATTGGCCTGCATGGCGTGCTGCAGCGGGCCGGCCGCGAGGCCGAAGCCGAGCGCTTGGCGGCGCAGTGGTTGCAGAAGCATCCGGCCGACGGGCTGTTCCTGCAATACCTGGGCGACCGGGCCCTGCGGGCGGGCGACGATCGCGCCGCCGTTCGGCACTACCGTGCGGTGCTGCGCCTGCGCCCGGGCCATGCGCCAAGCTGGAACAACCTCGCCTGGGCCGAACACCGGCTGGGCGAGCCGGAAGCGCTGCGGCACGCCTTGCGCGCCGTGGCCTTGCGGCCCGGCGAGGCCGCGTTTGCCGACACCGCTGCCCGCTTGCACGCCGCAGCCGGGCGCTGGAGCGACGCCGTGGCACAGGCCACGCGCGCCGTGGAGCTGGCGCCCGATGAGCCGGGCTATCGCCTTGCGCTGGCGCGCTTCCTGGCCGGGGCGGGGCTCAAGGACCAGGCCCGTGCCGAGCTTGCGCGCCTGGACCAGCAGGCCCTGCGCCCGGAGATGCGGGCCGCGGTGCAAGCACTTCGCGGCAAGCAGTAAGTGCGCCGGGTTCAGCCGGGACCTGCACCGGCGGTCGCGGTCATGAACCGCTGGTGGGCGGCGGAGCGCCGGCCATGGCGGCGAGCAGGGTGGCGGCCCCACAATCCGCGCCCGAGCAGACCGACCATGAGCCCGAGCCCCGCCGCCGAAGACCCCCGCTCCGACATCGCCATCGCCCGCCGCGCGCGCCTACGACCCGTGGTGGAGCTGGCGCAGGAGCGGATGGGCATCGCGCCCGAGCATGTGCTGCCCTTCGGCCACCACCGCGCCAAGCTGGCGCTGCCCTTCGTGCGCTCGCTCGAGAGCCGGCCAACGGCTTCGTGCGCGAGGACGGCTTCGACATCGTCGTGGCCAGCGAGGTGATGGCCATCCTGTGCCTGGCCACCTCGGTGGCCGACCTGAAGGAGTGGCTGGCGCGCATCGTCGTGGCTGAGACGCCCGACCGCCGCCCCGTGACGGCCGCCGACCTGAAGGTGCACGGCGCCATGGCCGTGCTGCTGAAGGACGCGCTGGCGCCCAACCTGGTGCAGACGCAGGGCCACAACCTGGCGCTGCTGCACGGCGGGCCCTTCGCCAACATCGCGCACGGCTGCAACTCGGTGCTGGCCACGCGCACGGCGCTGCGGCTGGCGGACTACGTCGTCACCGAGGCCGGCTTCGGCGCCGACCTGGGCGCGGAGAAGTTCATCGACATCAAGTGCCGCGCCGCCGGCCTGCGCCCGGCCTGCGCCCGGCCTGCGCGGTGGTGGTGGCCACGGTGCGCGCGCTGAAGTTCCACGGCGGCGTCGAGCTGCCCGACCTGGGCCGCGAGCACCTCGAGGCCCTGGGCCGTGGTCCGGCCAACATCGAGCGCCACCTGCGCAACCTGCGCGAGGTCTTCGGCCTGCCGGTGACGGTGGGCATCAGCCACTTCGGCAGCGACACCGAGGCCGAGCACGCGCTGCTGCGCGAGCGCTTCGGCGCGCTGGGCGTGACGGTGAGCACCTGCCGCACTGGGCCGAGGGCGGCCCCGGCGCCGTGGCGCTGGCGCACGAGGTGGTGCGCCTGTGCGAGCAGCCTTCGGCGCTGCGCTTCGCCTACGACGACGAGCTGCCGCCGTGGGACAAGCTGCGCGCCGTGGCCAAGCGCATCTACGGCGCGGCCGACATCCCCGCGCCGCCGGCCGTGCGCCGGCAGGTGCAGGCGCTGCAGGACGCCGGCCACGGCCACCTGCCGGTGTGCGTGGCGACGACGACCTACAGCTTCTCCACCGACCCCGCGCTGCGCGGCGCGCCCAGCGGCCACGTGGTGGAACTGCGCGAGCTGCGCCTGGCGGCCGGCGCCGGCTTCGTCGTCATAATGTGCAGCGACATCATGACCATGTCCGGCCTGCCCAAGGTGCCCGCGGCCGAGCGCATCGACCTCGACGACGAGGGCCGCGTCGTCGGGCTCAGCTGAGGCAGGCGGAAAGGGCAGGGGCCGTGGCGCACAACACCGAACGCCTGTACCGCATCGAGGCGCTGATCCGCGCCCGCGGCTGCGTGAGCTTCGCGACGCTGCTGGACGAGCTGGAGGTTTCTCGTGCCACGCTCAAGCGCGACCTGGAATACCTGCGCAGCCGCATGGGCGCGCCCATCGAGTACGACCGCAACGCCAACGGCTACCGCTTCGGCGCTGACGTGCAGGCTGGCGGCCGCCGCGAGTTGCCGGGCCTGTGGTTCAGCGAGGCCGAGCTGTACTCGCTGCTGACGGCGCAGCAGCTGCTGGCGGGCCTGGACGGCGACGGCCTGCTCAGCCGCCATCTGCAGCCGCTGCTGGACCGCATCCGCCAGATGCTGGGCCACGGCGACGGTGCCGACGCGGCGGCGGCGCTGTCGCAGCGCATCCGCGTCGTCACGGCCTGGCGGCGGCCGGTGGCCAGCCGCTTCTTCGAGCGCGTGGCAGCGGCGCTGCTGCAGCGGCGGCGGCTGCAGCTGCGCTACCTGTCGCGCGGCCGCGGCGAACTGGGCGACCGCGAGGTCTCGCCGCAGCGCCTGGTGCACTACCGCAACACCTGGTACCTGGACGCGTGGTGCCACCGCAGCGAGGCGCTGCGCCGCTTCGCGCTCGACGCCATCGAGGCCGCCGAGCCGCGCGAGGCCGCCGCCAAGGAGCTGCCGCTGCAGCAGGTGCAGGCCGAGATGGACGCCGGCTACGGCATCTACGCCGGCGGGCGCCGGCAGTGGGCCACGCTGCACTTCGACGCCACCGCGGCCCGCTGGGCCAGCCGCGAGGAGTGGCACCCGCAGCAGCAGGGCCGCTGGCTCGACAACGGGGACTACGAGCTGCGGCTGCCCTACGTCGACGCCACCGAGCTGGTGATGGACGTGCTGCGCCAGGGCGAGCAGGTGAGGGTGGTGAGCCCGGCCTCGCTGGTGCAGGCCGTGAAGACGCGGCTGGCCCGGGCCGTGGCCCGGTATGCCTAGACCGGAATCTTCAAGGTCGCCCGCAAACCGCGGTGCCGGGCTTGGAGCCTGAGTGCCGTCGCTCAGTCTTCGCCGAGCAGGGCCGAGTCGTCAGACGCGGAGACGCCGGTCTGTCCTGTCTCGCTGAGGATCACGCCTTCGCTCAGGATGAGGCCCTCGCTCAAGATGATCCCTCTCCTGAGCGCCTCGCTCATGACGAGCCCTTCGCTCAGGATGATCCCTTCGCTCAGGATGATCCCCTTTGTGAGCCCCTCGCTCAGGATGAGCCCCTCGCTCAGGATGAGGCCTTCGCTCAGGATGAGGCCGCTGCCGCTGGTCAGCCAACCCGTCAAGGTTGCCGTCGGGATGAAACCGCCGGTCTTAGCCGAGCTCTGCCCGGACAGCGCCAGCGCGGTGGCCGACTCGACCCCGGCCGTGACCAGGATCGTATTCGGCGCCCGGGCCTCGATGATTGAACGCGGGATGGTGTTGGCCGGCGCCCATATGCTGGCGGGCCAGTAGGTCACCGCGCTGCGGAGCACCCTCCGGCCAGCCCAGATCAGACGATGGTCCCAGATCGGCTGATATCTCTTGAAAAGCTCCGAACCACTGAGCACCTCACGCCCACCGCCGATCACGATGCGGCTCCAGCCGAAGGTCTCGCCGTTGGCGGTGGTTGTCGGGGTGGGCAAGGCGCTTTGTCCGGTGGCCAGCAGCGAGTCGCCCGCCTGGATGGTGCCGGCCTCGACCCGGGCGGCGATGTCGGTGCGCAGCGCACGCGCCATGCGCACCGCGCCGTCTACGTTGAGCATGCCCGCGCCCTGCTGAAACAGGTTGGCGCCGGCGACGGGCTGCGCCGAGTATTGCAGGATGGCCTTGATCAGCGGCGGGGTCAGGCCGGGGTTGGCCTGCAGCATCAGCGCTACGGTGCCCGAGACGGCGGGCGCCGACACCGACGTGCCGCTCATCCACATCAACGTTCTGCGACTATGCAAGGGTCCGTAGGCTTTATGGAGGGGAAGCAGATCCAAGTGGGTGGCAGCCAGCGAGGCCCAGATCGCCACGGTCGGGTCGGTCCACATCGCGCCCAGCACCCGGTTGCCAGGCGCGACCAGGTCGGGTTTGAGCAGGTTGTCGATGTGGCGCACGCCCTGGGCATCGACAAAGCTGCCGCGCGTCGGGCCACGCGAGCTGAACCTATTCACGGCGTCATCGCTGCGCTGGCGGGTGCCGCTCGTTTTCACCGATCCGACGGTGATCACGCTGGGGTCGTGGCCGGGCGAGCCGATGGTGCCGTAGGTCTCGCGTTTATTGCTGTCCGCCCCGGAGTTGCCGGCCGCGACCACCACCGTGATGCCGGCTGCGACGGCCGCGCGTGCGGCACGCGCCAGCGGGTCGGTGCGGTAGCTCTCGGTCGAGTCGGCCGCGAGGCTGAGGTTCATCACGCGGATGTTGTACCGCCGCGCGTGAAAGATCACCCAGTCGATGCCGGCCAGCACGTCAGACAGTTGGCCGTAGCCAGCGTCGCTCAGCACCTTGACGTCGTAAAGATCCGCATTCGGGGCCAGGCCGGTGCTATCGGCGCCCTGGTGAAAGCCGCGACCAGCGGCCACCGAGGCCACGTGCGAGCCATGGCCGTACCGGTCAACCAGAGGATTCCCGCTGTTGTCGATCCTCTTTTCGAACCATTCTTCCCTGTGCGCGTTCGGAAGCAGCTTGCTCGAGGCGTCCCTGCCCTTGGTCCAATCCCGCACGCCCACGGCCTTCGCGTCGCTGACCTTCTCCAGGTCCACCGAGCGACGCACGCGCGAAATGCCGGCGGCATCGAGCATGTTGTGGTGGTCGAACATCACGCCCGAGTCGAGGATGGCGATGCCGATGCCGGTTCCGTCCAGTCCAGTGTATTTGTAAGTCTTCCTATCTCCCTGGTATCTACGCACCGATGACGTCAGCGCAGCGGTCGCAAATTCAAGGTGGCTGCCCGTGCGCGCGGTGAGGCGGTTGGGAGAGATGCTCTGCACGTCGCTGCGCGCGGCCAACGTGGGCACTTTGTCGGCCGGCACCATCACCGACAACGCGCGCACCGAAACGTAGCGCATGTACACCGAGCCACCGGCGTCCAGCACCGCCTTGCGCAGCTCGACCAGGTCTGGATCGGGCGAGTCGCTGACGACGAGAGCCTTCACATGGCGCAGCCCGTCGACATCCCTCACCCAGTTCAGCTTGGGCGTATTCGCCGCCGCGATCACGTCTTGCAGGTCGCGTGCGATCTTGCCCTGCGCCGTCTGCGCCTGCACCGGACCGCTGCCCAGCAGCGCGGCCAGCGCCACGGCCGCCAGCAGCAGCGTGCCGAACAGGCGCTGGCGCAGCACGCGGGCGCTGCGCTCGATCAGCACCGTGAACGGGATGGCCCTGGCCTGGGTGCTCGGTGGCTCGGAGGAGGACGTCGGCTTCTGACTCATGTTGCGCTCCAGACGAAACTCGATGTCCCTCACTCTAGGGGTTGCCGCCGCGCAGTAACCATGTGTAACGCGCGCAAAGCCCAGATTTGGCGGTGCAATTGCACAGACATTCAGCTCATTGATTCGTTGGGAAATCAATGCGCGCTACGCGGCGCATCGAACGATGCTTTCGGTTGCCGAAGCCCCGCTCTTGAGGGCCCGACACCGCTCGCCATGGTCGATGCGTGACAGGGTTCACGCTGGGCGACGAGTCCGCGCCCGGGGCCGCGCGCCGCGGCGGTGAGTGGGGCGGGCACGCGCAGCGACAGGCCCACGGCGCGTACAACGTGGGTGAGCTTGCCCACTGAGATACGGCTGATGCCGCGCAGCGTGTCCATGCGACCTGCTGGTCATGGACGTGCTGCGCCAGGGCGAGCAGGTGAGGGTGGTGAGCCCGGCCTCGCTGGTGCAGGCCGTGAAGACGCGGCTGGCCCGGGCCGTGGCCCGGTATCCCTGCTGAGCACGGCGCAAACCCCCACTGGAACGGAACATTCGCCAGGGGTGCCCAGCATGCTGCATCGCGTAGGGCGGGCCAGGACGATGCCCTGCTCGCGCAGCGCGGCACGATTGCGGCAAGTCTTGAGCCGCCTCAATCGCGGCGCCTGCCCCGGCCATAACGTTGCTGTTCGTCGGTCCGTCGCCTTGGCGCGGACCTCTGGGATAGCGCAGCGAGCGAGGCAGGTACGCGATGAATCGAAAGCAGGAAGTTGGCTCGGCGCAACGCGCCGTGGTATCGAAGCCACCGTTGGCGGTGGCGGTCCGGGTCGAGAGGCCCGCACGCAAGCACGCCGCAGCCAACGGCGAGGCGAACGGCGATGGCAAAGCGTTGCGCGCCGAACGCATCCGTGCGGTGGCCTACCAGCTGTACGAAGCGCGAGGCTGCGCCGATGGCCACGACATGGACGACTGGCTCGCGGCCGAAGCCACACTGGACGGGCGCGCAGGCTGAACCGACCGGGCGTGTCGGATTTGTTCACAGCCTCAGGCCGGCAGCAAGGATGTGGCCAAGGCTTGCTCGACGGTCTCAAGCCAAACAAATTCCAGCGCCCCCCGGGTGCTCTCGGGCACCTCGTGCAGGTCCTTGCAGTTGCGCGCCGGCAGCATCACCGCGCGCAGCCCCGCGCGCTAGGCGGCCAGCACCTTCTCCTTGATGCGGCCCACCGGCAGCACCAGGCCGCGCAGGCTGATCTCGCCCGTCATGGCCAGATCGTGGCGCACGGCCCGGCCGCTGAACAGCGAGGCGAGCGCCACGAACATGGCCACCCCAGCGCTGGGTCCGTCCTTGGGGGTCGCGCCGGCCGGCACGTGCACATGCACGTCCACGCGTACGAACGGCCGCCCGAGGGCCCGCTCCACGCTCTGCCCCAGCGAGGTCTTGCCCACGCCCGGCGGCCCCACGAAGCACAGGATGGGCGCGTCCGCCCGCCCAGGCGCCCAAAGCGGGGGCCGTCAGTCCTGACCGGTTGCGACAGCACGCGCGCCGACCGGCTGCGCCGTCGTGGCCGCGGCCTTGGGCACGGCTTCGAACCGGATATCGAGGCGCTGCAGACCCTGCCCGTTGTCGCGGCCAACCGACATGCGCGCCAGGATCTCCCGGCGCCGACGCTCCTGCAGCCAGACCGCGAAGTCCGCTGCCGGCTGTGGCCGGCCGAGCAGGTAGCCCTGCATCTCGTCGCAGCCCAGCTCGCGCAGCACGCGCGCCTCGGCTTCGGTCTCCACGCCCTCGGCGACGACGTTGCCGATGCCCATGCTGCGCGCCAGCGCGATCACCGCCGTGCTGATGGCGACGTTGCCGGGGCTGGTCTCGATCGAGCGCACGAAGCTGCGGTCGATCTTCAGCGTGTCGATTCGGAAGCGCTGGATGCGGCTGAGCGAGCTCTCGCCGGTGCCGAAGTCGTCGATCGCCAGGCGCACGCCGATGCCGGAGAAGCCGTCGAGCACCTCGCGCGTGCGCTCGCTGTCGCGGGCCAGCAGGCTCTCGGTGAGCTCGATCTCCAGCCGGCCGGGGTCGACCTCATACTGGCGCAGCGTGTCCTGCACCATCCCGGCCAGGAACGGGTGGTGCAGCTGGCACGGGCTGAGGTTGACGGCCATGCACAGCGGTGGCAGCCCGCGCAGGTCCCACTGGTGCAACTGCGCCACCGCGGCGCGGATGACCCAGGCGCCCACCGGCAGGATCATTCCGGTGTCTTCCAGCACCGGGATGAAGCGGTCGGGTGGCACCATGCCCTTGCCCGGGCAGTTCCAGCGCAGCAGCGCCTCCACTCCCGTGATCTCGCCGCTGAAGAAGCTGGCCTTGGGCTGGAAGTGCAGCGCGAATTCGGGCTCGGCGTCGGCGCGCTCCAGGCTCCCGAGCGCGCGGCGCAGCGAGTTCTCCAGCGCCAGCCGCGCCGTCACCGCAGCACTGAGGTCGTCGCTGAAGAAGCTGTACATGCCCTTGCCCTGGCTCTTGCTGCGGTACATCGCCATGTCGGCGTGCCGGATCAGCGTATCCAGGTCGACGTTGTCGCTGGGGTAGAGCGTGATGCCGACGCTGGCGCCGACGACGAGCTCGGTAGCCTCTTGCGTGCCTTGGCGGAAGCGGAACGCCGGCTGCAGCGCCTCCAGCAGCCGCGTCGCGATCAGCGCCGCGACGTCGGCACTGGCAATGCCCTCGATGATGACGGTGAACTCGTCGCCGCCCAGGCGCGACAGCGTGAACGGCTCGCCGTCGGCCACCCGCGCCACCAAGTCGTCCGCGCGCAGCACGCCTTGCAGTCGGCCGGCGACCTGCTTCAGCAGCTCGTCGCCGACCCCGTGGCCGAGACAGTCATTGACGACCTTGAAATTGTCCAGGTCCAGGAACATCAGCGCCAGCATGCGTCCGGTGGTCTCGGCACGCGACATCGCCTGAGCCAGCCGGTCGCGGAACAGCACGCGGTTGGGCAGGCCGGTGAGGCTGTCGAAGTTGGCGAGTTGGCGCAGCTGCGCCTGCGTCTGCCGGTGCTCGTTGTTGTCCTTGAGGCTGACCACCCACTCGCAGCGCGACTTGTCTTCGTCCTCCGACCGAGCCGGGTCGCGTCCGGCCAGCGGCAGCCGCACAATGCGTACGTCCATCGGCCGCGACGCGGGCTGCGCGCGGTTCAGCAGCGCCTCGCCGGTGCGCAGCGGGAACGGGCCGGACCGCGCAGTCCTCGGCTGCCGCAGCCATTGCGCCAGCGGCTGCCCGACCAGCGCGGCCGGCGCCTCGCCGAGCAGCGCGGCGGCGGCGGTGTTCGCCACCCGCACCAGCCCCTTCGCGTCGCACAGTACCTGCGCCTCGCCGCTGAGCTCGAACAGCGCGCCGAAGCGCCGCTCGGCGTCTCGGCGCTGCACCCAGGCAATACCAGCCCAGAGCTCGGTCAGGCGGCGGCGCAGCCGGTGAGCCAGACCGGTGGTAAGGGCAGGGGAGCGCGAGGTCACGACGGTTCGGGCACGAAGGCAGTTGCCTGGCTTTCGGCCGACGCCGTCGGGACTTGACCGCGGCCGCCCTGGCCGGCCCGCCGGCGGCGCGGGCCGTGAGCTGCGTCACGCGCGGCGGGTCGCAGACACCGCCGGCGTGACGCACGGCCGGCTCGCGTTCGCCGCGCTGGAAATTTCAATAGGCCCCTGGAAAGCCCGAGGGGGCTGGAACTGGGATGGATTGGAACTGGCGACCGCACCCTTACCACCCGGCGTGCGCTTCCGTTGAGCCGGCTCAATCGGGCCCGGGCGGCTCGGCGCATCCTTCGTTCCGCGTCGTCGCCAAGGGTTGATCTCCGGCAACGACGGCGCGAGGTGAGCCGCCCGGGAACGGGTGTGCCGCGGGGGCCTTCGGGTTGCTGCGGGGGACGGAGACGAGCCTCAGACCGGCCGACGCGCGCAAGCGCGGGCCGGGGGTCTTCGCCGGGCCCGCCGCTTCGCAAGGAGCGGCGGGCTTCTTATTGGCGCAGGCCCTTGCGCCGCGAACGCCAGAACCAGCGCTTGGCCGCCTCGGTGGCGGCCACGTAGGCGGCCACCACGCCCAGCAGCGCGGCCAGCAGCGGCAGCGGCACGAAGCCCAGCAGCCCCGCCACCGGCGCCAGGTAGGGCAGGGCCAGGGCCAGCACCGCCACGGCCACAGTGGCGGCGGCCAGCCAGCGGCCGGGCCGGCTTCGCCAGGCCGGCGCATGGGTGCGCAGCACCAGCAGCACGGCCAGCTCGGTGAGCAGCGACACCACGGCCTGTCCGCTGCGCACCGAACTGCCCAGGTGCACGCAGTTCACGCGCTCGGCCAGCGTGGCCGCAGCCGGCAGCACGCCAGCCGATTTCTCCACCGGCAGTGACTCGCCGGTCAGGCTGGCCTGGTTGACGAGGAAGTCGCGCGCCTCAAGCACGCGGCCGTCGCCCGGCACCAGCTCGCGCGCCGGCACCACGATCACGCGGCCGCCGCGCCGCACGCGGGCCGTGAGTGCCAGCCGCTGGCGCAACTGCGCCACCGCGCGCGAGGCGCGCAGCTCCTGCGAGAAGCCGAGCAGCGCGCTGCCGGCGACGATGGCCCCGATGGTGGCGGCATCGACCCAGTCGCGCAGCAGCAGCGACAGCCCCGAGGCCAGCAGCAGGATGATCACCAGCGGGCTCGTGACCTGCCGCCACAACAGCCGCGCCGCGCCCGCATGGCTGGGCTCGGCCACGGCGTTGGGGCCGATGGCGGCCAGCCGCCGCGCGGCCTCGGCGGCCGCCAGGCCCACGGGCGCGCTGCCCAGCGTGACGAACAGCGCCGCGGCCTGGCGGCTCCACCACGCGTCGTCAGCCGGGGCCTGCGGCGCGGTTTCGGCCATCTTCCGGCACGGCGACGCGCGCTCCGCCGGCGTTCAGTGGGCCATCAGCACCGGCAGCGTCGGCGACGTGAGCACCGTGCGCGAGGCCCCGCCCAGCAGCAATTCGCGCGCCCGGCTGTGGCCGTAGCAGCCCATCACCAGCAGGTCGGCCGACACTTCGGCGGCCAGGGACAGCAGCCGCTCGCCCGCCCGGTCCGGGGCGACCGCGTGCTCGTGCACCTCGGCGCTCACGCCGTGCAGCAGCAGCCACTCGCGCAGCGCCGCCGCGCCCGGCTCGCCAGTGGTCCCCGGCGCTTCGGCGGCCAGGTGCACGCGCCGGGCGCGGCGCAGCCAGGGCAGGGCGGCCCGCGCCGCGCGCGAGGACTCCCGCGTGGCTTTCCATGCCAGCAGCACCGTCGGCTCGGCGCGCGCCAGCGCGTCGCTGTCGAACGCGCCGCCCTGCGGCAGCACCAGGGCCGGCGTGCCGCTGGCGATGAGCGTGGAGGCCACCAGGTCGGCGTCGGCGCCGCGCGGCCACTCGGCGGCATCATGGGGCCCGAACACCACCAGGTCGGCCGTCAGCGCGCGCGCGGCCATCGCGGCGTGCACCGGCCTGGCGCCCGCGTCCTCCCACACGGGAAGCGGCTGGCCGGCGCCGGCGGCCACGCGGTCGAAGGCCGAGCGTGCGCGCTCGACACGCTGGCGGTCGACGTCCTGCAACGTGGTGGCCAGCATGGCGCCGGCCTCGGGTGTCAGCGCCAGGGCCACGTCGTAGGCCGCGGGAGCCACCGCATAGAGGGCGGTCAGCCGCCCGCGCGCCGCCTGGGCCAGCGCCAGGCCCAGCCGAAGACGGCTTGCGACATGCGGCGACGCATCCGTATGAACGACGATCGAGCGGATGCTGTCCATGTTCAGGCCTCCCAAAGCCAGCCAGCCTATGCCGAGGCGACTGCACCGGCATTGAGCAGGAGCAAAGCGCAGGCGGCCGTGCGGGAGCAGCATGCGATCATCAGCATCACACCCAGATCGCCGCATCGCCGGGCCGACCGGGTTTCCGGAGACTCCTTGGGAAACGGGCATTCGCCAGGCTTGCACATCCTCGTCGTGGATGATCATGCGATCGTTCGCGAGGGGCTGAAGCGACTTCTGGACTCTGCGGGCGAGGATTGGGCCGTTAGCGAGGCCAGCAGCGGCTTCGAGGCGCTCGAAGTGCTTCGCCGCAGCCGGTTCGACATCGCGATCTTCGACCTGTCGATGCCCGGCATGAGCGGCCTGGACCTTCTCGTGCGGGTGCGCGCCCAGTACCCGGCCATGCCGGTGCTGTTCCTGACCATGCGCGCCGAGGAGATCTACGCCCGCCGTGCCTTCGAGGGCGGTGCGCGCGGCTACATCACGAAGGACGGCGCGGCGCAGGAGCTGGTCACCGCGGTGCGCAAGGTCGCGGCCGGCGGCGTGTACGTCAGCGCCTCGCTGGCCGACCGGCTGGTGCTGCAACTGGGCGGCAACGGCGCAAACCGGCCGCTGGACCGCCTGAGCGACCGCGAGCTCGAGGTGCTGCGCCGCCTGGTGGCCGGCGAGCGCCCGACCGAGATCGCGCAGGCCATGAGCCTGTCGATCAAGACCGTCAGCAGCCACAAGAGCCGCATCCAGGACAAGCTGCAACTGCCCAACCTGGCCGCGCTGGTGCGATTCGGCATCGAGAACGGCCTCGACGAAGACGACGTACGGCCAGCGGGCGTCGCGTGACGCTGCAACGCTACCTGGCCCGGCTGATCGCGTGGTGCGTGACGCCGCTGGTGGCGCTCGCCCTGGGCCTGGGCTGGTGGAAGGTCCAGACCGTTCGCCACGAGCAGGAGGCCGAGGCCCTTCGGCTGACCGGGTTGCTGGCGCAGAGCGTCGACCGCATGCTGCAGGTGCGGCAGGCCGCGCTGCAGGCCCTGGCGGCGTCCCCACTCGTCGACGACGAGGCGCGCTGGCCGGAACTGCGCCTCCAGGCCCTTGGCGTTGCCCAGGCCCTGGGGGGCTCGGTGTTGCTGGTCGACGGCAACGGCCGGATGCGCCTGCACTCGGCCGTGTCCTTCGGCGAGCCGCTGCCGCCGCCTCCGCGGCCCGAATCCCGGGCAGCCGTGCCCTTGGCCTTCGAGACCGGACAGCCGGCGGTGGGCGACCCCTTCATGGGCCCGATCGCCGGCGAGGCGATGGTGGCCGTGGCCGTGCCGGTGATGAGGGGACAGAGGGTCGCCTACGTGTTGGCTAACGTGTTGCCGCTGCGGTTCATGGAGCCCTTGCTGGGCAGCCTGGCACTGCCCGCGGGCTGGGTGCTGGCGGTGGCCGACACCCGGGGCCGGCCCATTGCACAGCGCGGTGTCGATGACGCCGCCGGGGGCGCCATGCTGCGCTTCGCGGCGCGGCCGACGCTGGTGCCCTGGACGGCCGAGGTGCGCCTGCCGCAGGCAGACCACACCCAGCCGCTCTGGCGTCTGGCGTCGTTGCTGGTGCTGCCCTTGCTCGGCGTGACGCTGATCTGCGTGCTGGGCGGCGCCTGGGCCACGCGGCGCCTGTCGCTCTCGGTGCGTTCACTGGCCGCGGCGGGCGCCACACCGACCGCGCCGGGCGAGCTCGAGGAAATCCGCCAGACCCGCCGCCTGTTGGACGATGCCCGCACCGAGCGCGAGGAGGCCGTGGAGTCGCTGCGCGTGCGCGAGGCGCAGCTCAGAGGCATCTTCGCGTCGGCCAGCGAGGCGATCATCACCGTCGATGCCTCGCAGCGCATCGTGCTGGCCAACCCGGCGGCGGCGTGCGTGTTCGGCCTGTCGGTGGAACGCATGCTCGGCCTGCCGCTGGAGCGCCTGCTGCCGGAGCGCTTCCGCAAGGCCCACCACGACCACGTGGAACGCTTCGGGCGCAGCGGCCAGGAGACGCGCGCGATGGGCCCGGGGGCGCGGGTGACGGGCCTGCACGCCGACGGTCACGAGTTCCCGCTGGAAGCCGCCATCTCGCAGGCGCGCGCGGACGGCCAGCACCTGTTCACCGTGATCCTGCGCGACGTGACCGAGCAGCAGCGCATCGCCGACGAGCTGAAGGTCTCGCACCGTGATCTCGAACGCCTCATCGCCGCACAGACCAGCGTGCAGGAGGAGGAGCGGCGGCGCATCGCCCTGGCCCTGCACGATGAGCTGCAGCAGGTGCTGGCGGCGATCAAGCTCGAGATCGGTGCCATCCTGCCCGACATGGCTGCCGAGCCGTCGCGGCTGCCGGCACTGGCGTTGCGCCTGGACGAACTCGCCAGCGCCGCCATCACCAGCTGCCGCCGCATCGTGAGCGACCTGATGCCGCAGCTGCTCGAGGAGCTCGGCCTGCTGGCGGCGCTGGAGCTGCTGGCGGCCGAGCACGCGCAGAGGCGGTCGATCCAGGTCGAGGTCCACAGCGACGCCGCCTGCATGAACGACGGCGAGCCCCGCGACGCGGTGGCGCTGTGCCTGTACCGGGTGGCGCAGGAGGCGATGAACAACGTGGCCAAGCACGCGCAGGCCCGGCGGGTGCAGATCCGGCTGTCGCGCACGCCCGGCGGCGGCTGGGAGTTGCGCATCGCCGACGACGGCCGCGGCCTGAGCGCCGACGACCGGCGCAAGCCGGCTTCCTTCGGCCTGCGCGGCATGGCCGAGCGCGTGCGCGCGTTGGGTGGCGAGCTGCGGGTGGACAGTGAAGTCGGCCGCGGTGTCGTCGTCACGGCCCGCGTGGGGGCGGACGGGGCGCACGCGAGCGGCCGCTGAGCCTGCTTGACCTTCGGCGACCCTCGCGGCCCCGGGATCAGGCCGCCGCCTGGCGCGGCGTGCCGCCCTGCCGGACGCGGCGCAGCCGAGCCAGCAGCGGCGCCCAGTCCACGCGCGGGGGCAGTGCGGGCGCTGCCGAAGCCTGCACGACCTGCGTGAGCACGCGCTCGGCCGGCAGCAGCGGCTCCTGGGTCTGCAGTTGCAGCGCCAGCACCGACTCGTCGGCCTCGGAGGCATCGGTGGCGCGCGCGGCGCGCTCGCGCAGCCGGCGGCGCAAAAGGGCGGGCGGCGCCTCGAAGTGCAGGATCACGAAGGGCACGCCGTGCGCGGCGGCGATGCGGCGTGCCGCAGCGCGGTCGGCCAGCCGCAGGAAGCCGGCGTCCAGGATGACCGGCCAGCCGCCCTCGAGCGCGGCCGCGGCGGCCGTGAACAGCCGCTGGTAGGTGGCCTGGCTGATGGCCGAGACGTACAGGCCGCCGCCCGGCGGCGAGCCGCTTGGCTGCAGCGCGCCGAGGCCCCCCAGGCGCTTGCGCTCGACGTCGGCGCGGACGCGCGGCGCGCCCAGGGTCTCCAGCAGGTCCTGCGTCAGTGTCGTCTTGCCGCTGCCCGACAGGCCGTGGGTGACGAGCAGCGCGCGCGGCCGCGGCATCGCGCAGCCCACCGCCAGGTGCACGTAGCGCCGCACGGCCTGCAGGGCCTGATCGCGCTCGGCGCCGGCGGTCTGCCCGGCCCGCATCAGCGCGACCTTGGCGCGCACCAGGGCGCGGTGCACCAGGTAGTAGCCGAGCACGCGCAGGCCTTCGTAGTCGCCGCTGGCCTCGAGGTAGGCGTTGACGAAGCGGTGCGCCAGCGCTGGCAGCCCGTGGGCCTGCAGGTCCATCGCCATGAAGGCGACGTCGCTCATGACGTCGATCCAGCGCAGGCCCGGATCGAACTCGATGCCGTCGAACACCAGGCAGCGGCCGGCCTCGCGCGCGACGTTGCCCAGGTGCAGGTCGCCGTGGCCCTCGCGCACGCGGCCGGCGCTCAGGCGCTGCGCCATCACGGGCTGCAGCCGCGGAAAGGCCTCGGCCTCCCAGCGTTGCAATCGTTCGAGCGCGATGCGGTCGACCGCCCGCGGGCCCGCCGCCAAGGCCGCTGGCGACCGCAGCTCGCGCAGGCTGTCGCACAGCGCAGGCCGCACCTGGGCCGGCGTGCCCCAGGAGCCTGGCGGCGGGGCCACGGCCGCGCTCTGGTGGAAGCCGACCAGCCGCACGGCCAGCTCGTCCACGTCGGCCGCGCGTAACTCGCCACGTGCGGCGAGGCGGTCCCACAGGCCGTCCTCGTCGAAGGCGCGCATGCGCACCGCGACGTCAAGCACCGGGCCGTCGCCGCCCAGCTCGGGCCGGGCTTCGCTGCCGGTGACCGCCACCACGTCGAGGTAGGTCTGCGGCGCCAGACGCCGGTTCAGCCGCAGTTCCTCGGCGCAGGCCGCCTGCCGCCGCGCCAGCGTCGACTGGTCGAGGTACGGGGTGGCCAGCGCCTTCTTGATCTTGTAGGCCAAGCCGCCATGCAGCAACACGTGCGAAATGTGCGTCTCGACGTGTCGCACCGGCCCGCCGTCCTGCCCCAGCCGCTCGATCAGCGCGGCCACCAGCCGGCGCTGCCGCCCGGGCGTGAGTTCGCCCGCCGGGCACGGTGGCCCGGCCAGCAGGGCACGGAGCGACTCAGCGTCGAACACGGCGTTCCCGCCGCTGTTCGCTGTCGATGGCCTGCACGACGGCGCGCAGCTGCTCGGCGATGATCGACAGCAGGTCGTCCAGCGTCACCAGCCCCGTCAGCGTGCCGTGTTCGCCAAGCACCGGCAGCCGCCGCAAGCCCTTGCGCCGCATGGTGGCCAGCAGCGCAGCCAGCGCATCCGATTCGCGCGCCGACACCACCTCGGTGCTCATGGCGTCTTCCACGCGCAGGCGCGACGGGTCCACGCCCTCGGCGATGACGGCCGTCACGATGTCTCGGTCGGTCAGGATGCCGGCCACACGCCGATGGGCGCCCGATTCATCGACGACGACCAGGCAGCCCACGTGCTGCTCACGCATGCGCCGCGCTGCGGTGAGCAGCGGCGCGCTGCCCTCGATGACGACGACGATGCGGTTGCAGATCTCGCCCGCGTTCAGGGTCTCGGCCATGGTGTGAGGCTCCGGCTACGAGGGGCATGCTGGGTCGGCTGTCGGGCTGCCGGATTGAGTGCGCGCAACGGGGCTCGGTACCCCAGGCGCTTCAGCCTAGCCGTGGTCTCGCAAACTCGTGCGCGTCGGCAAAGGCGAAGGCATCGCCGCCGCTGCGTTTGGCGCTGTACATGGCGGCATCGGCCACGCCCAGCAGTCGTGCGGCATCGGCAGCGTGTTCGGGAAACAGCGCAATGCCGACGCTCGCCGTGACCCGCGGCGTGTCGGCATCGTGGTCGACGGCGGCGTCCTTCACGGCGCCCAGGAGCGCCATGGCCGCCACGGCAGCATCGGCGGCCTGGCGCGGTGCCTCGATCAGCACCACGAACTCGTCGCCGCCGTAGCGGGCCAGCAGATCCTCGCCCCGCAGCGTCTCGCGCATGCGCGCGGCGATCGCGCGCAACAAGCCGTCGCCCGAGGCATGGCCCCGGCCATCGTTGACCTGTTTGAAGCCGTCCAGGTCGACGAAGAGCATTGCCAGCCGCTGTCGGCGCCGGGTGGCGCGCGCCAGCGCCCGCCCGAGTTCGGACTCCAGCTGCGCCCGGTTCGGCAGCCCGGTCAGCGCGTCGTGTTCGGCCAGGTGCCGCCAGCCTGCGCAGCCGCAACCCTCGCTACCGCCCGGGCAGGCCCGCGCCACGTGCAGGGCTAGACCACCCGCGGCAGCCTGCCGGCGCAGGCCCACGACCGGCGGCCTTCGCCACGGCAGAGGCCGGCGCCCACGGTCCGGCTGAGCAAGTTCGGGCCACGGGGTAGCGGAGCAGGACGCGTAGGCCGCCGCCTGCGGACCCCGCAGGCGTTCGTAGGCTGGGTTGGCGGCCACGATGCGGCGGTGCCCATCGGTGACCACCAGCGCCGATGGCGAGCGCATGAAGGCCTGCTCGATGGCCTCGAGCTCGCGGGCATGCTTGCGGGTCAGGCGGCGGTTCATTGCTCGGTCGGGAGCGCTGAGGCTCCTGGCAGCTATTGCCGGCGCAAGATAGACTGCTGACGCTGCATCCGCTTGCGTGCACTCAAAGGCGCCGCCGCCAGGCCCGTGCGCCCAGCCCAGCCACGGCGGCGCCCAGAAACAGCAGCACCGGCGCGGGCGCAGGCACGGGCGCCGCCGGGAAGCCCAGTGCCGTGCGCAGCGGCGGCAGCAGCGCGACCGCCAGCGTGCCCGCGCCCACCGCCAGCAGCACCTGCAGGAAGCGGCGGTTGCTGGCTGTGGGCGCGCGCCAGCCGCCGCGGAACCACCACAGCAGCATCAGGTTGCCCAGCACGATGCTGGCCATGGCCGCCATGCGCAGGGCCTCGGCCGACCATCCCGCGGCGTGCCCCACCAGCTGCAGCGCCGCCAGCGGCAGCAGCGCCACGCCACCGGCGGCCAGCGCCCGCAGCGCCTGGCCGGGTGGGAACAGGCGCGTCGCCAGCGGCCGCGGCGGCGCACGCATGGCCCCGGCAGCCAGGGGCTCGGACTCGAACACCAGCGAGCAGGCCGGGTCGATGATCAGCTCCAGCAGCACCACGTGCACCGGCAGCAGCAGAACCGGCCCGCCGAACAGCGGCCACAGCGAGGCGCCCACGATGGGCACGTGCACCGCGAACAGGTAGCCCAGCGCGTGCTGCAGGTTGGCGAAGATGCGCCGCCCCGCGGCCACGGCCTGCACCAACGAGGCGAAGCGGTCGTCCATCAGCACCAGCGTCGCCGCCTCGCGCGCGACGTCGGTGCCGCGCGCGCCCATGGCCACGCCGATGTCGGCGGCCCGCAGCGCCGGGCCGTCGTTGACGCCGTCGCCTGTCATCGCGACGACATCGCCGCCCCGCTGCAGCGCCTGCACGATGCGCAGTTTGTGCGCCGGCGTGACGCGGGCGTAGATCGCGGTGCGCCGCACCTGGCGCTCGAACAGCGCCTCGCTCAGGGCGTCGATCTCGGCGCCAGTCAGCACTTCGGCCGCGGCATCGGACGCCAGCAGGCCGGCCGCGCGGGCGATGGCCAGCGCCGTGGCCGGGGCGTCGCCGGTGATCATCACCACGCGCACGCCGGCCTCGCGGCAGGCCTGCAGCGCCGCGGGCACCTCCTCGCGCAGCGGATCGGCGAAGGCCAGCAGCCCCAGGCACTCCCAGCCCTGCGCCGGTGCCTGGCCGGCCGCCGTGGCGGCGTCGGCACCGTCGCGCGCGTGCGAGACCCGCGCCACCGCGATGACGCGCCAGCCCTCGGCGCCCCAGGCCCGCGCCTGCGCCAGCAGCGGCTCGGGCGCCACCGCGCCGCCGGTGCAGCGCGCGAGCACGGCCTCGGGCGCGCCCTTCAGCGCGAAGTGCAGCGCGTCGCCGTCCTGCCAGCACTGGCTCACGAAGGGGTGGCCGGGCTGCACGCCCTCGCGGCGCAGCAGCGCCCCGGGCGGCGGCCGGGTGCCGGCGCGCTGCAGGATCGCGCGGTCCATCGGGTCGGGCGCCTCGGGCGGGCAGGCCGCGGCGGCGGTGGCCAGCAGCGCGTCGAACGGGGCAGGCGGCGGCCCGTCTCCTGGCGGCGGCACCCACGCCGTGCGGCCGTCGTGCGCCGCCGCCAGCGCCATGCGGTTGTGGGTGAGGGTGCCCGTCTTGTCGACGCACAGCACGGTGGCCGCGCCCAGCGCCTCGATGGCCTGCGGCTGGCGCGTCAGCACCTGCGCGCGCGCCAGGCGCCGGGCGCCGAGGGCCAGCATCACCGTCCAGACCACCGCGAACTCCTCGGGCACGATGGCCATGGCCAGCGTCAGGCCCACCAGCAGGCCGGCGGTCCACGAGCCCTCGCGCCAGGCGAACACCGTGGCCGCGAACAGGCAGGTGACCAGCGCCGCGGTGGCCACCTGGCGCACCAGGCGCTGCAGCTCGGCCTGCAGACGGCTGGCCGGCGGCTCGATGCTGGCCAGCGAGCCGCCGATGCGGCCCAGCGCCGTGCGCGCCCCGGTGGCGCAGACCACCGCGATGCCATCGCCCTGCACCACCAGCGTGCCGGCGTGCAGCCGGCGCGAGGCCGCGTCGGCGCTGTCCTTGTCCACCGGCAGCGACTCGCCGGTCAGCAGCGACTCGTCGGCCCGCAGCCCGTGGGCACGCAGCAGCTCGGCGTCGCACGCCATGCGGTCGCCTTCCTGCACCACCAGACGGTCGCCCACCACCAGTTCCAGGCTCGGGATGCGGCGCACGACGCCGTCGCGCACCACGGTGCTGCGCGGGCTGGAGAGGTCGCGCAGGGCCTCCAGCACGCGCTGGGTGCACAGTTCCTGCGACACCGAGATCGCTGCCACCACCACCACCGACACGGCCAGCACGGCGCCGTCGAAGGCATTGCCCAGTGCCGCATACAGCGCCGTGCACGCCAGCAGCAGCAGCAGCAGCACCATGGGCTGGCGCAGCACGGCCAGCGTGGCCGTGGCCACGGTGCGCCGCCGTGGCGCGGGCAGGCGGTTGGGGCCGTCTCGGGCGAGGCGGGCGCGCGCCTCGGCCTCGCTCAGGCCGCTGGCGTCGTCGGAGAAAGCCGCGTCAGGCCCGGGCGTTGGGGCAGCAGGGCGATCGGCCGATGTGGGCATGGGGTGTTCACAGCCGGGCCGGTGGCAGCGGCGACCACGCCGGCCGCTCGCGGCGCTGCGAGTCCACCACCACCAGCCAGCGGCCCGCCCAGGGGATGGTGGTGCGGTCGAGCCGCAGGATCCACTGCCGCCGACCCGCGGCTTGCGATGCATCGTACTCGGCGTCCAGCAGGCCGTGGCAGTCGAGGAAGCGGTTGAGCGCCGCCGTGATGCGGATGCAGCCCTTCGACGCGGCCCGCCCCAGCCGCGGCTCCAGCCGCACGGGATCGGTGGCGTGCACCTGCAGCCGCATGGTGCCGGTGCCGCCGCGGCCCCAGCCGCGCTCGGCCGTCACCCAGCCGAAGTCGAACACGCGCAGGCCGCGCGCGCCGTAGCCGCGGATGCCCCGCTCGTTGACGGTGCCGAGCGCGCGGTAGTCGGGGTTGTGAGGGCCGTGCAGGAACACGCCCAGCGGCGTGCGGAAGTGCTCGAAGGCGCCGACGCGCCCGGTCGATGCCGGCGTCGCGCCCAGCCAGCACCACGGGCCACCAGGCGGGCGCAGCAGCACGCAGGCGGCCTGCACCTGCTCGCTGCGGTCCACCAGCAGCACCGACTGCGGCCAGCCGGGATCGGGGCCCGGCGTGGCGAGCGCCTCGTCCAGCAGGCCGGCGTAGTGCTCGCGCTCGGCCTTGGGCACATCCAGACGGCGCGGCACCTCGGCCTCGAAGCGGCGTCGCCACTCGGCCACCACCGCGGCGTCGCCCGCGGCCCGCGCGGTCGCCTCCGGCCACAGCCCCGGCAGCGCCAGCACCAGCGTGCGGCGCCGCATGGCCGGCCCGGGGCGCGGCCCGCCGCTCAGGTTGGCGCGCCGACGCGCAACTCGTTGACGACGCGGCCGATGCCCGGCGCCGCCCAGGCCGCGCCCGAGGCCGCCTCGCGCTCGGCCCAGGTGTCGACGTTGCCGCGCAGCGTGACGGTCGAGCCCGAGACCATGACCTCGATGCGGCGGGCCTCGCGCTGGGCGTGGCGTTCCAGCGCCTCGCGGATGCGCGTGGACACGTCGGCCGGCGTCGTGGCGGGCTTGATGGTGACGAGGTTGCTCACCGCCGTCACGCCGGTCAGCCCGCGCACTGCGCGCTCGGCGCTGCTGCGCTGGTAGTCCCAGTCGACCTCGCCGGTGAGCGTGACCCAGCCCTTCTCGACCTTCACGCGCAGGCGGTCGGCCGGGATCAGCACGTTCAGGCCGAGGGCGGCCTCGGCGGCCTCGGCGATCTCGGAGTCGCTGCGATGGTGGCCCGGGGCCAGCCGCACGTCGAGTTCCACCGCCACGGCCTTGACACCCTCGACGCGCTGCACGGCGCGCTCGACGGCGTACTTCTCGGCGTAGGTCTCCAGGTGGCCGGTCAGCGTCACCACGCCGTCCTTGGCCGTGACGCCGACGTGGGCGGCGTTGATGGCGGGATCCCACTCAAGTTCGCGGGTCACGTCGGTCTTCAGTTGTGCGTCGGTCTTCATGGTCGTCTTCCTTTCGCGTCTGGGAACCGTGGGGTCGGGCCACGGCAGGGTTGCCCGGCCCCGGGGCCGGTTCGGCTCATCGTCGGCCGCCACCCCGGGGCGCCGATTGAGGGAGCGCAACGCCGCGGACCCGTCGCGCCGCCCACCAGCCCCAGGCCATGGCCGGCAGCGCCAGCACCGCGCGGTGCCGGCCCAGCCAGACGGCCGCGCGCCAGGCGGTGTCGATCCAGCGCAGCCGCCGGTCGGCGCCCGCGCAGGCCCCGGCCAGGGCCGCGCGCTGCGCCTGCGAGTGCTGCACCAACTGCCGGCGGCGCTGATCCAGCGCCTGCCGGTCGCTGCGCGGGCCGGGCGCCGTCACGGCCGGCGCTCCCGCAGCCGCTGCAGCGCAGCAACGTCCTGCCGCAACTCGTCGCGGGTGGCGCCCAGCAGCGGCGGGCGTGCGCGCCGGTGGTGCCGCCAGGCCAGCGCCGCCAAGCCCCCGGCGCACAGGAAGCCCAGCGCCAGCAGGCCCAGAGCCAGCTCGCGCGGGCCGTTCCACAGCAGCAGCACCACCAGCAGCCCCGCGAACACCGTGCCCACGCCGAGCAGGAACAGGCTCAGCGTGGCCCACAGCAACGCGGCGGCCAGGTGCAGCCGCTGCTCCTCAATCTCGGTGAGGGCCAGTTCCAGGCGCGTGGCGCCCAGCGCCAGGGCGGCGCCCGCCAGGGCCCGCAGGGGCGCGAAGAAACCGCGGCCACCCGCGCCCGGCTCCATGCCGGCCCGCCTAGCGGCGCGAGATCAGCATGCCCAAGAGCACGCCCACGCCGGCTGCCAGCCCGGCGGCGGCGTAGGGGTGTGTGTGCAGCGCCTCGTCGGCCGCGCGGGCCGCACGGCGCACGTTCACCGACGCGGCTTCCTGCAGATCGGCCAGTTCGCCGCGCACCTGATGCAGGCGCGCCTGAAAACGCTCGCGCTCGTGGGACAGCGGTTCGCCGCCGCGCTGCGCGGCCTTCAGCAGCGCCTCGGCGTCGCTGACCATGTCGCGCAGGCTGTCGACGAGGCGGTCGCGCACGGACGGATCGGCTTGGGGGGTGAGGGTGGGGACATCCATCGCTTCTCTCCTGGGGTTGGCCTCCAGCATCGGCGCGGCGCGGCGGGCGCGCTTGAGCCTGCTCAACGCCGCGGCCCGGGGCCGTGCAGCCCGCCTCACGCGTGGCAGGGCGTCGCCACCGCAGCCGGCAGCTGCAGCACCGAGCCCAGCACCCGGCTGGGCCGGAAGGCCGTCAGGCCCTTGAGCCCGCTGCGCCAGGCCTGCCGATACAGTGCCTCGAACTCGGCGTAGGGGCAGGCGGGTGGCGCGTTGACGGTCTTGGAGATGCCGGCATCGATGTAGGGGGCCACCGCGGCCAGCATGGCCAGGTGGTCCTGCGGCGACAGCTGCATCGCGGTGACGAAGGCCTCGGTGGGCGCCGCCGCGCTGCCCTTCAGGCGCTGGTACAGGCGCCAGGCGTGGTCTTCCACCTCGTAGGCAATGACGCCGGGCTCGAGCCGGCGCCGACGGTGGCGCAGGTAGCTCCAGGCGAAAGCCGGCTCGATGCCGCTGCTGGCGTTGTCGGCGAAGGCCAGCGTCACGCTGCCGGCCGGCGCGATGGACAGCAGGTGCGAGTTGCGCAGCCCATGCTCACGAATGCCGCGCCGCAGCGCCTCGGGCAGGCGCGACGCGAAGCTGCCCTCGCGCAGCACGCCGACGGCGTCGAACAGCGGGAAGGGCCCGCGCTCGCGCGCCAGTGCCACCGAGGCGGCGTAGGCAAGGTCGCGCATCTGGCGCGCCACTTCCGCGGCCAGCGTGCGCGCCGCCGCGCTGCCGTAGTGCAGCCCCAGCATCACCAGGGCGTCGCCCAGGCCCGTGAAGCCCAGCCCGATGCGGCGCTTGCCCAGCGCCTGCCGCCGCTGCGCCGGCAACGGCCAGGTGGTGAGCTCGAGCACGTCGTCCAGCATGCGCACGGCCACGGGCACGATCTCGGCCAGCCGCTCCGTGGCCAGGCGCGCAGTGGGCTCGAACGGCGACTCGACCAGCCGCGTCAGGTCCACCGAGCCCAGGCAGCAGCCGCCGTAGGGCGGCAGCGGCTCCTCGCCGCAGGGGTTGGTGGCGGCGATGTGCTCGCAGTAGGCCAGGTTGTTGTCGCGGTTGATGCGGTCGATGAACAGCACGCCCGGCTCGCCGCGCTCGTGGGCGTGGCGCACGAAGCCCTCCCACAGCGCGCGGGCGGGCACGCGGCGGTACACCCAGCGCCCGTCGGCGCGCCGCACGGCCCCGGCGGCCACCTGGGCCGCGCCGGGCTCGGCGGCGTGCACCAGCTCCACCTCGGCGCCGGCCTCCAGCGCCTGCATGAAAGCGTCGCTGATGGCCACCGAGAGGTTGACGGTGGCCATGTTGCCGCCGGCCTTGGCCTTGACGAAGGCCTCGATGTCGGGGTGGTCGCAGCGCATCACCGCCATCTGCGCGCCGCGCCGCGCTGCGCCGGCGCCCAGCAACTCGCAGGAGGCATCGAACAACCGCATGAAGGCCACCGGCCCCGCGGCCAGCGTGTCGGTGCCGGCCACGCGTGCGCCCTGGGGGCGGATGGGCGAGAAGTCGATGCCCACGCCGCCGCCCATGCGCAGCGTCTCGGCGGCCTCGCCCAGTGCGGCGTAGATGGAGGGCACGTCGCCCACCGGGTGGCGGATGGCATCGGCCAGCGGCTGCACGAAGCAGCTGGCCATGGTGCCGCGCACCGCCGTGCCGGCGTAGGCGGCGATGCGCCCCGCGGGCACGAAGCCGTCGCGCTGGGCCTTCAGGAAGCGCGCCGCCCACTCGGGCCGCTGCCCCGGGGGCTCGGCCTCGGCCAGCGCGCGGGCGATGCGGCCGCGCACGTCGTCGCGCGTGGACTCGGCGGGCTGGAGATAGGTGTCCTGCAGGACGTCGTGGCTGATGGGCTGGCTGATGTCGTGAATGGGATCTTGCTTGGGATCGAGCATGGGGCTCTCCGCTGCGGCGCCGGGCCGGCAGCGGTACGTTGACGGGCCAGCCCGGGCCCGCCGTTGAGTCGACGCAAGCCTGCAAAGGCAGGACCGGATGCCGATTGCGTGCGATCAACGCGGCCGGCGGCGGCACGGCCAGACTGGAACTCCCAACCCCACTGCTGGAGAGCGTCTGTGTCCCCATCCACCAAGCGCATCGCCGCCGCCTGTGCGGCAGCGGTCCTGAGCGGCATCGCCTCGGCCCAGGGCTACGTCGGCCTCGGGGTCGGCCAGTCCCGCGCCAAGTTCGACTGCACCGGCGCTGACACCTGCGACAAGACCGGCACGGCCTACCGCCTGTTCGGCGGCTACCAGTTCACGCCCAACCTGGCGCTGGAGGCCGCGTACTACGACCAGGGCAAGGCCACTGTGACCGGCTCGGACCCCGAGCTGGGCAGCATCGGCGGCGACTTCAAGGGGCAGGGCCTGGGCCTTTGGGGCGTGCTCGCCGCGCCGGTGAATGGGGGCTCGTTCTACGCCAAGCTCGGCGTCGTTTCGGCGCGCATCAAGCTCGACGCCACTTCGTCCGTGCTCGGCAGCGCGTCGGCCGCGGAACGCCACACGCGGGGTGCCTGGGGCCTGGGCGCGAGCTACGAGCTCGCGCCGAAGTGGGTGGCGCGGCTGGACTACGAGCGCTTCCGGGTGCGTTTCCTGGACGAGAAGGTGTCCGTCGACCTGCTGACGCTGGGCGCGCACTACCGCTTCTGAGGCCGCCCCGGCCCCATCGAAGCCGATGAAGTGGCGTGGCAGGCATCGGCGGCGATGCCTGCCGCACAGTTTGCCTGTAAGCTCGCCGGGTGAGCCCACGGCACGCGCTGCGCATGCTGCCGGTGGGCCCTGGTGCCCGGGCAAGGCCTCGGACCAGGGCCCGTTTTGGTCAGTTTGCCCCCTCCCGCCCCTGCTGCCCCTTCAGCGAGTACCGTGACCGCCCCCCTGCCACCTGCCAGGCCCGCCGAGGCGCCGCCGCCCCCACCCGATGCCCAGGCCCCGGCCGCCGACAGTCGGGTTGCCGATCCGCTCCTGCTGGAGGCAAGCCTTCGGCTCAGCCACATCGGCCTGGTGCAGTTCGACGCCGCGACGCGCCGCCTCGTCGACGTGAACGAGGGCCTTCGCCACATGAGCGGCTATCGCGCCGACGAGCTGCTGGCCATGGGCCCGGGCGACCTGACCCACCCCGAGGACCAGCTGGACCCCGAAAGCTGGCAGGCCATGCTGGATGGGCAGGCCGAGTACCGGCAGGAAATGCGCATGCTGCGCAAGGACGGCGCGGAGCGCTGGGTGGCACTTTCGGCCATTGCGCTGCCCGTCGCGGCCGGGCAGCCCGCGCGCGTGCTGGGCGTGGTGCAGGACATCGACGCGCGCCACCGCGCCGAGCACGCGCTGCGCGCGCGCGAAGCACGGCTGCAGTTCCTCGTTCGGCTGTCCGATGCCTTGCGCGTGCTGGACGACGCGACGGCCGTCGTGTACGAGGCCTCGCGGCTGCTCGGCGAGTTCCTGCAGGTCGCCCGCGCGGGCTTTGCCGAGGACGATGGCGACGGCGAGCACCTCGATGTCCGGCGCTGCTACGTCGCCGGGGTGCCGGGCATCGAGGGCCGCTTCCGCTACGACGACTTCGGCGCGGGCCTGCTCGTGGCCATGCGCGAAGGCCGCACAGTGGTGCGCACCGACATCGCCGCCGATGCCACCCTCACCGCGGCCGAGAAGGCCGCCCACTCGCGCCTGCAGGTCGGGGCTGCAGTCAGCGTGCCCGTGCGGCAGGGGCATGGGCTGCAGGCGGTGTACTTCGTGCACTGCTCGCGCCCGCGCGCCTGGACTGCCAACGAGGTGGCCCTCATCGAGGACGTCGCTGCGCGCGTCCGGGCCGATGTGGTGCGCGCCCGCGCCGAGACGCTGCGGCGCTCCGCGCAGGCGCGGCTGGCTGCAGCGCTGGCCAGCATGGCCGACGCGATGCTGATCACCGACGCGAAGGGCGAGTTCGTCGACTGCAACGACGCCTTCCTGGCGATGCACCGCATTCCCGACAAGGCCGACGTGCCGCGATCGGTGGCCGAGTACGCGCAGCGCTTCGAAGTTTCCGATGCGGCCGGCGCTCCGCTGCCGCTGGCGCAGTGGCCGGTGCCCTGCGCGCTGCGCGGCGACACCGGCCACGGCCGCGAGATCGGCCTGCGCAGCCTGGGTGCCGACGGCGGCGCGCGCTGGATCGCCAGCCACAGCTACGCCCCCATCCGCAACGGCAGCGGCCTGGTGGCCGGTGCCGTCGTCAGCATCCGCGACAACACCGAGCTGCGCCGCATCGCCGCCGAGCTCGAGGCCTCGCAGGCGCAACTGCGGCGGCTGCTGGCGGCGCTCGACGAGGTGCAGGAGCAGGAGCGGCTGCGCATCGCGCGCGAGCTGCACGACGAGCTGCAGCAGAGCCTGGCGGCGATCGCCATGGAGGTGGGTTTCGCGCGGCAGGAAATGCCCCCCGGCGGGCGCGGTGGCCTGGCCCTGGACCGCATCGATCGCTCGGCGCGCTCCATCATCGCGGCCACGCGGCGCATGATCCAGGACCTGCGGCCGGTGGTGCTTGACGAGCTTGGGCTGGTGGCGGCTCTGGCCTGGCAGGCGCGCGAGTTCACCGAGCTCACCGGCATCGACTGCGAATTCGAGATGGCCGAGCTGGCCGCCGCCGACGAGGCCCGCCTGACGCCGCGCCTGGCGGCCAGCCTGTACCGCATCGCACAAGAGGCGCTGAACAACGTGCGCCGCCATTCCGGGGCCTCGCGCGTGGAGGTGTGGCTGGGCAGCGAGCCCGGCGGCGGCGTGCGCCTGCGCATCCGCGACGATGGCCGGGGCCAGGTTGTCGAGTCGACCGCCGCGCCCGGGCAGCCGGAACGCTTCGGCCTGCTGGGCATGCGCGAGCGGGCGCGGGCCGGCAGCGGCAGCCTGGACATCACCCCCACGCCGGGCGGCGGCACCACCATCGACGTCGTCATGCCGCTGCCGGCCCCTGGGGCCCCGCTGACCTCGCCCAACGATTGAGGCGGCGCAACGGGCGCCGCCGTGGCGACGCAAGACTGGGCCCGTCGTTCCTGCCCAGCCGAGCATGCACACCGCCGCCCAAGTCCCTGTGTTCGACGCCCGCCTGTCGGTGGTGGTGCCGGTGCGCGACGAACAGGCCAGCATCGAGCCGCTGGTGGCCGAGATCGATGCCGCGCTGGCTGGCCACGACCTGGATTTCGAGATCGTCTATGTCGACGACGGCAGCCGCGACGGCACGGCACGGCGCTGGCGCTGGCCCGCGCAGCCCGGCGCCATCCGCGCTTGCGCGTGCTGCGGCTGATCCACCGTGCCGGGCCCGGCCGGGCCTGAGAGCCTGTGGAGACATGAATCGCGGCCGCGCCGACGCAGCGCTGGCCCTGGCCCTGCTGGCGCTGTTCGCGGCCAGCGCGCTTTGGCGGCCGCTGCTGCCCATCGACGAGACGCGCTACGCCAGCGTGGCCTGGGAGATGTGGCTGCGCGGCGACCCGCTGCTGCCCCTGCTCAACGGCGAGCCTTACGCGCACAAGCCGCCGCTGCTGCTGTGGCTGCTGCACGCCGGCTGGGCCGTGGGCGGCGTGGGCACGCTGTGGCCGCGGCTGCTGCAGGCGCTGCTGGCGGCCGCCACGCTGGCCGCCACCGTGGCGCTGGCGCGCACGCTGTGGCCGCGGCAGCCGGCGCTGCCGGGGCTGGCGGCGCTGCTGCTGGTGGCCTGCCCGGTGTTTGCGTACCACGCCAGCGCGCTGATGTTCGACATGCTGCTGGCGCTGTTCGTGGTGCTGGCGTGGTGGGGCCTGGCGCTGGCCGCCACCGGTGCGCCGCGGCGCGGCCTTGCGTGGCTGGCGCTGGGGCTGGCCGGCGGCCTGCTGAGCAAGGGGCCGGCCACCTGGCTTCACGTGCTGCCACTGGCCCTGGCCGCGCCGTGGTGGCTGCGGCGCCCGCCCGCGCCCTGGGGCGCCTGGGCACCCTGGGCTCGCGGCGTGGCGCTGGCCACCGCGGCGGCGGCGCTGCCGCTGCTGGCCTGGGCCCTGGCCGCCGCCAGCGCGGGCGGCCCGGCCTACCGCGACGAGCTGCTGTGGCGGCAGACCGCCGGCCGCATGGTGCAGGCCTTCGCGCACCGCGAGCCGGCCTGGTACTACCTGGCCTGGCTGCCGGTGCTGGCGCTGCCCTGGTGGCCCTGGCGCGCCTGGTGGCCGGCGCTGCGCCGGGCGTTGCGGCGGGGCGAGCGCGGCACGCGCTTCGCGCTGGCCGGGGTGGCGCTGCCGCTGCTGGGCTTTTCGCTGCTCAGCGGCAAGCGCTTCGCCTACCTGCTGCCCGAGTTGGTGCTGATGGCGCTGCTGGCCGCGCGCGGGCTGGCCGGGCGGCCGCCCGGGCCCTGCACGGCGCGCGGGCCGGGGCTGGCGCTGGCGCTGGCGGTGTTGGGCGCCGTGGCGCTGGCCGTGGCCGCGCCCATGGCGCGCGCGGTGGGCGGCTGGCCGGTGCTGCAGCCCTGGATCGTGGCGGCGCTGCTGACGGCCGGGCTGGGCGTGGCCCTGGCCGGCTGGCCGGCATTCGCCGACACCCGCGGCGCCGTGCGCGCGGCCGCAGTGACCAGCACCGTGGCCTTTGCCGCGCTGCTGGCCGGCTTCACGCTGGCGATGCGCGAGCCCTACGACCTGCAGGGCACGGCGCGGCAACTCGCGGCCTTCGAGGCCGAGGGACGACCTGTCGCCATCGTGGGGCGCTACCACGGCCAGTGGTCCTTCGTCGGCCGGCTGCGCCGCCCGCTGACCGAGATCGACGCCGACGCCGTGACCCGATGGCTGGCCGGCCATCCGGGCGGCCGCGTGCTGCTGCCAACGCGCGATGCCCAGGCCGCACCGCGCGGTTTGCAAGTGCTGGAACGGTGGCGCTACCGGGGCGGGTGGTTGCTGTTGCTGGCGGCGGCGTGAGCGGATGGCGGCGCCGATGCGGCCTGCGTGTACGTGCAGCAACGTAGCTTGTCGTGCGAATGCACTGCGCCGAGCCGTTGAAATCCGCCGTCAATAGCCGGCGGGGCCGTTTCGAGCCGGAGCTTCGCGCTGTCGACCATGGTCATAGTGCCCGTGCCCGTCTTGAAGGTCACGACGGGCTCCCCGCACCCGCGCTGGGCGTCGTCGATCAGCAGCAGGTGGATGCGTTCGCGCCCCAGCCGGGGGGTGTAGTCCAGCCGATCAACATCGATGAGCCCACGTCGCTGGCTGATAAACCCATGGCCGGCTACTTTGTTGGGTAGATGACAGGACTTCGTGCAGTCTACTCTCGCCCCCAGAGGGCTTTTGTCAGCCCAGCCGGTGGGTTGCTCAGCGTCGATCAATGGCAGGGCTGTCGCCGCCGAGCCATGCCAAGGGCGCGCCCGTGGTGCGATCGAGCCGTTGAGGTTCTCGATCGGGTACAAACTTGCGCGGCCGGCAAAGCGAAGCAAAGCCGGCGGAAAGGGAGAACACCTATCCTAGGTTCGTGGAATGTTCGCATACCAAAATCAATCTACGTCACAATCATCGTGAGGCGATATGTTATCGACCTCGACGTCATCGTGAATGTAGTAAAGCCACCATCACACCCAAAAAATTGAACTGTTGTCTGGAGATCGAGAATGGCTTTTGACGTGAAAATCATTGCATCCCAATCGGCACTTAGCGGTCACGTCCGCTTACCCCAGGTGCATTCGAACGCACAACCGGCCGCAAGTACTCAATTTGTGCCTGCCATCAGGCCCGGCATGGAAGTCGCTGAAAACTCGGCTTGTCCTCCTAACTTATCTTTATGGAAAAACGGCGATTTTTTCAAAGCTGTATACTACGGCGGTAAGTCGGGGGATCTAAAAAACTGGATCCGTGACAATTATCCGGGATGCGTTCAAGGACAGCCTTACCATAATCTCCCCGTGATGAGACGATTCGAAGGAGTTTAGTTGATCCAGAATCGGACACCTCCCCCCCTCCAGGCGTGGCACGGATGGTGGATTCAAGCAATCCGAAGGGTTGGTCTTGCCCCTGGCCGATGCAGTTCATAGTCACTCGGTCATGCGGCCTTCTTGACGTGGCCCGCGCGCAGGTTGCGTTTGTTACTCAACGGGGTTCATGCAGCCCAGCGTGGCGTGCAGTCGACGAGAGTTGTCTCCCGCGTAGGCTGGTCCAACGGATCGCGCTCGCTGGCCCTCAAGAAACTGGGCGGCGCCCACTCACCGCGAGCACCGATGCGATGCAAACAGTCCGCTGCATTTGGGCAAAGCGGGCCAAAGGTATGAAAATGCGCCTCGGCTGGGATCACAGGCTGCGGCGTTTCAAAGTCTGCAACGTCTCTCGAAGGGATAACGAAATCCTGTTCTTCCGTCAACGTTGGCGCCACTTTCTACCGCCGGCTTAAGTGCTGATCAGTTGCGCGAGCTGAGGGCCGTTTTGCCGACCGTGGGTGCAAGTGACGTGGCCAGCGTTACGAATCAGCTGGGTGGATCGCTAGTAACGCCCCGAGAAGCCTTCGCGAGACACACGGCCGCGTTGATAGATAGAGAACTTGAGCCTAAGAGCCTCCGAGCCCGGCTTCCCCCCGATTGGAAATCTCTGGCAGGCAATCGTGATTTCGTCCGCGACCTGAGGGGCGAACTGACGAAACTTGGGCCGGAGGAACTGGCTCGACCGTCTGTCATCGTCGCGGTAGTGAACAGGCTTGTTTCGAACAATCTGTCGTTCAGGGCCGCCCCCCGCCGACACCGGCGACTCCTCAGGTCCTCGGGTCGAGAGGTCTCAGCGCTTCAGTCGCGTTGACCGATCAGGGGCGGCCTCGCACGGCGGCGCAGGGGGTTTGGCCGCTGTGGAAGGACGGTGGTCTCGCGACGAACATCACGGCGCAACATGAGCCGTCTCCAGCAAGTCGCGCCGCGCTGCCCGTGACGGGCTCGGCCACGGTTGGCTTCTTTCATGAGGTGGTTCCGGGTTCTCTTGCGGTCTTTGCAGGCGCCGGGGCAAACGTGGGTAATTCGCCTGTAAACGCCTTCTATCGGGCGACGCCGATCGGTGCTCCGAGTCGGCTGCAGCGCGCGGCCGTGGGTACCCTAGGCCCGGTCGTGAGCGTCGAGGCGCGGGTCACGCCCAGGAACTGGCCGGTGGTAGGACGAGTGGATGCGACCGCCTATCTGCCGGTAACCAGCGTGAGCGCCCTTGATTTCGCCGGCGATCAGGCGCGCGGGCGGCGCATCGACGTTGGCACAGGCCCCCAAGCGCAGGTGGGCCTAACGGTCAGCAGCAGAGACATCGCCGTGGGTGGCATGCGGCTCACGCCGTTCATGCGCGCCGAGATGCCGATCGCCGGCGCCGGGGAACCGACCGTATATGCTGGCTTCGAACTTGGACGCTCACGAAAGGGGCCGAACCAAAAGCCTTCGATCGAAATGCCTTCGCCTCTACCCGATGCGGCCACGCCGATGCCGACCGCAGCGGCAACGGTGCGGCCACCTGCGCTCGCGGTGTCGCCTCCGACGAAGAGCAACGCCCAGTGGAGCTCGCAGACAGGCGCTGCAGCCCTTGGCGGGCCGATCACGTTGACGTTGGAGGGTGCTTAGGGCACGTGCGCGCCGCCGTGCCGCACCATCGAATAGGCCAGCAGACCCTTCGCGAGGCCCACGGTCAGGTCGACCACGAATCCGGTTCGCACCCGCTCACGCTTTCCCCCGTGCCGGCCAGGTGGCCAGCAGCAGCCCGGCCAGCGCCAGCGCGAAGGCCGCCAGGTGCAGCGCGCCGAAGGGCTCGCCCAGCACCCCGATGCCCACCAGCGCCGCGCTCACCGGCAGCATCACCGTGAACACGCCGGCGCGCGACGAGGGCACGTGCTGCAGCCCCTTCATCCACAGCCACACCGTGACCATGCTCGCCGCCACGGCGTAGAACACCAGCAGGCCCCAGGTCGGCACCGCGACGGCGGCGAAGTCGAACGACAGCGCCTGCCACAGCCCGAAGGGCGTGACCAGCGCCAGCCCCCACAGGTTGATCAGCGCGCTGATGCGGCGCGCCGGCACGTGGCCGCTGAGGCGCTTGCCGATGACCACGTAGCTGGCCTCGCAGACCACCGACCCCAGCAGCAGCGCATAGCCCCAGGGCGACGCGGCGGCGGCACCCTCGCCGGGGCGCGCCAGCGCCAGCAGCCCGATGCCCAGCGCGGCGCAGGCGATGGCGCCGGCCACGCGGCGCGTGATGCGCTCGCCCAGGAACAGCCACGACAGTAGGGCCACCGCCGCCGGGATGGCGGCCATCGTGACGCCGGCGGCCACCGCGGAGGTGAGCGCCACGCCGTAGAGCATGCAGATGCTGAACAGGAAGTTGCCCAGGAAGCTCTCCCAGAACAGCAGCACGCGGTCGTGGCGCGTCAGCGGCGGCTCGCCGGGCCGGCGCCGCACCCAGTGCGCCATTGCTACCGCGGCGATGCCGAAGCGCAGCCAGGCCAGCAGCAGCACCGGGAATACCGCCACCAGCAGCTTGGACAGGCCGACGTAGCTGCCCACCAGCGCCATGCTGGCGGCCAGGCTGGCGTAGGCCCAGGCCGGCGGGGCGGGCAGGGTCACGGCGGGGTCAGAACGCCGTGGCGTGGCGTTCGCGTTCCCAGTCGGAGACGTGGCTGCGCCAGGCCGCCGACTCGGCGCGCTTCAGCGCCACGAACTCGCGCAGCAGTTCCGGTCCCAGCGTGCCGGCGACCACGGCGTCGGCCTGCAGCGCGTCCAGCGCCTCGTCCAGCAGCGCGGGCAGGCGCGGCAGGTCGGGGCGGGGCACCTCCGAGAGGTCTTCGGTGCAGGCCGGGCCCGGGTCGAGGCGGCGCGCCAGGCCGTCCAGGCCCGCGTCGACGAGCGTGGCGCAGGCCAGGTACACGTTGGCCGACGCGTCGGGCACGCGCCACTCGAAGCGCCCGGGCAGCGTGCGCACCGGGACCGTGCGGTTGTTGGGCCCGTGCGCCACCACGGCCGGCGACCACGTGGTGCCGCTGATCGACGCGGTGGCCCCCAGCCGCTTGTACGAGTTGACGGTGGGCGCGGCCAGCGCCGCCAGCGCGCGCGCGTGCGCCAGTACGCCGCCGATGAAGTGTCCGAGCGTGGCCTCGTCGGCCGGCGTGGCCGCGTCGCGCCACAGCGAGACGTGGAAGTGCAGCCCGCTGCCGGGCTGGCCTTCGAAGGGCTTGGGCATCATCGAGAACAGCCGCCCGTGCCGCTCGGCCAGCGCCTGCGCCGCCAGCTTGAACAGCATCAGCCGGTCGCAGCTGGCCAGGGCCTCGGCGTGGCGCCAGTTCAGCTCGTACTGGCCGTGGGCGTCCTCGTGGTCGATCTGCAGCACCTCGAAGCCGCAGGCCTCGAGCGCGCCGCGCAGCTCGTGCAGGAAGGGCCAGGGCCGCTGCAGCGCCGCGAGGTCGTAGCTGGGCTTGTCGAGCCGGTCGTGGTCGTCGGCCGGCACGATGCGGCCGGCGGCGTCGCGCTTGAGCAGGAAGAACTCGGGCTCGATGCCCAGCTGCATCGAAAGCCCCGCGGCGCGCAGCCGCCCCAGCGCCCGGTGCAGCACCTGGCGCGGGCAGGCCTCGAAGGGCCGGCCGTCGACGAAGCCGTCGCCGACGATGCGCGCCACGCCGGGCAGCCAGGGCAGGGGCTGGATCGTGGCGGCGTCGCCGCGCGCGTAGTACTCCGAGCGCGGCCCGGTGCGCGCCAGCCCCGTGCCCCAGATCGACGGCCCCGCGAAGCCCGCGCCGGTGGCCAGCACCTCGGGCAGCTGCGCCAGCGGCAGCAGCTTGCCCTTGGCCGTGCCGTGCACGTCGGCGAACTGCACCAGCAGCGTGTGGATGCCGGCCTCGGCGAGGCGGCGCTGCATGTCCATGGTCAGGCCGGGTCGATGCGGATCCAGGTGGTCTTGAGCTCGGTCACCTTGTCGAAGGCGTGCAGGCTCTTGTCGCGGCCGTTGCCGCTTTGCTTGACGCCGCCGAAGGGCACGGTGATGTCGTCCTCGTCGTACTGGTTCACGTGCACGGTGCCGGCGCGCAGCGCGCGGGCCACGCGGTGGGCGCGGCTCAAGTTGTCGCTCCAGACGCTGGCCTGCAGCCCGTAGGCGCTGGCGTTGGCGATCGCCACCGCCTCGGCCTCGGTCTTGAACGTGAGGATGCCCATCACGGGGCCGAAGATCTCCTCGCGCGCGATGGTCATGCTGTTGACGACGCCGTCGAACACGGTGGGCTCCACGAAGAAGCCGCCGCTGTCCTGGCGCACGCGACGGCCGCCGGTGACCAGGCGAGCGCCCTCGCTCCTGCCGGCCTCGATGTAGCGCAGCACGGTGCTCATCTGCGGCTCGTCGACGATGGCGCCGAGCACGGTTCCCGGGTCCAGCGGGTGGCCCGGCGCGTACTGCGGTGCCTCGGCGGCCACGACCTCGGTGAAGCGCTTCGCGATCGATTCGTGCACCAGCACGCGCGAAGGCGCGTTGCAGCTCTCGCCCTGGTTGAAGAACAGGCACGCGGCCACCGTCCTGGCGGCGCGCTCGACGTCGGCGAAGTCGTCGAACACCACGAAGGCGCTCTTGCCGCCGAGCTCGTTGAACACCCGCTTGAGGTTGCTGCGGCCGGCGTACTCCAGCATGCGGCGGCCGGTGCGCGTGCTGCCGGTGAAGCCCAGCGCGTCGACGTCCATGTGCAGCGCCAGCGCCTCGCCGGCCTCGGGGCCGTAGCCCGGCACGACGTTGAACACGCCCGGCGGCAGCCCGGCCTCGACGGCCAGCTCGGCCAGGCGCAGCGCCGTCAGCGGGCTCTTCTCGCTGGGCTTGAGCACCACCGAGTTGCCGGCCGCCAGCGCGGGCCCCAGCTTCCAGGCGGCCATGATCATCGGGTAGTTCCAGGGCACGATGGCGCCCACCACCCCCACCGGCTCGCGCGTGACCAGCGCCAGCGCCGTGGACGGCGTGGGCGCGATCTCGTCGTAGATCTTGTCCACCGCCTCGGCGTACCAGGCGATGGTGCGGGCGGTGCTGGGCACGTCCACCGACAGCGCGTGCTGGATGGGCTTGCCCATGTCCAGCGTCTCGAGCAGCGCGAGCTCGTCGCGCGCGCCGAGGATCTTCTCGGCGAAGCGCTGCAGGATCTTCTTGCGCGCCGCCGGCGCCTTGCCGCACCAGCGGCGGTCCTCGAAGGCGGTGCGGGCGCTGGCCACGGCCGCGTCCACGTCGGCGGCCCCGCCGCGCGCCACCGCGCCCAGCACGCGACCGTCGATGGGGCTGACGCAGTCGAAGGCCTGGCCGCTGGCGGCCTCGCGCCGCTGGCCGTCGATGACGGCGCGGCCGTCGATGGACAGCGCCGCGGCGCGCGCCGCCCAGTCCACCGCCGCCGCGGCCATCAGAAGCTCACCACCACCGAGGCGCCGAGCAGCGTGTTGCTCTTGGTGTAGCGGCTGCTCTTGGTGTCGTAGAACACCGGCTGGCTGGCGCCGTCCTGGCGCACCTCGAACTTGAGGATGGTGTTCTCGTCGTAGAGGTAGTTCATGCCCAGCGTGAGCGCCCAGCGGTTGCTGCCGATGCTCGCGCCCTTGGCGTAGTTGCCGTCGGCATCCAGGCCGCGGCCGATGCCGTTGATGTCGTCGTCGAAGCTGTAGCCCAGCAGGCCGCCGCCGTTCTTCTTGTTGGCGATGTAGTCGGCGCGCAGCACGCCTTCCAGGCGCGGCGTGAGCTTGTAGGCGGCCGTGCCCGACACGCCCCACCAGCGCGAGTCGCGCAGCTGGCCGTCGCTGTTGTAGATGGCCGCCCCCTTCTGCTGGCCGAAGCTGACCTGGCCGAACAGGCTCCAGTCGCCGCGGATGAAGTAGGCGTCGACCTCGAACAGGTGGGCCATCGTGTTCTTGCCGGCCGTGGCGAACGGCACGTCGCCGATGATGGGGTCGCCGGTAACGGGATCGACCTCGCCGGTGTCGCCGACGTAGGAGCCATCGGCGGCGAAGTTCGGGATCTTGCCGTGCAGGCCGCTGAAGCCGAAGCCCGAGAACTCGCCCTTGGAATAGTCGACGCGGTAGACCAGCACCGGCGTGTTGTTGCCCGGGCTCTGGCGCGCGCTGTTGAAGTTGGCCAGGCCGACGCGGCTCCACCACTTGCCGCGGGTCACGTCGAGCACCGCGCCGGTGTACGAGGTGGGCGCGGTGAAGTCGAACAGCAGGTTGTGCGTGATCAGCTTGTTGCCCGCGGGCAGCGTGATCTCGTAGCCCGTCCAGTCGGGGATCTGGCCCAGCCACAGGCGCGTCTGCAGGTCCGACAGCGGGATCGACACCGAGGCCTCGTGCACGATCGAGCCGCCGTTGGCCAGCGCGCCGGTGCCGCGCTCGGGCGCCAGCGTCAGCTTCCAGCGGGCGCCGCTCTCGGTCTCTTTCTCGAAGTCGATCACGGCCATGCCGAAATAGCCGTTGTCGTAGGTGTAGCGGGCACCGCCGTTGTTCAGGAAGACGAAGGTGCGGTCGTTCTGGCGGCGGTTGACGATGTAGGTCGGGTCGATCTGGCCGGTGATCTTCAGGCCCTTGAAGCCCTGGTCGGTGAAGTTGTCCTGCAGCGCCTCGGTCTTGACGGCGATGCGGTTGAGCTCGCGCGCCTGCTCGGGCGTCATGCCCCACTCGCCGGGCTTGGGCGCGGCCGGCTGGGCGCGGACCTGCCGCTCGAGCAGCTCGACGCGGTCGCGCAGCGCCTTGATCTCCTGCAGCAGCGCGTCGTTGCCCTGCGCGGCGGCGGGCAGCGCGGTGGCGGCGAAGGCGGCCGCGGCAGCGACGGCGCGGAGCACGGTGGGGGGGCATTGGCGGGTCATGGGTTCTCCTCGCTCGGGTGTGGGTTCGATCGGGGCTCAGCCGCGGGTCGCGGCGGCCATCTCCTGCTGGCGGCGGCGTTCGCCGCGCGCGATGAGGTAGCTCGCGAGCACCACGCCCACGGCCACCACGACCACGATCACCGTGGCCACGGCGTTGACGCTGGGGTTCAGCCCCAGCCGCGCTCGCGAAAAGATCACCAGCGGCATCGTCGTCGAGCCCGGGCCCGACAAGAAGGCCGACAGCACGACGTCGTCGAGGCTCAGCGTGAAGGTCAGCAGCCAAGCTGACACCAGGCTCTGCGCGATCATCGGCAGCGTGATCAGCCAGAACACCTGGTGCGGCTTCGCGCCCAGATCCATGGCGGCTTCCTCGAGCTGGGGGTTCAGGTCTTGCAGCCGGGCCTGCACCACCACGGTGGCGTAGGCCATGCCCAGCAGCAGATGGCCGAGCCAGATGGTGAACATGCCGCGCTCGGGGAAGCCTAAAGCGCGCTGCACGCTCACCAGCATCAGCAGCAGGCTCAGCCCCACCACGACCTCGGGCATGACGAGCGGCGCGCTGACCATGCCGGAGAACAGCGTGCGCCCCTTGAAGCGCCTGTACTTCACCAGGGCGAAGGCCGCCAGCGTGCCCAGCACCACCGAGCCGCAGGCCGTGAGCAGCGCGATCTTGAAGCTCAGCCACAGGCCCGAGAGCATCTCCTCGTCGCGCAGCAGCGCCTCGTACCACTTCAGCGTGAAGCCGCGCCAGACGTTGGGGATCGGCGAGTCGTTGAACGAGAAGATGACCAGCGCGACGATCGGCAGGTACAGGAAGAAGAACCCTGCGGCAAGCCAGCCCCGGCCGAACCAGCGGTTGAAGCTCGCGGCCTTCATCGCTTTTCCGCCGCCTCGGCCTGGTACTTGTTAAAGATGGCCAGCGGCACGATGATCAGCAGGATCATCACCACGGCCACGCTCGAGGCCATCGGCCAGTCGTTGTTGCTGAAGAACTCGTCCCAGAGCACGCGGCCGATCATCAACGTCTCGGGGCCGCCCAGCAGTTCGGGGATCACGAACTCGCCGATGCACGGGATGAACACCAGCATGCTGCCGGCGATGATCCCGGCCTTGGACAGCGGCACGGTGATCTTCCAGAAAGCCGTCCAGGGCGTGGCGCCGAGGTCGGCCGCGGCCTCCAGCAGGCGGAGGTCCATCTTCACGAGGTTGCTGTACAGCGGCAGGATCATGAACGGCAGGTAGGTGTACGTCATGCCCAGCACCAGCGAAAACGGCGTGTGCATCAGGTTGCCGGGCGCGCTGATCATCCCCAGGGCGTACAGGACGCGGTCGAGCCCGAGCGCGACGACGACCTCGGCCACCCAGCCGCCGTCGGTGAGCAGGCCGCGCCACGAGTACACGCGCAGCAGGAAGCTGGTCCAGAAGGGCAGCATCACCAGCATCAGCAGCGCCGGCTGGATGGTGCTGCGCGCACGCGCCATGAAGTACGCGAACGGGTAGCCGATGAACAGGCACAGCAGCGTCGTCGCGCCCGCGTACTGCAGGCTGTTGACGTAGGTCTGCCAGTACAGCGGGTCCTGGGCAATGAACTGGTAGGTGCCGAACTTCAGCGAGATCGTCAGCACGCCCTCGGACCAGGTGAGCAGATCCTTAAAGGTGACGGCCTGCATCTCGGAGACGCTGATCTTGCCGACGATGAAGAACGGCGCCATGAAGAACAGCAGCAGGAACAGGAAGGGCAGCGCGATGACGAAGCCGCGCCCGCTGAAGCTGCCGATCACCAGACGCTGGAAGGCGTTCATCGGCGCCGCGTTCATGCCGGGCTCACTGCGTCAGCACCACGTGGGCCGAGCGCGACCAGTGCGCCCAGACGGTGTCGCCCCAGGTGAAGGCGTCGTCGCGGTGGCGCAGCGTGTTGGCCTGACTCACCTTGAGGATGGCGCCGCTGCCCAGCTGCACGTGGAACACGGTGTAACTGCCGAAGTAGGACATCTCCTTGATCGTGCCCAGGGCCGAGTTGTAGCGGTCCGGCTGCCCGTCGTGGCCCAGCGGGCGGCGGCGCGAGAGATGGATCTTCTCCGGGCGCAACGCCACCGTCACCGCCATGCCCTGTGTGCCGGTGATGCCGTGGCCCACGTAGTGCCGGCAGTCGGCGCTGCCCACCACGCAGTGGTCGGCCTCGTCCTCGTCGAGCGTGCCGTTCATCAGGTTGACGTTGCCGATGAAGTCGGCCACGAAGCGCGTGGCCGGCGTCTCGTACAGGTCGCCCGGCGCGCCCACCTGCAGGAAGCGGCCCTCGCTCATGATGGCGATTCGGCTGGCCATGGTCATGGCCTCTTCCTGGTCGTGCGTGACCATCACGCAGGTCACGCCCACGCTCTCGATGATGTTGACCAGCTCGATCTGCGTCTGCTCGCGCAGCTTCTTGTCGAGCGCGCCCAGCGGCTCGTCCAGCAGCAGCAGCCGCGGCTGCTTGGCCAGGCTGCGCGCCAGCGCCACGCGCTGCTGCTGGCCGCCCGAGAGCTGGTGCGGCTTGCGCTGGGCGAACTTGCCCAGCTGCACCAGCCTGAGCATGGCGTCCACGCGCTCGGCCACCTTGCCGGAGGGCAGGCCCTCGCGCCGCAGGCCGAACGCGATGTTGTCCCACACCGTCAGGTGCGGGAACAGCGCGTAGCTCTGGAACATCATGTTCATCGGCCGCTGGTAGGGCGGCAGGCCGGCGAGATCCTGTCCCTCCAGCACGATGCGGCCCGAGGTAGGCTGCTCGAAGCCGGCCAGCATGCGCAGCAGCGTGCTCTTGCCGCAGCCCGACGAGCCCAGCAGCGCGAAGATCTCGCCCTTGGCGATATCCAGGCTGACCTGGTTGACGGCCTTGAAGCCGTTGAAGTCCTTGACGACGTCCTGGATCTGCAGGAAAGCCGGCACGGCCGGTTCAGGCTTCACAGGCCGGTCTTGAAGGAGGTGTAAGTGCGGGTCATCAGTCGCCGCAGGTCGTTGTTGATGGCATCCGGGGGCACCATCTTCGCCAGGTCGGCTGCGCTGAGGAACACCGTCGGGTTGGCCGCGACCTCGGGCTTGACGTGCTTGCGGCTCTCGGCGTTGGGGTTGGCGTACAGCACCTTGTTGGTGAGCGACGCGTGCACCTCGGGGCGCAGGATGTAGTCGATGAACTTGTGCGCGTTACCCGGTCTTGGTGCATCGGCCGGGATCACCATGACGTCGAAGAACAGCAGGCCGCCGATGCGCGGGATCAGCGTCTGGATGTTCTGGCCGGTCTTGCCGTCGATGGCGCGCTGGCGCGCCTGGCCTACGTCGCCGCTCCAGCCCAGGGCCACGCAGATGCTGCCGCTGGCCATGTCGTTGATGTAGCCGCTGCTGGAGAACAGCGTCACGTGCGGGCGCACCGTCTTCAGCAGCTGCGCGGCGGCGGCGTAGTCGGCCGGGTTCTTGCTGAACGAGGGCTTGCCCAGGTAGTGCAGCGCCGCGGGCACCACCTCGGTGGCGCTGTCGAGGAAGCTGACGCCGCAGCTCTTCAGGCGGCTGACGTACTCGGGCTTGAACACCAGGTCCCAGGCGTTCTCGGGCATCGGCAGGTTGCCCAGCGCGGCGCGGACCTTGTCGACGTTGATGCCGACCGTGGTGTAGCCCCACAGCCAGTTGACCATGTAGTTGTTGCCGGGGTCCATGCGAGCCAGCTGGGCCTGCACGGCGGGGTCGAGGTTGCGCAGGTTGGGCAGCAGCGCCTTGTTCAGCGGCTGCAGCAGGCCGCCGTCGATCTGCAGCTTGGCCCAGTTGGAGCTGGGGATGACGATGTCGTAGCCCGTCTTGCCCGCCACCAGCTTGGCGTGGACGATCTCGTTGTTGTCGAAGTTGTCGTAGCGGACCTTGATGCCCGTCTCGCGCTCGAAGTTGCGGATCGTGTCCTCGGCGATGTAGTCCGACCAGTTGTAGATGTTGAGGACTTTCTCCTCCTGCTGGGCCTGGACGGGCGGCATCGCTGCGCAGACGGCGGCGACGGTGGCGATCAGGGCGAACTTCGTCTTCATGCGGTCATCCTCCGAACGGGTGGGGCAGTCTAGCAATCAGCGGGCCCAGCCCGCGGCCCGGGCATCGGCCAGCGTCAGATCGAGGCAACTCCGGATCAACCCGAGCATCTCGTCGATCTGCGCGCGCGTGATCACCAGCGGTGGCGCAATGATCATGCGGTCGCCCACGGCGCGCATGATCAGGCCCTGGCGGAAGCAGTGGGCGCGGCAGACCATGCCGATCTCGACCTCGTCAGGGAAGGCCTCGCCGGTGGCCTTGTCCTTGACGAGCAGCAAAGCCCCCATCAGCCCGCAGGTCTCGGCGTCGCCCACCAGCGGGTGCTCGGCCAGCTCGCGGTAGCGCGCGGCCAGGTACGGCCCGACGTCGTCGTGCACGTGCTCCACCAGCCGCTGCTCGCGGATCAGCGCGATGTTGGCCAGCGCCACCGCGCAGGCCACCGGGTGGCCGCTGTAGGTGTAGCCGTGGTTGAACTCGCCGCCGCGCTCGATGAGCGCCTCGGCCACCCGGCTGCCCACCAGCACGCCGCCCAGCGGGATGTAGCCGCTGGTCACGCCCTTGGCGAAGGTCATCAGGTCGGGCTGGAAGCCCAGGGTCTCGCTGCCGAACCAGCGGCCCGTCCGGCCGAAGCCGCAGATGACCTCGTCGCTGACCAGCAGGATCCCGTGCCGGCGGCAGATGCGCTCGATCTCGGGCCAGTAAGTGGCCGGCGGGATGATGACGCCACCGGCGCCCTGCACGGGCTCGCCGATGAAGGCCGCCACCTTGTCGGCGCCGATGGCCTCGATGCGCTCTTCCAGCCAGCGCGCGGCCTGCAGGCCGAACTCGTCGCGGCTGAGCCCCTGCGGCCGGCCGTGCGCCCACCAGTACGGCTGCTCGATGTGCTCGATGCCGGGAATCGGCAGCCCGCCCTGCGCGTGCATGCCGGCCATGCCGCCCAGCGAGGCGCCGGCCATCGTGCTGCCGTGGTAGGCGTTGTGGCGGCTGATGATGACGCTGCGTCCGGGCTGCCCCATCACGTCCCAATAGCGGCGCACCATGCGCACCACGGTGTCGTTGCCCTCGCTGCCGCTGCCGCTGAAGAACACGTGCTGGAAGCCCGGCGCCACCTCGGCCAGCACCTCGGCCAGCCGGATGGCCGGCGGCGTGGCCGTCTGGAAGAAGGCGTTGTAGAAGGGCAGCTGCTTGAGCTGCGCCGTGGCCGCGTCCACCAGCGCCTGCTGCCCGTAGCCGACGTTGACGCACCACAGGCCGCTCATGGCGTCCAGGATCTTGTGGCCGTCGCTGTCCCAGAGGTAGATGTTGTCGGCACGCTCGATGATGCGCGAGCCCTTGCGGGCCAGGCCCTTGAAGTCGGTGAAGGGGTGCAGGAAGTGCGCCGCATCGGCGGCCTGCCACTCGTGGGTGCTGCGTTCCATGGCCGGCCTTTCGTCAGACGTGCAGGAGCAGGTGTTCCCGCTCCCAGGGCGAGATCACCTTCATGAACTCGGCGTACTCGATTTCCTTGATTTCGGTGTAGACGGTGACGAACTCGCGTCCCAGCACCGCAGCCAGGTCGGCCTCGTCGCGCAGCAGCGCCAGCGCCTCGCCCAGGCTGCGCGGCAGCTGGAAGTCGCCGAGGTAGGCGTCGCCCTTGCACTCGGGCGCCGGCTCGATCTGGTTGACGATGCCCAGGTAGCCGCAGGCCAGCGTGGCGGCCAGCGCCACGTAGGGGTTGGCGTCGGCGCCGATGACGCGGTTCTCGACGCGGCGCGCCGCCGCACCCGCTACCGGGCTGCGGATGCCCACCGTGCGGTTGTCGGTGCCCCACTGGATGTTGATCGGCGCGGCGTTGCTGCGCACCAGCCGCCGGTAGCTGTTGACGTAGGGCGCGAAGAGGGCCATCGCCGCCGGGATGTACTTCTGCAGGCCGCCGATGTACCAGTAGAACTCCCGGCTGGGGGTGAAGTCGGGGTTGCTGAAGATGTTCTGGCCCGTGATCTTGTCGACCACGCTCTGGTGGATGTGCATGGCGCTGCCGGGCTCGCCGGCAATGGGCTTGGCCATGAAGGTGGCGAACATGTCGTGGCGCAGCGCCGCCTCGCGTACCGTGCGCTTGAACAGGAACACCTCGTCGGCCAGCCCCAGCGGGTGGGCGTGGAAGAAGTTGATCTCCATCTGGCCCGCCCCCACCTCGTGGATCAGCGTGTCGACGTTGAGCTCCATCTTCTCGCAGTAGGCGTAGACGTCCTCGAACAGCGGGTCGAACTCGTTGACGGCGTCGATGCTGTAGGCCTGCCGGCCCGTCTCGCTGCGGCCGCTGCGGCCCACCGGCGGCTTCAGCGGCACGTCGGGGTCGGTGTTGCGCGCCACCAGGTAGAACTCGAGCTCGGGCGCCACCACGGGCGCCCAGCCCTTGGCGTCGAACAGGTCGCACACGTGGCGCAGCACGCTGCGCGGCGCGAAGGGCACCAGCCGGCCCTCGCGGTCGTAGCAGTCGTGGATCACCTGCGCCGTGGGGTCGGTGGCCCAGGGCACGATGCGCACCGTGCTCGGGTCGGGGCGCAGGTGCATGTCGCGGTCGGTGGGGGTGATGACGTCGTAGTACGGCCCCTCCTCGGGGAACTCGCCCGTCACGCCCATGGCCACCACGGCCTCGGGCAGCCGCATGCCGCGGTCTTCGGTGAACTTCTGGCGCGGCAGGATCTTGCCGCGGGCCACGCCGGTGAGGTCGGGCACGAGGCACTCGATCTCGGTGACGCGGTTCTGGTCGAGCCACTGCTCGAGGTCTGCGAACGTGAAATGGGGTTTGGACGACATGGGGCACCTGGGATTAGGCGGCGCCGCGGGGCCCGGTGGCGCGGCAGGGATTCAGCGGGCCAGGGTGGGCTCGCGACGAGGCAAGGGGCCGCGCACGCGGTCGCGGTACATGTGCACGGCGTCGCCGAAGGCGCGCAGGATGCGCATCGACTGCGGGTTGCCGGCGGCCTGCCACTCGGGGTGCCACTGCACGCACAGGTTGAAGCCGGGCGCGGCCGGCAGCGTGAAGGCCTCGACGAAGCCGTCGGGCGCGCGCGCCTCGACGCGCAGCCCCGGCGCCAGGCGGTTCACGCCCTGGCCGTGGATGGAGTTGACGGTGAAGCGGCCCTCGGGCAGCAGCCGCTCCAGCAGGCCGCCGGGCTCCACGGCCACGTCGTGGGCGGGGGCGTAGACCTCCTCGACCGACGGGCCGTCGCCGCGCGCGCTGGCGCCGCGGTGGTCGTCGTAGCCCGGCACCTCCTGCACGGCCTGGTGCAGCGTGCCGCCGAGCGCCACGTTCACCTCCTGCGCGCCGCGGCAGATGGCCAGCAGCGGCAGGCCGCGCTCCAGGGCCAGGCGCGCCAGCGGCAGCGTCCACGCGTCGCGCTCGGGGTCCAGCGGCAGGCTCCTGTCGTGGACGCCCTCGCCGAAGTGCACGGGGTGCACGTTGCTGGGCGAGCCCGTGAGCAGCAGGCCGTGCACCTGCTCGAGCAGCCCCGGCAGCTGCGCCTCGGCGAAGGGTGGCGCGACCAGCGGCAGCGCGCCGGCCAGCCGCACCGCGTCGACGTACTTGCGGCCCACGGTGTGCGAGGGGTGGCCGGCCAGCACCTTGTTGCAGCTGCTGACCAGCACCAGCGGCGGCGGGGCGGGGAACGATGGATGCACGGCGGACCTTTCAGCCGAGCATATCGCGCAGCCGGTACCAGGCCATGCCCAGCACGAGCGCGGGGGTGCGCAGCCACGGGCCGCCCGGGAAGGGCCGGTGCCGCAGCCGCGCGAAGACGTCGAAGCGCGAGCTGTCGCCGCCCATGGCCTCGGCCACCAGGCGCCCGGCCAGGCCGGTCAGCGCCAGCCCGTGGCCGCTGAAGCCCTGCAGGTAGTACACGTTGGCCAGCCCGCCCGGCGTGGCCGGGGGCAGGCGCCCGAAGTCGGGGGCGCGGTTCATCGAGATGTCGACGAATCCGCCCCAGGCGAACTCCACTTTCGCGCCCGCCAGCTGCGGGAAGGTGCCCACCATGCGCTGCCGCAGGCTCTCGGCCAGCCGCGCCGGCGTGACGGTGCTGTAGCTCACGCGGCCGCCGTAGAGCATGCGGTGGTCGGCGGTGGTGCGGAAGTAGTCGAGCACGAAGTTGGTGTCGCAGACGGCGCTCCGGTCGGGGATCAGCGCGTCGGCCGTGGCGCGGGGCAGCACCTCGGTGCAGGCGATGTAGGTGCCGACGGGCATGACGCGGGCCGCGAGCGTCGGCGCCAGCGGCGGCGCCACGCCGTGCAGGTAGGCGTTGCCGGCCAGCAGCACCTGCCGCGCGTGCAGCGTGCCCCCGCCCTGCGCGCTGGTGGTGCGCAGCATCGGGCGCTCGCCCGGCACCAGCGCGCTGGCCTGCGTGCCCTCGTGCAGGCGCACGCCGGCACGGGCCGCGGCGGCGGCCAGGCCGCGCGTGTACTTCAGCGGGTGCAGGTGGCCCGAGCGCGGGTCGTGCACGGCGCCGCAGTAGCGGGGGCTGGCGATCCAGCGGCCCAGCTCCGCCGCGGCGATGCGCGCCAACGGGTAGCCGTAGACCTGCTCGAGCCGTTCGGCCTGCGCGTGCAGCGCGGCGGCCTTGCGTGGCGTGGTGGCCACGCCGAGGTAGCCGTCCTGCCAGTCGCAGTCGATGCCGTGCTCGGCGATGCGGCCGCGCAGCAGGTCCAGCGCCTCGATGGACATGGCCCACACGCGGCGCGCCTCGTCCAGGCCCAGCTGCTGCTCGATCACGCCCTGGTCGCAGGCCAGGCCGTGGATGGCCTGGCCGCCGTTGCGGCCGCTGGCGCCGAAGCCGATCTCGCGCGACTCCAGCAGCACGACGTCGAAGCCGCGCTGCCGAAGCTCGAGCGCCGCGCTCAGGCCGGCCAGGCCACCGCCCACCACGGCGACGTCGCAGCGGGCCTCGCCCAGCAGCGGCGGGAAGGCCGCCGCCCGCGGCGCGGTCGCCGCGTAGTAGGAATTGCGCGTGAGGGCCTGGTCGGTGTCCAGCAGCGGCATGCAGCGGCGCGGAAGTCCTGCGGCGTCGGCTCGGCGGCGGGGCCGCTCAGGCCGCCCGGCGCAGCGCGGTGCGGATGGTCTCGACGATGCGGTCGACGTGCGCGCGCTCGATGATCAGCGGCGGCGACAGCGCGATGGTGTCGCCCGTGGTGCGGATCATCAGGCCCTGCTCCCAGCAGTCCAGGAACACCGAGAACGCGCGCTTGGTCGGCTCGCCCGCAATGGCCTGCAGTTCGATGCCGGCGACGAGGCCGAAGTTGCGCACGTCGATGACGTGCGGCTCGCCCTTGAGCGAATGCACGCCGGCGGCGAAGTAGGCCGCGATGCCGCCCGGGGCAGGGTCGGCGCGCGTCAGCAGGCCTTCCTCGGCGTAGGTGTCCAGCGTGCCGATGCCCGCGGCGCAGGCCAGCGGGTGGCCCGAGTAGGTGTAGCCGTGCGGGAACTCGATCAGGTGCTCGGGCCCGGTCATGAAGGCGTCGTGGATCTCGTTGCGCACGATCACCGCGCCCATCGGCACGGCGCCGTTGGTCAGGCCCTTGGCGCAGGTGATCATGTCCGGCGTGACGCCGAAGGTCTGCGCCGCGAAGGGCTGGCCCGTGCGGCCGAAGCCGGTGATGACCTCGTCGAAGATCAGCAGGATGCCGTGCTTCGTGCAGAGCTCCCGCAGCTTCTGCAGGTAGCCGGCCGGCGGGATGAGGACGCCGGTGCTGCCGGCGATGGGCTCGACGATGACGGCGGCGATGTTGCTCGCGTCGTGCAGCGCGACCAGCTTGTCGAGGTCGTCGGCGAACTCCGCCCCTTGCGCCGGCTGGCCCTGGCTGTAGGCGTTGCGCGCCGGGTCGTGCGTGTGGCGGATGTGGTCGGTGCCGGCCACGGCCAGGCCGAAGGTCTTGCGGTTGCCGATCATCCCGCCCACCGAGATGCCACCGAAGTTGACGCCGTGGTAGCCGCGCTCGCGGCCGATCAGCCGCGTGCGCGTGCCCTCGCCGCGCACGCGGTGGTAGGCCAGCGCCATCTTCAGCGCCGAGTCCACGGCCTCGCTGCCGCTGTTGGCGAAGAACACCTTGCCCATGCCGGCCGGCGCCAGCGCGGCCACGCGCTCGGCCAGGTCGAAGGCCTTGGGGTGGCCCATCTGGAAGGGCGGGGCGAAGTCCATCTCGGCGGCCTGGGCCTGGATGGCGGCGGTGATGCGCGGCCGGTTGTGGCCGGCGTTGACGCACCACAGGCCGGCCACGCCGTCGAGCACCTCGCGGCCGTGCACGTCCCAGTAGTGCATGCCGCTGGCGCGGGCCAGCAGCCGCGGGGCCTTCTTGAACTGCCGGTTGGCCGTGAAGGGCATCCAGTAGGCGTTCATGGACGCCGGCAGTTGGCTGCCGGTGGCTTCGGCGGCCTGCATCAGGGCGGGGTCGAGGGCTTTGTTCATGGCGGGGCCTTGGACACTGGTGGAGCGTGCGGGATCGCCCGGCCAGTCTAGCCACCGCCGCGCGCAATGTGCTTGCCAAGCTGGACCGGGGCAACCCTGAGCGGCACAATCCCGTGCGGCCAAGAGGCGCCTTCACGCAAGAACATGCAACCCTCGACCCCACCCGTGCAACTGGATGCGATCGACACGGCCATCCTGGCCGCGCTGCAGCGCGAGGGCCGCATCTCCAACCAGGCCCTGGCGCAGCAGGTGCACCTGAGCCCCAGCGCCTGCCTGCGCCGGGTGAAGGCGCTGGAGGACGCGGGCGTCATCGCCGGCTACGTGGCGCTGCTGAACCCCCGCGCCATCGGCCGGCCGGGCACCAGCTACACGATCATCAACCTGGAGAGCACGCAGCCCGCCGTGCGCCAGGCCTTCGAGCAGGCCGTGGCCGACACCCCCGAGATCCTGGACTGCCACTACGTGGCGGGCGCCAACGACTACCTGGTGCGCTTCACCTACCGCGACGCCGAGGACCTGGAGCGCTTCCACGCCGAGGTGCTGGCGCGGCTGCCCGGCGTGGTGCGCAGCAACTCGATGCTGGTGCTGCGCACCGTCAAGCGCACGACGGCGCTGCCGCTGCCGGGCTAAGCGCGGCAGCGGCGCTCACGCGGCCGGCGCATTCCCGGCGGGGTGTCGAGCCAGTTGGCCACACAGAAAGGTCCACACGAAGTGCGCCGCGGCCTGGCTGGTGAGCTCGGCGTGGTCGTAGGGTGGCGCGACCTCCACGCAGTCCATGCCCACGAAGGGCAAGTCCGAGAGCTCCTCCAGGATCGTCAGCACCTGCGCGGTGCTCAGGCCGCCGGGCTCGGGCGTGCCGGTGCCGGGTGCGTAGGCCGGGTCCAGGCAGTCGATGTCCAGGCTCAGGTACAGCGGCGGGTGCCCGTGCGCCGCGAGGCGGCCGCGGATGGCCTGCAACATGGGCGCGAGCTGCGTCGCCGACACCAGCCCGCGCAGCTCGCGCGCGCCGAAAATCTGCCCGCCGCGCTCGCGCACGTACTCGCGCGCCGCGCGCTCGCCGGCCGAGCGGATGCCAATCTGCGTGAAGCAGGTGTCGACCACCAGGCCTTCCTGCATCGCCTCGTACACCCAGGTGCCGTGGCCGCTGGGCTCGCCCATGTGGTCGGCCCAGGTGTCGCAGTGGGCGTCGAAGTGGATAACGGCCAGGGGCTGGCCCAGCTGCCTTCGGTACTCGCGCAGCAGCGGCAGCGTGATCGAGTGGTCGCCCCCCAGCCACAGCATGCGGTGCCGTGCCAGGAGCGCGGCGGCCTCGCGCTGCAGCACCTCGCGCATGCGCTCCAGGCCGGTGTTGGGCAGGCGCAGGTCACCGGCGTCGCCGAGTAGGCCCAGCGGCGACAGGTCGAACACCGGGTGCGTGCCATCGCACAGCATGTGGCTGGCCTCGCGGATGGCCCGCGGGCCCATGCGCGCGCCGCTGCGGTTGGTGGTGGATCCGTCCCAGGCCACGCCCGCCACAACCCAGGGCGTGTCGGCAGCGGGCGGGACCACCTTCAGGAAGCGGCTGTCGGAGAGGTAGGCGAAGTCGGACATGGGGCGGTGGGTTCCGGGCGTGGCGGTGGGCCCGCTGCGGGCACACTCGCGGCCGATCATAGGCAGCCGGCATCGGACCCCACGCGCACATGAAGCCCGTCCTCGTTCTGCAGCACCTGCCCGACGACGGGCCGGCCTTCCTGGCCACCTGGCTGGCCGCGCAGGGCCGCGCGGTCGACCTGCGCCACACGTCCGCGGGCGACGACTACCCCGAGCGCATCGACGACTTCGGCGCACTGGCCGTGCTGGGCGGGGAATGGGGCGCCAACGACGACCGGCCCTCACTTCGGCGCGCCGAGCAGCTCATCCGCCAGGCCGTGGCGGCCGGCGTGCCGGTGCTGGGCCACTGCCTGGGCGGGCAGCTGATGGCGCGCGCGCTCGGCGCGGAGGTCGCAGCTTCGGCCGCGCCCGAGCGCGGTTGGCACCCGGTGCGCCTGCACGACACGCCCGGCGCACGTGCCTGGTTCGGCGCCGGGCAGGGCGCGCCGGTGCTCTTCCAGTGGCATCGCGACGCGTTCGGCCTGCCGCCCGGGGCCGAGGCGCTGGCGCACAGCGATGCCTGCGGGCACCAGGCCTTCGCGCTGGGGCCGCACCTGGCGATGCAGTTCCACGTCGAGGTTGACGAGCCCAAGCTGCGCGCCTGGGCCGCCGAAGCCGAGGCAGCGCCCGGCACGGGGCCCGCCGCCGGCACCTGGCACGACGCCACGGCCCTTCGCGCCGGCACCGCAAGGCACCTGGCCGCGAGCCAGGCGCTCGCAGCGCGCGTGTACGCCCGCTGGCTCGGTTTCGCCGGATGAAATGGGCTTTCCATGATGCGAAAGGACCGATGCTGCAGCGCCGCATTCATGTCGCGCATCGGGAATATTTATTCCACTATGCGGAAGCGCGGTCGCAAGTGCCTGATTTCATTGATTTCTAATTCGTGTCTTTTATAAGACATAAGTTGTTTGATGTGGCACCGCGTGCGCCACACTGGGCTCCAGTCGCCGGATCTCTCCGGCCCGCCCTTCACCCCACCCCAGGAGCCCCGCCATGAACCCGCAGACCCGCCAACAACAGATCGACGCCCTCGAGACCGATTGGGCTTGCAACCCGCGCTGGAAGGGCATCCAGCGCGGCTACACCGCCGCCGACGTGGTGCGCCTGCGCGGCAGCTTGGCCGTGGAGCACACGCTGGCCCGGCGCGGTGCCGAAAAGCTGTGGAACCTGCTCAACACCGAGCCCTTCGTCAACAGCCTGGGCGCGCTGACGGGCAACCAGGCCATGCAGCAGGTGAAGGCCGGCCTGAAGGCCATCTACCTGAGCGGCTGGCAGGTGGCCGGCGACGCCAACAGCAACGGCGAGATGTACCCCGACCAGAGCCTGTACTCGGTGGACTCGGTGCCGAAGGTCGTGAAGAAGATCAACGCCACCTTCAAGCGCGCCGACGAGATCCAGTGGAGCGAAGGCAAGAACCAGAATGACGCTGAATACCGCGACTTCTT
>JBIKLC010000081.1:0-16369 GCA_044360025.1 Rubrivivax sp. | reverse complement strand
GACAACGTGGCCATCACGGTCAAGCTGATCGCGCCGATCGCCATGGAAGAGGGCCTGCGCTTCGCCATCCGCGAGGGTGGCCGCACCGTCGGCTCGGGCGTCGTGGCCAAGATCATCGAATGACATGTGAGCCCCCGGCCGGGCGTGCCCGGCCGACCCCCAAGGGGTAGGTCTCATCCGTCCAAGACTGAGGAACTCACATGTCCAAGCAGAAGATCCGCATCCGCCTGAAGGCCTTCGACTACAAGCTCATCGACCAGAGCGCGCTGGAGATCGTCGACACCGCCAAGCGCACCGGCGCCATCGTCAGGGGCCCCGTGCCGCTGCCGACGCGCATGCAGCGCTTTGACATCCTGCGCTCGCCGCACGTCAACAAGAGCAGCCGCGACCAGTTCGAGATTCGCACGCACCAGCGCCTGATGGACATCGTCGACCCCACCGACAAGACGGTCGACGCGCTGATGAAGCTCGACCTGCCCGCCGGCGTGGACGTCGAGATCAAGCTGCAGTGATGCAGCCGCCCGCGAGGGCGGCGTTGCGGCTCGTCCCGCAATTGCTATACTCGCAGGCTTTTCTGCCGTCGGCTCCGGCCGGCGGACAGCTTATCCGCCCCGACCAATCGATGTCGGGATCGTGAACAAGGCGCTCGCCGCAAGGGCTGGCGCTGGAGAAACGCATGAGCATGAGCGAACAGCTCGGCTTGCTGGGCCGCAAGGTGGGCATGATGCGCATCTTCACGGACGATGGCGATGCCATCCCCGTGACGGTGCTCGACGTGTCCAACAACCGCGTCACGCAGGTCAAGACCGCCGCCACCGACGGCTATGACGCGCTTCAGGTCACGTTCGGCAGCCGCAAGGCCAGCCGTGTGAGCAAGCCCGAGGCCGGCCACCTGGCCAAGGCCGGCGTCGAAGCCGGCACGGTGTTGAAGGAATTCCGCGTCACCGCCGAGATCGCCGGGCAGCACAAGCCGGGCGCCGTGGTGCCGGTCACCATCTTCGCTGCCGGTCAGAAGGTCGACGTGCAGGGCACCTCGCTGGGCAAGGGCTTCGCGGGCACCATCAAGCGCCACAACTTCAGCTCGCAGCGCGCGTCGCACGGCAACAGCCGCTCGCACAACGTGCCGGGCTCGATCTCGATGGCCCAGGACCCGGGCCGCGTGTTCCCGGGCAAGAAGATGACCGGCCACATGGGCGACGAGACCGTCACCACCCAGAACCTCGACGTCGTGCGCGTCGACGAGGCGCGCTCGCTGCTGCTGGTGCGCGGGGCGGTCCCGGGCCACAAGAACGGCCACGTGGTCGTGCGCCCGGCCGTCAAGGTCCGCGCCAAGAAGGGGGCCTGACCATGCAACTCGAACTCCTGAACGATCAGGGCCAGGCCACCGCCAAGGTCGACGCGCCGGACACCGTCTTTGCGCGCGACTACAACGAGGCGCTCGTCCACCAGGTCGTCGTCGCCTTCCAGGCCAACGCACGGCAGGGCACGCGCGCCCAGCTCGACCGCGGCGAGGTCAAGCACAGCACCAAGAAGCCGTTCCGCCAGAAGGGCACCGGCCGCGCCCGCGCCGGCATGACCAGCTCGCCGCTGTGGCGTGGCGGCGGCCGCATCTTCCCGAACCGGCCCGACGAGAACTTCTCGCAGAAGGTCAACAAAAAGATGTACCGCGCCGGGATGGCCAGCATCCTGTCGCAGCTTGCGCGCGACGGCCGCCTGGCGGTGGTCGACGGCCTCAGCGTCGAGGCCCCCAAGACCAAGCTGCTGGCCGCGAAGTTCAAGGCCATGGGCCTGGGCACGGACAACAAGAACTCGGTGCTGGTGATCGCCGACCAGATCGACGACAACGTCGCGCTGGCCAGCCGCAACCTCGCCAACGTGCTCGTCGTCGAGCCGCGCTACGCCGATCCGCTGAGCCTCGTCTTCTACAAGAAGGTGCTGGTGACCAAGGGCGCGATCGAACAGCTCAAGGAGATGTTCGCATGAGCACGCAGAACCGCTTCAAGTGCGAATTCCCCCTCGGGGGGACGGCGCGCAGCGCCAAGGGGGCCCAATGAGCCGCATCAACCCGACCCCTGACGAACGCAAGTTCGACGAAGGCCGACTGGCCCAGGTGCTGGTCGCGCCGATCATCTCCGAGAAGGCCACGCGCATCGGCGAGAAGCAGAACCAGGTGATGTTCAAGGTGCTGCGCGACGCCACCAAGCCCGAGATCAAGGCCGCGGTGGAGCTGATGTTCAAGGTCGAGGTGGCCTCGGTCAGCACGGCCGTCCAGAAGGGTAAGGTCAAGCGCTTCGGCCGCACCATCGGCCGCCGCGACCACGTCAAGAAGGCGTTCGTCGCGCTGAAGCCGGGCCAGGAGCTCAACTTCTCCGGGGAGGCCGCGTAATGGCCATCGTCAAAGTCAAGCCCACGTCGCCCGGCCGTCGAGCCGTGACGAAGGTGGTGCACAAGCACCTGCACAAGGGCGAGCCCGAGGCCTCGTTGCTCGAGCCGCAGAAGCAGAAGTCCGGCCGCAACAACAACGGCCACATCACGATGCGGCACAAGGGTGGCGGCCACAAGCACCACTACCGCGTCGTCGACTTCGTGCGCAACAAGGACGGCATCCCGGCGAAGGTCGAGCGCATCGAGTACGACCCCAACCGCACTGCCCACATCGCGTTGTTGTGCTACGCCGACGGCGAGCGCCGCTACGTCATCGCCCCGCGCGGTGTGGAAGCCGGCGCCACGCTGCTGAGCGGCGCCGAGGCGCCGATCAAGGCCGGCAACACGCTGCCGATCCGTAACATTCCGGTGGGCTCGACGATCCACTGCGTGGAGATGATGCCCGGCAAGGGCGCGCAGATCGCGCGCTCGGCGGGTACCAGCGTCACGCTGATGGCACGCGAAGGCGTCTACGCCCAGGTTCGGCTGCGCTCGGGCGAGGTGCGCAAGATCCACATCGACTGCCGCGCCACGATCGGCGAGGTCAGCAACGAGGAACACAGCCTGCGCCAGTACGGCAAGGCCGGTGCCATCCGCTGGAAGGGCATCCGCCCGACCGTGCGCGGCGTCGCGATGAACCCGGTCGACCACCCGCACGGCGGCGGCGAAGGTCGCACCGGCGAGGCGATGCCGCAGGTGTCGCCGTGGAACACGCTGACTAAGGGCTACCGCACGCGGAACAACAAGCGCACGCAGACGATGATCGTCTCGCGTCGCAAGAAGTGAGGTCGTAAGCCATGACCCGTTCGCTCAAGAAGGGTCCCTTCGTGGACCACCATCTGCTGGCCAAGGTCGAGAAGGCTGCCGCCATCAAGGACAAGAAGCCGATCAAGACCTGGTCGCGCCGCAGCACCATCCTGCCCGAGTTCATCGGCCTGACGGTGGCCGTGCACAACGGCAAGCAGCACGTGCCCGTGTACGTGACCGACCAGATGGTCGGCCACAAGCTCGGCGAATTCGCACTCACCCGCTTGTTCAAGGGCCACCCCGCGGACAAGAAGGCCAAGAAGTAAGGAGCCGCACCATGGCAACCGAAACCAAGGCCATCGTGCGTGGCGTGCGCCTGTCGGCCGACAAGGGCCGGCTGGTGGCCGACATGATCCGCGGCAAGAAGGTCGACCAGGCGCTGAACATCCTGTCGTTCACGCAGAAGAAGGCCGCCGGCATCATCAAGAAGGCGGTCGACTCCGCCGTGGCCAACGCCGAGCACAACGACGGTGCCGACATCGACGAGCTGCGCATCAAGAGCATCTACGTCGAGCAGGGCGCCGTCCTGAAGCGCTTCTCGGCCCGTGCCAAGGGCCGCGGCGCGCGCATCAGCAAGGGCACCTGCCACATCTACGTGACCGTGGGGAACTGACAGCATGGGACAGAAGATCCACCCGACCGGGTTCCGCCTCGCCGTCACGCGCGCCTGGCAGAGCCGCTGGTTTGCCGACAAGGGCAACTTTGCGACGATGCTGGCCGAGGACCTGAAGGTTCGCGAGTACCTCAAGACCAAGCTCAAGAGCGCGGCCGTCTCGCGCATCCTCATCGAGCGCCCGGCCAAGAACGCGCGCATCACTATCTTCTCGGCGCGCCCGGGCGTGGTGATCGGCAAGAAGGGCGAAGACATCGAGAATCTCAAGGCCGAGCTCGCCAAGCGACTGGGCGTGCCGGTGGCGGTGAACATCGAGGAGATCCGCAAGCCGGAGGTCGATGCGCAGCTGATCGCCGACAGCATCACGCAGCAGCTCGAGAAGCGCATCATGTTCCGCCGCGCCATGAAGCGCGCGATGCAGAACGCCATGCGCCTGGGCGCGCAGGGCATCAAAATCATGTCCTCGGGCCGCCTCAACGGCATCGAGATCGCGCGCTGCGAGTGGTACCGCGAAGGCCGCGTGCCGCTGCACACGCTGCGTGCCGACATCGACTACGGCTTCTCCGAGGCCAAGACGACTTACGGCGTGATCGGCGTGAAGGTGTGGGTCTACCGCGGTGACCGCCTGGCCAACGGCGAGGCCCCGCAGCTGCCCAAGACCGACGCCGACAACGAGCGCCGCGACCGTCGCGGCCCGCGTCCCGACGGCCGCCCCGGCGCCGGCCGTGGCCGCCCGGGTGCCGACCGCGCCCCGCGCCCCGAGGGTGCCCCGGCCGCCGCTGCGCCCGCCGGCGACGCACCGAAGACCCCTGCCGTGAAGCGCGTCCGCAAGGCCGCCCCGGCCGGTGGCACCACCCAAGGAGACTGACGATGCTGCAACCCGCACGTCGCAAGTTCCGCAAGGAACACAAGGGCCGCAACACCGGCATCGCCACGCGTGGCGCGGCCGTGTCGTTCGGCGAGTTCGGCCTGAAGGCCACCGAGCGCGGCCGCATCACGGCACGCCAGATCGAGGCCGCCCGCCGCGCCATCAGCCGCCATATCAAGCGCGGCGGCCGCATCTTCATCCGCATCTTCCCGGACAAGCCGATCTCGCAGAAGCCGGCCGAGGTGCGCATGGGCAACGGCAAGGGCAACCCCGAGTACTACGTCGCCGAGATCCAGCCGGGCAAGGTCCTGTACGAGATCAACGGCGTTCCCGAGCAGCTTGCCCGCGAGGCCTTCCAGCTCGCCAGCGCCAAGCTGCCCCTGCGCACCACGTTCGTGGCGCGCCAGGTGGGCACCTGAAGGAGCCGCCACCATGAAGGCATCTGAACTGCGCGCCAAGGACATCGCGGCGCTCGAGAAGGAAGTCACCGAGCTGCTCAAGGCCCACTTCGGCCTGCGCATGCAGAAGGCGACGCAACAGCTCACCAACCACGCCCAGCTCGGCAACGTGAAGCGCGACGTCGCGCGGGTGAAGACCATCATCGCCGAGAAGAAGCGCGCCGCCGCCAAGGGCGCCGCGACGGAGGCCGCCAAGTGAGCCAAGACACCGCGGGTAGCCAGACCCAAGCCAAGAACCGCCGTACCCTGATCGGCCGTGTCGTCAGCGACAAGCGCGCCAAGACGGTGACGGTGCTGGTCGAGCGCCGCACCGCGCACGAGCTGTACGGCAAGATCGTGGGCCACAGCAGCAAGTACCACGCCCACGACGAGAAGGGCGAGTACAAGCTCGGCGACGTGGTCGAGATCTCCGAGGGCCGGCCGATCAGCAAGACCAAGTCGTGGACCGTCACGCGCCTGGTCGAGAAGGCCAAGCTCGTCTGAGGCGACTTCGGGGCTGCGATAACCCCGCGGCCCACCCCCCGAACCGGAACGCGGACACTCGCGGCTCCGGTTTTTTCTTGCCCGCCAGCCGCGCCGGCGCCCGGGCACCCCACCAGGAGAACCCCATGTTGAAGGTCGGAGACAAGCTGCCCGCAGGCAGCCTGCAGGAATTCATCGAAGTCGAGGGCAACGGCTGTACGCTGGGGCCCAACACCTTCGACATCGCGCAGAGCACGGCGGGCAAGACCATCGCCATCTTCGCGCTGCCCGGCGCCTTCACGCCCACCTGCTCGGCCAAGCACGTGCCGGGTTACGTGGAGCACGCCGAGGCCTTCAAGGCGGCGGGCGTCGACGAAATCTGGTGCGTCTCGGTGAACGACGCCTTCGTGATGGGGGCCTGGGGCCGCGACCAGAAGACCGCCAGCAAGGTGCGCATGATGGCCGACGGCTCGGCCGCCTTCGCCGCCGCCACTGGGCTGACGCTGGATCTCACGGCCCGCGGCATGGGCCCGCGCATCCAGCGCTGCTCGATGCTGGTGGTAGACGGCGTGGTGCGCACGCTCAACGTCGAGGCCCCGGGCAAGTTCGAGGTCAGCGACGCCGCGACGCTGCTGGCGCAGGCCCAGGCCCTGAAGGCCTGAAGGCGCGACGGCCCAGGCCAGCCGCTTGACGCGGCCGGCGCGGCTGTGTGATACTGCAAGGCTTCGCCGGAACTGGCGCCTTCGGGCGCCGTCGTTTCGGCCTCAAACCCAAACACGGGCCCGAGACTGGGCATGCCACCCGCATCAGCGGCCGGCGCGCACAAGTCGGGATACGACATGATCCAAATGCAATCGCGGCTCGACGTGGCCGACAACACGGGCGCGAAGTCCGTCATGTGCATCAAGGTGCTCGGCGGCTCGAAGCGGCGCTACGCCGGCATCGGTGACGTCATCAAGGTCAGCATCAAGGAAGCCGCGCCGCGTGGCCGCGTCAAGAAGGGCGAGGTCTACAGCGCCGTCGTCGTGCGCACCGCCAAGGGCGTTCGCCGCCAGGACGGCTCGCTGATCAAGTTCGACGGCAACGCCGCCGTGCTGCTCAACGCCAAGCTCGAACCCATCGGCACCCGCATCTTCGGCCCGGTCACGCGCGAGCTGCGCTCCGAGCGCTTCATGAAGATCGTGTCGCTGGCCCCCGAAGTTCTTTGAAGGTGCTTTGACATGAACAAGCTCAAGAAGGGCGACCAGGTCATCGTGATCGCGGGCCGCGACAAGGGCAAGCGCGGCACCGTGTCGCGCCGCGTCGACGACGACCACATCGTGGTCGACGGTGTCAACGTCGTGAAGAAGCACACCAAGCCGAACCCGCTGAAGGGCACCACCGGCGGCGTGATCGACAAGACCATGCCCATCCACCAGAGCAACGTGGCCATCTTCAATGCCGCCACCGGCAAGGCGGATCGCGTGGGCATCAAGAGCCGCCCCGGCAAGGACGGCAAGCCCGCGAACTACCGCGTCTACAAGTCCAGCGGCGAAGAGATCAAGGCGTAATCATGGCGAAGACCCAAGCAGTCCCTGCCGGGAAGGCCGACGCGGTGAAGAGCGCGCGGCTGCAGACGATCTACCGCGAGAAGATCGTCCCCGAGCTGATGAAGAAGTTCGGCTACACCTCGGTGATGCAGGTCCCGCGCCTGGAGAAGATCACGCTGAACATGGGCGTGTCCGAGGCCGTCAGCGACAAGAAGGTGATGGACAACGCCGTTGGCGACCTCACCAAGATCGCCGGCCAGAAGCCCGTGGTTACCAAGAGCAAGAAGGCGATCGCCGGCTTCAAGATCCGCGACGGTGTGCCCATCGGCTGCATGGTCACGCTGCGCGGGATCCGAATGTACGAGTTCCTGGACCGTTTCGTCACGGTGGCGCTGCCCCGCGTGCGCGACTTCCGCGGCATCAGCGGCCGCAGCTTCGACGGCCGCGGCAACTACAACATCGGCGTCAAGGAACAGATCATCTTCCCGGAAATCGAGTACGAGAAGATCGACGCGATCCGCGGCATGAACATCAGCATCACGACCAGCGCCAAGACCGACGACGAGTGCAAGGCGCTGCTCGCGGCGTTCAAGTTCCCGTTCAAGAACTGAAGGCGACCGAGGAAGACACCATGGCCAAACTGTCCATCAAGCAGCGCGAAGAAAAGCGCGAGAAGCTGGTCGCCAAGTACGCGAAGAAGTACGCCGAGCTCAAGGGCATCGCGAACGACGCCACCAAGAGCGACGAGGAGCGCTACGCCGCCCGCCTGGAGCTGCAGAAGCTGCCGCGCAACGCCAATCCGACCCGCCTGCGCAACCGCTGCGAGCTGACCGGCCGGGGCCGCGGCACCTTCCGGATGTTCGGCCTGGCGCGCAACAAGATCCGCGAACTCGCGTTCAAGGGCGACATCCCCGGCATGGTCAAGGCCAGCTGGTAAGCGCGGCGCAGAGCAGGAGCAATATTCATGAGCATGAGTGATCCCATCGCCGACATGCTGACCCGCATCCGCAACGCGCAGAGCGTGGCGAAGGCGGCCGTCACGATGCCGTCGTCGAAGCTGAAGGTCGCGATCGCGCAGGTTCTCAAGGACGAGGGCTACATCGACGGCTTCGCAGTCAAGAGCGAAGGCGGCAAGTCCGAGCTCGAGGTGGCGCTGAAGTACTACGCCGGCCGCCCGGTCATCGAGCGCATCGAGCGCGTCAGCCGCCCGGGTCTGCGCGTCTACAAGGGCCGCGACGCCATCCCGCAGGTCATGAACGGCCTGGGTGTCGCCATCGTCACCACGCCGCGTGGCGTGATGACCGACCGCAAGGCTCGCGCCACCGGTGTCGGCGGCGAAGTCCTGTGCTACGTCGCGTAAGGGGAGCCGAAGAATGTCCCGCGTAGGAAAGATGCCGATCGCCGTGCCGCAGGGCGTGGACGTGGCGATCTCGGCCGAGACGATCACCGTCAAGGGCAAGGAAGGCACGCTGGTGCGTCCGCTGAACCCGCTCGTGACGATCAAGAACGAGGGCGGCAAGCTGATGTTCGCGCCCGCCAACGACAGTGCTGCCGCCGATGCCATGAGCGGCACGATGCGCGCGCTGGTCAACAACATGGTCAACGGCGTCGGCGCCGGCTTCTCCAAGAAGCTGACGCTCGTGGGCGTGGGCTTCCGCGCCCAGGCCGCCGGCACCAAGCTGAACCTGCAGATCGGTTTCTCGCACCCGGTCGTCAAGGACATGCCCGCCGGCGTGAAGGTGGCCTGCCCGACGCAGACCGAGATCGTGATCAGCGGTGCCGACCGTCAGGCCGTGGGCCAGGTGGCGGCTGAAGTCCGCGCCTTCCGTCCGCCCGAGCCCTACAAGGGCAAGGGCATCCGCTACGCCGACGAGCGCGTGGTGCTGAAAGAGACGAAGAAGAAGTAAGGAGCACCGCCATGAGCCTGACCAAGAAAGAACAACGCCTCCGCCGTGCGTGCCAGACCCGGCTGCGCATCCTGGGCCAGGGTGTGGCGCGCCTCGCGGTGCACCGCTCGAACCTGCACATCTACGCCAGCGTGTTTTCGGGCGACGGCACGCAGGTGCTGGCCAGCGCCAGCACGGCCGAGAAGGAAGTGCGCGATCAACTCGCCGGCAACGGTGGCAACGTCGCCGCGGCCACGCTGGTGGGCAAGCGCATCGCCGAGAAGGCCAAGGCCGCCGGTATCGACAAGGTCGCGTTCGACCGCTCGGGCTTCCAGTACCACGGCCGCGTGAAGGCGCTGGCCGAGGCGGCGCGCGAAGCCGGCCTGCAGTTCTGACGAGCGCCCGAGCAGAGGAATATCCAAGATGGCTAAGTTCACCCCCCGCGCCCAGGCCGAAGGCAACGACGACGGGCTCAAGGAAAAGATGATCGCGGTCAACCGCGTGACCAAGGTCGTGAAGGGCGGTCGCACGCTCAGCTTCGCGGCCCTCACGGTGGTGGGCGACGGCGACGGCCGCATCGGCATGGGCAAGGGCAAGGCCAAGGAAGTGCCGGTGTCCGTGCAGAAGGCGATGGAGTCGGCCCGCCGCAACATGATCAAGGTCGCGCTGAAGAACGGCACGATCCACCACAAGGTCGAAGGCGAGCACGGCGCGGCCCGCGTGCTGATGGCGCCGGCCAAGCCCGGCGACGGCATCATCGCCGGCGGTCCGATGCGCGCCGTCTTCGAGGTAATGGGCGTGACCGACATCGTGGCCAAGAGTCACGGCTCGACCAACCCGTACAACATGGTCCGCGCCACGCTCGACGCGCTCAAGCGCCTGTCGACGCCCGGCGAGATCGCCGCCAAGCGCGGCAAGACGGTCGAAGAGCTCTTCAGCTGAGCCGGCCGCGGAGAACCGACATGACGACTTCCACCGAGAAGAAGACGCTCACCGTGAAGCTGGTGCGCAGCGTCGCCGGCACGCGCGAGAGCCACCGTGCCACCGTGCGCGGCCTGGGCCTGCGCAAGCTGGGCAGCACCAAGGTGCTCGAGGACACGCCGGCCGTGCGCGGCATGATCAACAAGATCGACTACCTGGTGCAGGTGCTCTGATGGAACTCAACGGCATCAAGCCCGCAGAGGGCAGCAAGAAGGCGCGTCGCCGTGTCGGTCGCGGAATCGGCTCGGGCCTGGGCAAGACCGCGGGCCGTGGCCACAAGGGCCAGAAGAGCCGCGCCGGTGGCTACCACAAGGTGGGCTTCGAGGGCGGCCAGATGCCGCTGCAGCGTCGCCTGCCCAAGCGCGGCTTCAAGAGCGCGCAGCTCAAGTACAACAGCGAGGTCACCCTCGCCGACCTGCAGGCCCTCGAGGGCGATGAGGTCGACCTGCTGACGCTGAAGACGGCCGGCCTGGTCGGCCAGCTCGTCAAGCACGTCAAGGTCGTCAAGTCGGGCGAGCTGTCGCGCAAGGTGGTGCTCAAGGGCATCGGCGCGACGGCGGGCGCCAAGGCGGCCATCGAGGCCGCCGGCGGCTCGGTCGCGGCCTGACGGCACGCAGTTTCGTCCACAGAAGGAATCCCGTACCCGTGGTCACCACCGCGAACCAGCTGGCCAAGAGCGGAAAGTTCGGCGACCTGCGTCGCCGCATCGTCTTCCTGCTGCTTGCACTGGTGGTCTACCGCATTGGTGGCCACATCCCGGTGCCGGGCATCGATCCGCAGGCCATGCAGCAGCTGTTTGCCGGCCAGAGCGGCGGCATCCTGAACATGTTCAACATGTTCAGCGGCGGCTCGCTGGCGCGCTTCTCGGTGTTCGCCCTGGGCATCATGCCGTACATCAGCGCCAGCATCATCATGCAGCTGATGACCTACGTCGTGCCCACGCTGGAGGCCATCAAGAAGGAAGGCGAGGCCGGGCGGCGCAAGATCACCCAGTACACGCGCTACGGCACGCTGGTGCTGGCCATCTTCCAGGCGCTGGGCATCGCGCTGGCCCTGGAGGGCGCAGCCGGCACGGTGATGAACCCTGGCTTCGGCTTCCGCATGACGACCGTCGTCAGCCTGGTGGCCGGCACGATGTTCCTGATGTGGCTGGGCGAGCAGATCACCGAGCGCGGCGTCGGCAACGGCATCTCGATCCTGATCTTCGCCGGCATCATCGCCGGGCTGCCCTCGGCCATGGCCGGGCTGTTCGAGCTGGTGCGCACGGGCGCAATGAGCATCATCGCCTGCCTGTTCATCATCGCGCTGGTGATCTTCGTCACCTACGCCGTGGTGTTCGTCGAGCGCGGGCAGCGCAAGATCCTGGTGAACTACGCCAAGCGCCAGGTGGGCAACAAGGTGTACGGCGGCCAGAGCTCGCACCTGCCCCTGAAGCTGAACATGAGCGGGGTGATCCCGCCGATCTTCGCCAGCTCCATCATCCTGCTGCCGGCCACCGTGGTGGGTTGGTTCGCCACCGGCGAGGGCATGCGCTGGCTCAAGGACCTGGCGGCCATGCTGTCGCCGGGGCAGCCGATCTACGTGATGCTGTACGCCGCGATGATCGTGTTCTTCTGCTTCTTCTACACGGCGCTGGTCTTCAACAGCCGGGAGACCGCCGACAACCTGAAGAAGAGCGGCGCCTTCATCCCGGGCATCCGCCCGGGCGACCAGACCGCGAAGTACATCGACAAGATCCTGGGCCGCCTGACGCTGGCCGGTGCCGTCTACATCACCGCCGTCTGCCTGCTGCCCGAGTTCCTGGTGCTGAAGTACAACGTGCCGTTCTACTTCGGGGGCACCAGCCTGCTGATCATCGTCGTCGTCACGATGGACTTCTGGGCCCAGGTCCAGAGCTACGTGATGAGCCAGCAGTACGACTCGCTGCTCAAGAAGGCCAACTTCAAGCCCAGCTGAACATGGCCAAAGACGACGTCATCCAAATGCAGGGGGAGATCCTCGAGAACCTCCCCAACGCCACCTTCCGCGTGAAGCTCGAGAACGGCCACGTGGTGCTGGGGCACATCAGCGGCAAGATGCGCATGCACTACATCCGCATCCTGCCCGGTGACAAGGTCACCGTCGAGCTGACACCGTACGACCTGACCCGGGCACGCATCGTGTTCCGGGCCAAGTAAACCGATTCGCAAGATCGGGCCAAGGAGAAGAGCATGAAAGTCGCCGCTTCCGTCAAGAAGATGTGCCGCAACTGCAAGATCATCCGCCGCAAGGGTGTGGTGCGCGTGATCTGTACCGACCCGCGCCACAAGCAGCGCCAGGGTTGATCGAGAGGAACCGACATGGCACGCATCGCCGGCATCAACATCCCCCCGCACAAGCACACCGAGATCGGCCTGACGTCGATCTACGGCATCGGGCGCACGACGGCGCAGAAGATCTGCGACAACGTCGGCGTCCCGTACAGCAAGAAGATCAAGGACCTGACGGACTCGGACCTGGAGAAGATCCGCGACGAGATCGGCAAGATCACGATCGAAGGCGACCTGCGCCGCGAGCTGTCGATCAGCATTAAGCGCCTGATGGATCTGGGCTGCTACCGCGGCTTCCGTCACCGCCGTGGCCTGCCCGTGCGCGGCCAGCGTACGCGCACCAACGCCCGCACCCGCAAGGGCCCGAAGAAGAGTGCCGCCGCGCTGAAGAAGTGATCTCAGCGATCCGCTTCGCCGCAGCAACCGCACACTGAAAGAGTCGAGAACATGGCCAAGGCACCCGTCAACACCGCCGCGCGCCGCGTGAGCAAGAAAGTCCGCAAGAACGTCGCGGACGGCATCGCGCACGTGCACGCGTCGTTCAACAACACGATCATCACGATCACCGATCGCCAGGGTGGGGCGCTCGCCTGGGCCTCCAGCGGCGGCCAGGGCTTCAAGGGATCGCGCAAGAGCACGCCCTTTGCCGCGCAGGTGGCCGCCGAGGTGGCCGGCCGTGCCGCGCAGGAACAGGGCATCAAGAACCTCGACGTGCGCATCAAGGGCCCCGGCCCCGGCCGCGAGAGCAGCGTTCGGGCGCTGGCTTCGCTGGGCATCCGCATCAACAGCATCAGTGACGTGACGCCGATCCCGCACAACGGCTGCCGGCCGCAGAAACGTCGCAGGATCTAAGGCCACACCGTAGCGCCTGCGGCGCTGCCCTCAAGGGGCGCCGCAAAGCCGGTTCCGCTGCGGCCGCTTGGCGGCAGGCCTACAATCAAGAGTTTCCCGCGCCGGCGAGCACTGTGGTGCGAACCGGCGGTTTCACTGAAGAGCACCGCTCTTCGAATCACAAGCCCACCGTCGGCGCGTCTCGCCCCAGAGCAGGCCGTCGACTCGCGCGGGCCGTCCCGTTCCACGGGGCGTGCTGCCGCGTCAGACACGACAACGAAGGACACGCAAGTGGCACGTCTGCTCGGCCCGAAGGCCAAACTCTCCCGCCGCGAAGGCACCGACCTGTTCCTGAAGAGCGCCCGCCGTGCCATCACTGACAAGGCCAAGTTCGACAGCAAGCCGGGCCAGCACGGCCGCACCAGCGGCACGCGCACCTCGGACTTTGGCATGCAGCTGCGCGAGAAGCAGAAGGTCAAGCGCATGTACGGCGTCCTCGAGCGCCAGTTCCGCCGCTACTTCGCCGAGGCCGAGCGCCGCAAGGGCAACACCGGCGCCAACCTGCTGGCCCTGCTCGAGTGCCGCCTGGACAACGTCGTCTACCGCATGGGTTTCGGCAGCACGCGCGCCGAGGCGCGCCAGCTCGTTGGCCATAAGGCTCTGACGGTCAACGGCGAGGTCGTGAACATCCCGTCGTACTCGGTCAAGCCGGGCGATGTGATCGCGCTGCGCGAGAAGTCCAAGAGCCAGCTGCGCGTGCAGGACGCGCTCAAGCTCGCCCAGGGCATCGGCCTGGCCGACTGGGTGTCGGTGGACGCCAGCAAGATGGAAGGCACCTTCAAGAAGGTGCCCGATCGCGACCAGTACGGCCAGGAGATCAAGGAAGCGCTGATCGTCGAGCTGTACTCGCGCTGATCCCGATTCCGGGGCCGTGTGCGTTGTCTGCGAAGGCGCCGCACGACGGCCTCGCCGTGCTTCGTGCGCCGGGCACGAAGCGGCGAACACCCCGCCCGGCGCGGTCCTACAGCCTTATCGGCGTAACGAGCCGAGGGTATTGACAGGAACACAGAGAGCTCATGCAAACCACCCTTCTGAAGCCCAAGGCCATCCAGGTCGAGCCGCTCGGCGGCCATCGCGCCAAAGCGACGCTTGAGCCCTTCGAGCGCGGCTACGGCCACACCCTCGGCAACGCACTGCGCCGCGTGCTGCTGTCGTCGATGGTGGGTTACGCGCCGACCGAGGTGACCATCGCCGGCGTGCTGCACGAGTACTCGGCGATCGACGGCGTGCAGGAAGACGTCGTGCACATCATGCTAAACCTCAAGGGCGTGGTGTTCCGCCTGCACAACCGCGACGAAGTGACGCTGGTGCTGCGCAAGGAAGGCGAAGGCGCGGTCACGGCCGGCGACATCCAGACGCCGCACGACGTTGAGATCATCAACCCTGAGCACGTGATCGCCCACCTCAGCCAGGGCGGCAAGCTCGACATGCAGATCAAGGTCGAGAAGGGCCGCGGCTACGTGCCGGGTAACCTGCGCCGCTACGGCGACGAGCCCACCAAGAGCATCGGCCGCATCGTGCTCGACGCCAGCTTCTCGCCCGTGCGGCGCGTGAGCTACGCGGTGGAGAACGCCCGGGTCGAGCAGCGCACCGACCTCGACAAGCTGGTGATGGAGATCGAGACCAACGGCGCCATCGCGCCCGAGGAAGCCATCCGCCAAAGCGCGCGCATCCTGGTCGAGCAGCTGGCCTTCTTCGCCCAGATCGACCCGGGCTTGAGCCTGGGCGATTCGATCGGCATGGGTCAGCGCGACAAGCCGTCCGCCGGCAACGTCGACCCCATCCTGCTGCGCCCGGTCGACGAGCTCGAACTCACCGTGCGCTCGGCCAACTGCCTGAAGGCCGAGAACATCTACTACATCGGCGACCTCATCCAGCGCACCGAGACCGAGCTGCTGAAGACGCCAAACCTGGGCCGCAAGAGCCTCAACGAGATCAAGGAAGTCCTGGCCTCGCGCGGGCTCACGCTCGGCGCACGGCTGGAGAACTGGCCCCCGCAGGGCCTGGACAAGCGCTGAACCTCCGGTTCACAGACAGCACCGTGCATCCCGCAGTACCTGATCCGGCTGCGGGCAAGTCATAACGAAAGGAACGCACCATGCGCCACCGCAACGGCCCCCGCAAGCTCAACCGCACCACCTCGCACCGCCTGGCCATGCTCCGCAACATGGCCAATTCGCTGATCAAGCACGAGGCCATCAAGACCACGCTGCCGAAGGCGAAGGAACTGCGCGCCGTGGTCGAGCCGCTGATCACGCTGGGCAAGGACGCCACGCTGGCCAACCGCCGGCTGGCCTTCGACCGCACCCGCGACCGCGACGTCGTCGCCAAGCTCTTCGGCGAGCTGGGCCCGCGCTACCAGGCGCGCCCGGGCGGCTACACGCGCATCCTGAAGATGGGCTTCCGCGTCGGCGACAACGCGCCGATGGCCTTCGTCGAGCTGTTGGACCGCCCGGAGCCGGTGGAGTCTGAAGGCGCGGCCGCCGCCGCAGAGTGAGGGCGCGCGGCACAGGCGCCGCCCGCTCGCACCCGCACGCCGGAGCCTGGCCGCTCCGGCGTTTTCACGTCCGCGGCCCGTAAACTGCCGGACTGCCTACCACCGAAGCCCGCGGCACCGCCTTCGATGCTCACCTTCCAGCAGATCATCCTCAAGCTCCAGAGCTACTGGGACGCGCAAGGCTGCGCGCTGCTGCAGCCCTACGACATGGAGGTCGGTGCCGGCACCAGCCACACTGCGACCTTCCTGCGCGCCCTCGGCCCCGAGCCCTGGAAGGCCGCCTACGTGCAGCCCAGCCGCCGCCCCAAGGACGGCCGCTACGGCGACAACCCCAACCGGCTGCAGCACTACTACCAATACCAGGTGGTGCTCAAGCCCGCCCCGGCCGACATCCTGGAGCTCTACCTGGGCAGCCTGCAGGCGCTGGGCTTCGACCTCACGACCAACGACGTGCGCTTCGTCGAGGACGACTGGGAGAACCCCACGCTCGGCGCCTGGGGCCTGGGTTGGGAGGTCTGGCTCAACGGCATGGAGGTGACGCAGTTCACCTACTTCCAGCAGGTGGGCGGCATCGACTGCTAGCCCATCCCGGGCGAGATCACCTACGGCCTGGAGCGCCTGGCCATGTACCTGCAGGGCGTGGA
>JBIKLC010000070.1:0-5370 GCA_044360025.1 Rubrivivax sp. | reverse complement strand
GTGCGCGTGGTCAACACCGACGCCTTCACCTGGCTGGAGAGCCACGACGAGGTGTTCGACGTCGTCATCGTCGACTTCCCCGACCCGAGCAACTTCTCGCTGGGCAAGCTCTACACCACCAGCTTCTACGCGCTGCTGGACCGGCGGCTCGCGGCCTCGGGCTACGCGGCCGTCCAGGCCACCTCGCCGCTGGTGGCGCGGCGCAGCTTCTGGACGGTGGTGGCCACGCTGGAGGCCGTGGGCCTGGGCACCACGCCCTACCACGCCTACGTGCCGAGCTTCGGCGAGTGGGGCTTCGTCGTCGCCTCGCGCCGGCCCTGGCGGCTGCCCGAGCGGCTGCCCGAGGGCCTGCGCTTCGTCACGCGCGAGGGGCTGCCGGCGCTGCTGCACTTCCCGCCCGACATGGCCCGCGTGCCGGCCCAGCCCAACCGCATCACCAAGCAGTCGCTGGTGCACATCTTCGAGCAGGAATGGGGCAAGGCGCACCGCTAGCGCGCGGCTGGACGCGGCGCAGCTGGCTGGGCGCGGCGGCGTTCGGGGCCGCCGGCTGCGCGCCGGGCCCGGGCCCGGGCACGGGCACGGCGGCGGGCGGCGCGCTCGCCGGCGGCTGGGTGGGCGCGGCGCTGGCGCGCGGCCACGCGCTGCACGCCGAGGGCCCGCGCGAGGCGCCGGCCACGGGCGCGCCGCCGCGCCGCTGCGCCGTGGCCGTGCTGGGCGCCGGCGTCGCCGGGTTGGCGGCAGCGCGGGCGCTGCGCCGCGCCGGCGTCGACGACCTGCGCATCTTCGAGCTCGAGGACACGGCCGGCGGCAACGCGCGCGGCCACGCGATGGCGGGCCTGGCCTGCCCGCTGGGCGCGCACTACCTGCCGGTGCCGCCGCCACAGGCGCGCGCGGTGTCGGCGTTCCTGCACGAGGCGGGGCTGCTGCGCACGGTGGCCGGGCGCACCGTGCCCGACGAGCGGCACCTGTGCCACGCGCTGCAGGAGCGGCTGTGGACCGGGCAGGAGTGGGTCGAGGGCCTGCTGCCGCCGGTGGCGGCCGGCTCCGCCACCGAGGCGGCCTACCGCCGCTTCTCGCAGCGCGTGGCCGAGGTCGCGCGCGAGGCGCGCTTCGCGGTGCCGGCCGACGCGGCGCCGTGGTCGGCGGCGCTGCAGGCGCTGGACGGCGAGAGCTTCGCGCAGTGGCTGGCCCGCGAGCAGCTGCACGACGCCGCGCTGCTCGGCTACCTCGACTACGCCTGCCGCGACGACTACGGCGCAGGGCTGGAGGCCGTGTCGGCCTGGGCCGGGCTGCACTACTTCGCCAGCCGCCACGGCTTCGGCGTGGCCGCCGCCGGCGACGCCCACGACGCCGTCTTCACCTGGCCCGAGGGCAACGCCTGGCTGACGCGCCAGCTGGCCGCGCCGCTGGGCGAGCGGCTGCACACCGGCTGCCTGGTGCGGCGCGTGCAGCCGTCGCGCCACGGCGTGGCGCTGGAGGTGCACGACGCCGCCGGCGCGGCCACACGCTGGCTGGCGCGCGAGGTGGTGGTGGCGCTGCCGCTGCACGTGGCCGCGCGCATCGTCGAGGCGGCGCCCGCGGCGCTGGCCGCGGCCGCGGCGGCCGTCGACCACGCGCCCTGGCTGGTGGCCAACCTGCTGCTGCGCGAGCCGCCGGTGGACCGCGTCGGCGCGCCGCCGGCCTGGGACAACGTGTTCCAGGTAGCCGCCGCGCCGGACGGGCGGCTGCCCCCGCCGGAATCGCCCTCGCGCCTGGCCCTGGGCTACGTGGACGCCGGCCACCAGGGCCTGCGGGCCCAGGCCGGCCCCGTGGTGCTGACGGCGTACTGGGCCTTCGGGCAGGCCTCGCGCGCGGGCACTGCCGCCTGGCGCCGGCGCCTGCGCGACGAGCCCTGGACGACCTGGGCCGACCGCGTGGTGGGCCACCTCGCGCAGGTGCACCCCGACCTGCCCGGCCGGCTGCTGCGCGCGGACCTGATGCGCTACGGCCACGCCATGGCCGTGCCGGCGCCCGGCGTGCGCAGCCACCCGGCGCTGCGCGCGCTGCGTGCCGCCGCAAGCCCCAGCGGCCCGGCCGTGGCCGGCCCCGCCGGCAGCGAGCGGCTGCACCTGGCGCACGCCGACCTGGCGGGCTACTCGGTGTTCGAGGAGGCCTTCACGCTGGGGGATGCGGCTGGCCGGCGGGCGGCAGCGCGGCTGGGCTGCTGCGCGACAGGCGCTGCCTGAGCACCTGCGCGGCGCCGAAGGGCGCCACCACGGCCTCGAGCAGGCGCTCGGCACGGCCGGTGTTGTCGGCGCTGGCGTTGCAGACGAAGGCGTCCACCGTCACCGTGCCGTGCTCGGGCCAGGTGTGCACGGCCAGGTGCGACTCGGCCAGCAGCACCGCGCCGGTCACGCCGCCGGGCGCCGGGAAGCGGTGGAACAGCTCACCCACGGCCTGCAGGCCGGCCTCGCGCACCGCGCGCAGGCACAGCACGCGCAGGGCCTGGGTGTCGCGCAGCGCCGGCAGCCCGGCGGGGCAGCCGTGCAGGTCGGCGGTCAGGTGGACGGCGTTCATCGCCGCATTATCGAAGCGGCCTCGCGCAGACTCAGGGATCGATGATGGTGCTGAACAGGTCCAGGGTCAGTTCGGTCAGGTCCCAGCTTCGCTCCAGGCTGTCCTGCGCCAGCTCGCCGCCGGGGCGCGCCTCGTCGGCCCGGCGTTCGCGGGGGGTCGGGCGGGCAGCGCGCTCGCGGGGCACGTGGTCGGCCCGGCGGGAGGCCCGGGCGGCGTCGGCAGTGTCGAGGGCGGCCTCGGCGGCATCGAGCAAGGGCCCGAGTTCGGGCAGGTCGAGCGCGATCACGAGGTGGCCGCACTGCCCGCAGGTCGCGTCGGCCGCCGGGTCCAGCGACGCGCCGCAGGCGCGGCAGCGCCAGGGCAGCGGCTGGCCAGGTACGGCGGGCGTGGCGCCCTCGTCGACGACGCGTGCGCGCAGCGACTGCGCCAGCCGGGTGACGTCCAGCACCACCAGCGGAGCCATGCAGTGGCCGCAGCGCGCGCTCTGGCCGCTGGCGGGGGCGCCGCAGTTGAAGCAGTCGATGCGCTGGCGCTGCCCAAGCAGGGCCGAGCGCTCCGCCCCCAGCAGGGGCCGCACCAGGCCGCGCTCGACCAGCACGCCCGCCTGCCCGTGCAGGTGCCCGTGGCGGCGCGGGCATTCCAGCGACGTGAAGCGGCCAAAGCGCGAGCGGTTGAACACCTGCGCCAGTTCCGCCCGGCAGGTAGGGCAGGACAGGCGGCCGCCGGCCGGATCGAGGGGCCGGGCCGGCTGCGCGGCGCCAGCCTGCAGCTCGCGCAGCAGCCGGATCCAGCCCCGGGCGTCGAGCGCCACCGACTCGAGGTGGTCGAACCAGATCTGCCGGCAGGGGCCGCAGTGGTCCACCGTGACGGGCCGGCCCGTGTGCGAGGACAGCGTCAGCGGCGCCATGCGCCCCCAGCAGCGCGGGCAGGCCCTCAGCAGGGGGTTCAGGTCGATGGCATCGGGCGGGCGTTGGGCAACAGGCATGGGCGCATCATCGGCCGGGCGGCGCGCTGCTTGCAAGCGACTGCGACACGCCAAGCTCGCGGGCAACCCAGGAGACGAAGCCGGTTTGAACGGTACGAATACCCCAATTCGCCGCTTCGGATTCGGCGGAGTCGCTAAGCTCTACCCCAGCGTCGTTGTCTCCCGCCCCCGAACGGGGCGCCGGGCCGGCGGGGTGGCCGGAAAGCTCTGATGGAGCCAGGGTCCGTGAAACCCGGACTTCATCAGAACTTCCCAGACACGGTGAAGGAAGCGGATCCTCCGCCCCGCCGTGCGCTGGCCCCGGAGGCCTGCCCATGGACGTGATCAAGCACTTCGCCGCCCGCTTCGAGCGCACGCGCGAGGAGGAGATGTCCCTCGAGGACTACCTCGCCGAGTGCAAGCGCAACCCGCTGGCTTACGCCACCGCTGCCGAGCGCATGCTCAAGGCCATCGGCGAGCCGCAGAGCGTGGACACGCGCAACGACCCGCGGCTGTCGCGGCTGTTCGCCAACAAGGTGATCAAGATCTACCCCGCCTTCGCCGAGTTCTACGGCATGGAGGACTCGATCGAGCAGGTGGTGAGCTACTTCCGCCACGCCGCGCAGGGGCTGGAGGAGAAGAAGCAGATCCTCTACCTGCTGGGCCCGGTGGGCGGCGGCAAGAGCAGCATCGCCGAGCGGCTGAAGCAGCTGATGCAGGAGGTGCCCTTCTACGCCATCAAGGGCAGCCCGGTGAACGAGTCGCCGCTGGGGCTGTTCGACCCCGCGGAGGACGGCCCCATCCTCGAGAGCGAGTACGGCATCCCGCGCCGCTACCTCAACCGCATCCTCAGCCCCTGGGCCGTGAAGCGACTGGAGGAGTACGGCGGCGACATCCGGCAGTTCAAGGTGGTGCGGCGCTTCCCGAGCGTGCTCAAGCAGGTGGGCATCGCCAAGACGGAGCCCGGCGACGAGAACAACCAGGACATCAGCTCGCTGGTGGGCAAGGTCGACATCCGCAAGCTCGAGGCCTACAGCCAGGACGACCCCGACGCCTACAGCTACAGCGGCGGCCTGTGCCTGGCCAACCAGGGGCTGCTGGAGTTCGTCGAGATGTTCAAGGCGCCGATCAAGGTGCTGCACCCGCTGCTGACGGCCACGCAGGAGGGCAACTTCAAGGGCACCGAGGGCTTCGGCGCCATCCCCTTCGACGGCATCGTGCTGGCGCACAGCAACGAGAGCGAGTGGAAGGCCTTCCGCAACAACAAGAACAACGAGGCCTTCCTCGACCGCATCTACATCGTCAAGGTGCCGTACTGCCTGCGCGTCAGCGAGGAGATCAAGATCTATGGAAAGCTGTTGAAGAACTCCTCGCTGAGCGCGGCCACCTGCGCGCCGGGCACGCTGAAGATGATGAGCCAGTTCGCCATCCTGACGCGGCTGAAGGAGCCCGAGAACAGCTCGCTGTACTCCAAGATGCTCGTCTACGACGGCGAGAACCTCAAGGACACCGACCCGCGCGCCAAGAGCTACCAGGAGTACCGCGACTACGCCGGCGTCGACGAGGGCATGAGCGGCATCAGCACGCGCTTCGCCTACAAGATCCTGTCCAAGGTGTTCAACTTCGACAGCACCGAGGTCGCCGCCAACCCGGTGCACCTGATGTACGTGCTGGAGCAGCAGATCGAGCGCGAGCAGTTCCCGAAGGAACTCGAGGACAAGTACGTCGGCTTCATCAAGGAGCTGCTGGCGCCGCGCTACGCCGAGTTCATCGGCAAGGAGATCCAGACCGCCTACCTGGAGAGCTACTCCGAGTACGGGCAGAACATCTTCGACCGCTACGTGACCTAT
>JBIKLC010000017.1:0-65559 GCA_044360025.1 Rubrivivax sp. | reverse complement strand
GACCCGTCGGCGCGCGGGGGCGGAATCTCTGTTCTGTCGCCGGGTCTGCCGGCCGGGACCCCGCCTTCAGGGGAAGCAGGGGTCGGAGGAGCGGGCTGCGCCGCCGCGACCGCCGCCGACCGTGGGGAGGTGCCGGGGCGCGCCGCTGACTGCGCGACCTCGAGGCCTATGGCACCGCCCGCGCCCGGCTGTGCTGCCGTGCTTTCGCGCCGGGGCAGGCCGGTGTCCAAATCGACCAGGCCCTCGAGTGCGTTGAATACCTGCGAGCAGCGGCCGCAGCGCACCCAGCCTTCGGAGACCCGCAGCTGGGCGGCCACGACCCGGAATACGGTGCCGCAGGCGCTGCAGCGGGTGGCGAGGCTGCTCATCGCCGATCCCGGTTCAGGCGCGGCGGCCGGTCATCAGGATCCAGCCGTCTTCGCGGTCGGCCACCGCCAGCGTCAGCGATGGCGTACAAGCCGCGTAGGCCGATGCGATCTCGTCGGCCTGGCGCTCCAGAAGTCCGGCCAGCACCAACCAGCCGCCCTGCGCGACGTGGGCCGTGAGCAAGGGCGCCAGCAGCTTCAGCGGCGACGCCAGGATGTTGGCCAGCACCAGCCCGTACTGGCCCGAGGCCCGCTCGGGCAGGCCGGCGTTGAGCGCCACGCCGTTGGCGCCGGCGTTGTCGCGCGTGCTCTGCACGGCCGCGGGGTCGATATCGACCGCGTCGATGTGCCGCGCCCCCATGAGCGCAGCGCCGATGGCCAGGATGCCGGAGCCGCAGCCGTAGTCGAGCACGCGGGCCAGGTCGGCGGGTGCGGCGCGTGCGGACTGCGTGGCCAGCCAGCGCAGGCACATGCGCGTGCTGGGGTGGGTGCCGGTGCCGAAGGCCAGGCCCGGGTCGAGCCGGATCACCTGGCGCGCCGTGGACGGCACGGCATGCCAGCTGGGCACGATCCAGAACGTGGGCGTGATGGGCACGGGCTCGAACTGGCTCTGCGTCAGGCGCACCCAGTCGGCCTCGGGCGCGGGCTGCAGCGATTGCACCGTCAGGCCGTCGGTCCAATCCTGCGCCAACAGCAGCGTGGCCGCGGCTTCGGCCTGCGGCTCCCGTTCGAACAGCGCCTTCAGCGTGCTGCGCGCCCAGGCGGGTGCGGGCGCGGGCAGCCCCGGTTCTCCGAACAGGGCCTGCTCGGCTTCGGTGTTGGCGTCGGCGTCCTCGACGCTGACGGACACCGCGTCGAGCTCGTCGATGAGCGCGTCCGAGACCGGCTCCACCAGGGCTGCCGGGGCGCGCAGGATCAGCTCGACCATGTCCGACAAGCGTGCATGGCCAAGCTTCCCGCCGAGGAACCGGCTTTGCCGGGCCGCTGGCGGACGGCCCCCCCAGGGGGTAGCAAGCGACAGCGAGCTTTGGGGCTCGCACTCATCGTTTGTGCTGGCTCATCCACTGCTCGAGGTAGTGGATGGTGGTGCCGCCGGCCATGAACTTGCTGTCGACCATCAGTTCGCGGTGCAGCGGGATGTTGGTCTGGATGCCCTCGACCACGGTCTCCAGCAGCGCGATGCGCATGCGGGCCATGGCCTGCTCGCGGGTGTCGCCGTGGCAGATGATCTTGCCGATCATGCTGTCGTAGTTGGACGGTACGAAGTAGTTCGTGTACACGTGCGAGTCCACGCGCACGCCGGGGCCGCCCGGGGCGTGCCACAGCGTGATGCGGCCAGGGCTGGGCACGAACTTCACCGGGTCCTCGGCGTTGATGCGGCACTCGATGGCGTGGCCGCGCAGCCCGATCTGGCGCTGCGTGAACGGCAGCTTCTCGCCGGCGGCGATGCGGATCTGCTGCTGCACGATGTCGATGCCCGTGACGAGCTCTGTCACCGGGTGCTCGACCTGCACGCGGGTGTTCATCTCGATGAAGTAGAACTCGCCGTTCTCGAACAGGAACTCGAAGGTGCCGGCGCCGCGGTAGCCGATCTTCCTGCAGGCCGCGGCGCAGCGATCGCCGATGCGCTCGATCAGCCGCCGCGGGACGCCCGGCGCCGGCGCCTCCTCGATGATCTTCTGGTGCCGCCGCTGCATGCTGCAGTCGCGCTCGCCCAGCCACACGGCGTTGCGGAAGCTGTCGGCCAGCACCTGAATCTCGATGTGCCGCGGGTGCTCGAGGAACTTCTCCATGTAGACCTGCGGGTTGCCGAAGGCAGCCCCGGCCTCGGCGCGCGTGGTCTGCACGGCGTGGATCAGCGCCGCCTCGGTGTGCACGACGCGCATGCCGCGCCCGCCGCCGCCACCCGCCGCCTTGATGATGACCGGGTAGCCCACCGCCCGCGCGATGCGGATGATCTCCTTCGGGTCCTCGGGCAGCGCGCCCTCGGAGCCCGGCACGCAGGGTACGCCGCTCTTGATCATCGCCTGCTTGGCGCTGACCTTGTCGCCCATGATGCGGATGCTCTCGGGCGTGGGCCCGATGAACACGAAGCCGCTGCGCTCCACGCGCTCGGCGAAGTCGGCGTTTTCGCTGAGGAAGCCGTAGCCGGGGTGGATGGCCTCGGCGTCCGTCACCTCCGCGGTGGAGATGATGGCCGGCATGTTGAGGTAGCTCAGCGCGCTGGGCGCCGGGCCGATGCAGACGGCCTCGTCGGCGAGCTTGACGTACTTGGCCTCGCGGTCGGCCTCGGAATAGACGACGACCGACTTGATGCCCAGTTCGCGGCAGGCTCGCTGGATGCGCAGGGCGATCTCGCCCCGGTTCGCGATCAGAATCTTCTTGAACACGAAGATCCCGCCTTACTCTAGGATGAACAGCGGCTGGCCGAACTCGACCGCCTGCCCGTTCTCGCACAGCATCTTGACGATGCGGCCCTCGAGGTCGGACTCGATCTCGTTCATGATCTTCATGGCCTCGATGATGCAGACGGCCTGGCCCGGCTTGACGGCGTCGCCGACCTCGACGAAGGGCTTGGCTCCCGGGCTGGCCGAGCGGTAGTAGGTGCCCACCATCGGCGACTTGATCACTTTCCCGGCGGGTGGCGCGGCCGGCGCATCGGCCGTGGCGATCTCTGCGGCCGTAGCCGGGGTGACCGGCACGGCCACCGGCCCGGCAGCCACGGCTGGCACCGCGGCGACGTTGGCGAGGCCGCCCTTGACGATGCGCACCTTACCCTCGGCCTCGGTGATCTCCAGCTCGGAGATGTTTGATTCAGAGACTAGGTCGATCAGGGTCTTCAGTTTCCTCAGGTCCATGGGTTCCTCGCAAGACGGCGTCCGGTCATGGCCGGCGCCTGGGTGTCGTTCAGGCCGCTGGGGGCGGCTTCAGCCGCGTCAGCGCGTGCCGCACGGCCAGGCGGTAGCCGTCGGCGCCGAGGCCGACGATCACGCCGGTGGCGATGTCGCTGAGATAGCTGTGGTGGCGGAAGGGCTCGCGCCGGTGCACGTTGCTCAGGTGCACTTCGATGAAGGGCAGCGCCACGCCGGCCAGCGCGTCGCGCAGCGCCACACTGGTATGGGTGAGGCCGCCGGGGTTGATGACGATGAAGCTGGTGCCGTCGGTGCGCGCGGCGTGGATGCGGTCGATCAGCGCGCCCTCGTGGTTGCTTTGAAGGCTGCTCAGAAACGCGCCGGCATCAGCGGCGATCTGCGCGAGATCGGCGTCGATCTGGCTCAGAGTGGTGTGGCCATAGATCTCAGGCTCGCGGGTGCCGAGCAGGTTGAGGTTGGGGCCGTGGAGGACGAGCAGATTCATGGAAGCGGGCGGCTACGGGCCGCAGAAGAGCGCCACTTTACGCTGTTTTGTGGGAATTGAGAGCAGTTCGGCGCAAACCGGGGGTCAGCGCATCTCGCGCGTCCAGCCGGCCAGCTCGGCGGAGTTCGTCTCGCCGGCCTTGGTGCGGGTGATGCGGCCGCCGCGGTCGAAGGCCACGGTAAATGGCAGGCCGGACTGCGCGTTGCCCAGCCTGCGGGCGAGTTCCGAGCCCTCGAAGCCCGCCATCGCGATGGCGTAGCTCACGGGCGTGCGCCTGAGGAACTCGCGCACGGCGCGCGCGTTGTCCACCGCCAGGCCCAGCACGCGCCAGCCCTGGGCTGCGTGCTCGCGCGAGAAGCGGTCGAGCTCGGGCATCTCCTTCACGCAGGGCGGGCACCAGGTGCCCCAGAAGTTGACGAGCAGCGGCTGGCCGCGGAACGAGGCGGTGACGATGCTGCGCGGCTCGGGCTCGTCGGGCGTGGGGAAGCTCAGGCCCCAGAAGCCGGCGGTGTCGCGGTCGACGGCGGCGCGCTCTTCCTCGCGCAGCCGGGTGGCGCGCAGCTGCCAGGCGACGCCGCCGACCGCGGCCAGGCCGCCGGCGACGGCGGCGGTGACGATGGAGCGGCGGTTCATGCCGTGCCCTCGGCGGCCGCGGCTGCCATGCGCGCGCGCAGTGCCGCGGTGTCGCCGCGCCAGGTCTGACCGTCGGCGTCGGGCTTGAGGGCGCCGCGCAGGTCGTCGCGGTCGTGCACGATCAGGTGCAGCGTGACCAGCTCGCCCAGGGCGCGGCTGTGGCTGGCCACGGTCAGCACCGGCAGCGGTTCGCGGCGCGGGCCGGCCGCCGGCAGGCTGTCGACGTCGTAGTCGACCCCGGCGTTAATCAGCGCGATCTCCGGCGCCTTGCCGTCGTCGGCGTACAACTCCAGGCGCAGCGCGTTCAGCCGCGTGGCCGTGCCGCGCCAGGCGGCGCCGGCCAGGTGCGGGTGGAACTCCGCCAGCCGCTCCATCCACTGCAGCGCCACCTCGCGCAGCGCCTGCAGCTCGGCCGGCTGTGTGTCGGCGCAGAAGATCGCGAGGTGCTCGCGCACGGCGGCCTCCAGCGTGGCGTTGTCGGGCAGCTCCACGCGCGGGCCGAAGTCGCGCGCGGCGCGCCGCTTGGCCTGGTCGTAGTCCATGCCCTCGTCGACGATCAGCCGCGCGGCGGCGGCGGCGATTTCCAGGCTCAGGCTCATCTGGGCACCTCGACGTCGTTCATGCGCGCCACGATGGTGGCCGTGCGCGACAGCAGGTAGGGGCTGGCCGGCCGCTTCTCGAAGCGCTTGGGCGCCGGCAGCATCACCGCCAGCCGCGCCGCCTGGTGCGGCGCGAGCTGCGCGGCGTCGACGCGGAAGTAGTGCCGGGCCGCGGCCTGCGCACCGAACACGCCCTCGCCCCATTCCACATTGTTCAGGTAGATCTCCAGGACGCGCCCCTTGTCCAGCAGGGCTTCGAGCATGAGGGTGATCAGCAGTTCCTGGCCCTTGCGAAGCACCGAGCGCTCACCCGAGAGGAACAGGTTCTTGGCCAGCTGCTGGGTGATGGTCGAACCCCCCACGATCTTGGGCACCACGGGCCGGCCCTGGCGTGCCGGGGCCCGCCGGGACAGCGCCTCGGCCCGGGCCTCGGAGCGCTCGTTGCGCTCCCAGGCCTTCTCGATGGCGTCCCAGTCGACGCCGCCGTGGTCGGCGAAGCCGCCGTCCTCGCTGGCGATGACGGCGCGCTTGAGGTTGACCGAGACGCGCTCGCCGGGCACCCACTGCTGGCTCCACACGATGCGCTGCTGTTCCACGAGCAGGCGCCAGGCCTCGCTGCGCTGGAAGCTGGTGCTCTGCGGATCGACCACGATCATCAGCGCCACGCGCGCGGCGAACACCAGCTGCAGCGCCAGCGCGCTGAGCGCCACCAGCGCCAGCACGTGCAGCGCGTGCGTGACCCAGCCCGGGCGCTTCATGCCGCGTCCACCTCGGCGCGCAGCGCCGCCAGCACCGGGGCGGTGTCGGGCATCACGCCGCGCCACAGCAAGAAGGCCTCGGCCGCCTGCTCCACCAGCATGCCCAGGCCGTCGCGTGGCACGGCGCCGTGCACACGCGCCCAGGCCAGGAAGGGCGCGGCGGCGGCGCCGTACATCAGGTCCACCGCCAGCGTGCCCGGGCGCAGCACGGCGGCCGGCACCGGCACGGCGGCGCCGGCCAGGCTGCTGCTGCTGGCGTTGAGCACCACGTCGAAGGCCTCGCCGGGCGCGTGCAGCGCCGCGGCGGCCAGCGTCGCGCCGTGGTGTTGCGCCAGTTCGGCGTGCGACTGCGCCAGCGCCTCGGCCCGGGCCGCCGTGCGGTTGGCCAGCACCACGCCGGCCACCCCGGCCTCGAGCAGCGGCCCCAGCACCCCCGCCGCCGCGCCGCCGGCGCCCATCAGCAGCACGCGAGCGCCGGCCAGCGCCACGCCGGCGTTCTGCCGGATGTCGCGCACCAGGCCAATGCCGTCGGAGTTGTCGGCCCACCACTGGGCCGGCTCGGGGCCGTCGAAGCCCAGCACGTTGGCCGCGCCGGCACGTTGCGCTCGCTCGCTGGCCTGGCCGGCCAGCTGCAGCGCCTCGAACTTGAAGGGCACGGTCACGTTGCAGCCGCGCGCGCCGCCGGCGGCGAAGGCGCGCACGCCCGGGGCGAAGCCGTCGAGCGGGCACTCGAGGCGGCCGTAGTCCAGGGCCTGCCCGGTCTGCGCGGCGAAGCGGGCGTGGATGGCAGGGCTGCGGCTGTGGGCCACCGGGTGGCCGAGCACCGCGTAGCGGTCGGGGCCGGTCATCGGCTCAGCTGCGTGGTTTCGAGCGCCTCGTCGCGCGTGAAGCGAAAGCGTGAGGTGACCACGATCTGGTCGGCCTGCTTGCGCATGGCCTGGGAGAAGGGCCCGAAGGGCTGCGCCGCCATCACGATGGCCACCGCCTGCTGGTCGAGGCGGCGGTTGTTGCTGCTGCTCACGATGTCGGCTTCCACCACGCGCCCCGTGGCGTCGATGGTGACGTTCATCGTCAGCTCGCCGAAGAGCTTGCGGCCCTGGTGCTCGGGGAAGCTGCGCGTGCCGCGGTCCTCGATGCGGCGCCGCAGGTTGTCGTAGTACAGCGCGTAGACCTCCTCGCGAGTGGCCGGGCTGATGTAGCGCTTCTTGGGGCGCGCGCTTTCCTCGTTCACGCGCTTCTCGATCTCGGCCAGCAGGCGCAGCAACTGCTTGCGGCGCTGGTCCTGCTCCGGCTGCTCGGGCGCGCCGCGGTCGCGGCTGGGGTCGGGCGGGGGCAGGGCGGCGATCTCACGGCGCAGTTGGGACAGCAGCTGCTGCTGCTCGCGCTGGAGCTGCTCGATGCGCTGGCGCGCCTCTTCGGGCGACTCGCCCATCTGCACCGTGGCGGCCAGTGGCAGCGGGCTGGTGGCGCGGCCCTTCGCGGCCTCGCCGCCCCCGGCGAGGTTGGCCTGAGCGATGGCCTGGGCCTCCGCCGGCGGCTCGTCGCCGCGGGCGTTGACGAGGATCACCTCCAGCGGCGTGTCGCGGAAGGCGCGGTTGATGGCCCCGGGGTCGACGAAGCGCACCGACAGCAGCAGGCCGTGCACGGCCAGCGACATGGCCAGCGCCCACTGCGTCGTCGTCAATTCGGGCCAGCGCATGGCTATGGTGATGCGGGTCAGGCGGCCGGTTCGGCCGCCGGGTCGCCCGCCGGGTCGCCCACGGGTTCGGCTTCGGCCACGTCGATGGCCAGCTGCAGCGTGCCGGCGGGCTCCGCATCGTCGTCCTCGGCGGTGCCCTCTGCGGCTGCGGGTTGCACGTCCAGCTGCGCCAGCAGCGTGGCGTGCAGCTCCAGAGTGAGCAGGTCCAGGCCGGCCACGCGGGCGCGGATGCGGGCGCCGCGCGGTAGGCCCTCGGTGCCGGGCACGCGGAACACCAGCGGCAGCGTCTCGGCGCGCACCAGGCCTTCCTTCATGACCGCGGCCTCGAGCTCGGCGACGCCGGCCTGCTGCAGGTGGCGCAGCGTCCAGTAGCGCTCGATCTGCTGCTGGAAGCCGTTGTAGGCCGCGTAGGCGGCGTCGAAGGCGCCGATGACGCTGAACAGGGCCGCGTCCTTGGGCTTGAACGGCGCCACCAGCGGCGCCATGCGGCCCTGGCGCGCCACGGCGACGATCTGCCACTGGTTCACGAGGTCGGTGTAGCGGCGCAGCGGGCTCGTGCTCCAGGCGTACTGCGGCACGCCCATGCCGGCGTGCGGTGCGGGCTTGACGCCCATCTTCACCTTGATGCCCGGCGCCAGGCTGGCCTGGCTGCGGTAGATGGCCGGCACGCCGTGCTGCGCCAGCCAGCCGCCCCAGGTGCAGTTGGCCAGGATCATGGCCTCGGCGACGATCAGGTCCAGCGGGGCGCCGCGGCGGCGCGTGCCGATGAGCACCGTCTCGTCGCCGGTGGGCTCGGTGTCGGCCTCGGTACGGTCGAGCTTGAAGCTGTAGTCGGGCCGGTTGAAGGTCTCGGGCTTGCCGCGCACCACCTCGCGCGCGGCCTTCAGGTGCCGCGCGAGCCGGAACGCGAAGGCCAGCTCGGGCGCGAAGTCGTAGGCCGCGGGCTCGGCGCCCGTGAGCGAGGCCTCGGTGATGACGGCGTCCAGCACGTCGTGGCGCAGGTTGGCCACGATGGGCACGCGCTCCAGCCTCGTCTCGTGGCCCTTCAGCTCGAGCGTGGCCTCGTCGAAGGTGGCGTACAGGCTCACGGCGGGGCAGTCGCGGCCGGCGGTCAGCGTGTAGGCCTGCACCACGGCGTCGGGCAGCATGGTGATCTTCCAGCCCGGCGTGTAGACGGTGGACAGGCGCTCGCGCGCCACCTTGTCCAGCGCCGAGTCGGGCGCGATCGCCAGGCCCGGCGCGGCGATGTGGATGCCGTAGACCACGGTGCCGGTGCCCAGGCCGCGCACCGACAGCGCGTCGTCGATCTCAGTGGTGGCCGAGTCGTCGATGGAGAACGCCGCCACGCCTTCGGCCAGCGGTAGCTCGCCTTCCACCGGCGGGGCGGCCAGCGCCGGGAAGCCAGTTCCCTTGGCGAAGAACTCGAACAGGAAGCGCCGCCAGTGGAACTGGTGAGGGCTCGAGATGGCGCCCGCGGCGGCCAGCAGGTCCAGCGGCGCGCGCTGCGCGCGGCGGCTGGCCTCGACCACGGCCTTGTACTCGGGGCCGTTCTTGTCGGGCTTGAACAGGATGCGGTAGAGCTGCTCGCGCACCGGCTCCGGGCACCGCCCGGCAGCCAGCTCGCCGGCCCAGGCCTCGATCTGCGCGGCGACCTGCTTCTTGCGTTCGATGCCCAGCAGCGCCGCCTTTACGGTCTCTTCCGGCGCCTTCTTGAACAGGCCGCGGCCCAGCCGGCGGAAGTAGTGCGGCGCCTCGAACAGCCGCAGCAGCGCCGCGGCCTGGTGCTCGGGGCCGGCTTTGGCGTCGAAGTACTCGCGTGCCAGATCGGAAAAGCCGAACTCGGCATCGGGCGCGAACTGCCAGGCCAGGTCGAGGTCGATCTCGTCGGCCAGTGCTCGGGCGCCCGCCAGCAGCTCGGCCGGCGCGGGCTTGTCGAAGCGCAGCATCAGGTTCGCGGCCTTGACCTTGATGCGCTTGCCGGAGTCGAGCTCCACCTGCAGCGAGTTCTCGGCCTCGGACATCACGCGCCCAGCGTGGAAGCGGCCGGCGTCGTCGAAAAGGGCGTACATGAGGGGATTGTCGCTGTGGGTGTTCAAACGGTCATCCCGATGGAGACCGCGATCACCGCGCCGTGGATGTCGCTGCCCACGAAGGCACGCACGGTCGCGATCTCCTCGGGCCGCGTCAAGGGCCCGGCGGCACCGATGCCTTGCACGGCGCCGGCGACGAGACAGATCCAGTCCTTCAATCTCATGGTGCGTGTGAGGGCAAGGGTGTCGCAGCCGCCGCACCCGGTGGCTTAGGGGCCACGATTCGACCGCGGGATTTCGACCGCGGGATCGTGTAGGCCGTCAGTCTACGGGCCTGTCCGGGCGCGTACGGACGCGCGGGATGGGGTGATTGCCGCAGAATGTCTCGTCCCGAGGCCGCCGGCCCATGTCACCAGACGACGGCTGAGCCATCGACGAAGCCCGCAAGAGGTGCCCGACATGCTCACGTCCCAAGCCGCCCGCCCGATTCCTGCTGCCCCGCGGCTGGCTCTCAAGCTGCCGCCCATGGTCACCGTGGCTGCCGCTGTGGCGCTGCTGGTCGGCTGTGCCACGCCCGCCACGACGACAGCGCCGGCGACCGCAACGGCGACGGGCACGGTCGCCCCTGCCCCTGCGACGCAGCCTCCGGCCGGAGCCCCTGCCCCGGCCCCGGCGCGCCCGCCGGGCGCGGCGCCGGCGTTTGCCGAGGTCGTCAAGGACGCCAAGCGCGAAGACGGCTTCGTCCCGATCTGGCGCAAGGACGAGAAGATCTGGCTCGAGATCGCGCCCGAGCGGCTGGGCAAGCCCTTCCTGTTATCGGTGAACGTCAAGAACGCGGTTGGCGAGCGCGGCCTGTACGCCGGCGCCATGGGCCCGGCCTGGCTGGCCCAGTTCCGCAAGGTGGGCAACCAGGTCCAGCTGCTGGCCGTCAACACCCAGTTCCGCGCCGACGGCGACCCCGGCAACCGCATCATCGTGCGCGAGAGCTTCTCCGACAGCCTGGTGGGCTCGGCCGCCGCCGCCAGCGCCGAGCACCCCGAGCGCAAGAGTGTGCTGGTGGACGCCGGCTTCCTGCTGGGCGACCTGGCCGGCTACAGCACCCAGCTCGAGCTAGCCTACCGCATGCCGTTCGCGCCCGACCGCGCCAACAGCTTCTTCGACGCCGCCCGCGCCGAGCCAGGCCTCACCACCCTGGGGGCCCAGATCCACTACAGCGTGCCGCGCCTGGCCGCGCCCCCGTTGCTGCCACCCGGTGCGCCGCGGCCGATCACGCCCCCGCCCCCGCAGACCACGCCCGACGCACGCAGCCTGTTCGTGGGCTTCGTCTACAGCTTCCGCGAACTGCCCGCCGAGCCCATGAGGCCACGCCTGGCCGACCCGCGCGTGGGCTACTTCACCGACAGCTTCAGCGACCTGTCCGACGACCTCAGGCCCACCCCGCGCGTGCACCACATCAAGCGCTGGCGCCTCGAGAAGAAAGACCCGGCCGCGGCGATGAGCGAACCGGTGCGCCCGATCACGTTCTGGATCGACCGTAATACGCCGATGCGCTACCGCAAGGCCGTTGAGGAGGGCATCCTCGAGTGGAACAAAGCCTTCGAGCGCATCGGCTTCAGGAACGCCGTCGTCGCGAGGCAGCAGCCCGACGATCCGAGTTTCTCGCTGATGGAGGCTGGCCATGCCTCGGTGCGCTGGTTCACCGGCGCCGACGTCGGCTTCGCGCAGGGGCCGAGCCACTCCGACCCCCGCACCGGCGAGATCCTCGACGCCGACATCCGCATGTCCGACGTCTTCGGCCGGGGCGCGCGGCGCCTGATCCGCGAGGACGTGGCGCCCACGCTGGCGGCGATGGCTCAGCAGGCCTGCGGCTACGCCTTGCAGGCCGCGGACGAGTTGCACTTCGCGATGGACCTGCTCGAGGCCCGCGGCGACATCGACCCCGACAGCCCGGAGGCCGAGGCCTTCGTGCAGGCCTACGTCAAGGACACCATCGTGCACGAGGTGGGCCACACGCTGGGCCTGCGCCACAACTTCATCAGCTCCACCACCGTCACTCGGCAGCAGCTCAGGGACAAGGCCTTCGGTGAGAGCCGCGGGATCTCGAACTCCGTGATGGACTACAACCCCTTCAACCTGCCGCTGCAGGGCGAGCCCAAGGGTGAGTTCAACATGAAGGGCCTGGGCGCCTACGACCACTTCGCTATCGAGTACGGCTACAAGCCGCTCGACCCGAAGCTCGACGCGCGGAGCGAGACGGCCGAACTGGACCGGATCGCCAGCCGCCAGCGCGCCGACCCGCTGCTGGCCTTCGCCGACGACGCCGACGCCGGCTTCGGCGACATCGGCGGCTTCGATCCGCGCGTCAACCGTTTCGATCTGGGCGACGACCCGCTGGCCTACTACCAGCGCCGCCTGACGCTGTCGCGCGAACTCTGGGACCGCGTGCAGGCTCGGGGCCCCCGCCCCGGGGATGACGCGAACCGGCTGCGCCGCAGCCTGCTGTCGGGCTTCCGGCTGCTGCGCAGCGCGCCGGTGGATGCGGCCAAGTACGTGGGTGGCCTGTACGCCGAGCGCGATCCGCAGGGCCGGCCCGACTCGCGGCCGGCGTTCCGCCCGGTAGAGCCCGCGCGCCAGCGCGAGGCACTGCGCTTCGTGGCCGACTCGTTGTTCCGGGTCGACAGCTTTCGCTTCCGGCCGGAGTTCCTGAGCAGCCTGCAGCCTGACTACATCGAGTGGGACCGCGCCGGCCCGGCGGATATCCCCGGCACCGTGCTGGCGCTGCAGACGCAGACGCTGGACAGGCTGTTGTCGGCCGGCACCGCGAGGCGGCTGCTCGACATGCCCACGCTGGTGCCAGCGGCGCAGCGCGGCGAGCTGCTCACGCTCAACGAGCTGTACGCCACGCTGCAGTCGGCCGTGTGGGGCGAGCTGACGAGCGGCCAGGAGATCGATCCCCTGCGCCGCAGCCTGCAGCGCGCATACCTGTCGCGCCTGCAAGGGCTGCTCACGCGGCCCAGCGGTGCGCTGCCGGCCGATGCCTACGCGCTGGCGCGCTTCCAGGCCGTGCGGCTGCAGGCCGAGCTGCGCGTGGCCGCCGCCCGGCGCGAGCTGAGCGTGGAGAACAAGGCCCACCTCGACGAGGCGCTGGCCACGCTGACCGAGGCGCTGCGGGCGACGCTGTCGCGGTCTTGAGGCGGCAGGGGCCAGGCTAAGCCAGCGCGGCCAGCAGCTTCGCGTGCACGCCGCCGAAGCCGCCGTTGCTCATGCACAGCACGTGGTCGCCGGCCCGTGCGTGGCGGGTGACGAGGGCCGCGAGCGCGTCCACGTTGTCGGCTACCAGCGCCCGCCCGCCCATGGGCTGTAAGGCCTCGCGCGCGCTCCAGCCGTAGTCGCCCTGCAGGCAGAACGCGAGGTCGGCCTCCTCCAGCGACCACGGCAGCTGCGCCTTCATCGTGCCCAGCTTCATGGTGTTGCTGCGCGGCTCGAACACCGCCAGGATGCGCGAGCCCGGGCCCACCTTGCGGCGCAGGCCGTCGATCGTGGTGCGCATGGCCGTGGGGTGGTGCGCGAAGTCGTCGTAGACCTTCACGCCGCCGGCCTCGCCGCGCAATTCCAGCCGGCGGCGCACGTTGCGGAACGTGGCCAGCGCGCGGCAGGCCTCGGCCGGCGCCACGCCCACGTGCTCGGCCGCGCCGATGGCGGCCAGCGCGTTGAGCTGGTTGTGCTCGCCGAGCAGATCCCAGGCCACGTGGCCGAGCCTGAGGCTGCCGCGCAGCACGTCGAAGCTGCCGGGCTCGCCGCGCGCGCACAGGCCGCCCGGCTCCTCGCGCCGGGTACCGAAGCGCTGCACGCCGCTCCAGCAGCCGCGGGCCAGCACGCGGGCCAGGGCCTCGTCGCGCGCGTTCACCACCACGCGGCCGGTGGACGGCATGGTGCGCACCAGGTGGTGGAACTGCGTCTCGATGGCGGCCAGGTCGGGGAAGATGTCGGCGTGGTCGTGGTCGAGGTTGTTCAGCACCGCGGTGCGCGGCCGGTAGTGCACGAACTTGCTGCGCTTGTCGAACAGGGCCGTGTCGTACTCGTCGGCCTCGATCACGAACGGCGCGCCGGCCACCCCCAGCCGCGCGCTGACGCCGAAGTTCAGCGGCACGCCGCCCACCAGGAAGCCGGGCTTGCGGGCCTCGGGCAGGGCCTGCTCGAGGATCCACGCCAGCATCGCCGTGGTGGTGGTCTTGCCGTGCGTGCCGGCCACGGCCAGCACGTGCCGGCCGTGCAGCACACGCTCGGCCAGCCACTGCGGGCCGCTGGTGTAGCGTGCGCCGGCGTCCAGCAGCGCCTCCATCAGCGGCATGCCGCGCTTGACGACGTTGCCGACGACGAAGACGTCCGGCTCCAGCGCCATCTGCTCGGCGCCGTAGCCCTCGACCAGGTCGATGCCCAGCGCGCGCAGCTGCTCGCTCATCGGCGGGTACACGGCGGCGTCGCAGCCCGTCACGCGGTGGCCGGCCTCGCGCGCCAGCGCCGCCAGGCCGCCCATGAAGGTGCCGCAGATGCCCAGGACGTGGATGTGCATGCGGGGCATTCTAGGAGCGGGGTGCGCGGCCGCTCTGCTAGCGTGCGGTGATGTTCGACCGACTCGTGGGCCTGCCGTGGATCGCCGAGCACCCCGTCGCCTACCCGGCGCTGCAGGTGGTGCACGTCGTCGGCATCGCGCTGCTGCTGGGCAGCCTGGTGCTGCTGGAGCTGCGCGTCTGGGGCCTGGGGCGCGAGCTGCCGGTGGCGGCGCTGGCACGGCTGGCGCTGCCGCTGTCGCTGCTGGGCTTCGGCCTGGCGGCGGGCAGCGGGCTGGTGATGTTCGCGGCGCACCCGGGCGAGCTGCTGGCCAACCGGCCCTTCGTCATCAAGCTCGGGCTGCTGATGCTGGCCGGCACCAACGCGGCGCTGTTCCACGCCCGCGGCGGGCTGCAGCGCGGCGATGCCGTGGCGCGGGCGCAGACCGCGCTGTCGCTGGGTCTTTGGCTCGCGGCCATCATCTGCGGCCGTTGGATCGCCTACGCCTGAAGGAGCCTGCCATGCACCGCCGAACCCTGCTGTCTGCCGCCCCCGCGCTGCTGGCGCTGCCCGCCTGGGCCCACCATGGCTGGAGCAGCTTCGACCAGGCGCGGCCGATCTACCTGGAGGGCACGGCGCGCGACGTGCGCTGGCGCAACCCGCACGCCGAGCTCAAGCTGGAGCTGCCGGGCGACCTGAAGCTTCCCGCCGACCTGGCCACGCGCAGCCTGCCGCCGCAGAGCGCGCCGGTGGACGGCCCGGCGCTGCTGCGCGCGGCGCAGCTGCCTACGCGCAAGGACCGCGTCTGGGACGTCGAGCTCGCGCCGCTGTCGCGCATGGGCGCCTGGCAGGTGCCCGAGATCAAGGCAGGCGACCGCGTGGCCGTGCTCGGCTTCACCTTCGCCGGCGAGAAGGGCGACGCGATCCTGCGCGCCGAGTACGTGTTCGTGGGCGGCCGGGCCTACGGGCTGCGTTCGTCGCCGGCCTGAGCGACCGGCCAGGGGTCACAGCGTCGCGAAGGCCTCGCGCGCGGCCGCGAGGGTGGCCTCGATCTCGGCCGGCGTGTGCGCCGCGCTCACGAAGCCGGCCTCGTACAGGGCTGGCGCCAGGTACACGCCGCGGTCGAGCATGGCGTGGAAGAAGCGGTTGAAGCGCTCCTTGTCGGTGGCCATCACGGTGCCGTAGTGCTGCGGCAGGGTGTCGGTGAAGAAGAAGCCGAACATCCCGCCCTCGCTGTCGACGACGAAGGGCACGCCGGCCGAGTCGGCGGCGGCCTTCAGCCCGTCCACCAGGGTGCGCGTGCTGTCGCCCAGCGCCTCGAAGAAGCCGCGGCGGCCGATCTCGCGCAGCGTCGCCAGCCCGCAGGCCGTGGCCACCGGGTTGCCGCTGAGCGTGCCGGCCTGGTAAACGGGCCCCAGCGGCGCCAGGCGGCCCATCACCGAGCGGCTGCCGCCGAAGGCCGCCAGCGGCATGCCGCCGCCGATGACCTTGCCGAAGACGAACAGGTCGGGCCTGAAGCCGGGCATCAGCTGCGCATACACGCCCCAGGCGCCGCGCGCGCCGACGCGGAAGCCGGTCATCACCTCGTCGAACACCAGCATCGCGCCGTGCTTCGTGCACAGCTCGCGCAGGCGGGTCATGAACGGCACGCTGGCGCGCACGAAGTTCATGTTGCCGGCGATGGCCTCCAGCATCACGCAGGCGATGTCGTCGCCCCGGCGGGCGAAGGCCGCGTCGAGCTGCTCGAGGTTGTTGTACTCGAGCACCAGCGTGTGCTTGACCACGTCGTCCGGCACGCCCGCACTGGTGGGGAAGCCGAAGGTCGCCAGGCCCGAGCCGGCCTTGACGAGCAGCGCGTCGGCGTGGCCGTGGTAGCAGCCCTCGAACTTGACGATCAGGTTGCGGCCCGTGGCGCCGCGCGCCAGGCGCAGCGCGCTCATGCCGGCCTCGGTGCCGCTGGAGACCAGCCGCACCTGCTCGACGCCGCTGTCGGGGCCCAGGTGGGCGATGATGGCCTCGGCGAGCTCGATCTCGCGCTCGGTGGGCGCGCCGAAGCTGAAGCCGTCGGCCGCGGCCTTCTGCACCGCCTCGAGCACGGCCGGGTGGCCGTGGCCCAGGATCATGGGGCCCCAGGAGCCGATGTAGTCGACGTAGCGGCGGCCCTCGGCGTCGTGGATGAACGGCCCCTGGGCGCGCGTGATGAAGCGCGGCGTGCCGCCGACGGCGCGGAAGGCGCGCACCGGCGAGTTCACGCCGCCGGGGATGACGCGCTGCGCGCGCTCGAACAGGGCCTGGTTGGTCTGGGGCATGGGCTGCGGCAGGAGCCGTGGGTTCTCGGAAGGGGTGGCGCGGGCGACCGCCCGGATCAGTGCACCCGTCGCGGCGGGGCCTTGGGTGGGGGCGCCTCCGGCTCGGGCTCGTCCCCGACCCCGGGGCTGCCGTCGCCTTCCTCGCCCTCCGGGGGCGGCAGCGCCCAGAAGAAGCGGTCGGGCACGACATGCCCCATGCCCGGGCGGAACCCGGCGTCGAGCGACTGGTCTAGGAAGTTGAGCGCCTCCGAGACGGCCGGCTGCAGCTCCACACCCGTGGCCAGCAGCGCGGCCAGAGCTGCACTGAGCGTGTCGCCGGCGCCCACGAAGCTGGTCTCGAAGCGCTCGAACTTCTCGCCAGCCAGCGCGCCCTGCGGCGAGGCCAGCACGTTGTCGATGAACTGCTCGGGGCCCTTGGAGGCCAGCGCCACGCCGGTAACGAGCACGTAGCGCGTGCCGTGCTCGGCGGCGGCGACCGCAAGTTCCCGCGCGGATGGCGGCCGTTCGCTGTCCCACTCGGGTAGCAGGAAGTCCTGCAGCGTCTTGTGGTTGCCCACCAGCACCTCGGTGGCCGGCAGGATGAGCTCGCGGAAGGCGTCGAGGTAGGGCTGGAGCAGATCCTCGTTCATCCAGCCCAGGTTGGGCAGGTGGGTAACGAGCGGGATCTCGGTGTAGTCCGACAGCACCTCGGCGACGGCGCTGACGTTGTCGGCGCTGCCCAGGAAGCCCACCTTCCAGGCCGAGATGGTGACGTCCTCGAGGATGGTGCGCGCCTGCTCGACCACGACCTCGGCGTCGATGTCGTGCTGGTCGAAAATGTCGGCGGTGTCGCGCATCACGATGCTGGTGACAATGGGCAGCGCGTGCGCGCCCATGGCCGCGGCCGTGGCGACGTCGCCCGCCAAGCCGCTGGCGCCGCTGGGCTCGCTGGCGTTGAAACACATGACGGCCGCTGGCGCCGCCGGTTCCAGGCCGGCGGTTTCGGTGCCATCGGCCGCCGCGGCGGCAGGAGATTCGGGGCTCATGAGGTGTGCGTGGAGGAGAGGGTTGCCGCAGCCTCCCGGAAGGGGAGCGTGCGACGCAGGGCGCGGGACCGGAGCGGGCCAGAACCTCCAGCGGATTCTGAGGAACGTCGTGCAGCCCCTCACGAATCAACGCTTTTCGCCAGATTCGCATGGCTACAATGCAAGCATATTCTAGTGAGGTGACCGAGCCATCGTGAGCGACGCGCAAACCTGGATGTGCCTGATCTGCGGCTGGATCTACAACGAAGCCGAGGGCGATCCGGAACACGGCATTCCGCCGGGCACCGCCTGGGCCGACGTGTCCATGAACTGGACTTGTCCGGAGTGTGGCGCCCGCAAGGAAGATTTCGAGATGGTGCAGATCTGATCGAAGGCGCGCCGGCCTGGGCGGCGCGCGATGGCTCCACGAGGAGGACGGCGCTTGGACATGCGAGGGCCCGACGCGGGCGCAACAGCGACCGTGGCACCTGCCGGTGCTCGGGTGCTGGTCATCGACGACAGCAACACCATCCGGCGCAGTGCCGAGATCTTCCTGCGCCAGGGCGGCCATGAAGTCGTACTGGCCGAAGACGGCTTCGACGCACTGGCCAAGGTGAACGACCACGCGCCCGACCTCATCTTCTGCGACATCCTCATGCCACGGCTCGACGGTTACCAGACCTGCGCGATCATCAAGCGCAACCAGCGTTTCGCCCACGTGCCGGTGATCATGCTGTCCAGCAAGGATGGTTTGTTCGACAAAGCGCGCGGCCGCATGGTCGGCTCCCAGGACTACCTCACCAAGCCCTTCACGAAGGAACAGCTGCTGAAGGCGGTGGAATCGCATCGCCACGCCGCGGCCTGAACCGCAACGCCGGAACCCTCACCGCGATGGCCATCCAGAAGATTCTCATCGTCGACGACTCCAAGACGGAGCTGTTCCATCTTTCCGACATCCTCGGCAAGCGCGGCTACAGCGTGCGCACGGCCGAAAATGGCGAAGAGGCGATGCGCCGCCTCGAGGAGGAAAAGCCCCAGCTCATCCTCATGGACGTGGTGATGCCGGGCCAAAACGGCTTCCAGCTCACGCGCAGCATCACGCGCGACCCCCGCTTCTCGGGCGTGCCGGTGATCATGTGCACCAGCAAGAGTCAGGAGACCGACAAGGTCTGGGGCATCCGGCAGGGTGCGCGCGACTACATCGTCAAACCGGTGAACCCCGACGAGTTGGTCGCCAAGATCAAGGCTTTCGAGTAGTACGTCGATGGCCAACCGCGAAGCCCTCCGCCAACTCCATAGCCGTCTCGCCGAGCGGCTGCAGGCCGCCCGGACCGAAACCAGCGCCGCTTCCTGGCTGGCCGTGGAGTGTGCTGGTGCCAGGCTGTTGGTGCCGTTGGCCACCGCCGGCGCGATCTTCCCGGCTGGTGCCCTTCTGGCTGTGCCGCACACACAGCCCTGGTTCCTGGGCGTAGCCAACCTTCGCGGCGGGCTTCACGGCGTGGTCGACTTGGCCGCCTTCTTGGGCTTGCGGCCGCCAATGGCGCGCGACGCCCTGCGCGAGCAAGCTCGGCTTCTGGCCTTCAATCCCCATCTGGGCTCGCACTGCGCCGTTCTCGTCGACCGCCTCGCCGGCCTGCGCAGCCGCCAGCAGTTGCAGCCCGAAGGCGACGCTGCCGATGCCGCCCCGCGGCCCGAGTTCGCCGCCGGCGGCTGCTGGCGCGACGACGACGGCCACGTGTGGCAAGAAATTGATCTCGCGGCGCTCGCCCGCCACGAGCTGTTCCTGGCCATCGCGGCATGAGGCTCTCGCCGCGACGGCCGTCCTTTCTGTTCCATTTCCCCCGAGCCCTCACACGAACAATGAAGAGGACGCCATGAGTTTTCTGGATCGCATCAAGGGTGCCGGCCGTGTCAGGCCCGATGCCGACACCTTGGAGCCGCCGGCGCCGTTCGATGAGCTGTCGCCGCCCGCCCCGGTGGAGGCGACGGTGCGGCTGGGACAGAGCACGCTCAGCCCCGGCGACCGTGAAGGCCGCGACGGCAATTCGATCATCACCGAGGCTGCCCCTTCCGAGCTGGCCGCCGATTACGTCGAGCCGCGCGTGGCTGCCGCGCCCGAGGAGGCGGAGGGCTTCAACAGCGGGCTGCCCGTGGTGGGCACCTGGCCGCTGGAACGCCAGCAGCGCGCGATGGTTTGGCTCTTCGGCGCCGGCCTGGCGGCGCTGCTCCTGGCGGCGCTGCTGGCAATTACCTCGGCCAACCGCAGCGCCAGCCAGGTGGCCGCCGCCGGACAGGCGACCACGCAGTCGCAACGGCTGGCCAAATCGGTGTCGCAGGCCATCGTGGGCAGCACGGCGGCCTTCCCCGAGGTGCGCGAGTCGGTCGACGTGCTGTCCCGAACCGTACGCAGCTTGGCCACGGGAGACGGTGAGGTTGCCGCTGCGCCCGCCGATCTGCAGGAGCAGCTTGCAGCGCTGGCGCCGCTGATCGATCGCGCCGACAAGAACGCCGCCATCGTGCTGAAGCAGCAGGAGACCCTGACTCAGGTGGGCGCGGCGCTGCGCACCATCAACCGCCAAAGTGGTGACCTGCTGGAAACCGCCGAGACCGTCAGCTCGCTGAAGCTCCAGGGCGGCGCCTCGGCCGCCGAGCTGTCGGCTGTCGGCCAGCTGGTGATGCTGACGCAGCGCATCGGCAAGAGCGCCAACGAGTTTCTCACCAGCGAGGGCGTCAGCGCCGAAGCCGTCTTCCTGCTCGGCAAGGATCTCAACTCGTTCAAGCAGATCGCCGAGGGCGTGCTTCAGGGTAACGCCGAGCTCCGCCTGCCAGGCACCCGCGATGCACAGGCGCGGGAGCGGCTGGAGCGGCTGCTGGCCCAGTACGAAACCACGCGCAAGGAGGCCGCCGCCATCCTGTCGAACCTGCAGGGGCTGGTGGCCGCGCGCGAGGCGCAGGCCGCCATCGTGACCGATTCCGAGCCGCTGCGCCGGGGCCTCGACACGCTTCAGCAGGGGCTGGCCGGCTCGGGTGGCTTTGGCGGCTGGCGGCTGCTGCTGGGTCTGGTGGCGCTGGCCGCCCTGGTGGCGGGCGGCATCGGACTGCTCCGGCTGTTCGTGATCGACCAGACCGCCCGTGCCCGAGGCGCCGACCTGCAGCGCCAGGAGGCCGAGCGCCAGGAGCAGGAAGCCAAGCGCGTCAACGATGCCAACCAGGCGGCCATTTTGCGGCTGATGAACGAACTGCAGACGGTGGCCGAGGGCGACCTCACCCAACAGGCCACCGTGACCGAAGACATCACGGGCGCCATCGCCGACTCCGTGAACTACACGGTGGAGGAGCTGCGCACGCTGGTGGAGCAGGTGCAGACGACGGTGGGCCGGGTCACTGAAACCACGGCCCAGGTCGAGACAACTTCCATTGAGCTGTTGGGCGCCTCCACCGAGCAGCTGCGCGAGATCCGCGAGACTGGCGAGGAGGTGCTGCAGATGGCCGGCCGCATCAACGACGTGTCCGCCCAGGCCCAGGAAACCGCCGCGGTGGCGCGCCAGTCGCTGCAGGCCGCGGAGCAGGGCCTGGAGGCGGTGAACAACGCCATCGGTGGCATGAACTCCATCCGCGACCAGATCCAGGAGACCTCCAAGCGCATCAAGCGCCTCGGCGAGAGCTCGCAGGAGATCGGCGAAATCACCGAACTGATCTCGGACATCACCGAGCAGACCAACGTGCTGGCCCTGAACGCTGCCATCCAGGCGGCCAGCGCCGGCGAGGCAGGCCGCGGCTTCAGCGTCGTGGCCGAGGAAGTGCAGCGGCTGGCCGAACGCTCGGCCGACGCGACGCGGCAGATCGCCGCGATCGTGCGCACCATCCAGACCGACACCCAGGACGCCGTGGGCGCCATGGAGCGCAGCACGCAGGGCGTGGTCGAGGGAGCGCGGCTGTCCGATGCGGCCGGCGCCGCGCTGGGGGACATCGACCGCGTGACGCGCGAACTGGCCGACCTCATCCAGCGCATCTCCGAGGAGGCCCTCAAGGAAGCCCGGCAGGCCAATGAGGTGGCGGCCAACATCCAGCATATCTTTGCCGTGACCGAGCAGACCTCCGAGGGCACGCGCTCAACGGCGCAGATGGTGCGCGAACTCTCGCGCACGGCCGAAGAGCTCAGGGCGACGATCTCGCGTTTCAAGATCGCCTGACGCACCCGTCCGCCGCCACCGCTACCGACAGCCGCCCATGCCAGACCCCCAAGACCCCGGCCCCGTCGACCTCGATGCGCAGCCCGGCGACGACCTGAGCGCGCTGTCCTGGGTGCACGGGGAGTTGCGGCGGTCGCTCGAGAACGCCACCAAGGCGCTGCGCCGCTACCTCAAGGACGCCGAGGCCGCTGCCGAAGGTGACATCGACGCCGTCGACCCGGCGGTGCTGCGTCAAGCGCGCTCGCAACTGCACCAGGGCGTGGGCGCGCTCGAACTCGTGGGTCTCCCCGCCTTGGCCACCGTGCTGCGCGCCGCTGAGAGCGCGGTGCAGCGCTTGGTGGCCAAGCCGGCCCTCGTCGATGTCAGGGCGGTGGACGCCGTCGAGCGGGTGGCCTTCGGTCTGCTCGACTATCTCTCGCGGCTGCTGGCGCGCAGGAGCGTCAGCCCGCTGATGCTGTTCCCACAGTACCGCGACGTTTTGCAGGTCGCCGAAGCCGACCGCGTGCATCCGGCCGACCTCTGGCAGGCCGACTTCCAATGGCGGGAGCTGCCGCAGGAGGCTTCGTTGAAGCCGCGCAACGCGGACGATGAGGCGCGGGGCGTTATCGAGGCCCAGGTGCTGGCGCTGATGCGCGACCCCGGCCGTCCGGCGGGGCGCATGAGCGATCTGTGCGCCGAACTGGCCGCCGGCGCGCGTGCCCGTGCCCAGCCCCAGGAGGCCACACTGTGGCAACTGGCCGCAGCCGTGTTCGAGGCCCAGGCCGGCGGCCTGCTGGCTGCCGACGTCTACAGCAAGCGCATGGCATCGCGGCTGCTGGCGCAACTTCGAGCCAGCGCCAGGGGTGGTGGGGCCATGGCCCCGTCCGACCGCCTCGCGCAGGACCTGCTTTTCTTCTGCGCCCGAGCCCGTGAGCCCGAGGCCGGCCGCGCGCCGCGCCTGGCTGCGGTCCGCCACGCCTGGCGGCTGGGCAGCGGCGAGGCTGCCGTTGCCCTGGACTACGAGCAGCCGCGCCTGGGCCGCTTCGATCCAGCCCTGATCGCACAGGCGCGCAAGCGGGTGGCCGCCTTGAAGGACGCGTGGTCGGCCGTGGCCGCAGGCGAGCTGCATCGGCTGCAACCGCTGGTCGACCAGATTCACCTGGTGGGCGAGTCCCTTCAGAAGCTGTTTCCGGGCGGCCAGGCGCTGGCCCGGACCCTCGAAGCCACCGCAGCGCAGGTCGTGACCGCTGCTGCGCCGCCGACTCCCGCACTGGCGATGGAGGTGGCGACTGCGACTCTCTTCCTTGACGCCTCGCTTGAGGACGGCGAGCTCGACCAGCCCGAGCTGGCCGAGCGGATGGTGCACCTGGCCGGCCGGATCGACGCTTTGCGCAATGGCGCCGAGCCGCGGCCGCTGGAGGTGTGGATGGAGACGCTGTACCGCCGCGTCTCCGACCGCCAGACCATGGGTAGCGTTGTATCCGAGCTTCGATCCAGCCTGTCCGAGGTCGAAAAGCACGTCGACCAGTACTTCCGCAACCCGGCCGAACGTGCGGTGCTCATCCCAGTGCCTGAGCAGCTCCGTGCCATGCGCGGCGTTCTCTCGGTCCTGGGCATGGACCATGCGGCGCAGGCCACGTTGCACATGCGCGACATGATCGACCAGCTGGCGCAGACCGATGTTGACGCGGAACTTGCCATCGGTGCGGGCACCTTCGACCGTCTGGCCGAAAATCTCGGCGCGTTGAGCTTCCTGATCGACATGCTGAGCGTGCAGCCGGAGCTGGCCAGGAGCCTGTTCCGTTTCGATGCCGCCAGCGGCAGCCTGACCGCCTTGATGGGCCGCACCGAGCGGGCGCCGGCCTTCGGCCTGTCTGGAGAGCAGGGTCTGCCCATGCCGGTGGGGGCCGACACCGTCGCGGTGCCGTTGTCGGACCAGGTGCAGGCCCTGGCCCGTACGGCTGCCGAACCCGACGTGGCCGACGGGGAATTGGCGCGCGAGGCAGGCCGCCTGGCCCAAGCGGCCACCGCAGCCGACCAGCTCGAGTTGGCGCAGCGCTTGGGCGCGGCTCACCGGGGCCTGGACGACGGCAACGATGCCGATGCGCGGGCGCAGGCGCGCGACCAGCTCGCCGAGATCGCGGGGCTCAGCACGCCGCAGTGGTCCGATCCGCTGCCGCCGGCGGCCCCTGTGCCGCCGCCCAGGCCCGCACCCGTGGGTGGCACCGGCCTCGAAGACGACGCAGAGATGCGCGAGATCTTCGTGGAAGAGGCGCGCGAGGTCGTGGCCGAGGCGCGTGACGCCGTCGAGCGCCTGGCATTGGCCCCCAGCAACCTGCCCGACATGACGACGGTGCGTCGTGCCTTCCACACGCTGAAGGGCAGCTCGCGCATGATCGGTCTTAAAGACTTCGGCGAGGCCTCCTGGTCGTGTGAGCAGCTGTTCAATGCTCGACTGGCGGCCGACGCGCGCATGGATGAGCCGCTGCGTGAGTTCAGCGCCGAGGCGCTGGTCTACCTCGGCGACTGGGTCGAGGCGATTGCCGCCGGTACGCCCCGGGGCCATGAGAGTGATGCCGTGGCGCGCGCGGCCGATGCACTGCGCCTGGAGGGACGCCAAGTCCCGGTGGGACCGCTGCCGGCCGCGGCCGATTCCGAACCGCAGATCGAAGAGCCGATCGAGGAGTCGATCGAGGAGCCGGCTTATGAGGCGGCGGTGGTGATGGTGGAGGGCGGCGAGGTCGCGGAGAGACCCGAGGCGGCTGAGCTGAGCTCGGAGCAATTGCCGGAACCGGCCTCCGAACCCGAGGGCGTAGAGATCGTCCCCCCTCCCGTGCTCGACGAACGCTCTGCCGAGGAAGCTGTCGTCGACGGGTTCGAGGACGGCGCGCTGCTGGCCGAGATGTCTCTCGATATCGACCTCGGCGAACTCACGCTGCCCGATTTCAACCTGGTCGACGAAGCCCAGGAGCGTGCGAACCTTCTGCCATCCGCTGGACCGGCAGCGTCCGACGGCCCGACGATTGTGCTGCCCATCAGCAACCGCGAAGCGCCACCACCGCCGGTGGTCGAGCCGCCGCGCGCCGGGCTCGGCTCCGTCTCGATGGGTGACGATCCGGACGAGGGCGGTCCGCCGTCGGCGGGCGCCGAATTGCAGCTTCTTTTCGATATCCCCGAGCCTGCGGCGCCCGAGCCGCCACCCCTGCTGGAACGCTTGCCTTTCCTGCCATACGCCGGCGACCTCGACTTCCGGCTTGAGGCGGACGTCCCGGCCGAGCCGCTGCCCGAGACGGCCGAAGAGGAACCGGCAGACCTGTCTCTGCACGCGCCCGAACCAGCCGTCGAAGTCACCGTACCGCTGTCGCCCGGCGAGGACGTGGCGGCGCTGGAGATGGACCTCGCCGACCTTGACGGCCTTGCATTGCCCGAGGCCGATGCTCGGGGCAAGGCTGAAGCGCAGGCCGAGTCCGAGCCCGCACCGGCATCCGATCTGGAAACAGAGCGCGAGCCCGAGGTCGTTGCCGACGACGATGAGCAGGTCAAGCGCATCGGCGAACTGCGCATCCCGATCCCGCTGTTCAACATCTACCTGAACGAGGCCGACGAGCTGTCGCGCCGCCTCGTCAACGAGTTGGCCGATTGGTCGCTCGAAGCACCGTCGCAGCCGGTGTCTGACACCGCCGTGGCGTTGGCGCACTCGCTGGCCGGCAGTTCGGCCACTGTGGGGTATGCCGAACTCTCGGCGCTGGCCCGTGCCCTGGAGCACGCGCTGATGCGCTCTGCCGCAGCGGGTCGTGGCCGGCCCGGCGAGCCCGAACTGTTCAGCACCGCGGCAGAGCAGATTCGCCACCTCCTGCACCAGTTCGCAGCCGGCTTCCTGCGCCCGGTGGCCCCGGCACTGATGGAGGCTCTTGCCGATCACGAACGTCTTCCGCCAACCAGCGAAGACGCCGCTGCGGGGCTCGCGCCAGAAACCGAACCAGCACCGGTATCGGAGCCGGAGCCGGAGCCGGAATCTCGGGCCGAGCCCGACGATATCGATCTGCAGGACGACATCGACGCCGAGTTGTTCCCCATCTTCGAGGAGGAGGCTGACGAACTGCTGCCGCAACTTCAGCAGCGGTTGCTCGACTGGCACGCGCAGCCAGGCAGCCCTTCGGCGCCATCGGCCTGTATGCGCACGCTGCACACCTTCAAGGGTGGTGCCAGGCTGGCCGGCGCCATGCGCTTGGGAGAGATGGCTCACCGGCTGGAATCCGACGTCGAGGCTTTGATGGCCTCCGACGAGATCGTCGCGGTGCAGATCGATCCGTTGCTCATGCAGGCCGACTCGATGTCGGTGGTCTACGAACGGCTGCGCCGTGGCGGCCGCGTCGCCACCGCCGAGCCGGCGACCCCTGCCGTATCGATGCCGGTGCTGCCGGAGCTGGCGCCGTCCCCGTCCGAGCAACTGGCCGACTTGGCGAGCCCCGAACCGGTCGCCGACCTGCCAGAGCCCGCGGCGGCCGTGCGCGACGAGCCTGCCGAGGCTGCTGAGCCGATGGTCGAGGCGGCGGACACTGGCTTCGCCGAGCCCACCGAAACGGCCCCTCCGTCCGAGCCGCAGCCCGAGCTGATCCTGGAGCCAGCCCCAGAGCCGGCCGCGCCCGTGGTCATCGACTGGAGCCGGTTCGCCGCTGCCCAGCCCGCCAAGACGGTCGCGGCCGACGATTCGCTGGCTGCCGTCCCAGGCAGCGGCGCGGCCGTGCGCGTGCGCGCCACGCTACTCGACCGTCTCGTGAACAACGCCGGCGAGGTGGCGATCACGCGCTCGCGCATCGATGGCAGCGTCTCGCAGCTGCAAGCCTCGCTGGGCGAACTCACCGAGAGTTTGGAGCGCATGCGCCGCCAGCTCCGCGACATTGAGCTTCAGGCCGAGACGCAGATCGCTGCCCGTGTGGAGGCGGCCAAGTCCTCGTCGGAGGGCTTCGACCCGCTTGAGATGGACCGCTTCACGCGCTTCCAGGAGCTCACGCGGTTCATGGCCGAGTCGGTGAACGACGTGGCCACGCTGCAGCGCAGCCTGCAGCGGGCCCTGCAGACGGCCGAGGATGAGCTGGCGGCGCAGGCGCGACTCACGCGCGAGTTGCAGGACGACCTGCTGCGCACTCGCATGGTCGAGTTCGAGAGCTCCGCCGACCGCCTGTACCGCTGCGTGCGCCAGGCCGCGCGAGACACGGGCAAGCAGGTGCGGCTGGACCTCGTCGGCGGCAGCATCGAAATCGACCGAGGCGTGCTTGAGCGCATGGTCGGTTCTTTCGAGCACCTGCTGCGCAACAGCGTTGCCCACGGCATCGAGGCGCCTGCGGAGCGTGTCGCTCGAGGCAAGGAAGCCACGGGCCAAATCACGGTGACGGTGGCGCAGTCTGGAAACGAGGTCGCGGTGGAGTTCTCCGACGACGGCGCCGGCCTCGACCTTGAGCGCATCCGCCACCGCGGCATTGAGCGCGGGCTCATCGACGCCGCGGCCACCCCGACGGAGCAGGAGCTCGCCGCGCTGATCTTCGCGCCGGGTTTCAGCACGGCCGAGGCGGTGACCGAGCTCGCCGGTCGCGGCTTCGGTCTCGACGTGGTGCGTGCCGAGGTTGCGGCCATGGGCGGCCGCGTGGAAACCAGCACCGACGCCGGTCGCGGCACCCGCCTACGACTCCTTTTGCCGTTGACTACTGCCGTCACCCAGGTGGTGATGCTTCGCGTGGGCGGCACCACGGTGGCCGTGCCTTCGCAGCTGGTCGAACTGGTGCGCCGCGTTCCTACGTCCGAGGTTCAGGTCGCCTACGAAAGCGGCACGCTGACCTACCAGGACGAAGCGCTGCCGTTCTTCTGGCTTGCGGCGCTGCTGCAGGTCGGAACGCGCGGCGGCGGCGCCGGTCGCACGCAGAGCGTGGTGATCGTGCGCAGCGCGGCGCAGCGTGTGGCCGTGCACGTCGACGAGGTCGTGGGCAACCAGGAGGTGGTGGTCAAGAACGTTGGCCGGCAGTTATCGCGGCTGCCCGGCCTGGCCGGCGTGACGCTGCTGCCTTCGGGTGCCGTGGCACTGATCTACAACCCGGTGGCGCTGGCCACCGTGTACGCCGCAGCGGCGCAGGCCGCCGCGCAGGCGGAGGCGGGCGTGGACGCGGTAGTGAACACCGTCCCGCCGATCGCAGCTGCCGGCGAACCATTGAGCGCACCGCTGGTCATGGTGGTCGATGACTCGCTAACCGTGCGCCGTGTGACGCAGCGCCTGCTCGTGCGCGAGGGTTACCGCGTCGTCACGGCCAAAGACGGTCTCGATGCGCTGGAGCGCCTGGGCGAGGAGCGCCCCGCGGTGTTGTTGTCGGACATCGAAATGCCTCGGATGGACGGCTTCGACCTCGTGCGCAACGTCCGCGCCGACCCCCGACTCGCCGGGGTGCCGGTGATCATGATCACTTCGCGTATCGCGCAAAAACACCGTGAGCACGCGGCCGAACTCGGGGTTGATCACTACCTTGGCAAGCCCTACTCCGAAGAGGAATTGCTTGGCCTGATCGCGATGCACGTGGCGAGGGCTGCGGCGGCAGCTTGAGCCCGCACGGGCACTGGACCTTCAGGCGGTCGTCGGCTCTATGCCGGCGGTGAGGTCTGGGCCTTTATTGGCGGCTTCAAATCGTCGTTTGGTTGCTGGGCTACAGTGCGCAGCAGATGGCTCTGTGCATAAGGGCCTCGGCGTGCAACGGCACGTGGGCCTGGACACCATCCAAGCCCTTGCGCCAGGGGTGGACTCTTCACCCGGCGCCCTCGACCTCTGGCACGACACGCTGGTGCGCGCGGCGGTGGATATGGCCGATGCCGAGGCCCAGCATCGCGGCCGCCACTGGCGAGCCCCGCTGACCACAGCATCCCTTGATTCGCCTTTTCGTGACCACCCCGTTGTCGGCCGATACCCCGGCCTGCTGGCCGGCCTGTTGTGCCGGCCTGTCGTGCAGGCCGCCCCAGTCCCGAGGCGTCACGCCCCGCATCCGACCGGACCAACGACGGGTGCCGCGCGCCGAAGGCCCCGCACACCTGACTTCGACGCCATGACCCAAAGCACCCCACGCTTCCCCACAAAGCCGCTGGCGCTGGCCGCGGCTGCGCTGCTGCTGGCTGGCGGTAGCGGGATCGCCTGGCCTGTGAGCGCTCAGGACGCAAAGGCCCCGAACGCCGGGGTGGCGCGCCCCGCGCTCACCGTGACGGTGACGACGCCACAGCGCGCCACCGTGGCGAACCTGGTGGCCGCCAACGGCAACATCGCCGCCTGGCAGGACGCCATCGTCGGCGCCGAGGCCCACGGCATGCGCCTGGCGGAGGTGCTCGTGAACGTGGGCGACGCCGTGCGCAAAGGCCAGGTGCTGGCGCGCTTCGACAGCGCGCTGGCCAGCGCCGAACTGGCACAAAGCCGCGCCGCGGTGGCCGAAGCCGAGGCCACGCTTGCCGAGGCTGCCGCCAACGCGCAGCGCGCCCGCGAGCTGCAGCCCAGCGGCGTGCTCAGCGCCCAGCAGGTGGCTCAGCTGCTCACCGTCGAGCGCACGGCGCAGGCCCGGCTCGAGGCCGTGAAGGCAGCGCAGCAGGTGCAGCAGCTGCGCCTGCAGCAGACCCAGGTGCAGGCCCCCGACGCCGGCGTGATCAGCGCGCGCAACGCCACCGTCGGAGCCGTGGTGCCGGCCGGCACCGAGCTGTTTCGCCTGATCCGGCAGGGCCGGCTCGAGTGGCGCGGCGAGGTCGCGGCCACCGAGCTGGCGCAGATCCAGCGTGGCCAGAAGGTCGCGCTCGCTGCCGACGGCGCGGGCGCACCCGTGGCCGGCACCGTTCGGCAGGTGGCGCCCACGGTGGACGCGGCCACGCGCAACGCGCTGGTCTACGTCGACCTGCCCGACACCGGCGGCCGGCTCAAGCCCGGCATGTTCGCGCGCGGCGAGTTCGCCACCGGCAGCAGCACGGCGCTGACGCTGCCGCAGACCGCCGTGCTGCTGCGCGACGGCTTCAGCTACGTGTTCACGGTGGCCGCCGATAACCGCGTCGCGCAGCTCAAGGTGAGCACCGGCCGCCGCAGCGGCGAGCGCATCGAGATCCTGCAGGGCCTGGACGAGAAGGCCCGCGTCGTGGCCAGCGGCGGCGGCTTCCTGGCCGACGGCGACACCGTGCGCGTGGTCGAAGCGCCGGTGGCCGCCGCGGCCGTCAAGCCCACCGCGTCGAACCAGGCCGCGCCGGGAGCTCCGCGATGAACGTCTCCGCCTGGTGCATCCGCAACCCGATCCCGTCGGTGCTGCTGTTCGTGATGCTGACGCTGGCCGGCCTGCTGGGCTTCCAGCAGATGAAGATCCAGCAGTTCCCCGACATCGATCTGCCCACCATCAACGTCACCGCCAGCCTGCCCGGCACCGCGCCGGCGCAGATGGAGACCGAGGTCGCGCGCAAGATCGAGAACGCCGTGGCCTCGCTGACCGGCGTGAAGAACATCTACACCAAGGTGCAGGACGGCACGGCCGTCGTGACCGTGGAATTCCGGCTGGAGAAGCCCACGCAGGAGGCGCTGGACGACGTGCGCAGTTCGGTCAGCCGCGTGCGCGCCGACCTGCCAGCCGAGCTGCGCGACCCCGTGGTCACCAAGCTCGACCTGGCCGGCGCGCCCATCCTCACCTACACGGTGGCCTCCAGCCGCATGGACGACGAGGCGCTGAGCTGGTTCGTCGACAACGAGGTCACCAAGGCGCTGCTGGCGGTGCGCGGCGTGGGCGCCGTCAACCGCGTGGGCGGCGTCAGCCGCGAGGTGCGCGTGGAGCTCGACCCGGCCAAGTTGCTGGCGCTGGGCATCAGCGCCGCCGACTTGAGCCGGCAGCTGCGCGCCGTGCAGACCGACGCGCCCGGCGGCCGTGCCGACGTGGGTGGCATCGAGCAGAGCGTGCGCACCATCGCCACGGTGCAGAGCGCCGAGGAGCTGGCGCGCCTGCAGCTGGCCATGCCCGACGGCCGCAGCGTGCGCCTGGCACAGGTGGCCAGCGTCACCGACACCGTGGCCGAGGTGCGCAGCGGCGCGCTGATCGACGGCAGGCCGGCGGTGGCCTTCGAGATCCTCCGCAGCCGCGGCGCCGGCGAGACCGAGGTGGCCGAGGGCGTGCGCGCGGCGCTGCAGAAGCTGCGGGCCGGGCACGCCGACATCGTCATCACGGAAGCCTTCAACTTCGTCGAGCCCACGGTCGAGAACTTCCACGGCAGCATGGTGCTGCTGCTGGAGGGCGCCGTGCTCGCGGTGGTGGTGGTGTGGTTCTTCCTGCGCGACTGGCGGGCCACGCTGGTGGCGGCCACGGCGCTGCCGCTGTCCATCATCCCAGCGTTTGCGGTGATGCACTACGTCTTCGGCTTCACGCTGAACGTGGTCACGCTGCTGAGCATGAGCCTGGTGGTGGGCATCCTGGTCGACGACGCCATCGTCGAGATCGAGAACATCATGCGGCACCTGCGTATGCCCGCCGCCGGGCCGCCCCAAGACGGGCAGTCCCCCTCGGGGGGCATGGGGGCTCGTGTTCTCAAGACGCCGTACCAGGCGGCGATGGAGGCGGCCGACGAGATCGGCCTGGCGGTCATCGCCACCACCTTCACGCTGATCGCGGTGTTCCTGCCCACGGCCTTCATGGCCGGCGTGCCGGGCAAGTTCTTCGTGCAGTTCGGATGGACGGCGGCCATCGCGGTGTTCTTCAGCCTGGTGGTGGCGCGCATGCTCACGCCGATGATGGCGGCCTACATCCTGAAGCCGCCCAAGGGGGAACACGCCGAACCGGCCTGGCTGAAGCGCACCATGAACTGGACCGCCTGGTGCCTGAGGCACCGCGTGGTCACCTCGCTGGCGGCGCTGGCCTTTTTCGCGGGCAGCTTTGCCCTGGTGCCGCTGCTGCCCACGGGCTTCATCCCGCCCGACGACATCAATCAGACGCAGGTCACCGTCACGCTGCCGCCGGGCAGCACCTACGCGCAGACCTTCGCCGCCGCCGAGCAGGCGCGCGAGCTGGTGCAGAAGAGCCCGCACGTGAAGCTGGTCTACACCGCCATCGGCGGCGGCAGCACGGGCGCGGACACCTTCACGCCCGGCGCCGGCCTGCCCGAGGTGACGCGGGCCACGCTGACGCTGAACCTCACGCACCGCAGCGAGCGCAGCCCCTTCCTCGGCGCGAAGACCAGCAAGCAGGACATCGAGGCCGAGCTGCGCACGCTGCTGGCCGAGCTGCCCGGCGCCCGCGTGAAGGTGGGCTTCGGCGCCAGCGCCGAAAAGTACGTGCTGGTGCTGGCCGGCGCCGACGGGCAGACCCTGCAGCAGCACGCCGCGGTCGTGGAGCGGGAACTGCGCACCCTCCCTGGCATCGGCGCGGTGACCAGCTCGTCCAGCCTCGTGCGGCCCGAGCTCATCGTGCGGCCCGACAGCGCCCGGGCGGCCGACCTGGGCGTGACCAGCCAGGCCATCGCCGAGACGCTGCGCATCGCCACCGCGGGCGACTACGACCAGAGCCTGCCCAAGCTCAACCTGAGCCAGCGCCAGGTGCCCATCGTCGTACGGCTGCCGGCGGCGGCCCGCACCGACCTCGCGCTGCTCGAGCGGCTGCCGGTGCCTGGCACGCACGGCCCGGTGATGCTGGGCAACGTGGCCACGCTGGAGCTGGGCAGCGGCCCGGCCGGCATCGACCGCTACAACCGCCAGCGCAACGTCAACTTCGAGATCGAGCTCAACCAGCAGCCGCTGGGCGCCGTCAAGGCGGCGGCACTGGCGCTGCCCAGCCTGCAGAGCTTGCCCGCGGGCGTGACGCAGACCGAGATCGGCGACGCCGAGGCCATGGCCGAGCTGTTCGCGAGCTTCGGCCTGGCCATGCTCACCGGCGTGCTGTGCATCTACGTGGTGCTGGTGCTGCTGTTCAAGGACTTCGTGCAGCCGGCCACCATCCTGGGGGCGCTGGTGCTGTCGATCCCGGGCGCCTTCCTGGCGCTGTTCATCACGCACACGGCGATCTCCATGCCCAGCATGATCGGCCTGATCATGCTGATGGGCATCGCCACCAAGAACTCGATCCTGCTCGTCGACTACGTGATCATCGCCCGCCGAGACCACGGCCTGGCGCGTTTCGAGGCCGTGCTCGACGCCTGCCACAAGCGTGCGCGGCCGATCGTCATGACCACCATCGCCATGGGCGCGGGCATGCTGCCCATCGCGCTCGGGCTGGGCACCGACCCCAGCTTCCGCAGCCCCATGGCCATCGTCGTGATCGGCGGGCTCATCACCAGCACCTTCCTGAGCCTGCTGGTGATCCCGGTGCTGTTCACCTACGTCGACGACGCCATCCTGCGCCTGCAGCGGCTGCTGCGCCGGGGCCGGCCGGCGCCGGCGGCACGGCAGGAGGGTGCGGCATGAAGCGCCGCCACCTGCTGCAGGGCGCCGCGGCGCTGGCGCTGGCCGCGCCGCTGGCCCTGCGCGCCGAGGATGCCGGGCCCGGCGCGTTCGACACGCTGGACCTGGACTGGCAGGACCCTGCCCGCCAGCGCCCGGTGCCGGTGCGGCTGTACCGCCCGCAGGCTGTTGCCCAGGGCGCGCGCGTCCCCCTGATCGTGTTCTCGCACGGCATCGGCGGCTCGCGGCGCGGCTACACCTGGCTGGGCCGCTTCGTCGCCGCCCACGGCATCGCCAGCCTGCACCTGCAGCACGTCGGCAGCGACCGCACGCTGTGGAGTGGCGGGCTGTTCTCGCTGGTGGGCCGGCTGCAGGACGCGGCGCAGGCCGACGAGGCGCTGGCCCGGGTGCTCGACTTCCGCTTCGCGCTGGACACGCTGCTGGCCGGCGAGTGGGGCGGCAGCATCGACCCCCAGCGCATCGTGGCCGCCGGCCACAGCTACGGCGCCAACACCAGCCTGCTGGTGGCCGGTGCGCGCGTGCCGCAGGCCGCGACGGCCCCGGCGCTGGCCGACCCGCGCGTGCGCGCCGCCATCGTCATGAGCGCGCCGCCCTTCTACGGCGAGCCCGAGCCGCGCCGCATCCTGCAGGGCGTGACCTTGCCGACGTTGCACGTGACCTGCACCGACGACGTCATCCGCATCCCGGGCTTCTGGAGCGGCTTCGAGGACCGCCTCGCGGTCTTCGAGGCCACGGGCAGCGCGCGCAAGTGGCTGGCGGTGTACGAGGGCGGCTCGCACAGCATCTTCACCGACCGGGCCGGCACCGGTGGCGCGGTGCTCAACCCGCGGGTCAAGCAGGCCACGCGCGAACTGGCACTGGCCTTCGTGCGCGGCGTGTTCGACGGCGACGAGGCCGGGCTGGCGCAGTGGCCGCGGCGGCACGCGGGGATCCTGGCGCGCTTCGAGGCAGCTGGAGCCTGACCGGCCCGGGGCGGTGGCTATGATCCGCCGCCCGTGAACGCACCCGCCCCCGTCCCGATGTCGCTCAACGACGCGCAGATGCGCGCGGTGCACCACCTGGGCGGGCCCTGCCTGGTGCTGGCCGGCGCGGGCTCGGGCAAGACGCGCGTGATCGTGCACAAGATCGCGCGGCTGCTGCAGTCGGGCCTGGCGCCTAAGAACATCGCCGCCATCACCTTCACCAACAAGGCTGCGGCCGAGATGCGCGAGCGCGCCAAGGCGCTGGTGGGCCCGCGCGCCGCGCGCGACCTGGCCATCAGCACCTTCCACTCGCTGGGCGTGCGCATGCTGCGCGAGAGCGGCGAGAGGTTGGGCCTGAAGCAGAACTTCAGCATCCTCGACAGCGACGACGTGCTCTCCGTGCTGCGCGATGCCGGCGGCACGACGGACGCCGCGCTGGCGCGCCGCTGGCAGTGGGCCATCAGCCTGTGGAAGAACCAGGGCCTGGACGCCGACGGTGCCGAGGCCGCCGCGACGGACGACGACGAGCGCGTGGCCGCCCGCGTGATGCGCCGCTACCAGGAGCGGCTGCAGGCCTACCAGGCGGTGGACTTCGACGACCTGATCGGCCTGCCGCTGGCGCTGCTGCAGCGTGACGCCGAAGAGCGCCAGCGGTGGCAGGCGCAGTTCGGACACGTGCTGGTGGACGAGTACCAGGACACCAACGCCGTGCAGTACGAGCTGATGAAGGCCCTCGTCGGCGACAGGGCGCTGTTCACCGCCGTGGGCGACGACGACCAGAGCATCTATGGCTGGCGCGGCGCGACCATCGACAACCTCAAGCGCCTGCCGCAGGAGTTCCCGCAGCTCACGGTCATCCCGCTGGAGCAGAACTACCGCAGCACCGGCCACATCCTGCGCGCCGCCAATGCGGTGATCGCGGCCAACCCGAAGATCTACGAGAAGAAGCTCTGGAGCGACCTCGGCGACGGCGAGCCCGTGCGCGTGGTGCAGTGCGACAACGAGGAGCACGAGGCCGAACGCGCGGTGGCGCGCATCCAGAGTCTGCGGGGGCAGGGCGGGGCGGTGAAGCTCTCGGATTTCGCCATCCTCTACCGCGCCAACCACCAGGCGCGGGTGTTCGAGCAGAAGCTGCGTGCCGCGCAGCTACCCTACAAGGTGAGCGGTGGCCAGAGCTTCTTCGACCGCGCCGAGATCAAGGACCTCTGCGCCTGGCTGCGCCTGCTGGTGAACCCCGACGACGACCCCGCCTTCCTGCGCGCCGTGACCACGCCCAAGCGCGGCATCGGCCACACCACGCTAGGCAGCCTGGGCGAGTTCGCGGCGAAGTGGAAGGTGAGCCTGTTCGAGGCCCTGTTCAGCCCCACGCTGCCGGCCGTGCTCAAGGGCAAGGCGGTGGACCTGCTGCACGATTTCGGCCGCGAAGTGAACGAGCTGCAGCACCGCGCCGGGCACACCCGCGGTGCCGAGGATGCGAAGGCGCTGCTGATGGGCTGGCTCAAGGACATCGCCTACGAGCAACACCTCTACGACAGCGAGGACAGCGAGAAGCTCGCCGCCTCGCGCTGGACCAACGTGCTGGACTTCGTCGACTGGATCGCGCGGCGCTGCGGCGGCGAGATCCGCAACGACGGCGGCCTGACCGAGGAGACCGAGCGCCAGACCGTGCTGCAGGTGGCGCAGACCATCAGCATCATCATCAGCCTGGCCGAGCGCGACGCCGAGCAGGACGTGGTCACCCTGTCCACTCTGCACGCCGCCAAGGGCCTGGAGTGGCCGCACGTGGTGCTGGCGGGCGTCAACGAGGGGCTGCTGCCGTTCAAGAGCGGCGACGAGGACATGACGCCCGAGCGGCTGCAGGAGGAGCGTCGCCTCATGTACGTGGGCATCACGCGCGCGCGGCTCACGCTCACCGTGAGCACGCTGATGCGGCGCAAGAAGGGCCGCGACACCGTGGCGGGCGTGCCCAGCCGCTTCATCGCCGAGATGAAGCTCGAGGAGGCCGGCGCCCGCGAGGACCCGCGCGAGCGGCTGAAGCGGCTGCGTGCCGAGCTGGCCGCCAAGGCCGCGGCCTCGGCCGAGGCCCTGAAGCCCACACCCTGGTGAAGCCCTGATCCCTGACCCGCACGCGCCGGGCCTATGCTGCCAGGCACCACCGGAGTGCCGCATGACCCCACTGCCGCCCGATCTGGCCCGGCTGCCGCGCCGCGAGGCGCTTCGCCACCTGCTCGCCCTGGGTCTGACGCTGCCCATGGCCCACGCCGTGCTGGCGCAGGCCGGCACCCCGCCGGCGCCCGCCGCGGTGCCTTACGCGCCCACGCGGCGCGGCGGCGGCGGTGTGCTGAAGATCCTGTCGTGGCAGGGCCCGACGCAGCTGAACCCGCACTTCGCCACCGGCACCAAGGACGCCGACGCCGCACGCATCTTGTTCGAGCCGCTGGCGCGCTGGGACGCCGACGGCGAGCTGCAGCCAGTGCTGGCCGCCGAGATCCCCAGCCGGGCCAACGGCGGCGTGGCGGCAGACGGCAAGAGCGTGGTCTGGAAGCTCAAGCGCAACGTCACCTGGCACGACGGCACGCCCTTCACGGCCGACGACCTGCTGTTCAACGCCGAGTACGCGCGCGACCCCGCCACCGCCGCCACCACGCGCGGCAACTTCGACGACATGCAGTTCGTCAAGGTCGACAGCCACACCGTGCGCGTCGTCTTCGACAGGCCCACGCCCTTCTGGGCCAGCGGCTACTGCATCGCCTCGCTGATCGCGAAGCACCGCCACGAGCGCTTTCGCGGCGCCGGCAGCCGCGACGCGCCCGACAACCAGCGCCCGGTGGGGACGGGGCCATACCGCTTCGTCGATTTCAAGCCCGGCGACTCGCTGCGCGCCGCGATCAACCCCGCCTACCACGCGCCCAACCGGCCGCACTTCGACGCGCTGGAGGTCAAGGGCGGCGGCGATGCCCCCTCGGCGGCGCGGGCCGTGCTGCAGACCGGCGAGTACGACTTCGCCGGCACCCTGCTGGTGGAGGACGAGGTGCTGCAGCGCCTGGAGCGCGGCGGCCGCGGCCGCGTGGCCTTCAGCGACGGCGGCACGATGGAGTTCCTGCTGCTGAACCCCACCGACCCGAACACCGAGCGCGACGGCGAGCGTTCGCACCCCGACACGCGCCATCCGCTGCTGTCGGACCCCGCCGTGCGCCGCGCCATCGGCCACCTGATCGACCGCGACGGCATCCAGCAGGTCATCTACGGCCGCACCGCGGTGGCCACGCCGAACATCGTGCACAACCCGCCGCGCTTCCGCAGCCCCAACCTGCGCAACGACTTCAGCGTCGACAAGGCCAATGCCCTGCTCGATGCCGCGGGCTGGGCGCGCGGCGCCGGCGGCGTGCGTGCCAAGGAGGGCCGCGCGCTGAAGCTGCTGTTCACGACCACCGTGAACGCGTCGCGCCAGAAGACGCAGACGGTGATCAAGAGCGCCTTCCAGCGCGCCGGCATCGAGGTGGAGCTCAAGGCGGTGACGGCGGCGGTGTTCTTCAGCGCCGACCTGGCCAACCCCGACACCAACGGCCGCTTCCACGCCGACCTGATGATGTACGCCAGCGGCATGGGCCAGCCCGACCCGGGCCGCTTCATGGACCGCTACGTCAGCTGGGAGGCCTCGAGCAAGGCCAACAAGTGGCAGGGCCGCAACGTGCTGCGCTGGAAGAACGCCGAGTACGACCGGCTGTACAAGGCGGCCGAGGTCGAGCTCGACCCGGCACGCCGCGCGGCGCTGTTCGTGCAGATGAACGACCTGGTGTGCCGGGACGGCTTTCTCGTGCCGCTGCTGTTCCGCCGCAACGTCAGCGCCGTGGCCGGCAGCCTGGTGGCGCCGCCCACCGGCTGGGACCTGGACATGAGCACGCTGGCGGAGTGGTGGCGGCGCTGAGCGCGCGGCCCAGGCGCTACATGCCCTTGAAGAGCCCGGCGTAGCTGCGGCTGACCTCGAGCTTCTCGCCGTGGCCGCGGACGCTGACGATCTGGCGGCCGCGGAAGTCGCGCGCGACGCCGGCGATGGCCTTCACGGCCACCAGCGTGCTGCGGTGGATCTGCCAGAAGGCCCGCGGGTCGAGCTCGTCCACGAGCTCCTTGATGGGCTTGCGGATCAGCGCCTCTACCTGCGCCGTCTGCACGCGCGTGTACTTCTCGTCGGAGATGAAGAACAGCACCTCGTCGACCGGGATCATCTGGATGCTCGGACCCACGGTGGCCTGGATCCACTCCAGGTACCGCGGCGCCTGGCTGGGGTTCAGGCGCGCCGACAGCTGGTGCAGCAGGGCCTGCAGGTGGGGCCCGGGGGGTGCGTCGAGGCTGCCGTCGGCGCGGGCGGCCAGGCGCTGGCGGATGCGCTGCACGGTCAGCGCCAGCCGGTCGCGCTCGGCCGGCTTCAGCACGTAGTCGGCCACGCCCTGCTCGAAGGCCTCGACCGCGTACTGGTCGTAGGCGGTGATGAACACGATCTCGGGCAGCAGCGGATCATCGTCGGCCTCGCCATCGGGCGGCGGCAGCTGCGCGATCTGCCGCGCGGCCTCCACGCCGGTGGCGCCGGGCATGCGGATGTCGAGGAACACCACCTCGGGCCGGTGCTCGCGCACCATCTCCACCGCCTCCAGGCCGTTCCTGGCCTCGGCGACGATCTCGAGCTGCGGCCAGGCCTCGGCGAGGCGGGCGCGCAGCTGCTCGCGCATCAGGCGTTCGTCGTCGGCGATCACGGCGCGGGGGGCGGGTCTGTTCATCGCGGGAGGTCTCCAGGTGCGGCGTTCAGGTCGCCGCTTCGGCCGCCGGGACTTCTTCGGCCATCCGGTAGGGCACGGTGATGGTCACCACCGTGCCGCTGGGCTGGTTCTCGGCCACCGTCAGCGTGGCGCGGCTGCCGTACAGCAGCTGCAGGCGCTCGCGGATGTTCGCCAGGCCCACCCCGGTGCCCGAGGTGGCGGCCTTGCCGAAGCCCAGGCCCGTGTCGGCCACCGTCATCTGCAGCCGGCCGTGCACGATCTCGGCGGCCACGCGCAGGTGCCCGCCCTCGGCCTTTGGCTCCAGGCCGTGCTTGATGGCGTTCTCCACCAGCGTCTGCAGCATCATGGGCGGGAACTCGGCCGACAGCAGGCCCTCGGGCACGGCCACCTCGGTGGTGAGGCGCTCTTCCATGCGCACCTTCAGGATCTCGAGGTAGGGGCGGATGACGGCGATCTCGCGACCGAGCTCGCGCACGCCGTTGCCGCCACCGCCGCCCGTGGCCTCGCGCAGCGTGGGCATGCTGGCGCGCAGCAGCGCGATCAGGTTCTTCTGCATCTGGCTGGCGCGCGCCGGGTCGGTTTCGATCAGGTGATCGATGGAGGCCAGCGTGTTGAACAGGAAGTGCGGCTCCACCTGGGCCTGCATGGCGGCCATGCGCGCCTCCACCACCTGGCGCTTGAGGCTCTCGGCCTCGGCCGTCTCGGTGGCGCGTGCGGCCTGCTTCTGCGCCTGCTGCGTGCCCTTGTAGGTGAACTTCAGGATGGCCGAGGCCGCGATCCACAGCAGCGTGAACTGCATCAGCGCGTCGCCGATGCCGTAGCGCACGGTGTGCACGCCGGTAATTGCCCCGGGCGGGACCTTGCTCGCCTGGGCCTGCCGGGCCGACTGGCCTGCGGTGCTGGCCGCCCCCTCGACGCTTGTGTCCGGTCTGATGCGCACGCCATCGCTATCGATCGTGATCACAACGGGTGCGCCCGCCTCGGCCACCTCGTTTTCAACCGTCCAGGTGAAGGGCGGCATGTCGTGCACGATGGCCATGACGATGACCAGCAGCAGCGACAGCACGACGAAGCGCCGCCAGCTGATGTCCACGAGCCAGTTCGCGTAGGCATGGAAGGCGCGCACGCTGCCGTCGCGCAGCTGTTGCCAGCGCCTGTGCCAGGGAGCGCCGGGTTCGGGGGTGGCGGTTGTGTTCATGGTGCGGCGTTGGTCGGCAAGCGCACTGTACGCAGCCGGCGTGGCCGGGCGAGTGCAGTGCGACACAACGGCACGACGCTGCGACAGGCTGCGGCCCGCGCCGACGCCTCAAGCCCGTACTTGGTGCGGGGCCTTGTCGCTGGCGGTGCACGCCGCGACGTTCCCGTGCGCCGCGGGCACCGGCGCATCGCCGCAGGCGTGTCCGCACCCCTGCCGGGTGCTGGCACGCCTGTTGCACTGCAGCATCCGCACCCACCCCCGAACCACCGCAAGGAGAACCGATGTCCGCTGCATCCCAACCCCGCCGCCAGGCCCTGAAGACCCTGTCAGCCGCCGCCATGCTCGCGGCCGTGGGCCGACCCGCGTTCGCGCAGGGCGCCACCATCAAGGTGGGCGTGCTGCACTCGCTGTCGGGCACCATGGCCATCTCGGAGACCGTGCTCAAGGACACGGTGCTGATGGCCATCGACGAGGTCAACGCCAAGGGCGGCGTGCTCGGCCGCAAGCTCGAGGCGGTGGTGGTGGACCCGGCGTCGAACTGGCCGCTGTTCGCCGAGAAGGCCAAGCAGTTGATCAGCCAGGACAAGGTGGCCGCCGTCTTTGGCTGCTGGACCAGCGTCAGCCGCAAGAGCGTGCTGCCGGTGTTCGAGAGCAGCAACGCGCTGCTGTTCTATCCCGTGCAGTACGAGGGCGAGGAGCTCTCGGCCAACGTGTTCTACACCGGCGCGGCGCCCAACCAGCAGGCCATCCCCGCGGTGGAGTACCTGATGAGCAAGGACGGCGGCGGCGCCAAGCGCTTCGTGCTGTTGGGCACCGACTACGTGTACCCGCGCACCACCAACAAGATCCTGCGCGCGTTCCTCAAGGCCAAGAACATCCCCGAGGCCGACATCATGGAGGAGTACACCCCCTTCGGCCACGCCGACTACCAGAGCATCATCGCCAAGATCAAGAAGTTCGCCAGCGAGGGCAAGAAGACGGCCGTCGTCTCCACCATCAACGGCGACTCCAACGTGCCGTTCTACAAGGAGCTCGGCAACCAGGGCCTGAAGGCCACCGACGTGCCGGTGGTGGCGTTCTCGGTCGGCGAGGAGGAGCTGCGCGGCGTCGACACCAAGCCGCTGGTGGGCCACCTGGCGGCCTGGAACTACTTCATGAGCCTGAAGGGCCCGTCCAACGACGAGTTCGTCAAGAAGTGGGCGGCCTATGCCAAGGCCAAGAACGTCGCCGGGCACAAGGACAAGCCGATCACCAACGACCCGATGGAGGCCACCTACATCGGCTTCAACATGTGGGTGCAGGCGGTGACCAAGGCCAAGAGCACCGACGTCGACAAGGTGCGCCAGGCCATGTACGGCCAGACCTTCAAGGCGCCCAGCGGCATCACCAGCACGATGGACCCGAGCCACCACCTGCGCAAGAGCGTGTTCGTCGGCGAGGTGCGGGCCGATGGCCAGTTCAACGTGGTCTGGAAGACGCCGGGCCCGGTGGCTGCCGACCCCTGGAGCGACTACATCCCCGAGAACAAGGGCAAGCAGAACCTGCCGGCCAAGCGCGGCTGAGGCTCGCCGCTTCGTGACGCACGCGAACCCGCGTAGCGCCGTGCGGCGGCTTGCCGCTGCGCGGCCGGGCGTCACGGTCTGGCTGGCCCTGCAGCTGGCGCTGGTGCTGGGCCTGCTGCTGGGCGCAGCGGGCGCGGCGCGGGCGCTGACGGCCGAGCAGGCCACGGCCATCGCCGCCGGCGAGACCGATGCGCGCGTCGAGGCGCTGCGCCGCGCGGTAGCCGAGGCCGACCCCGCGCTGGCGCCCTTCGTGCGGGCGCTGGCCGACGACACGGTCAAGCTGGCTGCGGGCCGCGCCTACGTGCTGCGCGAGGGCCGCGCCTTCGATGCCGCCACGGGCGCTGAAGCGATGCTGCTCGCTGGCGCCGAGGACACGGTGAGCAACAACCGCATGCGCCGCGAGCTCGAGGCGGCGCTGGCGGCGCTGTCGCTGTTGTCGCCCGAGCGCGAGGCGCGTGCGAAGGCCATCACCGAGCTCAAGGCGGGGGCCGACCCCGCGCTGCTGGCGCTGGTGGACAAGGCGGCGGCGGCCGAGACCGACGCCGCGCTGAAGGAGCAGCTCGTGCTGCTGCGCTCCTTGCTGCTGGTGCAGCACCCCGATGCGGCGCGGCGGCTGCAGGCCGCGCGCGAGCTGGCCACGAGCGCGCAGCCGGCCACGCGGGCGCTCTTGCTGCAACGGCTGGCCGTTGAGGAAGATGCCGACGTGCGCTTGGCGCTGAAGAGCTCGGCCGACGCGGTGGCCGCACGCCTAGCCTGGGGCGAACAGCTGGGCGTGCTGTTCACGGGCCTGTCGCTGGGCTCGATCTTGCTGCTGGTGGCGCTGGGCCTGGCCATCACCTACGGTTTGATGGGCGTCATCAACATGGCGCACGGCGAGCTGATGATGATCGGCGCCTACGCCGCCTACCTGACGCAGAACCTGTTCAAGGCCTACGCGCCAGACGCCTTCGGCTGGTACGTGGTGGCGGCGATTCCGGCGTCGTTCACCGCCGCGGCGCTGGTGGGCGCACTGATGGAGCGCAGCGTCATCCGCTGGCTGTACGGCCGGCCGCTGGAGACGCTGCTGGCCACCTGGGGCATCAGCCTCATCCTGATGCAGGCGGTGCGCTCGCTGTTTGGCGCGCAGAACGTGCCGGTCGAGAACCCCGCGTGGCTGTCCGGCGGCATTGCCGTGCTGCCCAACCTGACGCTGCCGTACAACCGGCTGGCCATCCTCGTGTTCGCCGCGCTGGTGCTGGGCGGCGTGGCGCTGCTGATCGCGCGCACACGGCTGGGCCTGTTCATCCGCGGCGTGACGCAGAACCGGCCGATGGCCGCCTGCACTGGCGTAGACACCGCGCGCGTGGACACGCTGGCTTTCGCGCTGGGCGCGGGCATCGCCGGGCTGGCGGGCTGCGCGCTCAGCCAGGTGGGCAACGTGGGCCCCGACCTCGGGCAGAGCTACATCGTCGACAGCTTCATGGTCGTGGTGCTCGGCGGCGTGGGGCAGCTGGCCGGCACCGTGGTGGCGGCGCTGGGCCTGGGCGTGCTTAACAAGCTGCTCGAGGGCTGGGCCGGCGCGGTGCTGGCCAAGATCATGGTGCTGGTGCTGATCGTGGTGTTCATCCAGAAGCGGCCGCAGGGGCTGTTCGCGCTGAAGGGCCGTTCGGCATGAGCCGCAGCGCCGGCTCCTCGGGGGCCTCGCTCACGGGGCTGGGTGCGCGCGGCTGGGGCGCCGTGCTCGCCGCCGTGCTGCTGGTGGCGGTGGCCATGCCGGCGCTGAACCTGCTGGTGCCCGAGGGCAGCCCGCTGCACCTGTCGGACTTCATGGTCGGGCTGCTGGGCAAGATCCTGTGCTACGCCATCTGCGCGCTGGCGATGGATCTCATCTGGGGCTATGCCGGCATCCTCTCGCTGGGCCACGGCCTGTTCTTCGCGCTCGGCGGCTACGCCATGGGCATGCACCTGATGCGGCAGATCGGCCGCGACGGGCAGTACCAGAGCGACATGCCCGACTTCATGGTGTTCCTGAACTGGAAGGCCTTCCCGTGGCACTGGGCGCTGTCCGACAGTTTCATCGGGCAGATGCTGCTGGTGGTGCTGGTGCCGGGCCTGCTGGCCTTCGTGTTCGGCTGGTTCGCGTTCCGCTCGCGCATCCAGGGCGTGTACTTCTCCATCATCACGCAGGCGCTCACCTTCGCGGCGATGCTGCTGTTCTTCCGCAACGAGACCGGCTTCGGCGGCAACAACGGCTTCACCGACTTCAAGCGCATCCTGGGCCTGCCCATCGGCACGCCGCAGATGCGCGTGGGGCTGGCGGTGCTGTCGGGGCTGGTGCTGATCGGCCTGTACCTGATGGCGCGCTGGATCGTCCACAGCAAGTACGGGCGCGTGCTGCAGGCCATCCGCGACGCCGAGTCGCGCGCCATGTTCTGCGGCTATGACCCGCTGCCCTACAAGCTGTCGATCTGGACGCTGTCGGCCGTGATGTGCGGCGTGGCCGGTGCGCTGTACGTGCCGCAGGTGGGCATCATCAACCCGGGCGAGATGAGCCCGGCGGCGTCGATCGAGATGGCGATCTGGGCCGCCGTCGGCGGCCGCGGCACCCTGGTGGGCCCCATCGTCGGCGCCTTCTTCGTCAACGGCGCGAAGAGCTGGTTCACGGCTGCGTTCCCCGAGTTCTGGCTGTATTTCCTGGGCGCGCTGTTCATCGCGGTGACGCTGTTCCTGCCGCAGGGACTGTGGGGCTTGGTGCGCCGGCTCGCGCGCACCCGGGAGCCGCCGCCATGACGCCCGAGCTGATGGAGGCCGGCGCACGCGCCAGCGCTGCCCACGCGCAGCGCCTGGCCGAAGGCGGCGGGCGCCGCCGCGTGACCATCGGCCGCGGCCTGGCGCTGCCCGAGCCCGACTTCGCGCACGGCGTGGCGCTGTACCTCGAGGACCTGAGCGTCAGCTTCGACGGTTTCAAGGCGCTGGATGCGCTGTCGCTGACCATCGACGCCGGCGAGCTGCGCTGCGTCATCGGGCCCAACGGCGCGGGCAAGACGACGCTGATGGACTGCATCACCGGCAAGACGCGGCCCGATTCCGGCAAGCTGTTCTTCGGCTCCACCATCGAGCTGCGGCGCTTCTCCGAGCCCGAGATCGCGCAGATGGGCATCGGCCGCAAGTTCCAGAAGCCCACGGTGTTCGAGCCGCTGACGGTGGTGCAGAACCTGGAGCTGTCGCTGGCGGGCGATCGCCGCGCGCGCGCCAGCCTGTTCGCGCGGCTGTCGGGCGAGCAGCTCGACCGCATCGACGAGCTGCTGGCGCTGATCCACCTGCGCGAGCACGCGCACCGCGCCGCCGGGCAGCTGTCGCATGGGCAGAAGCAGTGGCTGGAGATCGGCATGCTGCTGGCGCAGGACCCGCAGCTGCTGCTCCTGGACGAGCCCGTGGCTGGCATGACCGACGAGGAGACCGAACGCACCGCGGAGCTGTTGCTGTCGCTGCAGGGCCGTCACTCGTTGGTGGTGGTCGAGCACGACATGGCCTTCGTGGCGCAGCTCGCCGGCACGCAGCGCACGGTGACCGTGTTGCACGAAGGCCGCGTGCTGGCCGAGGGCCGGCTGGCCGACGTGCAGGCCAACCCCCAGGTGGTCGAGGTTTACCTCGGACGCTGAGCCGGAGCACCGTATGCTGCACGTCGACACCCTGCACCAGGCCTACGGCGGCTCGCACATCCTGCGCGCGGTGTCCTTCGAGGCGCGGGCGGGCGAGGTGACCGTCGTACTCGGCCGCAACGGCGTGGGCAAGACGACGCTGCTGCGCAGCCTGATGGGCGTGGTGCCTGTGCGCAGCGGCACGGTGCGCCTGGATAGCCACGACATCACGCACGCTGCGCCCTTCGAGCGCGTGCGCGCCGGCATCGGCTACGTGCCCCAGGGTCGCGAGATCTTCGGCCGCCTGACGGTGGAGGAGAACCTGCGCATGGGGCTGGCCAGTCGCAGCGCCCGGGCCCCGATCCCGGCCGAGCTGTTCGAGATGTTCCCGGTGCTGCAGCAGATGCGGCAGCGCCGCGGCGGCGATCTCTCCGGGGGCCAGCAGCAGCAGCTGGCCATCGCCCGCGCTCTGGCCGCCGGCCCGAAGCTGCTGCTGCTGGACGAGCCCACCGAGGGCATCCAGCCCAGCATCATCAAGGACATCGGCCGCGTGATCCGCACGCTGGCCGCGCGCGGGACGATGGCCATCGTGCTCGTCGAGCAGTACTACGACTTCGCCGAGTCGCTGGCCGACCAGTTCTTGGTGATGGAGCGCGGCGAGGTTGTGCTGCGCGGGCGGGGCAGCGAGATGCAGGCGCTGGGGGTGCGGGGGCGGATGTCGATCTGATGCCGCCTGCCCACGCCACGCTCAGCGCGGCGGGGTAGCCTCGGCCTGCAGCGGCACGGTCACGCGGCGCGGATTCAGCCCGAGCTTAGGGAAGTCGGTCATCGCGGCCGAGAACATCGCCGCCAGCATGGGGGCGCTGGCCGACGCCGACGCGCTCTCGTGGCTGGCGCGCGTCTCGAACAGCGGCTTGCCGCTGCTGCGGTCGCGGATGAGCAGGGCGACCTCGCGCTCGAAGCGAGCGTTGAGGTCGAATTGCGCGCTGTAGCCCCAGCGCGGGCCGGCCCAGGGGTTGTAGCGCCAGGCGCCGAACCCGCCGCGCCACCAGAAGGGGTCGGCCCAGGGCGCCTCGGAACGGCCCACCCGGGTGCCCACCTGCACCAGCACGTCGGGGCTGCTACCGGCGGCCACGGGGATGAAGCCAGCCCTGGACAGCGCGCCGCGGGCGGCGGCTTCCAGTGACTCGGTCTCCTCGGCGCGCGCCTGCTGCGAGGGCAGGCGCTCAAACGCGTAGCTGCCCGGACCGCGGCCCGCCGGCCATTCGCCGAAGCTCGAAACCTCGGTGGTGAGCGTGCTCACGGAGGCGCAGCCGCCGAGCAGCAACAGCGCGGCGACACCGGCGCCGGCCAGCAGCGCGCGCCTGGGCAGTGGCCTGGCCGGCTTGCCGTCTGGGGCGTTGGCCGGGGCGGTGGTCAGGGCAGCAGGGGTCATCATGGTCAGTCCTCCGTGGTGGTCGGGGTCGCGCCGGGTGCCGCGGGCCAGGGCTGCAGCGTCAGGATGGCCGTGGCGGGCGTGGAACAGAGTTCCTCGTCGAAGGCGATGTCGCCACCAGCCACCGGCCGGCCTTCGGCTCGGATCGTCGTGAAGGGAAACAAGTTCCGGTCCATCAGGTGGCTGGCCACGACCTTGCCCATGGCGCTGAGCATGTTGTCGATGCGGCCGGGGTAGCGGCGCTCCCACTCGCGGATCATCGCCTTGACCTGCACGCGCTGCAGGTTGTCCTGGCTGCCGCACAGCGTGCACGGGATGATCGGGAAGCGGCGGTGCTCGGCCCAGCGCTCCAGGTCGGTCTCGGCCACGTAGGCCAGCGGGCGGATGACGACGTGGCGGCCGTCGTCGCTCACCAGCTTGGGCGGCATGCCCTTCAGGATGCTGCCGAAGAACATGTTCATCAGCAGCGTCACCACCATGTCGTCGCGGTGGTGGCCCAGCGCGATCTTGGTGGCGCCGAGCTCGCTGGCCACGCGGTACAGGATGCCGCGGCGCAGCCGCGAGCATAGGCTGCACATCGTCTGGCCCTCGGGGATGAGCTTCTTCACCACCGAGTAGGTGTCCTGCTTCTCGATGTGGAAGGGCACCCCGTGCTTCGTGAGGTACTCGGGCAGCACGTGCTCGGGGAAGCCGGGCTGCTTCTGGTCGAGGTTGACGGCCACGATCTCGAAGGGCACCGGCGCGCGCTGGCGCAGGCTCAGCAGGATGTCCAGCAGCGCGTAGCTGTCCTTGCCGCCCGACAGGCACACCATTACCTTGTCGCCGGCCTCGATCATGTTGAAGTCGGCGATGGCTTGGCCCACCTGGCGGTGCAGCCGCTTGCTCAGCTTGTTGGCCTCGAAGCGGGCCTTGCGCTCGCCGAGGGCGGGCTCGGTGCCGGGCGGGGCCAGGGCGGCGGCGTCGGTCATGTCGTTTCGTGTAGAGCGCTGAATCTTCATGAGGCCGATGGGGGCGCGAGCTGGTGGGCTGGCAGATGCTTGAGCTCAGGCATCCGTCGGTAGACAACGACGATGAAGGTGCCGCAAGCCCTGAGCCTGAGGGCAGTGCGCTTGGATGGCTTCAGGGGGTCCTTCATGGCCTCGACGATGGGAATGCTGCTTATCCCTGTCATGTCGCCCCAAGCGGTCGGAGCACGCGTTTGCCAAGTGCCCCAAAGGATTGTATGGCTCGAGTCAGCTTGGCCAGGCGCAGTTCAGCGAAGCCAACGCGTCGCCCACGCCCATGATCAGCTTGCGGCACCCGCGCAAGCGGGCTCGCAACAACAACGTCGGCGCGTGCGCCCAAACAACGGACGACGGTTAGTCCGCGCGACGACGTTCGACCTCGATGGAGGCTGAAGTGTGGGGCTGGGGCACGCCCGGCTTGGTCACCCTGACGCGCACTGCCCGCGCGTCGAAACCCGCGAGGAGGCGTGTCGCAAGCCGGTCGGCCACCGTCTCGATGAGCTTGTAATGCTGCTCCTCGAGCATGGCCTCGGTCATTGCCGCCACCGCGGCGTAGTCCACAGTGCATCGAAGCGCGTCGGAGGGCGCGGCGGCCGCTGCATCGACTTCGAAGGCGATGTCGAAGGACAGCGTCTGCGGACGTTCCCATTCGGAGGGGTACACCCCGATGCGAGCCGGGAGTGTGAGGCGGTGCAGGGTGAGCACGTCGGCGCGCGGAGCCGCAGCGGTGGTCGCACCCGCGACGATGACCTTCGCTGCAATTGCACCGTGACCTAGCGCCGTCGCCACGGTCGGGGCTTCGGGGCAGCATAAGTCACCCACTGCCAATACGCCCGGTCGGCTCGTTCGCTGGAGTCGGTCGACCCGCACGTACCCGCGCCCGTCGGTGGCCACTCCGAAACCTGCGCTCAGAGGCTCTGGGCCGACGCAGACGAACACCGCGTCGAAGCCCTCCTCCGAAACCCCATTGGGGCCGCGCAGCCTGGCCTGCTCCACCCGTCCGTTGCCCGAGAGCGACAGGACCACCGTGTCCGTCCGCACCGCGACCCGCCGGTCGCCCCGCACCGCGTCGAGCAACGCCGACCGCGCCGACGGAGCTCCCCCCCGACACGCGATCACCACCGAGGCCGCGTGGGGCGCCAGCAGCCGGGCGTGCTCGAAGGCGTCATCCCCGCCACCGACTACCAATGCCCGGAGCCCCGCAAAACGCGCTCGGTCGGCGCCTAGGTTGGTCCACACTCCCGCCAGGGAGAGCTCTCCCACGATCCCGAGACGCCGACGCCGCACGCCCGTCGCGAGCACCACTGCGCGTGCTGACAGAGTCCGTGCGCCAGCCCGTACCCGCAGCCCGCCAGGCTCGAGCGACGCGTGCGCGTCGACCACCGTGACAACCTCCGCGGCGTCGCACTGCGCCCGCAGCGTCGCCGCCAACGCCGTGCCCCACACAGTGGCAAACCCCGGGAGGTTGTCCAGGGGATCTGGCATCCCTAGGAGCTGCCCGCCCGTGTGCGCCTGCGCCTCCACCACCGCCGCGCGAAGACCGAGCACCGAGCACCAGAGCGCCGCGCTAAGCCCCGCCGGGCCGCCGCCAATCACCACCGCGTCGAAGCTCTCGCTCATCCGTGCAGTACGTGAAAGAAAGGCCCCGCCACCCGTGAATCGCAGGTGGCCTGGTCGGCGAGGTCGGCGAGGTCGGCGAGGTCGGCGGCGTAGGCCTCAGCGGCTGCACAGTGGCGGCAGTGCACGGCGACGTCCCAGCCGTGCGCGGCCAGGTCCTGCGCGATGGCCAGGCCGATGCGTTGAGCACTGCCGGTGACGAGGACAACGGGGCGTTGGGGCATGGTTCCTACAATGCCGCCGATGGCTGCACACAGCGGGGTCGAGAGTGTATCGGTGCCCCCCTTTCCCGAAGGGCCGGCGGCGCTGAAGGCCCGCATCGCCCAGGCCGTGCAGGCGGCCGGCGGCTGGCTGCCCTTCGACCGCTTCATGGCGATGGCGCTGTACGAGCCGGGCCTGGGCTACTACGCGCGTGGCGCGCCGCTGTTCGGCACCCTGCCGCAGTCGGGCAGCGACTTCGTCACCGCGCCCGAGCTCTCGCCGCTGTTCGGCGCCACGCTGGCGCGCGCCGTCGGCGAGGCACTGGACGCCGCCGCCGCCGACACGGTGGTGGAGTTCGGCGCCGGCAGCGGCGCGCTGGCCGCGCAGCTGCTGGGCGCGCTGGGCGGCCGCGTGCGCCGCTACCGCATCGTCGAGCTCTCGGCCGCCTTGCGGCAGCGCCAGCAGCAGCGCCTGGCGGCCTTTGCCGGGCGCGTCGAGTGGCTCGACGCCTGGCCCGAGGCCCTGCACGCCGTGGTGGTGGGCAACGAGGTGCTCGACGCCATGCCCGTGACGCTGCTGCACTTCGACGGCACGCAGTGGTTCGAGCGCGGCGTGGCGCTGCGCGGCGCGGGCTTCGCCTGGGCCGACCGCCCGGCGGCGCTGCGGCCGCCGCACGCCGGGCCCTTCGTGCCCGGCACCACCACCGAGATCCACCCCCAGGCCGAGGCCTTCGTGCGCGGCCTGGCCGAGCGGCTGGCCCGCGGCGCGGTTTTCCTCGTCGACTACGGCTTCCCCGAGCACGAGTACTACCACCCCCAGCGCCTGGGCGGCACGCTGATGTGCCACCGCGCCCACCGCGCCGATGCCGACCCGCTGGCCGACGTGGGCGCGAAGGACATCACCGCGCACGTCAACTTCAGCGCCCTGGCGCTGGCCGCGCAGGACGCCGGCCTGGACGTGCTGGGCTACACCAGCCAGGCCCGCTTCCTCTTCAACGCCGGCATCGCCGAGCGGCTGCACGACACCGACCTGCCCGCGCGCACCATGGCTGCGCGGCTGGTCAACGAGCACGAGATGGGCGAGCTGTTCAAGGTGCTGATGCTGGGCCGCGGCCTGGCCTTCGGCGCGGCCGGGCCGCTGGGCTTCGTGGCGGGCGACCGCTCGCACACGCTGTAGCCATGCGCTGGGTGATCGTCTTCCTGTTGGCCACGCTGGTGTTCAACGTGCTGCACGGCTGGATGACGAAGATCGGCCTGGGCCGCCTGCCGGGCGACTTCAGCTTCAAGCTGCGCGGCCGCACCTGGCACGTGCCGCTGGCCAGCTCGGTCGTGCTGTCGGTGCTGATGGCGCTGATCGGGCTGCTGATCTAGGGCTCCACAGCAGCACGGGTTCGATCACGGATCGATCGTCCAGCCGTGGCCGCACTTGCTGCAGTGCACCTCGACCTCGTCGCCCTCGGCGTCGGCCTTCTGCAGCACGAGCCGGCCGTAGACGCGGCAGCGCGGGCATTCGGCCTGGTTGGCGGCCGACTCGGCGCGCGCCATCAGCCGCAGGTAGCGCCGCAGCGCCCAGGCGCCGGTGACGGTGCAGATGAGGATGGTGGCGACGTCCGTGAGGCGGTCGCCCACGCTGGTGAAGCGCCCCGTGGCCTCGAAGGCGGCGAACACGCCGATGAAGCACAGGAAGCACAGCACCAGGTGGGCGTGGCTGGCCAGCAGCGTGCGCTCGTACCACTTGCGAAAACCGATGCGGCGAATGCCGTCGGACAACAGCATGGCGGAACCTCCCCGGGTGAAGGCCCGCGCATGGTGGCACGGATCGGCCGCGCGCGTGCGGCGCGGCGCCGCGCCGGGCCGGCGTCAGCCGCCTGCCAGCCGCTGCCGCAGGTGCGCCAGCCGCGCCGCGCGCACCGCCGCGCCGACGGCGGGGCCGCGCGCGCCCTGGGCCTGCGCGGTGGCTGCGGCCGCCGTGGTGGGCCAGGCCGCCAGCTCGTCGACGTGCGGCTGCAGGGCCCGGGCGTGGCCGCCGTGCCCGGCCAGCAGGTCGCTGGCGGCCAGCAGCAGCGAAAAGCGCGCCGGGCGGCGCAGGGCATCGTGCCGTTCCAGGGCCTGTAGCAGGGCTTCGGCCTCGGGCGCGGCAGCCAGCGCCTGCAGCGGGGCGTGGGCGGCGGGCAGGCGCGCCGCCAGCCAGAGGCTGTCGGCATCGGCGCGCAGGGCCTCGGCGTGCTGCGCGGCCGCCTCGCCGCCCAGCGGCTGCAGCAGCAGCGCGGCGCGCACCGGCAGCGGCGCGGCGGCGGGGCCGGCCTCCGCGGCGCGGTCCAGCGTGGCCTCGTGGGCCCGAGCCGCAGCGGGCGGCAGCGCCGCCAGGCCCGGCAGCAGCCGCGCCAGCGCGCCGCAGCCGCGCAGCACCTGCAGCAGGCGGCTGGGCCGCGGCGCCATCAGGCCGCGCGCGAGTTCCTGCCACACGCGCTCAGCCACCAGCGCGTCCACCTCGCCGGCCTGCACCAGCTGTTCCAGCAGCGCCTCGGTCTCGGGGGCCACCGTGAAGTGCGGGAAGCGCGCCGCGAAGCGCGCCAGGCGCAGCAGGCGCACCGGGTCCTCGGCGAAGGCCGGCGAGACGTGGCGCAGCACGCCCGCGGCCAGGTCGGCGCGTCCGCCGAAGGGGTCGACGAGGGTGCCGTCCTCGGCCTCGGCCATGGCGTTGATGGTGAGGTCGCGGCGCGCCAGGTCCTGCTCCAGGGTGACGCCGGGCGCCGCGTGGAAGCTGAAGCCGCGGTAGCCGGGGCCCACCTTGCGCTCGGTGCGCGCCAGCGCCACCTCTTCGCGCGTGGCGGGGTGCAGGAACACCGGGAAGTCCTTGCCCACCGGCTGGTAGCCCAGGGCCAGCAGCTGCTCGGGCGTGGCGCCCACGGCCACCCAGTCGCGGTCGGTGGCCGGCAGGCCCAGCAGGCGGTCGCGCACGGCCCCGCCGACGACGTAGAGCTTCACGCCGCAGGCGGGTTCAGCGGTGCGTGCGGTAGGGCTCCTCGAAGTCGAGGAAGTCCTGCTCGGCCAGCGCGTCGGCGATCCAGGCCTTGACGCCCGGCGCCAGCGCCACGCGGCCGACGTAGTCCCAGGCATGCGGCGTCATCGGCAGGCGGTAGGTGCGCAGCCGCATGCACACCGGCGCGTACATCGCGTCGGCGGCGCTGAAGGCGCCGAAGAGGAAGGGCCCGCCGCTGGCGGCGAGCGCTTCGAGCCAGGCCGTCTCGATGCGCATGACGTCGTCGCGCGCGTCGGCCTGCTCGGCCCACACGCGCTCGCCCACGTCGGGCAGCGCGGCCTCGATGTTCATGGGGCAGTGGCGGCGCAGCGCGGCAAAGCCCGAGTGCATCTCGGCGCACAGGCTGCGCGCGCGGGCGCGCTCGCGCATGCCTGCCGGCCAGATGCCGCGGCCGGGAAACTTGTCGTGCAGGTACTCGATGATGGCCATCGAGTCCCAGACCGAGAAGTCGTCGTCCAGCAGCACCGGCACCTTGCCCGCGGGCGAGAAGCGCGCCACCTCCTTGCGGAAGGCCGAGTGCGGGGTGAAGTCGAAGCGCAGCTTCACCTCCTCGAACGGGATGCCCAGCTGCTTCATCAGCACCCAGGGGCGCATCGACCAGGACGAGTAGTTCTTGTTGCCGATCAGCAGTTGCATGGCACGGGCTCCGCGGTGGGGTCGGGCGGCCATGCTAACCACACGCCCGTGCGGCCAGGGCCGGCTCAGCGCCGCCGCGCGCGGAAGCGGTCCTGCGGCATCGGGCCGAAGCGCTCGGCCAGGTAGCCCGGCGCCACGGCCTCCAGCGGCGTGGGCGTGATGCCCAGCGCGGCCAGGCCGGGCAGGGTGCCGCTGGCCACGTTGGGCACCGACATCGAGGCCACGTTGTCGCGCGACATCAGCGGCTCGCCCGGCATCAGCTCCATCAGCAGTGCCTGCAGCGAGCCTGCCCAGCCCGGCAGCGGCAGCTGCGGCCGTGGCACGCCGGCCCACAGGCCCGACAACCGCACCAGCTCCGACAGCGTGGCCTCGCGCGGGCCCGCGCACTCGAAGACCTGCCCCGCAGTGGCGGGCCGATCGAGCGCGGCGGCGATGGCCGCGGCCACGTCGCCCACCCACACCGGCTGGAAGCGCGCGCCGCCGAAGGCCAGCGGCATGAAGGGCGCGAGCTGCTGCAGCTGCGCGAAGGTGTTGAGGAAGCGGTCGTGCGCGCCGAAGATCACCGAGGGGCGCAGCACCGTCACCGCCAGGCCCGAGCCGGTGAACACCGCCTCGCCCGCGGCCTTGCTGCGCAGGTAGCGCGACGGCGCATCGGCCGCCACGCCCAGCGCGCTGACGTGCACCACCCGGCGCACGCCGGCCGCGGCGCAGGCCGCCACGATGCGCCGCGGCAGCGCCACGTGCACGTGCTCGAAGGCCGCCTCGCTGCCGTGCAGGATGGCCACCAGGTTGACCACGGCGTCACAGCCCGCGACCAGCCGCGCAAGCGCGGCCTCGTCGTGCACGTCGGCGGTGACGAGGTCGACGTTGGGCAGGGGCCGCACGGCCTGCCCGTGGGCGTTGCGGCGGGTGGGCACGAGCAGGCGCAGAGCGGGTTCGACCTGCGCCAGGTGTTCGCACAGGGCGCGGCCAACGAAGCCGCTGCCGCCCAGCACCAGCACGCGGCGCATCGAGGAAAGAGCCAGCATGGTCAGGGGATGTCGCGGTTGGGGGCCGGCTCGCCGGGCGGGCGCGGGGCGATCGGCGGCCCCAGCAGGGCCCTGATCGACGGCACCGGCTGGCCCAGCACGGCGGCGTAGTAGACGCTGTTGGACAGCACCTTCTTGACGTAGTCGCGCGTCTCGTTGAAAGGGATGCCCTCGGCCCAGGCGGCGGCCTCGACCGAGGCGCCCTCGCGCCAGCGGCGCGGCCGCCCCGGGCCGGCGTTGTAGGCCGCGGTGGCCATGGCCAGCGAGCCGCCGAAGTCCTCGAGCACGCGCTTCAGGTAGGTGTTGCCCAGCAGCAGGTTGACGTCGCGGTCGTTGATCATCGCCGGGCTCCAGGTCAGGCCCACCTGGCGTGCGGTCCAGCGGGCCGTGGCGGGCATCAGCTGCATCAGCCCCGAGGCCCCGACGTGCGAGCGTGCGTCCATGATGAAGCGGCTCTCCTGGCGGATCAGGCCGTAGACCACCGCGGGGTCGAGGCCGGTGCGCCGTGCCTGCGCCACCACCTCCGATCGGAAGGGGGTCGGGAAGCGCTGGCGCAGGTCGACCTCGGCGCGCGTGCGGTCCGAGGTGTTGATGCAGCGGTCCCAGACCTCGCTGGCGCAGGCCATCTCGGCGGCGGCCAGCAGTTCGCGGTCGGCCATGCCGCGCAGCGTGAAGTTCCACTCGCGCACGCCCTCGTTGCGCAGGCCCAGCGCGATGAGCTGCAGCGCGCGCTCCAGGCCCGGGCGCTGGCGGGCGGCTGCCAGCTCGGGCTCGGTCGGCGGCGCGGGCGGCGGCGGCGGGACGACCTCGCGGCCCAGTTCCTCGGTGGCGAGCTTGCCGTAGAAGCTCAGGCGCGGCGCCAGGGCCTGCAGGGCCTCGCGAGCGCCCTGCCGCGAGGCCTCGCCCGCGGGGCCGGGGGCGGCCTGCGCCAGCACGGCGCGGGCGCGCCAGTAGGCCCAGGCCTCGTCGGCGCGGTCGGCCGGCGCCATGGCGTCGATGGCGCGCTGCACCAGCGGCCAGCGCCGGCTGTCGGACTCCGGCGCGCGCAGCGCGGCGCGCACCTGCCAGGCCAGCGCCTCGGCGCTGAAGGGCACTGGCGTGCCCGGGCGCGCGGCGGCGTCCCAGGCGGCCCAGGCGCGCAGCGCGTGGTCCAGCGCCTGCGGCTGCAGGCGCAGGCCCGACTGCCGCGCCACCTGGGCCCAGGCCAGGGCCTGGTGGCCCAGCGGCAGCCGGGCGCGGCCGGGGTCGGCGGGCGGTGCCAGCGCGGCCAGCTGCGCGGCGGCGGTGTCGGGGTCGGTGGCGGCCAGGCGCGTCAACGCCAGCAGCTCCAGCTCGAAGGACTGCGGCGCGGCGGGGCGCGCCGTGCGTTCGAGCCAGCGCTGCGGGTTCTCCCAGAGCTCGGCGGCGTGGCGCTCGAGCGCGGGGTCGAGCAGCGCCACGGCGGCCCGCAGCGCGCGCGGGCGGTTGGCCTCGGCGGCGGCGCGCGCCTTGGCCCAGACGTCGCTATCCGCCAGACGGCCGGCCGCGCGCAAGGTGCTGGCGAGCAGCTGGCAGCCGTCGTCGAGCTCGCGCTGCGCCAGCCAGGCGGCCTGCGCGGCGGCGCGCACGTCCACGCCGTCCTCGTGCTGCGTGAGCAGGGCGTAGCAGGTGACTTCGCGGTCGTCGTTCATGCGGAAGCGCGGGAACTCGACGCGGAAGTTGGCCCAGTCGCGCCGGGCGCCCAGCTCGAGCAGCCAGTCGTTGCGCAGCCGGTCCTCGACGTAGGTGCCCGGCCAGCGGGCATAGAAGGCGTCGAGGTCGGGCTGACGCGTCTCGGCCAGACGGTTCGTGAGCGCCCAGTAGTCGGCCCACTGCGCCAGCGGGTGGCGCGCGCGCTGCAGGCTGGCGGCGGCGGCGGCGAGCGCGGCCTGGTCCTTGCGGCGCAGGGCCTCGCGGGCCTGCAGCAGGGTGTCGTCGGTGCCGGCAGCCAGCACGGAGGGGCCGCTGCGCGGGGTCTGGGCCTGCACGGCGGTCGACCCCAGCGCCAGCAGCGCGGCGCCGGTGCTCAGCAGGGATCGCCACAATGGCGGTGTCGGACGGCTCATGCGGCCGAATCTAGCGCATCGCCCGCTGGCGCGAGCGGCGTGCGGCGATCATCCCCGGCCTGCCGAAGCGGGCCGGGTGCGGCGATCCGGCGCCGCTGGCGCAGGGCGTGCTTCAGCGGGGACAATGGCGGGTCGCAGCCTTCAGCCCGCCGCCCCGCCATGTCGTTCACCCTGCCTTCGTTCGAGCCCTCGCGCGACAAGAAGTCGCTGCGCCGCCAACTGCAGGCCGAGCGCCAGACGCTGATCGACCGCCACCAGCGCGCCATGCACCTGCAGGAGGTGCTGCGCGTGTTCCTGCTGGAGCGCAAAGACCTCGCCGTGGGCGCCTACTGGCCCATCAAGGGCGAGTTCGACGCGCTGCCGGCGCTGTACCGCTGGGCCGAGGCCGACGACAACCGCGTCATTGGCCTGCCGGTGACCGACAAACAGACCAAGCAGCTGCGCTTCCAGATGTGGTTCCCCGGCTGCGAGATGGAGGAGGACGCCTACGGCATCCCCAAGCCCCGGGACACGCCGGTGTTCCACCCCACGCTGCTGCTGGTGCCCTGCGTGGGCTACGGGCCGGGCGGCGTGCGGCTGGGCTATGGCGGCGGCTTCTACGACCGCACGCTGGCCACGCTGGAGCCGCGGCCCACGACGGTGGGCCTGGCCTATGCGCACGGCTTCGTGCCCTGGCTCGAGGCCGAGCCGCACGACGTGCCGCTGGACGCCATGCTCACCGACGAGGGCCTGGCCTGGCGCGGCCCCGGGGGGGCCTGAGGCGCAGGCCCCGGGGCCGGGCTCAGAGCCAGCCCAGGCGGCGGCAGACGTCCAGGCTCAGCGCGCTCTGGTTGAGCGTGTAGAAGTGGATGGCGGGCGCGCCGCCAGCCACCAGGCGCTCGCACAGCCGCGCCACGACCTCGATGCCGAAGGCGCGCACGCTGGCCGCGTCGTCCAGGAAGCCTTCCATCTTCAGCGCCACCCAGCGCGGGATCTCGATGCCGTCGCGGGCCGCGAACTGCGCGATCTTCGCGTAGTTGTGGATGGGCATGATGCCCGGCACGATGGGGGCATCGACCCCCAGCTTGCGCACCTCGTCGACGAAGTGGAAGTAGGCGTCGGGGTTGAAGAAGAACTGCGTGATCGCGCTGTCGGCACCCGCCTTCATCTTGGCCGCGAAGTGCGCGAGGTCCTTGCGGGCGTAGCGTTGCTGCGGGTGGTACTCGGGGTAGGCGGCGGCCTCGATGTGCCAGTCGGCGCCCTGCGACTCGCGCACGAAGGCGATCAGGTCGGCGGCGTAGCGGAACTCGCCGGCCACGGCGGTGCCCGAGGGCAGGTCGCCGCGCAGCGCCACCAGGCGCCGGATGCCCTGCGCGCGGTAGGTATCGAGGATCTCGCGGATGCCCTGCCGCGTGCTGCCCACGCAGCTCAGGTGCGGGGCGGCCTCATGGCCCATCGCCGCGATGTCCTTCACCGTGGCCAGCGTCTTCTCGCGCGTGGCGCCGCCAGCGCCGTAGGTGACGCTGAAGAACTCCGGCCGCACGGCCGCCAGCTCCGACACCACCGTCTTCAGCTTCTCGCTGCCGACGGGGGTGTTGGGGGGAAAGAACTCAAAAGAGATGGGGACGGGGGTGTTCATGGTGGGGTTGCCGCATCCAGCGCGGCGAGCAGGTGATTCATCAGGCGATCCAGGTGCTGCGGGTCGTGCTGCAGCAGGACGCGTTGCGACCAAAGCGCGTCCGGAGCACCGGACTGCCCCGGTGGCAGCGCGGCGGCGTCGGGCGCCGAAACCGACAGCAGGGCGCCTCGCACTGGCACCGACAGCGCCCGGGCTTCAAGCTCTGCGATCAGTTCGATCTTGTCGACCGGCCACTGGCGGGCCAGGCCCTTGGGATCGACCAAGCTCAGCACCTGCTTCGGCCCACGCTGCAACCACAGCATGAAGTCGGGCGCGAAGCCGCTGTCTCGCCACAGCCGCAGGCCGCCGGCGGCAGGGTTTCGCAGCAGGTAAAGGCTGACTTCGTTCCAGGGCGCATGGGCGTGATGCTCTTGCCACCATGCCCGAAGGTTCCACACGAACGTGGTTTCGCCAGGGTTCAGGGCCGGCGGCCGGATTTGCACTGCCGCGTTGGGTGTCCACTCTGCCGCGTCGAACAGGCCCAGCTGTCCTTTCGGAGTCGGCTGCGCGGCGCCAGAGGGCAGCGCCTTCTCGGCGAGCAAGGGCGTGAACAGGTGCGGCAGGCCATGCAGGCGCGGCAGCGGCAGCTCCAGCGCGTCACGCTGCAGCTCGGCATGGTTCTCGATGAGGGCCTGCACTCGCGGCACCAGGTCCAGCAGGTGCGGGCCATGGCGAGCCAGCACCGCCTGCACGTCGGCGATCAGCGCCTCGGGCGCGAGCCCGGCCCGTACCACGTCGCGCACTGCGGCCAGCACGGTGTCGTTCACGCCGCGGGCCACGTCCACTTCCACGCGCCACACCTTGCGCGGCTCGCCCGCCACCATCTGCTGCGGCAGCCCGGCGTTGCCTTCGTCCAGCGTCACGACAGCCAGTTGCTCCATCCGCCAGAGCCGCTCGGCCAGCCGCCACGCACGCACAAGGCCAGCTTCCAGCGCCTGCAGGGCCACGGTGGCGCGCCTTGCCGCGCCCAGTTCGCGGTGCTCGAACCAGCCCTGTGGCGCACGCACCGTGCAGCGGGCCAGCCAGCGCTGCAGGTTGCGCGACGAAAACACCAGTCCCACCAGGCCCTGCCGGCGCTTGACCTGCAGCGCGTGCTGGAACGCCACCTCGGCGTCGACGAAGCCTGCTAGCGATGGTGTGAGCACTGGGGCCGGCCCCAGCGCCTGCGCGCCAGCCAGGCCGGCCGATGCGCGCAGTTGGGGGTCGATGCACAGATGCTCTGGAGCCACGGCGCCGGCTTCCGTGTCGGGATCAGGATCGAAGGCCACGCAGCCGCTGAAGCGTTCATCGCCCGTGCGCAACGTCTTCAGGCCAAGGCCCGCCAACGGCTCGTGCGCCAGGGTCACCGGCACGTGCAGCACCTGCGTCTTCACGCCCTCCAGCGCCAGCGTTGCCAGGAACTGCTGCAGGTAGTCGGCCTTCACGCCAAACACCTGCAGGCTCTGCAGCACCTGCACCGGCAGCGGCGCGTCTTCTTCGCGCTGCAGGCTGAAGGCGCGCCCGCGCAGGCGCACGCCGCGGCCGAAGAGCTGCACGATCTCGGCGCCCGGGCTCCTGCCCACGTTCATCAAGCCCAGGGCACTGACGCGCCAGCTCGACCAGCCTTCGATGAACATCTTGGCGCCGATCAGCACCGTCAGCCGTTCGTCGGCATCGAGCCGCGCAAACAGGCTGCCGGCCACGCGGTCGGGCTCGCCCGCGGCGGCCAGCTTCGCAGCCACCAGCGTGTCGGCCAGCTTCTTGGCCTCGCCCACGCGCACCACGCCGAAGTAGGCGTCGTCGGCTGCGCCCAGGCTCTTCAGGCCCAGTTCCTGCAGGCTGATCAGGTGCACGCTCAGGCGCCCGGCGCCGCCAAACACGCGCAAAGCCACATCGGCCGCCAGCTCAGGCGCGCCCCAGCCGCGTTCGGCCAGCTGCTGGCGCAGCCAGCGCAAATCGAGCGGTGGGATGTCGAAGCCGGCCTGTGCGGGGTCGCCGCCGGCCAGCACCTCGGCCACGCGATCGGCCAGCCATGCGCCATCGGCGCATGCACGGCCCAGAAAGCCCAGCAGCAGCGCCACGTCGGCTTGGGCGCCGCCGGCCGTGACGTCCTTGCCCACGCAGGCCATCAGCGGCGCGGCGGCCAGCACCTCGCGCGCCAGCGGCCGGTGCAGCGCCCAGGCCAGCCGCTGCTGGTAGAAGGCCAGCAGGCCGGCCGTCAGAGCAAAGTCAGCACCCGCCGCCTGCCCGGCGTTGATCTGCCGCGGCTGCTTGCCGTAGCCCTCGCGCCAGAAACGGGCGTAGCCGAAATCCACCGCCACGCAGCGCGCGTATTCGTCGTATAGGGCCTCGTCCTTGTCGGCAATCTGCGCGAAGGTGGCCGAGTACTCGAAGGTGAAGCCGGCCTGCGCCTCGGTGGCACCGCCCGCCAGCGTTTCGCGGATGAGCTTCCAGTCCTTCTCGCCACCGCTGCCGCCGCCCTTGTGGCCCTCGTCCACCAGCAGCAGGTTGGGGCCCTCGTAGCGCGAGGTGGGCTCGCTCACGCCCTTCTTGGGCCGGCGGGCACCGGGCTCATCGACGTAGAACTTCGTGATCTCGGTGATGCCCACCCCCTGCCCGGCGAGCCCCGAGGCTTGCAGTTCCTCGGCATGCTGGCGCGACAGGCTCTCGTTCGGCGTGATCAGCAGCACCTGCTGCGGCTCGAACAGCTTGTGGGCGATGAACTGCCGCAGGTTCATGTGCAGCACCAGCGTCTTGCCGGCGCCCGTGGCCATGAAGCAGGCCAGCTTGCGGGCTTCGGCCGCCGTGTAGGGCGGCAGGTGCGGCAGCTCGCGTTCGCGCAGGGTCTCGATGTGCGCCACGTGCGCGGCGGCGTCGCGCACCAGGGCTTCCAGGTGCCACTCCACCACGGCACAGGCCAGCCACTGGAAGTGCGTCAGGCGTAAGGGCAGGGCCGGGTGGCCGGCGGCTAGCGCGTGCGCTGCGCGCGCTTCGCCGATGGCGGCCTGGTGGCAGCCGACGGCGATGTCCCAGCGGCGCAGGGCGTCGGCCATCGCGGCGCTACCGGGCACGGCGCCCAGGGCGCGGGCGCAGCCGCTGCTGCCGGCGGCGTCGCGGCCGGTGTCGGCGCCGCGTAGTAGCTCTTGCAGAGCCGTCTCACGCAGGCCGAACGCCGCGGCAAAGGCCCGCGGCAGCAGCAGGCTGGCCGTGAACGGCGGGCGCACGGCGCGGCCGCTGCAGCGCGAACCTGCGACGGAGCTGCCCTTGGTGGTGGCTGCGGGTGCGCGGCGGGTGGGCATGGCGAGGCGGGGCGCGGGTCGCTTCAGGCCAGCGCCGCGGGCGTGCCTGTGGTCGCGTCCACCGCAGCCGCAGCCGGTGGCGAGAACGCCGGATCGCGCTGCCACATGGCGGCGGCGAGTGCGGCGTCGATGCTCTGGCCGTGTTCGCCATCGCCCGGCAGCAGCAGGTCGCGGTTATGGTGCACGCAGGCGTAGCTGGCCAGCGTGCGGCCCAGCGTTTGCTGCACGGCCGTGGCCAGCCAGTCGTACTCGGCGCGGGCGTGGGCGGCCTGTTGAGCGGGGGGCAGGTCTTCCAGGTCGTGCTCGCGCAACAGCAGCAGTTCCAGCGGCACAGCAGCGGCCGGCTGGCCGGGGCGGTGCGGGCGTACTTCGGCCAGCAGCGCCAAGCCGCCGGCGGCGGCGGGCGGGCGCTGCAGATGGCGCACGCGCACCAGGTGCAGGCCCAGCAGCAGCAGTGCGGTGTGCAGCAGGTCCACCGGCCGTTCCACGGCCTGGCCCTCCCACACGGTGGGCAGCCGGTAGTGCAGCGGGCGCTTCAGCGCGGCGGTGGACAGGCGCACGGGGTTGCTGGGCGCCTGCGCGTCGGCCACGGTGTCGGCCACGTAGCGCAGCAGCGCATCGAAACCGGCCAGTTCGCCTTGCGCCGCATCGGCCACAGCGCCGGGCAGGGCCAGCGCGTCCAGGCTGTCTTCGTAGCGTTCGATGCGCAGCACCTGCACGATGGGCAGCGTGCGCGCGGCCCAGTGGTCGTCGGCGTCGTCGCCGTCGGTCGGGTGGTGGGCCACGCCGTCCTTGGGGCGGCCGTCCTTCCACTCGGGGCAGGCCATCACCTTGGCCACGCGCGGCAGCGTGACGGTGTCGAAGTACTCGCCCTGCTCCACCAGGATGAAGCGCCGCGTGCCGCCGTCGTCGCGGTTCAGGTTGATGACGGCGTGGGCGGTAGTGCCGGAGCCGGCGAAGTAGTCGAGGACTGCTGCCGTTTCGTCAGCACTGACCGTAACGAGCGTCTGCACCAAGCGGCTGGGCTTGCTTGTGAACTTCAGTCCATCGAAGAGAGCACGCAATTCCTTCGCTGCTTCGTCTGTGTGGCCTGCGTCATCGGAATGCAAGACGGAACCAAGCCGACGTCCTTCTTCGACGTCGGTCGCAAAGTTCTTGAGTGCAGGTACGGTTGATTTGCCGTCCTTCCCCCACCATATGCGTGACTGCGCGACGTGCGCCTCATGTTCCTTGCGAGAGAAGGCCCAGACGCGGGAACGCTTAGGCCATACCTCTGCCCCCGTCGCCGGATGCAGAACCGGATAAAACAGCTTCGGGCGCTCATCAGCCGTAAAGCGACAGGTGTAGTCCATCGCTTTCCAAGGCCCACGTGCGTCGTTGTCGGGGTTCTTGTAGCGCGCTGCCTGAGCCTCGGTCTTTGCCAGTGCTCTGGGCTCGAATCCCTCGCCCAGCGTAAATGCGAGCACGGACTCGTGCGTGTAGCCGAAGCCCTTTGTATCGGGGGGCGGCGCGTAGCGCTTTAGCCATGCAAGCGACGCCGCAAAGCTGTCTGCCCCAAGCGCATCTGCGATCACAGATCGGGCGTTGTGAGCTTCGTTGTCGTCAAGGCTGACGAAAACCGGACTGGGCTGCGACGAAAGCGGCCTAGCTGCCCCAACGCGCTCGAAAACCAACGACGCCCAGGCTGCGTGCCGCGTGTAGTCGTCCTTGTACAGAAACCCGTCGTTGCCGGTGTTGTACGGCGGATCGATGTACACGCACTTCACGCCTTCGCGCCACTGCGCCTGCAACGTGCGCAGCGCCGCGTAGTTGTCGCCGTGCACAAGCACGCCGCCCAAAGCGCCCTGCACATCGGGTACTTCGGCCAGCACCGCCCAATGGAAGGCTTCGTCGAACAGGCCCGTGTCCAGCGGCAGGTGGGGGTAGCGGGCCAGCAATTCTGTGCCGCTGGCGTTGCTGCCAGCCGGCTCGCCCAGCCACTGCCGCCAGCGGGCCACCTGTGGCGCGTGCCCGCAGGCCTGCTTTACCAGCGCCGCGCCGGCCTCGCTCTGCTTTGCCAGCCACGAGCACATCACCAGGTAATGCGCCTGCATCACGAACTTGCGCTTCTCGAACAAGGCGGCCTGCAGATCTTCCAGCGCAGCCAGCACGGTGATGATGGCGCGGCCGATGTCGCGCGCCACGGCCAGCTTGCCGCGCTCGCGGGCGAGCGCGGCGTCGGGCACGTCCCACAGGTGCACGAACTCGGTCTGCAGGTAGTGGTCGAGCTCGTCGCGCAGGAAGGCGCCCAGCTGCGGGTGCACGAAGAAGTCGGTGCTCTGGCCCTTGGCGTAGCGCAGCGCGTGGCGTAGCAGCAGCGCGGCATCCACCGGCGCGGGCAGCGTGGCCTGCGCGAACCAGGCGTTGACGAGGCGGTCTTGCACGCTGGCGCCTTCGGCGGCGGGAGCGTCGTCGGCATCGGGGGCGTCAGCGGCTGCAGCGGCAGGTTCATCGGACGCGCCGCCCCGGGCCTTGCGCAGGGCGCCCGCGGCCTTGGCTTCGGCCTCGGTCAGCGCGCGGTGCTCGAAGGCGAGCCGCCATTCACCGGCGTGAGCAGGGCTCGGCGCGTGCAGCGCCACCGGCAGGTAGTGGCGATGCGCGCCCTTGGCGTTGTCGCGCTCCACGCTCGCCGCCTGCACCACCAGGCGCACGCGCGTGCCATCGGCCTGCTTGTAGGCGTAGGCGGCGAAGCGCTCGCCGCTCTTCACGTAGTGGCTGCCCTTGGTGGCCCAGTGGAAGTGGGTGTCGCTGCCGTCATACGGCACGCTGTAGCGCCCGGCCTTGCCGCGGCGCTGGCGGGGCAGGAAGTCGCCGCTGTCGTAGTAGCGCGAGAAGAAGGTGTACAGGGCGTTGTAGACGCGGGCCTCTTCGTCTTCGGTGGCTGCGCCGGGCAACGTGGCCAGCGTGGCGGTGATGCGCGCCGGCAGCTCGGTGGCGAGGAAGGCCTCCAGCGCCGCGCGGCGGTGGTTGAGCACGCGGTAGATGCCGAAATCCAGCTCGGCGGCGTCAAGCTCGAGGATGTCGCGCTTGAGCAGTTCCAGGAAGCGGTGGCGGGCGGTGCTCATGGGGTGCTCATGGGGCAAGCCGAGGCTTGGTGTTCAGGCTGCAGGCGCAAGCCTTCGTCGCTGAAATGGGCCTGCCCGGCGGGCAGCAGATGCTGGAGCTGGCCGTCGGTGAACTTGGCTTCGAAGCGGTGCAGCAGGCCATCGCTGCCCACGCCGTGGAAGTGCAGCACGCCGTGGAAACCGGTGTCGCGGCCTTCGGCCTGCAGCAGGCGGCCTTGGGCCGTGAGCGTGTACTCGCTCAGGGTACAGCCCAGGGATTTGGTCTGCCAATCGGCCTCAACCGCCACGCCGTCGGGCAAGGGAACCGGCCGCTTGCAGCGCACGGTGTCGAAGAGGCCCATGTCAGCCTTGCTCCGGTGCCAGCGGCGTGGGCTGGAACGGGTTGAGCACGCGCACGCCGCCGTAGTCCTGCCCCGCGACCATGTCTTCGCTGACCACGGTGTGCGCCCCCAGCCGGCGCGCGGCGCACAGGATGGCTGCGTCCCAGTGCGAGATGTAGTGCCGGTGGCGCAGGGCCAGCGCCTCAAGCACGGTGTCGCGGTCGACCGGCACCACGGGCCGGCGCGCCGCGATGCTTTCGACCAGCGCCTGCGCCGCCGTGGGCAGCAGGCCGTGCCGCGGCTGCCGGGCCTGCGCGTACAGCTCCATCAGCACTTGGGTGGAGACGCCCCAGTCGGTGCGGGCCGTCCATGCTCGCGCCGCTTCTCGCTTGGGTTGGTGGTCTTCTGCCAACGAGGTGGCGTACACGAGGATGTTGGTGTCGAGGAAGTAGGGGGTAGCCATGCGGTCGTCGACCTGGTGGCTTCAGCGGGACCGGGCAGACCCGGCGGCGCGGGCCTGGCGCAACTCGGCTTCGCGGGCGTCGAAGTCCAACTCGCGGGCAAGCGCACGGTCGTGCAACTGATCGCGCGTCAGCAAAGGTGCCTGGCCCCAGCGGCTGCCTTCAACGATACGGTCGAGCTCGGCCAGCAGCCCGTCTGCCTGCGCCGCCTCGCTACCGGCGCCAGCGGCTTTGCCCGGGTGCCTGGGTGCGGTCGCGTAGCTGGCTTCGGGCTCTTCAATGCGCTTGGCAGGGTCGGCGTCTGGCGCAGGGGCAGGCGCAGGCCCCAGGGCTGCGGTTTCCACGATGGCCATCAGCTCGCGCTGCAGCGAACGGTGATTGCGCTGCGCACGCTCGCGCAGCCGCCGTGCCAGGGCCTCGGGCACGTCCTTGATCGACAAGCTGACCGCCATCAATGCCTCCAGAATGGAACCATGGCGCCATTCTGGCGCCATGGTCGGAGGGAAGCAAGGCGCCGGCAGGACCGGCGCCTTCGGCACGCTCAGTAGCGGTAGGTCTCGGCCTTGAACGGGCCTTGCTTCGGCACGCCGATGTAGGCGGCCTGCTCGTCCGTCAGCTCCGTCAGCATGGCGCCGACCTTCTTCAGGTGCAGGCGCGCCACCTT